>JAGUZQ010000016.1 GCA_020060765.1 Planctomycetota bacterium | reverse complement strand
GCGCGGCGGCGTGTCGCCGCTGACTTTTTACGCAAGCGGTTTAACATGCACAAAACTTTCGCGCTCCCTTCGTTCGCGACCAACGGAAGCGCGGCGGCGGGTCGCCGCTGACTTTTTACGCAAGCGGTTTCGCATGCACAAAACTTTCGCGCTCCCTTCGTTCGCGACCAACGGAAGCGCGGTAATTTTCCTCTTACTCAAGTGCCTGCAAAGTATGCCCGTGGCGCAGCCACCAAAGTATGCCCGTGCGGCACGCACCTAGTCGCTGATGCGTTTGGACAGGTCGGGCATGGTGCCGGGTTTG
This sequence comes from Planctomycetota bacterium, assembly GCA_020060765.1. Taxonomy (GTDB): domain Bacteria; phylum Planctomycetota; class SZUA-567; order SZUA-567; family SZUA-567; genus JAGUZQ01. The sequence continues at coordinate 8,036 of JAGUZQ010000016.1, read as the reverse complement.
TTGGCGTCCCAGTAGCGGCTTTCGTGGTCGAGGGCGGTGACATTTTCGTACACTCCCTTGTCGCGCCGAACCAGCTTGGCGAAACCCTTGTCGCGCAGGTCGCTGTCGCTTTTGGGGGAACTGACGTAAGCCGGGCCGATGATCCGTTCCACCGGCGAGCCGCACTCGGGGCATTTTGTCAGCGCGTCGTCCTTCATGGACTGGTGCAGCGTGAACTGGCCGCCGGTGGGGCAGTCGGGGTTGGAACATTCGTAATGATAGGTCGGCATTTACCGGTCTCCTTGATTGCATTGAACGCGCTATCTGCGTATAGTTTATACTTTATCACAAAAAAATATGCAAACGATTGGAGCGCGTTTTGAGCGAGAATGAACAGGACACAAAGTCGGCCGAGGAAACCCGCGATGTCGCGCGCGGCGCGCTGGGGGTGAGCATGTTGACCGTCGCCAGCCGGGTGCTGGGACTGGTGCGCGACTGGTGTCTGATTTTCATGTTCGGCTCCGTCGCCTGGGTGACGGACGCGTTTCTGCTGGCATTCACCATTCCCAACCTGTTCCGGCGGCTGTTTGGCGAAGGCGCGTTGTCGGCGGCGTTTATTCCCGTGTTCGTGCACAAGCGCGAACAGGAAGGAGAAAAACCGGCTTCGCGGCTGGCGAGTGCTACGTTGACGCTGCTGGCGGCGTGGACGATGGCGATGGCGGGGGCGGGGGTGTTTCTCTGTTTCGGGCTTGACCAGGTGTTTAGCGAAAACGCGCAGGTGTCGCTGACCCTGCGGCTGACGGGGGTAATGCTGCCGTTTTTATGTTTCATCTGCTGTTCGGCGCTGATGTCGGGGATGTTGCAGAGCGTGCGCAGTTTTTCCGTTCCGGCGCTGATGCCGGTGATTCTTAACCTGTGTTTCCTGTCCGGGTTTTATTATGTCTACGTTTATTACGGCGGCGTGGGCGACGAGAAGACGATTTATTACGTCGCCTACGCGGTGCTGCTGGCGGGGATTCTGCAACTGGTTTTCCAGTGGCCGGTGCTGGCGGCCAAGCGGGTGGCGCTGCTGCCGCGGTTTTCGTTGCAGGACGAGGGCGTGCGGCAGGTGTTGAAAGCCCTGGGGCCGACCGCGCTGGGTTTGGGAGTGGTGCAGGTTAACGTGCTGGTGGACAACCTGATCGCGTACGCGCTGTCGTTGCAGGGCGCGCACGGGGCGAATACTTATCTGTATCTGGGCAACCGCCTGATGCAGTTCCCGCTCGGGGTGTTCGGCATTGCCATCGCCTCGACGGTGTTCCCCTTTCTCGCCAGCCACGCCGCGCGCGGCGATGACAAGGCGTTGCTGGAGCGGGTGACGAGCGCGTTACGGATGGTGGCGTTTATCGTGCTGCCGGCCGGCATCGGGCTGGCGGTGCTGGCCGACCCGCTGGTGCGGATGATTTTCCAGCGCCCCGATCTGGCATTCGACAACGTGGCGGTGTATCGCACGGCGCTGGTGTTGGGGTGTTATTCCGCGGGGCTGGTGTTTTTCAGCGCGCAGCATGTGCTGACGCGGGTGTATTACGCGCGCAAGGATTATGCCGCGCCGGTGCGGATCGCGGTGTGGATGGTGTTTGTCAACCTCGCGCTGAACCTGATTTTGATTCACGCGCCCGACCTGTACCGACGCTGGGACGTGGAGATATACGGCCGTTGGAGCCTGGCGGCGGAGATGTTCCCCAGCGGCGAGGCGCTGGGCGAGGCGGGGGTGGCGCTGGCGACCAGCATTACGGCGCTGCTGAACGTACTGCTGTTGTGGCGGGGCTTGAAGGCGCGGCTGGCGCCGAAGATCGGGGTGGAGAGTTGGGAGAAAATGGTGGGCAAACTGCACCTGTCTTTTCTCAGGATTTTCATTGGTGCGGTGGCGATGGGTCTTATAGTTTACTGGGCACGCCAGAGCATTCCCTATGAGCCGGAACTGGCGATACGGCTGGAGAGGGCGCTGGCGCCGACGGTGGTGGGGATTCTGATCTACCTGGCGGCGTGCGCGGTGATTCCGATTCCGGAACTGGGCGAGTTTGTGAAAATCCGGCGGAAGAAGAAGCCGGACGCGGAAAAAACTCAGTCGTAAACCCGCCCTTCCCGGTAAACCGCCCAGTCGGTTTCAAACCAGCTTTCCGTTTCCGGCAGGGGGCGCCGCTGAATCCATTCATGCCTGAAATCGCCATCGGCAAAAACGGTTTCCAGCACCTTTTCGCGGAAGGATTCGTCTTCCTTTTTCGCTTTCCAGTTTTGCCCTAACAAGCGATGCAGCGGTTCGCCGGTTTCGTGCAGTGTCAGCGCCGAACCCCGGCTGCCGACTCCGCTGGCGACGAAAAACAATAGCGCCTCAAGATAGACCAGGTGGGCGTAACACAATTGCCGCGTGGTAAAAACTTCCGCCCACTCTGCCGCGTTTTCCGCCCGGCAACCTTCCGTCCCCAGGCGTCGCCATTGTTCGCGCGCCTCCGCCACGGCCTGCCGCAGAAGTTTTTCAGACCGGATCTGAGCGCCTGCCCGGCTCATGCGCTGGCGGAACTCCTTGCACTCCTGCCGCCAGTCGTGGGGCGAGAGGCGACATTTTTCCCGCCAGGAGAAAACGTTGCATAAGGACTCGCGCAACGCGTTTTCGAGAAGGGAAATCCCGGCTGATGGTTTCGCGTGACGATGCGCGATATATTCCGCCGCGCGGAAACCGCCGACTTGCCCCGCGTTCAGCGCCGCGCCGCCGGGACGGTAAACGCCGTGCGAACCGTTGACTTCGCCGACGGGAAACAGATGCGAAATATTTTCCGATTCGTACCAGCGGTTCCCGGCCAGGCCGCCGTTGTTGTGTTGCCCGCAGACGGCGATTTCCATTATTTCACTGGATAGATCAATGCCGTGCTCCCGGTACAGCTCGACCGCGCCGGGGTTCATGTGTTGCAGTCGCGCCAGCGGGGTCGCCTGCGTCGCGCCGGATTTTTCCAGATACTCGCGCGCCTCGTCCGACAATTGGGCGAAAGATAAATCGTTGGGGTCGGTGCGGTAATCCAGCCAGACGCGCCGACTTTTTTCGACCGTTTCAAGATAAACCAGCAGGTCGATCAGGGAGGAGCCGTTTATCTTGCGCGGATCGAACGGCCACTGGTAGCCTTTCAGAAAAACCAGCGAATTCATTTCGCCCGGAGATTCGCAATATTCGCGCAGGAATTCGCGCCTGTCCTCGCCTTCCCGATTTGTGCTAATGAAGCGCGGCAGAGCCTGCATGTAGGTGCCGGAGACGTTCCAGCGGAATTTCGTGGACGCGAGGCCGTACTGACTGTCGGGCAAATTGCGCGCCTTTGCTCCCGCCAGCAAAGCCAGACCGATGCCGCCGGTGTGAACCGACGGATAGACGCTGGCCTCGTACAGCCCGCCAGGGCCGCCGGTGGCGAAGATGATATTGTCCGCCAGGAAGGCGTGAAACTTTCCCTCGCTATCAACGGCTATCGCGCCTGCCGCGCGCCTGCCGCCGTCTTCGCCTGCCACGGCAAGCTCGACGACGGTGAGGTTTTCGCGCACCGGAATTTGCATCCGCTTTACTTCCCGGATCAGCGCCAGGCACATTTCCCGGCTGGTGTAGGGGCCGACCGAAGTCGCACGGCGGCGCGGGTCGTGGTCGGTTTTATAGCCGATGAACTGCCCGAATGCGTCCTGCGGAAAAGGGACGCCGAGTTGCACCAGATGTGAAAACGCGCGCACCGATCCGCTGGCTTCGACCAGGGCGAGGTCGCCGTGCATCCCGCCGCCGTTGAAAAAATCGCGCGCCATCGACTTCGGCGAATCGCTTTCGTCGCCGCAGAGAGAAAGTTTGTAATAGGTCTGTTTGTCGGAACCGGTGTTGATGGAGGTGCCTTTGTTTAAGCCCTCGGTAAGAATCAGCACGTCCTCGACGCCCTGCCGGTGCAACTGCACCGCCGCGTTCAATCCCGCCGCGCCGGAGCCGATGACCAGCGTGTTGATTTCCGTCAGCGGTACACCGCCGTTTTCTGAGTCGAGAATTCGTTCGCGCATTTTGTTTCCCAATGTGGGCTTCGCCCACAACCCAATATTCAATTATGCGCCAAAGGCGCGGCCTTGCGTGCGGACTTCGACGAATAGCCGAAGCGCGTGCTCTGCACGCGGCACATAGTGGAAAAGGCGCTAGCCTTTGGAACGTCCCAGGGCAGGCGGCGGGGAAACGTCCGGAACCCTGTCATCTCCGCGCTGCCTGTCCGACCTTGAACCGCTGGAACGCCCCTCATCCCCCCTATATCCAACAGTGAATATCTTCGTCAATCATGCGCAACCGAATCCAGGATTCGCTACGCTTACCCCGTTACCGGTTTCCCCCTTGGATATAGGGGGGATTAACGGTTTTTCGCGATGACAGGTTAGTCTCGGCAGCACGGGCGCATATTTTCTACCACGTCAACCTGCGCCGAGCCTGTATATGTGCCAAGTGCCGACTCCGCAAATTGCGCGGAGGTCGGAATCCGCACGCACGGAAATTCTTTACGATTACAAGCAGGCACGGGTAGACGCCTTCCCCGCCTCGTGGTTTCGTCTTCCAGCGTCTCGCCCAACACCTGTCTGGTGCGTCTACGCAAAGTTTATGGCGCAAGCCGCATGATTATCTTGTTTTTATTTGCTGCTCCGAAACGTTAAGGGACTAAAGCCTCGGCAGCGACATGCCGCCGTCGACGTATAACACCTGCCCGGTGGAATAGGGCAAATCACCCCGCGCCAGCATCGCCACCGCCTTGCCCACGTCTTCCGGCAGCCCCCAGCGTTGCTGGCAGCACAAACCCCCGGCCAGCAGCTTGTCGTATTTTTCCTTCACTCCCGCCGTCATGTCGGTCTGGATAAGGCCGGGGCGGATTTCGTAGACGGGGATGTTGAATTCACCCAGCCGCGCCGCCCACAGTTTCGTCGCCATGCCGACGCCTGCCTTGCTGAGACAGTATTCACCGCGGTTCACGCTGGCGGTTTCAGCCGAGATCGAGGAGATGTTCACAATGCAGCCCGCGCCTTGCTTGATCATGATTTTCGCCGCCGCCTGGGTGAGAAAATACGGGCCTTGCAGATTTGTTTTCATTACCCGCTGAAAACTTTCCTCGGTCGCGTCCAGCAGATCGAGCCGCTCGCGGGGAGCGATGCCCGCATTGTTCACCAGCAGTTGCAACGCACCGAATTTCTGCAAAACCTCCGCCAGCATTTTCTCCCGATCGCAGGAGTCGGAGATATCGGCGCGGCAATAAATCACATCGGTCATGCCGCGTAACTCGTGCAACACTTCCCGTACTTCGTCTTCCGCACGCATTCCGTTCACGGCCAGCGCGAAGCCATCGCGCGCCAGGGCTTGGGCGATTCCCAGGCCGATGCCGCGCGTGCCGCCGGTGATTAAGGCTGTTTTTGGAGCAGTCATGTTTTGTCCTAATTGGATTTCACGCCGTAAAGTTTCGAGTCGCGGATTACGCAGCCGGTGCTTTTGCCTTCGCGCATCAGGCGGGTGCAGGCCGAGCAGGCGAGGCAGACTTTTTTCGCCTCCATCGCGCCTTTTTCCAGGATATCACGCGGCGAATCGGGATAGGCGAACGCGCCCCGCCCTTGACCGATCAGAGCCGCGCCGCCGGAGCTGATGACTCCCGCCGCCACCTGCGGCAGGAACTGCCGCAGCCAACCGTAACCGGAACCGATTACCGGAATCGCAAGCGCGCGCTGTAATTCCCGCGCGGCGTCGATCATCCGCGCGACCCCGACCAGCGGGTGTTCGCCGGGAGGAATCGCATCACTGGCCGGAGTGTCATAGGGGCGGTTGTAATGCGGATTATAATAGGGATTGCCGACCGACATATTAATGACCGGCGCGCCAAGTTTTTTGATTTCCCGCGCGAGTTTCACCGGTTCGGTTAAATCCATCTGATTGCCGTCGTTCTTGTCCACGCCCCAGCCATACGGATAGGGCAGCGCGTCATACACGTTCATCCGCGTGGTGACGAAGACCGAGGGCGCTTCCTGTTTTATCCTAAGCAGGGATTCGCGCAACAGGCGGGTGCGGTTTTCGGAAGCGCCGCCGTATTTTCCCTTACGCTCGAAAGACGCCAGCAGCTCGCTTAATAAATAGCGGTGGCACGCCTTCACGTCGACGCCATCGAAACCGGCGCGCGCGGCGAGTTTGGCGGAATTCGCAAACGCTTCGGGCAGGCGGTCGAGATATTCGTCGGTCAGCAGCGGATAGTCCTCAGGCAGATTATGGCGCGGGTCGAGCAGCGGATTGCGGTGCGCGATCAGCGGCGTCGGTTTTCCCTCCGGCTTGCTGTAGCGACCGGAATGGGTGAGTTGCAGTATCAGCACCACCTCATGTCCGCAGACGCGGCGCGCGGCCTGTCTGGTATCGCCTGCGAGTTTCGCGAAGACGTCGACATTTCTTTCGTGCAGCCAGAACTGCGCCGGGTTGCTGCGCGCTTCAGGCAGAATCGCAGTCGCCTCGCACCAGATCAGGCCTGCCCCGCCCTCGGCGTAACGCCGGTATCGCCGGAAGGAAAGTTCGCCCGGAGTGCCGGAACTGTCGGCGTCGAAGCCTTCCATCGGCTGCACCGCGAAACGGTTGGGGCTTTCCTTCGCGCCGATGCGCACCGGTTGCGCCAGCACCGACAACTCTTCACTCCACGGAAGATCAAGGTCGAGTGAGGCCGCTTTTTCGCGCAGTTCCTCCGCGTTTTTGAAATTGAATTTTTCGTGCTCGCTCATTTGACGCCTTTCGCCAGCTTTTGCAAAACCGCCGCGTCGGCCAGGAACTGCTCCGGCGAATCGTCGCGGACAAACTCCAGCAACGCATAAGTTTCCCGAGGAAAATTATTGAAACACATCAGATATTTTTCCCAGGCAGCCGCGCCCTCGGCCAGCGGCAGGCGTTCCAGTTTTTCATTTTCATATAGCCAGTGATAAACGTGCAAGACTGGTATCGCGCCCGACATTTCCCGCAGGAAGTCGAGATTGTCCCGCTCATTTGAACCGAGCGGCGGCTGCCAGTAGGTTAAAACATTTTCCCGTCTGATGGCAGCCAGGAGTTTCTTCGCCTCCTCGCCGGTCTCAGTCAGCGTGTTGCGGTGAAATTCCAGGCCGATTTTCACGCCGACCTTCTCCGCCTGATCTGACGCGGCGGCGATATCGCGCGCGACCGCCTGGCGGTAATCCTCGTCGGCGTCGCGCGGGCTCTTACTTCCCGCCCAGATCCGGATCAGCGGCGCACCCAGTGCAACGGCGGAAGCGAGAACCTGTTCAAACGCGACGCCGGTCTCGCCTGCGCGGTAATATGAGCCGTACGAACTGACAGTCAGACCCGCGCTTTCAGTCAGGGCGCGCACCTCGCGGGCGGCATTCAGATCGCCGTGCGGCACGTGCACGTCGCCGCCCCATTCGATCGCGTTCAGCCCGGCTTTGCTTGCCAGTTCGACAATTTCCCCCGGCGACAATTGGCGGAAGGAAACCGATACGAGTCCTGTTTTCACGCTGTTCCTTTCTTGGCGAAAGATCGGTCACTTGCAGCATACCGCACGGTTCGCCACAGGCAAACCCGGAGTACAGCACCCAGGCGGAAAAGATTAGCACAAATCAGGAATTATGACGAGCACGGAACGCGGAGGGAGACGTCCCGTGCGAGCGGCGGAACTGGCGCGCGAAATAATTCTGGTCGGGAATGCCGCATTCGACGGCGATTTCCTTGACCGACAGCTCCGTCGTCCGCAGCAGGTAAGCCGCGCGTTCCAGCCGCTGCTCCCGGACGTAGGCGGAAAAAGCGCGACCGATCACCTCGCGGAAAATCTTCTGCAGATAGCTTTCCGACACGTGGCAATAGCGCGCCGCGTCGCCAACGGCGATGTCCTCGTCCAGCCGCTGGTCGATCCAGGTTTTAGCGATCAGGAAAACCGTCCCGGCCCGGGTCGGCGGCGGCGGTTCCTTTTCCGCGCCAGCCGCCGCCCGGAAAAAAACCTGCAACAGCAGCAGCAGATTGCCCTGCACCGCCAGCTCGT
>JAGUZQ010000055.1 GCA_020060765.1 Planctomycetota bacterium | reverse complement strand
TCCAGTGACAGCAGTCATGCCGATTCCTTTTCTGAATTTTTCGATCGTGAAAAAACCTCGTTCCAATCCAAACCGGCGGTAACCCGCATCAGCACCGCCAGGGTGACTACGCTGCCGAGGGCGATGGCCAGCCCGGTCATGCCTTTCAGGAAAAAGCTGTAGCTGAACAGCACCAAAAAGAAGAATTGCCCGGCGATGGCAACCTTCCGGGGGAAGCCGCCTTTCAGCGCCGCCGACATGTAGCTGGTGACCAGGGTGACGGAAACGGTGGCGCTGAGAATAAAGGCCAAGTGAATATCGATGTGATCCACCAGATACGCCAGCAGCACGTGGAATGCGGCGAAACCGGCGGCAACGAAAAGATAGTGCATCGGGTGGATGTCCACCCGTCGGATGATGCTGATGGTGGCCACGAGAATAAAGAAAAAGAGCAGGCAGACGGGGGCGAAAAAGGTGATGCGCCCGGCGAGCGGGCCGGGATTGAGCTTTTCCGGCACAATGATTCCGATGTCCTGCTGGGTGATGAGATCGGAAGCCTGCCACTCGACCACCGCGCCTCCGGTTTCGATTTTTGCCGGAGAAGTCGGCGAATACGAACCGTCGGGGTAGTCGAGGTCGGCGAAATCGGTGTGCATCACCAGCGACAGGTTTTGTACCCGCCCGACCTGCGGGTCAATCTGGTAGCGCCAGCTTTTCAGTCCGCGCGTGCGATAACCCACGGAAAGGGTACGGCTTTCGCCGGGAGCCAGGGCGACGACCTTGTCGATGCCGGCGGCGATATTCACCGGCACTTCGAGTTTCTCCTCTCCCAGGCGAAACTCGAATTCGTCGTAGGTCGCGGTTTTCGAGGGAAACGTGAAGTGAAAGCCATAATCCCGCGCAACAGTGCCGGTATTGGTTATGGTATAGACGCCTTTGAAATGCACGGCGTAAGTGGGATACCAGATCAGGCCTTTCTGCCGGTAATCGAGGTCAATCCGCACGGTCAAGTCGTTCTTCGTCGGCATGACAAACTCGCCGGTGTCGCCGTCCTTTACTTTGGCCAGGAAAGAAGGAGCCTGTTGCGCCAGCGGCGTTCCCCAAAGCTGCTTGACGTTATTGCCCAGCAGGTCGGTGAACTGCTGCGAGCGAAACAGGGTGGTGGTGCCCAGAATCGCCCAGCCGCCGGTGGCGACAAGGTAAATGATTACAATCGCGCCGATCCGTCTTACGCTCATATCCTTCCTTTCCGGAAATAGTTTCAATCCCGCCGCCGGTTGCCGCTCAATATCAAGGCAAAGTAAACCAACTGCGCCACCGCCGACAGAGTGGCGGCGACGTAGGTCATGGCCGCCGCGTTCAGCACCGAATTCACGCCTTCGATTTCCTCTGGTCGGGTCAGGATACCGTTGTGCTGCAAGGCGTCTTTCGCCCGGCTGGAAGCGTTGAATTCCACCGGCAGGGTGATAATCTGGAAAACCACGACTGCGCCGAATAATATGATTCCGACCATAGCAAGTTGCGCTACGTGCATCCAGAACCCGACGAAGATCAGCGGAAACGCCAGCCAGCTTCCCAGTTTCGCCGTCGGCACCAGCAGCGAACGGATACCCAGCGCGGCATAGCCTCCCGCGTGCTGCAACGCATGTCCCGCCTCGTGGCAGGCAATGCCTACCGCCGCCACGCTTTGGCCGGAATAGACGCCGGGAGAAAGCCTTAACGCTTTCGCGGCGGGATCGTAATGGTCGCTCAACCAGCCGTCAACTTCCTCGATAGTCACATCACTGACGCCTTCACGGCGAAGCATGTCGGCGGCGGCCTGCGCGCCAGTCATGCGGCGGGAATTCAGAATCTGGCTATAATGCGAATACGCCCACTTCACCTTGATCTGCGCCCAGGCCGCGAACAACAGGGTCGGCCCCACCAGTATCAGGTACAGCGGACTCATATACATACCGTAAAAAGCCATGGTTACTTCCTTTCATGATAAGACGGCTATTATATAATGTCACACCGCGCACGCAAGCCTTCGCGTGCCTTCTTTCTGCCCCAGGCCGACAAACCAGTCTGCCAGATAGCCTGTAAGTCACTAAGCCTGTTTGCTGTTTTTCTGCGACAGCGCAGGAGATTGTACGATAAAAGTTGATTAACGCTTGACTTGCCTGTACCGGATTTTTACCATTCGGCTATGATGAGGAAAAATCCGGCGACACCCCTGTGGTGTTTCATGCTTATTTGCGCCTGTCTCGGCGGCGTTGGCCTGGGGCAGGATAATCCTGTTTCCGGGCAGGCGCGCAATTTTGGTGCCGCCGCCACGTGGGACGAGTTCGTGAACCAGCTTCGCGCCGGACGGATGCGCGAGGCTTACGATTGTTTTTCACCGGAATCACGGAAAGTATTTTCCTACCGGCAATTCAGTTCGCTGTACAGTCCCCTGACCGCCGCCTACGAGGCAGTACTTTCGCCGCTTGATAACGGCAGGTTCAACCTCGCGGGTGACGTCGCCAGGCTCAAATTCATCGCTGCCGGTTCAGACGATGGCGAAGGCATCATGGTGACGGCGACGCTGGTGCGGGAATATGGGCAATGGTTTCTCGTCGCGGCGGAGAGGGAGAGAATCGCGCTGGCCGAGGCGGAACTGCGCAATTTCCTGCGCGCCGCCAACGACGCGCCCGAAATTCAATATCTCCGCTCGCAAAACCGCGAAATCAACGACCTGCGCGAAGCCGCGCCCCGGACGTTCCGGCACGACGCGGCCTTGCTTTGTTCGCGCACGCATGTGTTCATGTTGAAATACACGCCTTACGGACTGGCGCTGTGCGGAGCCGCGCGCGGAAAAGGTTTGCGCAGTTTCATCATCCTGCCCGACGGGCGGCTATTCGATGCCAATGACCCTATTCCCCTGCCGGAGCAGAACCGGCGCAGCGCCAGCGAAATAATTCCCGCTGGTTACGCCCGGGCGGAAGAACCGAAACCGGACAGGTCGCGCCTCGCGGTAGATGTGGAATCATTCAATCTGCCTGCGCTGCCGGAACTGCCAACTGAACCCGAAGATGACGGCAAGCCGTTGTTTATCCAGGTTTCGCCCAGCCGCCCGGAAGCAGATGCGATTCCGGTGTCGATGCCGCTGGCTCCGGTTGAAGAGGTTGAAGAAAGCGCGCCTGTCGTTCCGGCTGCGATGCCGGTCGCAATTCCGCCATCGTTCCCGGCGGAAAAAATTCCGGAACCGGTGAAGGAGGAGCAGATACCTGCTGAGAGGGAAGATATCCGACAGCCGGAAGTTGTCGCTCCGCCGCCGGAGGCAGGCGATCCGGCGGAAAGCGGCAAGCAGGAGAAAGCCGCGCCAGTAGCGCCGGAAAAAAAACCGGATAATAAACTGCCTCCTCCTCCTGACCGGGGCGATCCGGAGGCAGCGGTTCCGGAAAGCGGCGGGGAATTGGCGTAAGCAAATGTTGTTCGTATTTACAACAGATTGATTTGAAAAGAACGAAATGCGGCTGAGACTGTTCATATTAATGTGCATCTGCTTGGGCGGTGCGTTCGGCGCGGCTGATAAGTTCGCCTTGGCCGAGGAATTCAGTCTCGACGGGCCGACTGTCGAATTGCGGCGGGTGCAGTTCTGCCCCAAATGCGCCAAGGCGCTGGTAGTGACGACTATTCCTAACGGCGCGCGCATTCGCTGCCCGCATTGCAGCACGGTTCAAAACCGGTTCCCGGCGGAATACCTGTTGACGAAAGTTTACCAGGTCTGCCCCCGTTGCGGCGCGCGGATGGATTTGTCCCATTTCGCGCCGGGAACGTTGATTCAGTGCGGCTCCTGCGGTTGCAAACAGAAAATCCTTTCCGAGGCGGCGGGCGTACAACCTGGCGGACAGGGCTTTCTGCCTGACTCTCCGGTGGTGCTGCCTGCCGGGCAGAAAACCGGCAACGAAAATTCCGCGCCGCCGAAAGACGACCCCGCGCCCTGCGTCGGCACTGCGGAGACCAGATACAACAATTTCGTCCCGCCTGCGCAGACAGACGAATTCGATTCTACCGGCCTGCGCACCGCCGCGCTGGTTAACGGCATCGCGATTCCGCAGGCCGATCTGGAACTGGAACTGACCGCGGCGGTGGAGGAAGTGCGGATGCAACTGGGGCGGGTGGCGCTGACGCCGGAGGGGCGCGACCTGCTGATTGAAAAGGAAAAATCGCTACGTCCGAAAGTCCTGCAATCCCTGGTCGAACGCCAGCTTGTCCTGGACGCGGCACGGGAGGAAGGTTATCAGCCTGATGAAACAGCGGTGGCGGAAAAGGCGGAGGAAATGCGCGCCAGAACAGAGGGGCTGGGCATGGCGGGGCTGGTGCGGCAGGCGCGCATCGATCTTATCATGGACGAAATGCTGAAACGCCACGGCGAACTGCCGAGTGTAATTTCCCCGGCGGAAATCCGGGAGTATTACGAAAAAAATAAACAAGCCTATCTGCAACCCGCTACCGTCGAGTTACGCGGGCTGGTGATTTTCCGCAATCGCGAGGAGCGCAAAGACCCGCGTCCGGCCGAAACGATTGCCACCGATTGCAGGCAGGCGCTGGCGGCGGGCGCGGACTTTAACCAGATCATCTGGCGCTGCGGCGAAGACCCCAACGCCGAGCAGGCAGGCGTCCTCACCTTCGGCGATTCGCGCGAGGTGCCGTTGGAAGCTCTGGCCGGATCGGTGCGCAAGGCGCTTGAAAACAGGAAACTCGGCGAGATCGTGGGGCCGATCGAGTTATCGACCGCGATCGTGTTCTGCCAGATTATCAACCGTCGCGACGCCGAGCCGAGGCCGCTGGCGGGCGAAATCAGCGCGAATATCCGACAGTATCTGGAGATGCAACGCCGCCGGGAAACTTTTGAAAAATGGGTGGCGTTGCTCAAGGAGCGCGCCGACATCAGAATAAAATGAAGCAAAGATAAATGCTTTAAGGCACAACTTGTTTTTAAATAAGACCTCAGGAGAAAATATGCCGGTAGTTCTGCAAAACGAAAATTCCCAGGCCGTAATCGCGCCGGAATACGGGGCGGCGCTGATGGCGTGGAAAACAAAACTGGGCGGCAAGTGGGTCGACCTCACGCCCGACGCAACGCAGGATACCTGTGATCTGCAGGAAGCGAGTTTTCTGATGATCCCCTATTCCAACCGGATCGAACACGGCAAATTTGTTTTCGCGGGAACAGAATATCAATTGCGCGACGCGGAAAACCACGCCATCCACGGCACCGCGCGGCGGCGGCAATGGAAGATCGTAAAAAACACCGAGGCGCTGGTGCGCTGTACCTTCGATACGGAAGATTTTGACGACTGCAACTGGCCGTGGAGTTTTTCCGCCGTGGCCGAATACGAAGTGAAAGGCACGGTACTGCGCCAGTATCTGAGCCTGACCAATACCGACAGTACCGCCATGCCTGCGGGTTTTGGCTGGCACCCGTATTTCAGCCGCGCGTTGTCCAGGGAAGGCGAGACCGTGCGCTTCCGGATGAATTACGGCGGCGTCTATCCCGACGCCAACAACAACCGCATTCCGTCCGGCCCTCCCCAGGAACCGCCGGAGAAGATGGATTTCAGGCAGGAAAAAACGCTGGCGCCGGACAACTACTTCGACTGTTGCAGTTGCTGCTGCGGCTACGACGGCGAAGGTTATATCGTCTGGCCGGAAAGCGGCGGCAAAATCGTTTTTGAATGTTCCAAGGAACTTGGACATATGGTAATGTACAATCCACAGGGCAAACCTTATTTCGCATTGGAGCCGGTGAGCAATGCCAACAACGGGTTCAACCTGTTGGCGCAGGGCGACCAGACTTCCGGCGTGGTGATTCTGCAGCCAGGAGAAAAACTTCAGGCAGAATTCAATATGATTTTTGAAAAGGCTTAACCCGGTTTACGCCACCAACCGCAAAAAAATACCCGCAATGACAAATATCTTCTGTTGTCCGTCGGGTAGTAATGAGTATGATTGAAACTGTCGAGCCGTTTGCGTTACCCGCGAGCGGTTCCGGGATGAAAATTCAATGGTATTTCAATTTCAGGGAGAACCAAAAATGTCGAAAGACAACGTAATGACTCGCAAACTGCAATGGGGCATGATCGGCGGCGGCCCCGGCGCTTTCATCGGCGAAGTGCACCGCAAGGCCGCGCGCATGGACGGGCAGATCGAACTCGTGGCCGGCGCTTTTGACATCAACCCGGATAAATCGAAACAGATGGGCGCATTGCAATATATCGATCCCAAGCGCGCCTACGGTTCTTACCGGGAAATGATCGAGAAGGAATCGGCCTTGCCTGCGGGCGAACGCGTCGATTTTGTTTCTATCTGTGTGCCGAACAACTTCCATTTCCCCATCGCCAAGGCGTTTCTTGAAGCCGGATTCCACGTGGTCTGCGAAAAGCCCATGACCATGGACGTCAAGGAAGCCAAACAGCTTTGCGCAGTGGTGAAAAAGACCGGCAAGGTGTTTGCGCTCACGCACAATTACACCGGCTATCCGATGGTCAAGCTCGCGCGCGATCTCGTGAAGAAAGGGCATCTGGGTAAGCTGCTGAAGATCAATGTCGAGTATCCGCAGGGCTGGCTGCTGAAGGCGCTGGAAAAAACCGGCAACCAGCAGGCGTCTTGGCGCACCGATCCCAAGCAGGCCGGCGCGGCGGGAGCCATCGGCGATATCGGCACCCATGCCGAAAACCTGGCCGAATACATAACCGGCTTGCAAATGGTTGAAATCTGCGCCGACCTCACCAGCTTCGTCCCTGGGCGCAAGCTCGACGACGACGCCAGCGTGCTGGTGCATTGGGAAAAAGGCGTGAAGGGTACGCTGCTGTGCAGCCAGGTCAGCATCGGCGAGGAGAACGCGCTCAAAATTCGCGTCTACGGCGAAAAGGCGATGCTGGAGTGGCGGCAGGAATATCCCAACGACCTGGTTGTCAACTACAACGACAAACCGGCCGAACTCTGGCGGCGCGGCAATCCGTACATCGGCGCCATCAGCCCCGCCGCCGTGCGCGGCACCCGTCTGCCCGGCGGCCATCCGGAAGCGTTTATCGAAGCGTTTGGCAACATCTACGCCAACGCCACCGAGACCATGCGCTGCAAAATCGCGGGCAAGAAACCTTCGCCGCTGGCGCTGGATTACCCAGATGTCTATTCCGGCCTGCGCGGAATGCAGTTCATCGAAGCGGTGGTCAAGAGCGGAAAGGCTGGCGCGAAATGGGTTAAGATGGAAAAATAGCAATTTTTTTCAAAAACACACTCCGGGGGCGCGTCAGCTTGACGCGCCCCCCGTTTTTTATAGCCTTAACCCATACGATGGGAGTCACTTCTGTTTCATTTTTTCCTGCCACTTCTTCTTCATCAGTTTCATCTCGGGATTAAGCTTGATTACTCTGGAAGTGGTTTGATTCTTTTTATCGATAAGCCATTTCCCCTTATTATCCCGATAGATTGGCATTCGCTTGGCGACGGCGGGCGGACACGCCACTTTTACCGGTTTTTCGGAATACCAATACGCAACGCTGCTCATCTCATTGGCCAGGTGGTTGCCGTGGCCGTGCTCCATCGTCACTTTTATTTCTTTCTGGAATCTGACTGGATTTTCGAGGTGAAACACATAGCTGGTCTGGTAGCCCCCGAACACGCCGCCATAGAGGCTGATGTGCCCGGCGCCGAATGTATCGCCTTCAAAAATCGAAGAGCCATTGTGCAGGAAAGCGTTTCCCTGCATGCCCCACGCCTGGTTGAAGTAATCCTCGGAGCCGGTTCCATGCAACTCCGGTGGCCACTTGTAACCGTCGACCCAGATCATGTCATCACCCTCGCCCCACCAGGTTCCCTGCAAATTTGTTACGGAAACATTGCAGCCGATATAATGCCCTTTTCCCTTGGTTTGAAGAATCACATAATTGTTCTCCCAGGCTTCCTTGCACGCATTGACAATGTCTGCCTCCGGGCTGTTTACTCTTATTTCCGGTTCCCAGCCGCCAAACGGATTTTCCCTGCGAAATTCCGCGTGGAAGTATCCTTCGTCCCGGTCGAATTTGTCGGGACAAGTTTCGTAATCTATATAAAAATAGTGCCGGTGAGATTCCTTGCTTTGATTGACCAGTTCTATCCGGGCGTGTTTCTTGAATGGCATGGGGACATAACAGTTGAGCGCCGCACCTTTTTCAATCTGGTTGTTATGATGGGTGCTGCAGGTGAAAAGCGCAGATTGGAAGGAATTGACGTAGCCGTTGCCCAGACAAAAAAAATCTCCCAGCGGAACGTCTACACTGGGGTGTTTAGCTCCATCCCAGTAGAACCGGAGAAGGCATTCGCGGTAATGGTGTCCCTGGGTCATCCAGATATGGGTTATGCGCCCCGGGCCGTCAATTTCCGCTAGCACTTTTGTTTCCCCCGGTTCAAAATCCCATGAATCCTTATTGCGGCCGGTGGTATCCCAAGAAGAACAACGTCCGGTGCGCGCATTTGTAATTTTTGTAATACTGGAAAACATAAGGAATCCTTTCTGAAAAGATTGAACGCGACAACTCCTAGAAGCATACTATCTGGCGCAAAAGCGAAAAATGGCAGATATTCTGTATTTTTTGTGATTTCTTATGGTCTTTGATTATCAAAGGAGTTGTTTCAACAGAGCTATAGCATTAAAAATAAGCGTACCCTTGCGGCTTATTTGCCAAATGGCTGACTGGCATGATGGCTTTTTTTGTGATCTCGCGGAAGCTTTCGCGCAACAGCGACGATTGGGGACAACTGACAGATGCTTCGCTTTACAAAATGCAACGTGTAATGATAATTGCAGCCAGTAAGCCAGTATGCCATTCAGCTATTCAGCCTTTTTCGGCGGATTTTGCATCATTTTAATGCGATAGCCCTGGTTGTTTCAACCTTTTCCGGAAAAGACCCTTGCCCGTCCCCTGCCGCACATATACAATCTAACTTGGTGTATTTTCATCAGATGTAACCGTTAAAGTCCTGGAGTGACAGCCCTTGTCTCCCGAAACCGAATTGCCGGAACTGAGCGACGCTGCCGACCTGGATCTGGCGTTGGCGGCGGAAGAGGAAGGCCAGCAGCCTCCTTCGGGGCTGCTGGCAAAAATCTGGTATTACCACCCTCTGGGCTTGCTCGGTTTTTCAGTAATGCTGTCGATTGTGGCTTACTGTGTCTATCCGGAAAAAGCCACCCTGAAAATAGACGACGCATCAACTATGTACGGCAAGGGACTGGCCACCCTGCGCGATGTGCTCGACCAGGACAAAATTCTCGGCCACGATGAAATGACGCTCAAAATCCAGCAGACCGAACAGCGGTTCGAGGATTTGTTCATCCATCACGCCAATGCCTTGCGCTATCATCCTGAATTCATCAACCCCTACATGCTGCTGGGCAGGAGCATGCAGCTTTACGCCGACCGGTTTCCGTTCGAAGCCCGGAAAAAACTGGGCGACGCGGTCTGGGCTTACGGCAAGGCGGAGGAATGGGAGGCCACTTTTCCGGAAGGCGACCTGCGCGAAAAATATATCAAGGCGAATTTTTCCCTGAATCCGGATGTTTTGCCCGGCACGGAGGAAATCAAAACCCGTCAGACCAGGCGGCTGCGTTACCTGCGCTACAACCGCGCCATTATCGAGATAGGCCTGGAGCGTTACGAGACCGCTCTGTCCAATCTGGAGGCGCTGGCGCAGGAATTCGAGCAGGCGGAGCTGGAGCGGCTGCGCGACGAGGTGGGGCTGGCGGAAACGGTCGAGGCGGTGAACCACGGCGAGTCACGTTCCATCCTGCCAGCCGACTTCGAGATGACGCCGGAGGACAGAATCAACCTGCATTATTACCTGGCTCTCGCTTACGAAAAAACCGGCAAGTTTCCCGAAGCCGAGCGCGAATACCGGATCTTCCTGTTGCAGTCGCCGCGCAGCGAAAAACTGTTTTATGCCTTGATGCGACTGGGCCGGGCTTACGAGGAACAGGGGCGTGCGGCGATGCGCGACGCGGCGGGCAGGCGCGAGACCGAGCGGGACAAGACGCTGGATCTGAGCGGACGCCTGTTTCGCGCCGCCATAGACCGCTACACGCAGGTGGTGGAGGCAAGCGCCCCGGAAAAAATCCTGCGGGAAGCCTATTTCCGCGGTGGTATCGCCTATCTCTCCCTGGCCGAGGGCATGACGGTGGGGCGCGAAACCTGGTGGGACGTCATCGGTCGGGAAGGCGAGTCGGTACAGGATATCCTCAGATCGTTTTCCGGCAAGCCCCTGCCCGAGCGGACGCGTGCCATCCCGCTCGCGTTGGGACGGTTTCTCTTCGAAAGCGGCGTAGAAATACCGGGGCCGGTGACTACTTCGGTGCAGGGGCTGGCAGGAGCTATGACTACTCTCGCCACCAGGCCGCGCCTGACCCTGCGCGCACAGCGGGATCTGCTCCTGCGCAAGGCGCGGGTGTTTTTCGAAGGTGCCAAGGGCGGGGCGGAGGGATATTTCACCGCCGCCAGCCAGGTCTATATCGCCCGCAGCCTGCTGGCCGACGGCAGGATCGACAAGGCGCGCGAGGTCTACCAGGACACCAAGCTGAACTATCCCGGCCAGGAAGTTGAAATCGCCTGTCGGCAGGGAATCGCGAAAACCTATATTTTGGAAGGCGATCTGCACCGCGCGCGAATCTGGTTTCTGGGCGGCATGGAGAAAAAGACTTCCAGTCTGCTCAAAACCGAGGATGTGAACTGGCTGGATTTTTGTGACGGGGTGATCGAGGCGGAAAGCAAAAAGGAGCGTTCTCCCGACAAGCGCGTCTGGGAACTGCTGCCGGGAGAAGCCAGGCGCAGCATGCAGCATATTTCCCGCACCCGCAAGGCGCAGAAAGAACAGGTCGAGACCGTGCTTTCCAGTCTGAACACGCTGCTGTACCGCAATGACTTTTACCTGCCCGAGGATTTTGTCAACGTCAGGCTGGGCGAGGATACGCTTTACCTGTTGGCTCTCGACCGGATTTCCCTCGATCAGCGCGAGATCGAATGGCTTAACCGGCTTTTGCTGGAAAACTCGCACCTGGAAAGCATGATCGAATCCCCCAAGGGCGAGGTGTTCGAGCCGTTCCCGCCGCTGGCGGAACTGCCACAGGGAATGCTGGTGTCGGAAGATGAGATATTGTCCGACCTTGCCGAGCTGTCGCGAAAATACGTCCAGCAGGCGGATCTGGCCGAAGCTGCCGGACGCGATGCCACCTCGGTCAAAAGCAGGCGGGAGGCAGCAACCCGGCTACGCCGGTGTCTGGTCAGTGCGGCGGATGTCAACGGTTTCATGTTGGCCAATTACCATCCCGCGCGCGGAGAGGTTCTGCTGCAGACGGCGGAACTGTATTCCCGGCTGGCGGGGGTGGTGGCGGGCGCGCCGTTTTTCGAGGAAGCCCACGCGGAGGAACTAACCGCCGAGGCCGCGCGTACTTACCTGCGTGTGGCGGAGGAAGATCCGGGCGGGACGCGGGAAGGAGAGGCGTTGTGGAAAGCCGGTTCCAACTTCTATTCCGCCCGGCAGTACGGCCGGGTGGTCGAGGCGCTGGAAAGTTTCGTGCAGCGTTACGGCGGTTCCGACCGCGGCGGCGAGGCGCAGAATCTGCTGGGGCGGGCATACTGCAAGCTGGGCGAACTGAAAAAGGCGACAGAGGTTTACCGCGACGCTTCTTTCCGCAAGACCCCCGACGGCCGTAAAGCGATCTATTACCTGGGAGAGACTTTCCTGCAGATGGAATCGCTGGCTGCCAGCAAGGAGGAAAAGGTCGATCCCGTCGGCGATCCGGAAAACCCGCTGCCGGAAATCCTGCGTGACGGCGCGGTACAGATCGATTCCGCTTTGCAGGCCTTTAACGGCATCCGCCGCCTGCCTGGCCTGGGTCCCGATTCGCGCCCGTGGCGCTGGGCGACTTTCGCGCTGGGGCCGACCTGGTTCCGGATTGCCGAGAACAAGCGGCGGGAAGAGGAAGCCGCGCGTTCGCCGCAGAACCCGGCTCGACCCGATACGTGGTTGGAATACTACCGCAACGCCGAGGCGATGCTGCGCGAAAGCCTGGAGCGGTACCTGCTGAAGAGAAGCCCGGAGGATTACGTCGGCGAGGACATGAACGTCGCTCCTGAGGATTACGGGGAGATTCTGTGCGCGCGTTTTGTCAGCGAGTATTTCATCGCCCGCACCCAGCTTGTTCTGGCTGACAAGCAGAACGACCGCGCCCACGCGGTCGAGGCGCGCCTGCATCTGCAGGACATGCTGGACGCGAACAATTATCCCGACATCATGTTTGACGAAAGCGTGCCGCAGACGCTGTACCTGGCAATAGTCGACGCGCTGGCCGGGCAGAAATCCGAGGGCGGCATTCCGCGCACCGCGCGCCTGGGCGTGTCCGAAGGGCCGGGGTATCACCAGAAATATCTTTCTTCCCTGCGCCGGAACGCATATTTCCTGCTGGGGCAGAGCTGGCTGGACGAGGCCGACCAGATCATACAGACGGCTCCCGACGACGAAACCCATTACAAGGACGCTATTCACAAGGCTTACCGAGTGTACCAGGCGGCGCACGACCGCCTTTCCCCCCGCGACGGGCCTTACCTGATTTACATGATGGCCGAGTGCCTGAAAAAACTGGGGCGCGCGCGCGAGGCAGAAACCAAGTATCGCCTCGCCCGCAACGCCGCGCAAAACCTGCGCGATACCTCGGATATGAAACTGCAGTTCATCGGGCCGGAATTCTGGCAGAAGATGGCTACCGAACGGTTGGTTGACCTGCAGGAAGGTTTTTTGCAATAGAAGGGAGCAGACGTGTCGGTTAACGAGCGAGGACGCGCCGCGGAACTGGCGACCCTGCTGGAGCGGCAGCTTAGCCTTTACGAGTCGGTGCGCGACTTGAGCAGGCGGCAGAAAGAGGTCATCGGCGAGGGAAATTCCGCCCTGCTGCTGCGGCTGCTGGCGGAGAAGCAGGATATCATTACCATGATCGACGAGCTTTCCCGCCGCGCGAAGCCGCTGCGGGAATGGTGGGAAGAACGGCGCGACAGCCTGCCTGTGGAATGCCGCAATCGGCTGGAGCCGATCGGGGAAAAACTCCGCGGAATACTGGGCGAGATCGTCCAGCTGGAGGACGAGGGACAATCCGCTCTCGCTTCCGCCAAGGACGAGACCGGCGGCAAGGTGGCGAAGATGCAGATGGGCAAAGCCATGCACAAGGCCTACGGCGGTGGCAAGCGCCCACCTCCCAACGCCCGGTTTAAGGACAGCAACGGATGAGCGGAAATATCCCCGACATCATGGATCTGCGCCAGATCATCGAAGCTTTCGACGCGTCGACGGCCAAACTGAAATCCTCGCACGACGCCCTGCAGGAACGCATTGCCGAACTGACAGGGGAACTGTCGCGCAAGAACCGGGAACTCTCGGAAAGCTTCGCCACGGTCAACGCGCTCAAGAATTATCTCGCCAACATTCTCGAAAGCATCACCGACGGCGTGCTGGCTATCGACCTCGACCGGCGGGTGGTGGCGTTTAACGCCGCCGCGCTGGAGGTGGTGCCGGATGTGACCGCGATGAACGAGGGGCGTTTCGTGCTGGACGTGCTGCCGCGCGAATGCCGCGAACTCGGGGTGATCCTGATGCAGGCCTTGTCGGAAAAGAAGAAAGTCACCAACCGCGAGGTTTCATTCGTCACCGGCGATGGCGGGAAATGCACGCTGTCGGTTTCCGCCAGTCCCATCCGCAACGAAAGCGGCGCGCTGCTGGGGGCGGTAGAGACTTTTCGCGATCTGACGGAAATCAAGGAGCTGGAAAACCGCGCCGCGCGGCAGGACCGGCTGGCGGCGCTGGGCGAGATGGCGGCAGGCGTGGCGCACGAAATCCGCAATCCCCTGGGCGGGATAGAATTGTATGCCGCAAAAATCCGCCGCAATCTGCCTGACGATTCCAAGGAGGCGGAGCTGGCGGGGAAAATCATGAAAGCCTCCAGCAGCCTGGAAAAAATCGTTTCCGACATGCTGACCTTTACCCGCAGCCGCGAACCGGTGGCGCGTTCCATTCCGCTGAAACACATGGCGCACTCGGCTCTGGAAATGGCGGCAGGCGCGGTTGCGGACAAGAACATCACGGTCGATTTGCAGGATAAAACCGCTGGTAAAAAAATGGCGGTCGATCCCGACCTGCTGGCGCGCGCGTGCCTGAACGTAATCCTGAACGCGGTGCAGGCGATGGCGCCGGGCGGCAGGCTGGAAATAATCTGCGCGCGGGAAAAAGGCAATTCCGGCGGCGCGACGATTTCCTTCGCTGACGACGGCCCCGGCATACCTGACGACATCAAGGGCAAGCTGTTCAATCCATTCTTCACCACGCGCCAGGAAGGCACCGGCCTGGGGCTGGCTATCGTACACAAGATTCTGCAGGATCACGGCGGCAGCGTGACGGTAGAGGACAACCTGCCGCGCGGCACGGTATTCATTTTTCATCTGCCGGGATAGACAAATTCCCTCTCCCCCAGTTGGGTGAGAGGGTTAGGGTGAGGGGGTTCCTAAATAATGCCAAAAGAAAAAATCGTAGTAGTCGACGACGACGAGTACATGCGCGAGGGGCTGGTCGAAACCCTCGACTCGCCGGAATTCTCGGTAGTAAGTTTCGACAATGCCGCCGCCGCCCTGGACGAAATCTCCGACGGTTCCGCGTCGATTCTTCTCACCGACCTGCGGATGCCGGAGATGGACGGGATGGAATTGCTCGCGCAGGTTAAGCGGCTCGACCCGAAACTGCCGGTGGTGATGATGACGGCGTTCGCCACGATCGAAACCGCCGTCGAGGCGATGAAAAAAGGCGCGTTCGACTATATCATGAAACCGTTCAAGGCCGAGGAAATCGACGTCGTCGTCACCAAGGCTCTGGAATACCGGCGGCTGGTGGCGGAAAATGAATACCTGCGCAAGGAACTGGGCAAGAAGTTTTCTTTGTCCGATTTCATTGGCGACTGTGCGGAGATGAAGGGACTGTTTGAAAAAATCCGCCAGATCGCTCCCTCGACCGCGACGGTTTTCATCCGCGGCGAAAGCGGCACCGGCAAGGAGCTGGTCGCGCGCGCCATCCATTCGCAAAGTCCGCGCCGCGACAAGCCGATGGTGCGCGTCAACTGCGCCGCGCTGTCGGCGGGAGTGCTGGAAAGCGAGCTCTTCGGCCACGAACGCGGCGCCTTTACCGGCGCGGACAAGCGCCGGATTGGCCGTTTTGAAATGGCGGACGGCGGCACGATTTTTCTCGACGAGGTTTCGGAAATGGATCTGGCGCTGCAGGGGAAACTCCTGCGCGTGCTGCAGGAAAAGGAATTCGAACGGGTAGGGTCAAGCGAGACTATTTCCGCCAACGTCAGGATTCTGGCCAGCAGCAACCGCGACATGGAAAAAGCGATCGAGGAAGGTTCGTTCCGGCAGGACTTGTATTACCGTCTGAACGTGGTCAACGTCGAGCTGATTCCCCTGCGCAGGCGCAAGGGCGACATCCGCGCGCTGGTGAAACACTTTATCGAAAAATACAACCGCGAGGAAGGCTCCCGCGTGAAAGGTATCAGCGACGAGGCGCTGGCGATGCTGGAAAATTACGACTGGCCGGGCAACGTGCGCGAGCTGGAAAACATTATCGAACGTGCCATCGTGCTAGGCACCGGCGAACGGATTGAAACTGGCAACATCTCTGCCGGTCTGGAAAAAGTGCCGGGGCGTCCGCAGGAAAAAGGCGCGGCGACCTTCGAGCCGCGACCGCTGGAAGATGTGGAGCGGGAGCACGTCATGCTGATGCTGTCCTATAACCAGGATCACCGCCAGCAAACCGCGCAGGCGCTGGGGATCAGCGAACGCTCCCTGCGCGACCGGCTCAACCGCTGGCGCGAGGCGGGACTGATCGAATGACTGATCTGATGTTGGCGGATGACGAAAAATCCGTAACGGAAAAAGTGTTTACGGTGCTCGGCTGGCTGGCGCTGGGGGGACTCGCAATCCTGCCAGCGCTGCCGCGCACGGTGGGGCTGACCAATCTTGCCGGGGCGCTGGGCGCGATGGTGCTGTTGCGGGAAAGTATTTTTGCGAAACAGAAAATCCTGCCGACGTGTGGGCTGAAAATTTGCCTCGCTCTTTTTTTTGCCTCGGCAATTTTCAGCACGTTCGTGCCCGCTGTAATGCGCCCCGACAGTTCCGCCGCGATTGCCACAAGTTTGCACGCTCTCTGGTCGACTGTGCGAGCGGCGGTCGGCGCGGGGTTATGCCTGACGCTGTTGCGCAAAAAGGAACACGCTGCCGGGTTGATGCTGTTGATCGCGATGGTAATATTCGGCATAACTTTATGGGCACCGGTGCAGCACCGGCTGTGCAACTTTCCCGAACTGACGCCGCTGAAGGGCACGCGCGGGTACGAAAACCGTTACGCCGCGATGTTGTATTTTCTCTCTGCCGCGCCACTGGCTCTGCTGCTGTCAGAGAGACTGCGGCAGGCGGAGATTACGCCGTGGGTCAGGCGGGCGGGCTACGGAGTAGCGCTGTTGCTGCCGGTGGCGCTGCTGCGCAAGCAACTGCCGGGGAAAGATACCTGCGTCGCGCCTGGCCCCGCATCGGAATGGCAGTTTATCCTGCTGGCGATTGTTGTCGGCGCTGCGGCGCTGCTGACGTGGCATTTTCTTCTGGCGAAAAATTCGCGCGCGCGCACGTTTGCGCTGGTCGTCACGCTGGCGCTGGTATTGTGGAATCTGCTTCTGACCGGCACACGGGTGCGGGTGGGGCTGTTTCTGTTAATGCTGACAGGCGCGATTTTCCTGATCGGCAAGTACCGCAGGTTCGCGCTGCCCGCGCTGCTGCTGGGAGGGGTGGCGATGGGTGCGCTGCTGCTGCTCCATCCGCGCGCCAGAAACAGCCTTAGCATGGTGCACCGCGAATACATCTGGCAAGGCGCGGCGGGATTGATAAAAGACAACGTTCTGCTGGGCGTCGGCTACGGCGCGGAAAGTTTCCAGCGCGAGTGGGGCAGGTATAAACCAGAGCCTTCGGATTTTCCCGCAGGCGAGGGGAAAACCCTGCGCGATTGTTTCGCTCCCGATCAGTTGGAGACCGCGCACCACGCGCATAACCTCTGGCTGGAACTGCTGGCCGAACGCGGCGTAATCGGCCTGCTGGCGTTTCATTTATTATGGTTCACCACCGCGCTGTATCTGGGACGCATGTGTTTGCGGAAAGCAAACCCGGTCGCCTCGGCCGCGCCCGCGTTTCTGCTGCTGGCGTTTCTGGCACTGGAGGGGCTGCTGACCTGGTCGCTGCAGGAGGGCAACGAAATTTTGCTCTGGCTGATGATCGGTTTGGCGCTGGCGAATGCAGGCCAAACGTATCAGGGAAAACTTACAGACGTCATTCCCGCGCAGGCGGGAATCCAGGAGGAATAAACCTTAGTTGTAGAGGACGACAGGAGGGATATTGGTTCGATATATTCTAATTTCAGTATTGGTGCTTTTTTTGGGTTGTATATCGTCGAATTGCAGCTTTTTGCAGGGAAAACATTGCGAGTACAAATCGGGCGACAATTGCCGCAGTTTTTTTAACGACCTGAAATCAAAATATCCTAATGTTACTTTCAAATGCGATATATTAGGGGATTTTTACGCCCCTGAAAATGTAAGTATCCATAGGTGCATATTCAATTCCACGGACGTATGTTTGGAAGTTGGCGAGGACAAAAATTCCAATAGCATATTAGGGATGTCATGTATTGAGAATTTCACCCAGTATTCACATATGGGTAAAGGTGAAAGACCTCCCGAAAAAGAGGTATTATATGTTGATTTGAGCGCCGGAAAAATCTTCTTGGAAAAAGGCGAAAACGTAGATATTGAATAACCGGCGGGTGAAGAAGGAATGCGCCTCCGGCGCGTTATTAAAAATTAGGTTTTGGGCGAGGCCGAGAATCACATTAAATTGCCTATAAATTTTGGAAGAGTTATTTATTAAGTCGAATAGGTATGTATGCGGATACCAACAGACGCGAAAATAATGACTCTGACCATTGTTTTAGGATGTTTCATTAGTGCAGTATTTTTTCTTATACTGGATTACGCTTCAACCGATTATGTGGTCATTCGTGGGAAAATGAAAAAAATAGAGTCGCCCGTGGAGACAACGCCGGAAGGGGGTTGGAAGCAAGACGTGGCAATGAGCTTTCCACTAAAAATACGGTGTGCCATTCAATACCCCGGCAGAGACCTGCTGTATAAATCATTTATACCGGTATCTTTTGTTCTTTCTTTTTTCATCGTGACCTGGGTGTACGTATATTTATGCAAAAAAAAGAAACAAGACTGATTTTGGCAAAGATAAAACAAACAACTAAAGTTTTTCAGAAAGAACCTCCATGCAAGCAATGCGATCAATCATAATATCAATAATACTTTGTACTACATTGGCGGCGGAACTTTGCGCGGGTGAAATCATTCCCAAAAGCGAAGTCACTTTTTCCGATGCGAAAATCCTGCTGGCTTACGCGCGCGAGTCGCTGCGGGCGGCGGCGGAAAAGCGCAGTCCTTCTAACGCCGCGTTGACCGACCCGCGTCTCCTGAACGCCGCGAACGGCATTCATCTCGCGCTGCTGGCGGAAGGGCGGCTCAAGGCGCAAAGCCTCGCCCGGCAGGCGACGCTGCCGGGGAATATCCGGCTGGCGGCTGAACGGATTTCGCAGAATCAGACGGAGGATTTGAAAAACTGCGTGGTCGTGTTGACAATTTTCTGCGAGGAAGACTTGTTCCCAGGCGCGCCGCTGCCGTCGGTGCTGGAAAAAAAAGCCGAACTGGGGCTGGACGGGCTCCAGGCCGATTATTTCGGAAAGGTTTGTTTCCTCTCGCCCATCAAACTGTATTTCGAAAACTGGGGTTGGCAAGAGACGCTGCTGGCGCTGGCGGAAGGAGTCGCTCCCGAAAGCCTGCCCAAAATCACGGGGCGCGAACGCGACGCACAGCTCCTCAGGGAAGTCATTATCAAGCCGGAATTCAAACTGCACCTGTTCCGCGCCGCCACGTTCCTGTCTTTCGCTGTCGACGAAAACCCGGTGCCTGCCGAAAAATTCGAAGCGCCGTATCCGCTCAGCAGCGTCGCCGCCGGATCAATCCAGGGTGCGCTGTCGCTGGCGCAAAAATGGTATCTGGAAAACCAGTCGCCCGACGGCACCTTTCCCGAGGAAATCATTCCGGGCGGGGAAACTACTTTGCAAAAAATCGATCCGGTCAAGCAGCTGCGCAACCTCGCCGCGCTGGGCGCGCTGTGGCGGGAGACCGGCAACGACGCGCTTCGACAGGCAGGCCTGAAAGGCTTGCGCCATCTGCTGCAACTATATTATAAGGAAGACGAAAAGCTGGGTTATCTGTTGACTGAAAACCAGCCCGACCCCTCCGCCAGCGCGGCAGCACTGAGGGCGCTGGTCAGCCTGAAAGCAGACGAGGATCAGACGCTGGCTAAACAGGCGCAGTCGCTGGCCGGTTATCTGAATTCCCTGCGCCGCGTGAGCGGGGAATATGTGGCGGAAAAAGCGGAGAAAGGATTTCCCCTGCTGGCGCAACTTGCATTGGCGCAATGGGGCAAAACCAATAACGATCAGTTGACCCTGGCCGGTTGCGCTTTGAGCAGCCGGTTTTATCTGAAATACTTTGCCCGGAACCCGCAAGATATTTCCGTGCTTGACTTTATGCAGGCATACGCGCTGCTGCACGAGCCGGGTCTGTCACCGGCTGACGATTCGCAGGTGGTCAAAACCGGGCTGATGCTGGCCGCGACGCAGGAAAAACGGCCTGATATCGACGGGCGTCCTTCTGTGAGCGATCTAGGCAGATTTGCTTATCCTCCTGACGGCAATGGCTTTACATCGCTATGCTTAAACGCCGAAATCGTCGGCGCAGTCTGTGGCGCGTGCAGGGTGGCGGAGAAAAATGGGGATAGCGTTTCTCTCAATCATTTGCGCGAAGCGGCGCGGTGGGGCGCGCGGTTTCTGTTGCAGAAACAGATTTTCGACCGGGTGGATCTAGCTGTAACTCCTTTTCCAGAAAAGGCTTTAGGAGCTTTCCGTCCCAGCGGAGTGCAAAAGGGGTTGAAACTGGAAGATATGGCTCAGGCGGTCGAGGCTTTGCTGCTGGCGCAGAAGGTTCTGCCCTGAAACAGCGAATTTTTGCAGGAATCGCGGCGCGAACAGACATAGATAGGCGACATGACGGGATTGGTTAAAAGCATGAAACAGACAGTCTTTGTCATAGCGTGGACAGTGTGCGTGCTGACAATCAGACCATTGGCCTTGTTTGGGGCGGAACAGGAAAAACCGGCCGAAAAGGCCGTAGACCAGACCCGGCTGCACGATTCCGGCGAATTTGAAATGCTGTTGCTGCTGGCGAAGGGAACCGATACTCCGGGCAATACGCCGGAGGAGACCGAGAAAAATATACGGGAAGCTTTGAAAATCTATCGCCAGATTGTGGAATTCGGCGCGACTGGCGAGACGTTGCGCAAAAGTTATTGGGGCATGGCGCGGTGCGAGGCCAGGCTGGGAAATCAGTGGGAAGCGTTTCTGGCGGCGGAAAAAAGTTTTCCGGAAAAATTCATTTCCTCGGAGGTGGCTGCGCGGATCGAATTGGAGTATCAGGCCGGAATCGAGTTGCAGAAGCTGGGCGCGGGAGAAATTACGCAGGCGGAAAAAAATGCGGAAAAAATCACGGGTTTCGAGGCAGCCTCTCGAATTTTCGCCGCGATTGCGTATAATGATCCTTTGAACCGGCGTTTTCCGCAAGCCCTGCTCAGGCAGGGAGACTGTCTGTTGGCGCTGGGAAAAGACCGGAAAGCGACGCAGGTTTATGAAAGAGTGCTGGCTGATTGCGCCGGGAAAGACGAGGCCTACTCTGCCCGCGCTACGCTGAGTTCGATTGTTTTCCGCCTCGCGCGGGAACAGCGCCAGCCGGAACAGGAACTGGAGCGGGCGGCGAAACTGCTGGCCGAATGCGAGAAGAAAAATTATTTTGGCGAGGAGCTGAAGGAAAGGATTACGTTTGCGCGCGCGGCAGAAGCGCAGGCACGGGCGGGATTCCTTCTGGATAAAAGCCGGTTTTACCTGCGCGGAGCGACAGCCGCCGGCAGGAAAAGCGCGGAGTTTTACCTGCGCGAGATTATCCGCCTTTATCCCGGAGTCCCGGCGGCAACCACTGCGGAGGAAATGCTCGGGACGCTGAAATAGTGCGTGCCGCACAGACATATCGCGGTGCGTGCCGCACAGGCATATTGCGGTGCGTGCCGCACGGGCATATTGCGCAAGCGAGTACGAGGCGTAAATAGTTTTCGCGCTCCCTTCGTTTGCGGATTTATCTAACAGGAGGTTTTAGCATCCAGTTATCCGACCGGCATCTGCGTAGTCGCGCCCTCCGACGATGCTAAATATCGCCTAAACCGCGGCGATACCAGCATCGCCTCCGGTCGCTCCCACGCATCTGCCTCGATGGGTTTGGTGTGGCCGCGACTGGACGGAGCGCGAATGTTTTGTGCGCACGTAGGCGCTTGCGAAATACGCCCGTGCGGCACGCACCTGCAACATAGGCGACACATTTTTATAAGACGAAAAAGGAAAGCCTTTCCTTTTGAATAATGCTACGCTTGGGCAAGACGGAGAAGAAAGCTCATGAACCTGTTTTTCAGTAAACCTGCGCCGGGTCGGATTTGCGTCGTCGTGGCGCTGCTGGGGCTGTTGGCTTGCGGTTACGCCCAAGCGGCGGCGGAATGGGAATGGACGCGCGGCCAGGGCTGGAGCGAAGGCGCGGGTTCTCCCCGCCAGACCGCCGCCGAACAGATCAAATACGCCTACGACCTGGAGAAAAAAGGCGAATACTACGACGCCTGCAAGCAGTATTTTCTCCTGCTGGAAACCTTTCCCGCCACTCCGGAAGCGGGCGTGGCCTTGCAGCGGCTGGCCGAATGCCTCTTCAAGCTGGAAAACTATTACCAGTCTTTCCAGGCCATCGAGGAAGTGATCAAGTCCTATCCCCAAAGCCGCGCGATGCAGGATCTGCTGCAGATGGAAATGGGCATCGGCAACACCCTGCAGACCGAAAAGAAAGGCGGCATTCTCGCCTCCGGCCAGGAAGGCAGAAACCGCGCCCTCTCGCAGGCGGTGGAAATTTACAAGGCTGTCATCCGGCACGACCCCTACGGTCCCTTCGCCGATGACGCCTTGCTGAAGGCGGGAGACTGTTACCTCGCGCTGGGGCAGGGCAAGGAGGCGCGTTCGCAATTTTCGCGGCTGCTGGACGAATTTGAAAACAGTTCCCTGGCCGACCAGGCGCGGCTGGGGCTGACCCGTTGCGATGTGCTGGAAGGCAAGGCCGAAAGCGGCAAGGTGCGCAACATCATCAACGAAATGCGCACCAAGGAGCCGGGCGAGGGCGAACAACAGCAAGATACCGACATGGGGGCGGTGGAGGACAGCCTGAACGAACTGGAGGAAATGGAGGCGAAAAAGATGTGGGACTCCGCCCAGTATTACCTGAACCGAGGCACGCACGAATCGGTCAGCGCGGCCCAGTTTTCCCTGACTGAACTGGTGCGGCGTTATCCCTCGACCACCTGGGCGGCCAAGACGCGCAAGCTGCTGCCCGGCATTGTAATTCCGGCGGAAGACAAAAGCCGCTTCCGGATACCGAAAATCAACCTGAACCTGAACCCGTTCAAGAAGAAAGACAACACCCCGCCTTTCGTCACTCCCCAGATCGACAAGGGTTCGGTGACCAGGCAGCCGGTGGACGTGCCGGTGCCGGGCGTGCATATCGAAGAGCCTGTCCAGACCACGGTGGCGGCGCGCCCGCTGGCGATGGACAATCCCGCCATGCCGCAAAGCCCTTTGCCCGCTCCCGCTCCGGGAGAGATGGCTGACAT
Source organism: Planctomycetota bacterium (assembly GCA_020060765.1). GTDB lineage: Bacteria > Planctomycetota > SZUA-567 > SZUA-567 > SZUA-567 > JAGUZQ01. The sequence continues at coordinate 35,166 of JAGUZQ010000055.1, read as the reverse complement.
TCCCGCCGCGGTTGACATTGCCGCCGGAGGCGACGGGGTGTTGGCTCCCTACTCCGGGCGCAAAACCGGAGAACAGCTTGCGCCGACGGAAGAACAGTCCGGGACATGGAAGATCGACCTTACCGGCGACGCGCCGCAACCCTCCCCGGTAGCGGAAAAGAGGCAACCAGCCGTGCCGGAGCCGACGGTCTACAGCGAAAAGCGGGAAGCGCGTCCGCGCCCGTCCGCCCGCAGCAGCGTGGGACTGGCACCTGCCGCGATGACCGAACCCTTGAGCGAATATCCTGAAAAACGGGCGGAAGAACCCCGCCGCGTTAGGGAGGAACAGGCGCTGGAGCCGGTGCGCAAACCTGCTCCCGCCCCGAGTCCGTCCGTGCCGCGCACTTATCAGCCTCTACAGCCGGTCGCGCCTGTGGCTGAAAACAGGCCGCAGCCCCGCCCCGAACAGACCCAGCGGAAACAGGCGTCGAGTAATTCCGACGGGGGTTGGACGCTTTCGGAGGAATTTGAATAGCGCGTCGGGGTGGTTGTGCTATACTGGGGATGAGGGACTATGGATAGCTACCTATTCGGTTTAGGGACTAAGGGACTAGGTGACTAAGGGACTAAGAAGTATTTTTTGCAGGCTCGGTCTGATAATCTCTGATTGTCTTCGATTTACGGCAATCGGGTGAATCTTCGACCAGAACCTTAGTCCCCTAGTCCCTTAGAGTCTTAGTCCCTTAGTTTCACGGAGAACAAACCTATGCGTCTGATTTTGGTGTCTCTCTGCCTGCTGTTGCTGGGCGGCTGTAATTACACCACCCGCAGCGGGCTGCCCGCGCACATCAAGACGGTGGAGATTCCCACCGCGCGCAACCCCAAGACTTTCTACAAGGGCATCGAGGGCAAGCTGACCCGCAAGCTGATCGAACACTTCAACCGCGACCCGCAGGTGCGGGTGGTCAACACCGGCGGCGACGCCATCCTGACCAGCGTCATTATCGATGTGAGCAAAACCCCCTACCGCGAAACCAAGCAGGATCGCCCCGCGACCATCCGCCTGTCGGTCACCGCCAGGTATGACTTCTTCGACCAGGTCGAGCAGCGTTTCATAGTCGAAAAAGCCAGGATAAGCAGCACGCAGTTCAGCAGCGATTCCGGCATCTACGAAGTGGAGCGGGGGGAACTGCCGTCGCGCGCGGAAGACGCGGCGGTGGACGAACTGGCGCGCGAAATCGTGCGCGCGACCATGAACACCTGGTGATTATCCCGCCGCAACCTCAAACCGGAACCTTTTAATGGACCCTAAAGACAAAAAACCGTTTCCCCTCCAACCCTACTGGCAGCTCCTGATCGTCGGCCTGGTCTGCATGATGGTCTTTCTCGTTCTGTCCAACCTGCGGATGGCGGGTTTTCCCGGCAGGCCCAAGGAGCTCAGGTTCTCGCAGCTTGTGGCGCTGGTCAAGCAGGATCGTATTCAATCCCTGGTGATTGAAAAACAGAGCGGCTCCATCTCCGGCGAATTCGCCCCCGGCGCGGTTGCCGCCGAAAAGAATTTCGTCTCCAAGGGCGAGATGGAAAGCATCGCCGAGACGCTGGTGCCGACGCTGCTGGAAAAGAAAGTTGAGTTCGAATACCGTGATCCGAGCTGGGTGTGGGAAGCGGCACCGTTCATGTTGTATACGCTGATGTTCGGCGCGATGTTCTACTTTTTCATCTTCCGGCAGATGCGCGGCGCGGGCGGCGGCGGCATTCTCTCCTTCGGCAAGAGCCGCGCCATCCGCATCACCAGCGACAACAACAAAAAGACTTTCGACGACGTGGCCGGTATCGACGAGGCGCGCGAGGAAGTGCAGGAGATCATCGAATTCCTCCGCAACCCCGCGAAATTCCAGCGCCTGGGCGGACGTTTGCCCAAGGGCGTGCTGTTGATCGGCAGCCCCGGCACCGGCAAGACTTTGCTGGCCAAGGCCATCGCGGGCGAGGCCGACGTGCCGTTTTTCAGCATCAGCGGTTCTGACTTCGTGGAGATGTTCGTGGGCGTGGGCGCCAGCCGCGTGCGCGACCTGTTCGAGCAGGCCAAGTCCAACAGCCCCTGCATCATCTTCCTGGACGAAATCGACGCGGTGGGGCGCAAGCGCGCCAACGAAGTCCCCGGCAGCGGCGTGGAGAGCGCGCAGACCCTGAACGCGATCCTGGTGGAGATGGACGGCTTTTCCTCCGATGACAGCGTGATCGTGATCGCCGCCACCAACCGCCCCGACGTGCTTGACCCCGCGCTGCTCCGGCCCGGGCGTTTCGACCGCCACATCACCGTCGACCTGCCCGACATCCGCGGGCGCGAGGAAATCCTGAAAGTGCATTCCAAGGGCGTGACGCTGGAAAAGGGAGTGAACCTCACCGTCATCGCGCGCGGCACGCCGACTTTCAGCGGCGCTGATCTGGAAAACCTTGTGAACGAGGCGGCGCTGATCGCGGTCATGCGGGATCTCGACAGCGTCACCATCGAATGCCTGGAGGAAGCGCGCGACAAGGTGAAGTGGGGCAAGGAAAAGCGCAGCCGCAGGATGGACGAGGAGGAACGCCGCGCCACTGCCATCCACGAAGCGGGACACGCCCTGCTGATGCTGCTCTTGCCTAACGCCACCCCGCTGCACAAGGTGACGATTATCCCGCGCGGGCGGGCGCTGGGCGCGACCATGCAACTGCCGGAGAAGGACGAGTACAGCATGGGTCGCAAGCGCATCCTGCACGAAATCACGGTGCTGCTCGGGGGGCGCGTGGCCGAGGAGCTGTTCCTGAACGACATCACCAGCGGCGCGTCCAACGACATCGAGCGAGCGTCGTATTACTCCCGCGCCATGATCTGCGAATGGGGCATGTCGGAGGAACTGGGGCTGATCCATTATTCCGACCGGGGCATGAGCGAACACGGCTTTTTCGAGGGGCGCGAGTTTTCCGAATCCACCGCCGAGAAGATCGACAACGCCGTGCGCGGCATTATCGACAAATGCCACGTCGAGGCGACGGAGTTGCTGAAGACCCATAAGTCGGAACTGGATATGTTAGTGGCGGCGCTGCTGGAATTCGAGGCGCTGGACCGGGAAGAGGTCGACCAGATACTGAAGGAAAAATCGCTGGATACCATCCGCGCCCGGCGCAAGGCGGAACGCGAAAGCCAGGACGAGAAAAAACAGTGCCGCGAGAAAAAGGAAGCCGCCGAACGCAAACGTGAGCAAATCCCCGATGCCCCCGACTCTCCGCCTTTGCCCGCGGTATGACTGCAAACAACCGGATAGCCAGTCGGGCAAATCAGGCCGAAGCCCTAAGGTATATCTTATCGCGTAGGCAAAGCGCTACGCGCAGGCAGTGAGATTAAGAGAGAGAAATCATGAACGATTCTGTATTTTTCGATGAGGAAGATACACTCTTTCAAGCTATTAGCAACGAAGAAGTTATTCAACTTTGTAACAATGAATACGAAAGCTTTGAAAAAACAAGATTTCCCATAAAAGGCCGAAAGGTTCACAAGAGTGTTTCAAGTCTTGCCAATACTCTTGGCGGTGTTTTTATGGTCGGAATAAAGGATAAAAAAGAAGAGCCTACCATCCTAAAACGATGGGATGGATTAAAAAACATCGAAGAATTTGACATAGTATTTCAAGCAATCCATGAACTGCGACCAGTCCCCAAATATAGCTATCGATATCTTTCCACAAGCGAGTTTCCGGGATATGTTTTGCGTATTGACATTCCGAAAAGTGAATCTCGCCATTTATGCCCTGATGGGAAAATCTTTATACGTAGAGGATCGCAGTGTATTGAGATTTCTCAGCAACGTCCTTTAACATTGAAGGATGCAGAGGCGCTGGCAGGAGAATATAAAAAAACAGCGGAAAGCATAGCGAAACATGCTGAGGATTTAACTCGCATGAGTAAAAAGGGAGATCATGGGGTTTCTTTTCCAGCAAAAGATGGTGGATACTGTTTGTTGCGTGTTTTTGATGCAGACGAAAATAACCCTAGAGCAATTCAAGCACAATATGCTGATGGCGTAATCGGCTATGTGGAAATTCATCCAGAGGAACTTCGAAGATATCACAAACACTTTTTTCCTAAAGGAACTAAATTTTCTGAGCACACGATTGATCTTTCTGATATTAAAAGCAGAGAGCTTAATGAGCAAATTGTCAAAAAGGCTAGGTTACTAGGAAATACAAAAGCCACTCTCAATATTTGTTGTGACACTAATCATAAAACTCAAAGTGAAGAGAGCACATCCAGTATTCTTGTTTCAATTCAACAAACTATAATGAAACTTTACGCAAGTGGCGCAGACGATGAGGAAATGAAATAACAAGTAATAATCAAGTAGCACGGATGTTCACACGCCTTGAACTGTTTTACCCAATTGTCTTTACAGAAGCTTACAGTCGTCGTTCACCAGCAACATAAAGCTTGTAATCAGGATTGTTTTCGGTTACGCTGAAAAAAGGCTAACTCCAAGGACAATTGCCATGAAAACCGGAACCGGTTTAGTGAGAGGTTTCACCCTGATCGAGCTGATGATCGTGGTTGCGATTATCGCCGTTCTCGCCGCCCTGCTGCTGCCCAACCTGATCGAAAGCAGGATGCAGGCCAACGAAAGCAACGCCATCGCCTGTCTGAAGCAATACGCCGCCGCGCAGGAAATGTATCGCAAGGCCGGTTATTCCATGCTTGATCCGGCGGTGAAAACCAAAACCTACGCCGTTTCCTTCACCCGCCTGGGCGGCGCCAACGCCGATATCAAGAACGGTGGAGACCAGCTGGAACTGATTCCCGACATGTTCGGCGACGCTACCACGCCTGTCGCCGCCTACCAGGGCTACTATTTCCAGGACGACGCGAAAGTAACCAACAACCAGTATGAATTCGGCCTCTTCGCTGACCCCGCCTTCTACGGCAAGACCGGCCTTGATTCCTACCATATCGGAATGCAGGGAGTGGTGCTGATGAAGGATTTGGGCAGCACAGGTTCCGGCGGCAGCCAGACGATCGACTCCACCTGGGTCGCGCCGTAAAACTCAGGAATCGAAAATCTTTTTGCGCACCACCCGGCCGGCGGCGAGTTTGAGCTTGGGGATGTAGGCCTGCCGCACCGCTTCCAGCCCGCGATACAGATGCAGCGTATCCTTGTCGATCACGTCTACGGCGCCGTAATCCAGCGCGCGCTGGGCTACGGCGGATTTGTCCTTGGCGATGGTGCTGCAGATCACTACCGGTTTGGGGTAATGCTGGGACAGGGATTTGAGGAACTTCAGCCCGTCCAGTTTCGGCATGATAATGTCCAGGCTGATCACGTCGGGGTCGGTTTCCAGAATCAGGTCGCGCGCCTCGAAAGCGTCTTCCGCTTCTCCGCAAACCTCCAGCCCAGGCGACGTTTCTATTGCCTGGCGCAGGATTTTTCTGACCAGCGGCGAATCGTCCACGATCAGTACGCGTGTATTGCGGGTGGCGATATCGATGCGTTTTCTTTCAAGCTTGTCGGCTTCCTCGCTTTTCTGCACCACCTTGACCGTGACTTCCTTGGTCAGGGTGTCGAAATAGATTCTCCGGCCGCGGGTGCCGCCGACATCCTCTTCCTTGAGCGGGATGCCGTTGTCTTTCAGCACCTGCCGCGCCATGAGGATGTTGCGGTCGCCGATATCGCTTTGCGCGCCGAGGTGGCTGACCACCCGCGCTCCCCCGTAAATTTTCGCTTCCAGCATGTTGGGGGTTTCGTCCAGCTTCCGCAGCAGCCAGATGATGGTTTCCGTGGAGGAGTCGCCGTAGCGACCCTTTTCCTTGTCGCTTCCCTGGGCGGTGGAGAGGAGATAGTGGTTCATGGCGGCGTAGGATTTTACCTTGTGGTACACGCAGACCGAGACGCAGCTTCCCAGCAGCGTAGCGATCTGGCACGGTGCGCGGCTCACGTGGTATTCACCAGGCAGAAGAAAAACTTTTTCGCCAGCCATTATTCCTCTTTTTTACTCATATCCACCAGGATCGCGATTTTCTTCTGCTCGAACATGCTCTTGGTCCAGGCATAGAGGTTGGCACCCGTTTTGATCATCCAGCCGCCGCCGCGGTAGTCGGGGAACATGGCGCCGCGTGTCATGCGGGCCTGGATCATCTGGTTGCGCTCGCGCTCCGGGCCGGCGTTCTGGAAATCCTGCAGGGAGGGGATGTCGCGGCTGCGCATGACATAAATGTCAACCCCGGTGATGCTGCCGCCTTCGTTGGTCTGATCGACCAGCGCTGCCTCGTCCTTCGGCGTTTCCTGCAAGGCGATCGGGAGCTGTTCGTACGAGCTGGTTTCGGTTTTGAGTTCCTTAATCGCGTCGGGATCGTTCTGCAGCACCTTGGCGCGCCAGGTTTCCGCCTCCTTGCGGGCGAAATCGATGGCGCGGTCGCGGATGATGTCAGACTGCAGCATTTCCAGCAGTTCCTTGTCGGGCTTGCCGTCGGCTGAGGCCAGGTCGCGCGGGCGGGCGGGGGTGAAGTCTTTCACGCGGAGGCGGAAGACTCCGGTTTTGCACTCGAACATCCGGCGGAACCCCGCCTTGTTGATGGCGACTTCCTTATCGACGTTTTCCTGCGCCATATTTTCCATATACTTGAGATAGGAAATCATTTCCTCTGACGCGCCGATCTCCGGCAGTTTCTCGATTTCAGCCACTGTCATAAGCTGTTCGCCGGTGACGCCGGTCTTGATCTTGAAGCGCTTCATGTCCGCGTCGGCGTCGAAATCGGCCAGCTCGACCCTGCCATTCTCGCCCTTGGCGGAGATGGTCTTGTTGATAAAAACGTCAACCTCCTCCTCGATCATGCGCTTGGCGATTTCGAGCCGGGCCTCGTCCATCATGTCGTTCTGCACCTGGGGCTTGGCCTCGGCGAAAGCCTGATCCTTATACTTGCTCTTGTGGGAATTGTAATATTTTTCCAGATCCGCATCAGACGGCACCAGCGGCTGGAAGGAACTGAGCGGCGCCATGACGTATTCGAGAATCCACTTCTGCTGGGTCCAGTAGCGGCGGTTTTCGCGGTTCTTGTCGTAATACTGGCGCAGGGTGATTTCGCTCTGCTCGGGAGTTTCCTTGATGAATTCCTGCCTGGCGTCGGCCTTCATCTTATCGGTGACGTTGACGGTCAGGCGCTGGTAGGTACAAGTCGCCTTTTCGACGGCGTAGTTGGCGTAAGCGGCATCCTGCATGGGCAGGGTATCGCCGTCGAGCAGTTTCAGGAAGCGCTGGATCATGAGGAATTCCTGCACGCCCTGCATGAACTGGTCGGCGGTGATTTGCCGGTCTTTCAGGTAGCCCTTATAGCTTTTCTGAAAATCCTTCTCGTCCTTGATGCCGGCGAAGACGGGGAGCTGGCGGCGGACGTAGGTGCCCATTTCCTTTTTCGACACCCGGATGCCGCTGGCCTTGGCGGCGTTTAGATAGGCGCGTGCCAGCGCGATGGTGCCCAGGTTCAGGTCAATGCCCTGATTTCTCAGCAGAAACACCGAGGGGTCCATATATTGCGTCTGGTAATAGCCGAGTCCGCCGCTGGCCGCGCGGAGGCGGTCGCGGAAAGATTCGAACTCGTGCTGGGTCACTTTTTCGCCGTCGATCTGCATCAGAAGGCGGTCGGAGCCACCTTCGCGCATGGCGCTGCCGCTGCCGCCCCAGATCAGCACGAAGGCGGGGATAGTGACAATCGCGACCAGGGTATAGATGGTTTTCTGCTTGTTGCGGAGATATTCGTTAAGAGCCACGTTTTAAGTCCTTTATCAAAATCGAACTGTAATTTTATCCGATAACCAAGGCGGCAACACATTAATAAACGCAAGTTTCGTATTGTATCTGAACCTGGACTGGTTGCAAATTCTTTTCGGGGAAAACGACGGATTTAACCGGGCGATCGCATAAAAAGTGGCTTAATGGCTAACTGGCATACTGGCTTGATGGGTAGTGATATTTGTAAGCTAAAAAACCGAAAAGCGCTTTTTCGCTTATAAAGAGCCAGTCAGCCAGTCAGCCATTCTGCCACTAAGCCACCCTACCACTTTTCCCTGCCCAGCCGCTGCCGCAGACGATGGCCGAAATCATACCAGAATCCCAGCCGGTGCGCCAGCTTCGCGCCCTGCGTGTCGGTGCGCATATAAACGCGGCGCAAACGGAACCGGTCGCTTTCCCGGTGGCGGTTGCCCTTGCCGATTCCGACTGCGCAGACAAACCCCGCGTCTTTCGCGATTTCGAGACAGGTTGCATCATACAATCCGTGCGGATAGGCGAAGGTAGCCACGGTCTGGCCGGTAATCTTCTCCAATTGTTTTTTACCGCCTAGGATTTCCGTTTCCTGCGCTTTGCGGTCGAGCGTCGGCAGTTTCGGGTGGGTCAGGGTGTGTCCCGCAATTTCCCAGCCGAGGGAAGACAGTTCCCGCATCCGCGCATGGCTCATCAGCGGCGCGCCCCACCTTTCCGTGCCCGCCGGTTTGTTCGGGTGGCTCAAGCCGGGGCAGCAGAAAACTGTCGCCTGCCAGCCCGCTTCCGCCAGCACCGGCAGCGCGTGTTGATAAACATCCTCGTAGCCGTCGTCGAACGTGAAAACCACCGCGCGTGCGGGCAGCGGCAGGGTAAACGCCTGGGCGAGGGTCACGGCGGCGTAACCGTTTTCGCGCAGCCACGCAACCTGGCTGGCGAAATCCGCCGGAGTCACGAAAGAACAGGCGAAACGCGGGGCATCGTTTTCTTCCGCGACAGAATGATATTGGAAGATCGGCAGGATTTTCGGCACGGTCGGCGACACGTTCAGCGCCCCTCGAACAGGCGGTCGGCGAGGTGGTCGTGCAGTTCGGGAATGCTTCTGATCCGGTTGGCGGTCTGCTCGATGTCATAGGGAACGCGGTGATACTTGACCTCGTTTCCGTTCACGGTTACGTAACAGGCTTTCGGATTCAGGTCGCGCGGCTGGCCGACCGAGCCGACGTTGATCACCGCCTTTTTCCCGTCGCAGACCCAGCGCATGTCGATCTCGTGGGGCTTGATAAAACGGAAGTCCTCGGTGATGACACCGGGGCGATGGGTGTGGCCGACAAAACAGACTCCCCTGAGCATTTCCATGATGGCAATTATTTTCTTGCTTGGTCCGAAGGTGGGGTCTGAGACGTCGGATTCCTCGATATACTCCATCACCGGATCTCGGGGCGAGGCGTGTACAAACAGGCAGTGGCCTTCCTCGTAACGGTCAGGCGCGTTTTTCAGCATGTTCCAGTTGGCCTTGGCGGAACTGAAGGAAAACAGCCCCGGCCTTACAGTCTCTTTCGTCCACAACGCAGCCTTGCGCGCGACCTGGTTAAAGCCCAGCGGCTCGAACACGACCGCGACGTCGTGGTTGCCTTTGAGCATGAATTCGCAGTGCTTGCGCACGAGAGTCAGGCAGTCGGCGGGGTCGGGGCCGTAACCGACCACGTCCCCGAGGCAGAGGATGCGCTTGATCTCCTGGCTATCGATGTCGGCCAGCACCGCTTTCAACGCGGCAAGGTTGGAATGAATATCGCTGATGATAGCGTACATGCAGAGCCTGTTCCGCGGTTTTCACCGCCCTTCCACCAGCCGGTCGCCCAGGAAATCGTCGAGGTCGGGGATCGTGTAAATCCGTTTGCGGGTGTCGTTGGCGTCGTACTTCACCCGGCGGTAAACCACCGAATCCCCGTCGAAAGTCACGTAGCAGGAATCGGGATTATGGTCGCGCGGTTGTCCCACCGAGCCGACGTTGATAATGGCCGGCACTTCCCCGTCCAGCATGTAGATGTTGTCCATCAGCATTTCGCTGGGGGGGCAGAACCGGGTTTCGCCCTGCTCGAACACGCCGGGGAAATGGGTGTGTCCCACGAACGCGTAATAGGTGAAATGCGGATATTGCGCCTCCAGCTTGCCGGGGTTGCGGACAGGATCGCCGGGCATCAGGTATTCCTCGGTCGGTTCGCGCGGGGAGCCGTGCACGAACAGCATTCCCTGCCGCTGGAAACTGGCGGGCAGTTCGGCGATTTCCGCCAGCATTTCGCTTCCGCCCGGCGCGGCGGCGATAGCCCCGCGGGTCCACTCGATGGCGCGCCGGGCGCGGGGATTGAATCTTTCCCCGCCCCCGGGTTTGAGCGCGTTTTCGTGGTTGCCCTTGATAATGATGCTGCAATGCTGCTTGGCCAGTTGCCAGCACTCCACCGGTTGCGGGCCGTAGCCGACGATATCTCCCAGGCACCAGATTTCCCTGACGCCGATTTTTTCGATATCCGCCAACACGGCCTGGAAAGCCGCCAGGTTGGCGTGAATGTCGGAGATGACCGCGCAGCGGTGTTCCATTATTGCTCCCGGTTACAGCAGGCCGTAGGCGCCAAGGGTTTTTTCCAGGGTTGCCAGACTTTCCGGGCGCAGGTCGCACAGCGGCAGCCGCATCGCCCCGTTAAGCATCCCCATCAGTTTCAGCGCCGTCTTGCAGGGAATGGGGTTGGTTTCGACAAACATGCCCCGCATCACCGGCAAAGCCTTGAAATGCAGCTCCTGCGCCTTGGCGAAGTCTCCCGCCAGCGCCGCAGCCACGATTGCTTTGACGTCGGCGGGAATCACGTTCGCCGCCACGCTCACCACTCCCTTGGCGCCGACGGAAATCATCGGCAGGGTCAGGGCGTCGTCGCCGCTCATCACGGTGATGTCGCACAGCGCGCGGATGGAGTTGACCTGGTCGACGCTGCCCCCCGCTTCCTTGATCGCCACCACTTTTTCCACTTCATTAAATATGCGAGCAGTGGTTTCCGGCGACATGTTAAGGCCGGTGCGGCCGGGAACGTTGTACGCCATGATGGGAAGATCGGCCGCTTCCGCCACCGCGGCGAAATGCTTGAGCAGCCCGTCCGGGGTCGGCTTGTTGTAATAGGGAGTAATCACCAGAGCCGCGTCCGCGCCCGCGTCTTTCGCGAACTTCGCCAGCCCGATGGATTCGGTCGTATTGTTGGAACCGGCTCCGGCCAGAACCTTGACCCGGCCGCCGACATATTCCACCGTCCTTTTGATAAGTTCCCGGTGCTCTTCGTGCGAGAGGGTGGCTGATTCGCCGGTGGTGCCGCCGGGCAGGATGCCGTCGGTGCCGTTTTCGATCTGGAATTCGATCAGCTCCCGCAATTTATCAAAATCAATCCCCGAGCAATCGTCTTTCCACGGGGTGACAATAGCTACATAACTGCCTGAAAACATCATTTCCTCCTGGTTATATTAATACAAAAGATTTTTGGAATTTTTTACGAATCCGTACGCTTCAAATAATTGGAGCAAAAACGCTTGTGCAAAAACCCCATAAGCCAGGGGGCAAAATTCCTCCCCTTCCAGGGGAGGTTAGGAGGGGTTAATCGAACCTGTGTCCTTCTTGGCATACCCCCTCTAACTCCCCCTGAGAGGGAGAGAATATATTCCCCTTTTCCGGGATTCACCTGCAAGCCGCCAGCATAAGCCGCTTCATCTCGCGCACCGCCTCTTCCAGACCGGTAATGAGAGCCCGGCTGATGATACTGTGGCCGATATTAAGCTCCTCCAGATCCGGCATGGCGGCGATGGGTTGGACGTTGCGGTAGGTCAGGCCGTGTCCGGCGTTGACCCGCAGTCCGGCGGCTTTCGCCTGCTTGATGCCTGCGGCGATGACCGCCAATTGCTCCTTTTGCTCCGCTTGGCAAGGCCAGGCTTCGGCGTAACGCCCGGTATGGATTTCGATAAACTCCGCGCCGGTGTCGGCGGCAGCTTCAATCTGTCTCTGTTCCGCGTCGATGAAAAGGCTGACAATGATTCCGGCCTCATGAAATCTTTTCACGTTTTCCTTTGTCCGGGCGAGAGCGCCAGCCACGTCCAGCCCGCCTTCGGTTGTCACTTCTTCCCGCTTTTCCGGCACGAGGCAGACGGAATAAGGCCGGGTCTTCAGCGCGATTTCAATAATTTCCGGCGCCATGCCCATTTCCAGGTTCATCCGGGTGGCGAGGGTTTCACCGAGCAGCCGGATGTCGCGATCCTGGATATGCCGCCTGTCCTCGCGCAGGTGGACAGTGATGCCGTCGGCGCCCGCGCGCTCGGCGACAAACGCCGCCTGCACCGGGTCTGGCTCGGTTGTCCGGCGCGCCTGGCGGATAGTGGCGACATGGTCTATGTTCACACCCAGCTTGATCACTGCGTTGTTTCCTTATGCGCCGGTTCCTCGCTCAGGATCCATTTCACGGAATCCGGCTCAATACCGACGATGAGAATTTTATCCGGCGCTATAGCCTTGCACTTTAACATAAATTCCGACTTTCCCGCAAGCGCCATCTCGCGCGTGTCGACATAAACCGTAATTTCCTCCGGTTTCAGTTTCGACACCAGCAGTTCCGGCCCGGAAACCGTCACCTTCACCGCCGCAGGTTCCAGCCGCGCATTCTTGGCCGCGTCCAACGGCAGGGACGTCAGCGCCCGCACCGGCACCGGTTCCTGCAATACGCGCCGCGAGGGGACTTCCGGCAGCTCCACCGAAACGTACACGCCCTTTTCGACTTTCAGGCTGCGCGAGTTCTTGACGAACGGCTGCAACCCCACCGTTGCGCCCATGAAATACTTCTGCCCCGACACGTCGATCGGTTCGGTCTTGATCGTGTCGGTGGGGTCGAGCCAGTTGCGGGGTACGTGCACCTCTACGGAATTCGGTTCCACGCGCACGGTGGCCTTGTCGACGGTATAGCCTTCCTCGGGCTTGCCGGTGATGACCGGCTCTACCGGCAGGTATTTGGTCACCAGCCTGGTCAGCCGCAGCGGCAGCCGCAAGGGCGCGAGCACCCGCACCGACAATTCCGGCGGAAAGTTGCGTACGTCCCGGCTTTCCAGTTGCAGATCCTGGCTGTATTCCGGCTCTTTCCAGTCTTCCGGCACTACCACCGTCTTGACCAGTTCCCAGTTTTCCAGCGCCAGCGCCGCCATCACCTGGCGCGGACCGCGGACGCTGACGGAAACCTGTTTGGGCAGGGGTTCTCCTTCCACCAGCCAGCCGTCGGGAATCGACACGTGCAGATCCAGCTTGAATTCCTTTTCCTCGGTTCGCCGCGAATCGACATAACCCCAGATCATGATTCCGGCGACCACACAGGTCACGAAGCGGATCAGCTTTTCGCGCCGCCGCGCCGCCAGATTTTTTCGCTGCATCGAGGTCATGCCGATATGCCCGGTCGCGCGCGGAGAAGAGACTTCGTCACTCATCATGCCTCCTCCTCTTTTTCCGACAACGCCGTCTGTCTTTCGGCCTTGTCGCAATGCTTGCGCAGCAGCGCCCGCAGCCCCTCGTAATCGAGCCCCTTGGTGATGTGACCGTTCAGGGCGACGCTGATAGCGCCGGTTTCCTCCGACACCACCACGATCAGCGCGTCGCTTTCCTCGGCCAGGCCGATGGCGGCGCGGTGGCGCGTGCCCATGCCCCGGCACACCTCCACGTTTTCCGACAGCGGCAGCAGGCAGTTAGCCGCCGCCAGCCTGCCCTGGCGGATAATCGCCGCCCCGTCGTGCAGCGGCGTGTTCTTGGTGAAGATGGTGCGCAGCAACTGCGAGTTGATGACCGAATCGATCGGCACGCCGCTTTCGATATAGCTGCCGATAGGGGTGTCGCGCTCGATCACCAACAGCGCGCCCACCTCGCCCCGCTTGGAGATAGCCACCGCCGCGTCGGCGATTTCCTTTTCCAGGGTGGCGTGACCCTGGGAAAATATTTTCAAGGCCGTGTCGCCCAGGCGGATCAGGCCGCGCCGGATTTCCGGCTGGAAGATGACGATCGCGCCGGTCAGCGACACGCCGATCAGGTTTTCCAGAATCGAGCTGACGTTTTCCAGTTTCAGGATATGCGCGCCGAACAGCAGGATGATGAAGCCGCCCAGGTACAGCAGTATCAGCCCCCGCGCCACTCCCGCTCCGCGCGTACCGCGCACGAAACCGATCAGCACATATACGATCAGGCTGATGACCGCGATTTCAATCACTACGCCTGCCAGCCCCAGGGGGCCTTGACTGATGTTGTCCAACCAACGGCTCAATGCGGTCTCCGGTTAGGGACTAAGTGCAAGGCTTCGCTTTGCCTTTAATCATCCGCGCACCTCTTGTCCAGTCCCCTCTCCCTCAGGGAGAGGGAGTCTCATTTCCCGCCCGATTGTAATCGCCGCGCCGGATAAAGTCAAATCCCTGTCGCGATTTGCAGCGCCGCGCGGCAGCAGATTTCAAACTCCGCCACATCCAGCCGCTCCAGTGTGGTGTGCGCGTTTCCCGCGCCGTTACCGAGGGTGACGGTGGGAACTCCCAACTCCACCAGCCAGTTGGCGTCCAGTCCAGCGTTCATGATTTCCAGTTCCGGTTTCAGTTTCAAAGCTCTGTACGCCCGCACCGCCGCCTGCACCGCTTCGGTTTTTTCCGGCAGGCGGAACGATTCATATTCCGGTATGCGCGTCATTTTCGCCACGCAGCTTTTCCCCGCGACGTTTTTCGTAACCTTGGCCGCTTTCACAAAAGCCTTTTCGATTTCCGCCATGATTTTTTTCCGGAAGACCGGGTCGTGACTTCGCACTTCCGCTCTGAGAGTAGCCTGGGGACAGACCACGTTGGTGGCGTTGCCAGCTTCGATCACGCCGATGTTGGAGGTACCGGTCTTGCCGCCTTTCTTCACCGCTCCCAGCCAGCCGCCGCGCTGCAATTCCGCAATTGCCACGCTGGCGGCGACGATGGCGCTGGCTCCGTTTTGGGGCGCGGCTCCGGCGTGCGAGGGAATGCCCTTGATTTCAATATCGAGGTGATACGCGCCAGTCGCGCCGATCACGATCCGGTGTCCGCCGTCGTAATTAAATCCCATCGCCGGTTTGCCCAAATCCGAGAGCGACATGTACCGCACGCCGCGCATCCCGATTTCCTCCTGCACGCAGAACAGGAAAGTCAGCGGCGGGTGCGGCAGTCTGTTTTCGATAATTTCCCGCAACGCCGTAAAAATAACCGCCACGCCAGCCCGGTCGTCCGCGCCCAGGCCGGTGTTTTTGTCGGCGGATATGATGTATTTGCCTTTGCGCACCGGCTTCGACCCCAGGCAGACCGGCACCGTGTCCACGTGCGCCAGCAGCAACCGGCGCGGCGCTTTGATCGTGCCGGACAGTTTGACGATCAGGTTGCCGCTGTTGCCGCCGCCGGGAGTCTTGCGGTTGACGTTATCCACCTTTACCGCCGAGGCAGGCACGCCGATTTGCTTCAGCAATTTGCGCAGATGCTCGATAATATTTTTCTCGTCGCGGGACACGCCCGGAATCCCCATCAGTTCCGTCACCAGCGCTACTGCCCGTTTTGCATTGATATTCATCGGCTATCCTTTCTTTGACAAACTCCTCCCTTTTCAGGGGAGGCTGGGAGGGGTGAATGCCTCTACCCTTTCACCCCCTCTAACTCCTCCCTTTTCAGGGGAGGATACTATTACGTAGCTGTTTGCAAAATATGACGTCATATTACCGCCGCCGCCATATCCAGCGCCTGCCGCGTTTCCTTCACGTCATGCACCCGCAGAATCCCCGCCCCGCGCTCAAACGCCATCACCGCCAGCGCCACGCTCGGAATCAGCCGGTCTTCTTTTTCCAATCCCAGCGCATGCCCGATCATCGACTTGCGGCTGACTCCCACCAGCACCGGATAACCGTGCGCGCGAATCTGCGGCAGCTCGCGCAATAGTCGGCAGTTGTGCGCGAAAGTCTTGCCGAAACCGAAACCGGGGTCGAGAATTATTTTATCGCGCGCGATGCCTTTGCTTTCAGCGAAACGCGCCTGCTCCAACAGATAGCCGCACACCTCCTCCGTCACGTTTCCGTAGGCGGGATTGTCCTGCATGTTTTGCGGCAGGCCGCGCATGTGCATCAGGATTACAGGCGCGTTTTTCTCCGCCGCCAGTTCCGCCATTTTCGGCGAACCGGTCAGCGCGGTGATATCGTTGATAATGTCCGCCCCCGCATTCAGCGCCGCGCGCGCTACTTCCTCCTTGCTGGTGTCGATGCTGAGAGGGACGTCGCTATGCCGCCGCAATAGTTCGATCACCGGCAACACCCGCGCCATTTCTTCGGGAACTGAAACCGCGCGCGAACCCGGCCGCGTGCTTTCCCCGCCGAGGTCGAGGACGTCGGCACCGTCTTCGATCATCTGCAAAGCAAAACGCAGGGCGTCTTCCGGGCGGTCGTGTCGGCCGCCGTCGAAAAACGAATCAGGGGTGCAATTGAGAATGCCCATCACCAGCGGACGGGAAGGAAAAGCTTTTCCGGAAGCGAGAGGAATCGTATTGCTCATGGCTTTGCATTATAGCGACGCAGGCAGATGAGAAAAGGAAAAAGGCAGATTGCGGTTTTTATCCTGTTTATGGAATTGGAACTAACCGACATTCCAGGGCTATCGCATTAAAAATAGCTGTATTTTAATGCGATAGCCCTAACCGACATCCCTGTCCGATGTTGCGTTCAACTCAATCAGGAAAATGACGCCTTTACCGTCGGGCGGAGTTTTCAGGGAGATTGTTCCGCCCATGATACCTACCGCCATTTTGCAAAACGCCAGCCCCAGGCCGGAGGCGTGGGTTTTTGTTTCCCTGGAACAGTCTACCCGGAAAAATTTGTCGAAAATCCTTTTGTGGTACTTTTCCGGAATCCCGCAGCCGTTGTCCCCCACGCTGATAACGACTCGACCGGCTATTATTGGCGCGGCACAGCAGGTTATCCGGCTGCCCGCGCCCGCATAACGCAGGCTGTTGGAAAACAGGTTTTGCAGGACACGGGCCAGCAGTTGCTTGTCTGCCATAACCCTGATTCCGGGTTTCCCGGCCACCGGCTCGATCGTTATCCCCTTATTCTCGGCCAGCCCCGCGAACTGGAGGCAGATATCCTTCAGCAAAGAGACGGCATCGACCGGGGTCGACAAGACCTGCATGTTGCCGGATTCTAGCCGGGAAATTTCCAAAATGTCTCCCACCAGCGAAGCCATTTCATTAGCGGATTTGCCCGCCTGCGCGGCATACCGGCTGACCTTGCCCGTATCCGGCACCGGTTTCTTATATTCATTTACCAATAAATCGGTGGTACCCAGAATTCCGCTTAACTGGTTGTTCAGGTCATGCACGATCATGTGAATCAGCGCGTCGCGGGAGCGTTCCGCCTCCTCGCGGCGGCAGATTTCGCGTTTCAGGGAGCGGTTCCACAAGCCCATCAATCCCAGCACCAGGAAAGCTCCAGCCAGGATTGCCGCAATCCAGCAGGCGACCTTGTCGGCATCGAGGCCGGTTTCGAATTTCACAGACACCCAGCGGTTGCGGATAGTTTCCGCTTCGGCGGAATCGATGGAAGCCAGCCCCTTGTTGATGATTCCGACCAGTTCGGGCCAGTCGTTGCGCACCGCGAAATAGAGCCTGTCCTGATTACCCGGAATGGACGCTGCCACCTTCAGGTTGCTGAGGTTTAATTTCCGGATCCAGTACGAGGCGCAGGAAAGGTTGCCCACCACCCCATCCACTTCTCCCCGGGACAAGGCCGTAATCGCGTCCGGGAAACGCACGAATTTCACGGGAGAGATACCGCCTCGCTCGTCAAGATAGCCTTCGTGAGACGTCTCCGCCTGCACGCCGATCCTGAGGCCGCTGATTTCGCCCAATCCGGCGACGAACGGCGCGTCGGTGCGCATGATAACAACGCGCTGGAAGATGATATATGGCCGGGAATAAGCGAGATAGGTTTTCCGCTCCCTCGTCATGCCGACGCAGGGCAACACGTCGATCTCTTTCTTTTTTGCCCTTTCGATAGCTTCTTTCCACTTGAGATTCCGGACAACTCTCATTTCCAGACCCAGACGCTTGTTCAGAAGTTCGATATAGCCGGAAGCGATGCCTTCGTACTGGCCGCGTTCGTTGATGAATTCATAAGGAGCGAATTCCGGGTCGATCCCCAGACGGATTTGGGGATGGGCGCGAATCCAGGCTTTTTCCGTTTCAGACAGGAACACCTCCCTGCTGTCGCCGGGCTTGCGATGCACGACCTGCGGGGGTAACCCCAGGATATAGCCGTCGATAGTCCAGTACAGGAGGGAGTTGCGGTCGGACTTCATGTCATGCAGGCGACAGTCGATCCGGGAGAGCAGATAAGGAGTCTGCGGAGCGTCTTTTGGGAACGCGTAGAGGAGGGGATGGGGAGCGAAGATAATCGAGGTCGGGAACACGTCGAAACTGTTTTCATATTGCTGTCCGAACAGGCGGTTGACGACCCCGGCGTCGGCCTTGCCCTCGTCCAGCAAGCGGAAGACTTCGTTATAACTGTCGACCTCGATGTAATTGGCGGTGACTTCGAATTTTCGCAGCAGCGCCGCCACGCTGTCGGATCCTTCCGTATAAACGCTCCCCTTCATGACGGCGACGGTTTTGCCTTCCAGATCGAGGAGCGAATCAAGCTTGCGGTTTTTCGCGGCGTAGATCTTTCCCCAATTAATGAAAACCGATTCCTGGCCAAAGGCATATTTCCCCGCTCTTTCCGCGGAAAAAGCCATGTCCGGCATGATGTCGATTTCGCCTTTTTCCAGTCTTTCCAGGCATTCGCTCCAGGTGCCGTGAATGTAGCTTATTTCCCAGTTCTCCTCAGTCGCGATCTGTTTAAGGATGTCGGGAAAAATGCCGACCACCTCGCCGCCCGCCGTCGTGAAAATCTTGGGCGCGTTTTCGTAAGCGCCGACCCGGACAGCACGACTCTCCCCCGCCGCCGCGTAAAGGGAGACGCCGACGAACAGACACAACGAGATAATCTGTCTGATGATTCGCATGTTTTCCCTTTGCCGAGTTAATCGTAAAAATTCTTAGGCGTAGGAAAGCCCGAAGCAACTAAATCCGCGCACAATAATATCAAAGGTAAAAAGAACGATAGAAGCCATAGTACAAGGCATTGAGAAGTATGTTTGTGGCGTTCGCTATGCCGAAGCACATAACCCACGGTTATTAAGTTTGCCAGTATATCAAGCAGAAGGCAGACGCAGAGCCAGGTTGGAATAAACTCTCCCGTATAGATTAAAAAAGTTTTTGCGATAAAAGCCAGCTTGAAACTCCAACTGAACGAAAGAGACAGCATGATCGGGCCTGTGTTACGCTCGCTTCTGCGGAAGACGTAAATCATGGCGATTGCGCCTGGAAAAATCCCGGCGGATAACAGCAATGTGGCGTTTTCATAAACGAAGCGAAGGTCGCCGCGAATCGAAAAGCAGACGGCAATCGCTAAAACAATGACAAATGTATAGAAATAATATTCACCCGCACTTTTGTTTATCTTTATGCTCAACACAACCGAACTCAACATAGCGATGGCGGGCAGGAAGATCATGATTTCATCAAAACTGAGATAATCATTATGAAGAGAATATTTTATGATGAGAAAACTCGGACAGAGCCAGTAGATAAAGACAGAAAGATTTGCTAATATCAACGCAGGTTTGCCGGTCAGCGATTTCATACTTATAGCCATGTCTCTAAATTCCTTCCCGCATTGGCAAACTTTATATCCGATTTTGTCTGCCGAGGTTTAAGCCCGTGTCGAAAATTTTATTCCATCCTATATTCCCGGTCAAGCGATTTGACCTGTTCCGATTTTGTTCAGAGGCGGCGGGAACTTTTCCGAAAAAAGGGAATTTTTTTCAGCCTCTGAGCAAACGATTGCTCAGGTCTGGCGACTGACCCCCTCGAAATGGCTGTTTTCAGCGCAAAAATGGCCTTTTTGCGGGAGCAAACGATTGCTCATAAATGACGAAAAACAGCAGCTTTCAGCAGAGTTTCGACAGGTTTTGACAAGGTGAAAAACTATGCGATTTACGGATCGAGTCCGGCCTGGGCGGCGATTTTTTTTGCCGTGTCGCGCAACAGTTGCAACAGGCGCGGTTTTTCCTCAGCCGACATTTTTCCCGAAAACGCCAGCGCCGCCTGGGCGGGTGCGCCGATTCCCACTGCCAGCGAAGTTACGCCAGGGCTGGTTTCCAGACTGGCGTAACCCTGGGAACGGGCTTGACCGATTTCTTTTAAAAGCTTGTCGTATAGGCTTTTAGGCAAGCAATATAAGTCTGACTGAAAATGGTTTGGCAGATATTCCGGCGGTTTTTCCGACAGCAGCAGGTGGCCTAAGCCAGACGATTCAGCCGGGTATAAACCGTGATTGCCAAGGGCGGTTTCCAGCACTCCCCCCGGCGTGGCGTAAAAAAGATAGCAGACCTGCCTGCGCCACAGCACGCCCATTGCTACGATAAAGTCTTTACTGATAATATCTTGCAGAAAAGGAAGCGCGGCTGGCAGCAGGCGCGAGGCGCGCAGGCTTTGCGCCGCCAGGACGTGGATGGCGGAGCCGGGGGCATATTTGCGCTCAGGCGTTTTCTCCAGCAGCCCGAGAAAGCAAAGTGTTCCCAGCAAACGGTTTACGCGGGTATGTTCCAACCCGAGCAGCCGGGCGACTTCGCGGCTGCCGAGGGGGGTATCGCTGCCGGTCACGGCCTGGAGGCACTCGATTCCGCCGATCAGGCTGAGGTTTGGTTGTGCCGGCAGTTTATTTTCAGACGAATCATTCATAAATAAAGCTCTTAACGGAATATTATTCTTTAAAAGCTATTTCCGGATACTCACTTCTGATTCCCATCGCAGCGACTTCGCACGCCCCGGCGGATGGCGCTTGCGTCTGGCAGAAAGCGGAATAATCCCGCGCCAGTTCCTCGTCGCCCTCCCTCACCGGCAGTTCCAGCATTTAATAATTCCCCGACATACAGCGACATCATTAATCATTCGCTGGATTAAGTCAAGCGGGGAAAAAGGGGTGGACCGTGGCAGACAGGATTACTTTGGTTTTTCGTTTCATGGCTACCACTCCTATTGTGGTGCGATAACAAAAGCGGCGGGATTGCTCCCGCCGCAGAGGTGTTATCATTTTTTTGCTTTTGTTACAGCGCCCAGTCGGGAAGCGCGCCATCGTCCTCTTTCCGGGGTTCGATCTTTTTCGCGGCAGGTTCGGCCTTGACCGGCGCGGCAGGCGTTTGCTCGGCCACGGGAGCCGGTTCGACCGGCATCCGCTGGGGCAGCGCGGTCTCTTCGCTCTTGGGCAGCGCGGCGGGAGCATTATCTTCCTTCAGCGTCGCCACCGCTTTCTGGATTTGTTCGATCTCTGCCCGGAAAGTGGCAATTTCCGCGTTTTGCGGCAGATGTGCTTCCGTTTTCGCGGCAGGCTCCGCGTGTTCGATCACGATCGCTTCCGATTCTTCCCCGGCGTCCTTGGTCAGTTTCGGCGCGGGAAGATTCCGAACCTGGTTGACGTGGACTTTTTCCTTGCCGGACAGGGCGCTAATTTCCTCGTCCCCGTCGATCACGCCGGGAATGTCCACGTCCACGATCACAACCGATTCGCCTGCAGTCGCCAAGGTCTCGGCCACGATCTCGGCTTTTACCATCGCGGGCTCGGTCTTGACCGCGACGGGTTCGGCTTCGACTGCGGTTTCCGGCTTTGCGGCTACGGGTTCCGCCTGAACAGGTTCGATTTTAAGTTCTTCGATTTTCAGGGCGCTATTCTCGCCGACGATGATGCCCTTGTCCGCGGCTTCATCAATGGCGATGGCGGCGGGGGTGGTGGTGACAGTTTCATCCAGCGCCTGCTTTTCGCCCGCTTCCCGTTTGGTTGCTTCGCGTTCCTGGATTTTCTGTTGACGCGCCACTTCGCGCGCCTGCCTGACTGCTTCGCGTTCGGCTTCGGCCTTGGCGCGGCTCAGGCGGGACAACAGCTTGCGTGCGCGTTCGCTGATGATTTCCGCCACTGCCTTGATTTCGCCCTCGGCCAGCGGCTCTATCGCCTTGTTCAAGGCGTCCCTGGCTTCGTCGAATTTGCCCATCGCCAGCAGATTTGCGCCGGCATGGTACCAGATGATCCGGCCGCGCTTGTCGGCGGGAATATTGGCGTAAAGCTCCTGCGCCTTGGCGGTGTCGCCATTGCAGGAACAGGCCCAAGCCAGCGCGTCGGCGTGCATGGTGGATTTTTCATTGCCTGCGTAAGCTTTCTGCGCCAGCTCCAAGGCTTCGGGCAGTTTCACGCCGCGGTCGCACAGGATCAGGCTGAGTCTCACCTGCGCCTCGACGTTGCCACCGTTACCGGCCAGCACCGCACGGAAGGCGTCTTCGGCGTCGCGTTCCTCGCCGACCAGGGCGCTAGCGCGACCCAGCAGCAACCCCGCCGCTTCGCCCTGCACGCCGGGGGATTTGGCCGCTTCGGCAAGGTAGGGCAGCGACTTTTTGAAGTCTTCGGCGTCGAAGAACAGCTTGCCGATTTTCATCTGCAGGCTGAGATCATTCTTGTCCAACCCGGCCAGTTTCACGTAGCTGCCCAACGCGGCGGCGGTGTCGCCCAGTTTCAGGCAGAGTTCGGCGTGACGTTCCAGCGCCTTGGCGTTTTCCGGCTCCTCGGCCAGAACTTTTTCATAGACGCCGCGCGCCTTGTCATCCTTGCCCGCTTTTTCCAGGGCTTCACCCAGAGCGTTCAGGGCTTCGGAACCGGCTCCGGTCAGGCCGACGAAAATCTTCTCCGCTTCTTCGATGTTGCCCCCGGCCAGCAGGATCTGCCCCATGAGCAGCTTGCCCTGGGTGTATTCGCCGTCAACCGTCAGGCAGCGTTCGGCCAGTTCCTTTGCCTTGGCCAGTTCCTGTTCCTGCACCGCGCCGCCTTCGGCCTTGCCGCGCTTGAGCGCGACCCGCGCGGCCAGATACAGCCCCTCGGGATCGCTGTTGCCGGACAGGGTGTTGGCGTTGCCGTACTCGCGCGCGGCGTCATCCAGCAGTTTTACCTGGGAAGTGGCGTCAAAGCGGCTTTCGTACAGGCCGCCGATTTCCTTGCGCAGCCAGGGTTCGGCTCCGAGCGGACTCTGGGGGCCGATCGCCTCGGCATAGGCCAGGATCGCATCCTTGTAGCGCGCCGACTGGGTCAGCACCCGCGCGCGGCGGACTTCGGCCATGGCTTTCTGCGCGGGGTCGAGTTTCGGCGTGGTGGCGGCCAGGTCGCATTGTTCCAGCGCCTTGTCGGTTTTGCCCAATTTGCCGTAAGCCTCGCCCATGATCGCGTGGATCTGGGGATATTCGGCGGTGAGGGAGACCAGCTTATCGCCAGTCTTGATCGCGCCGTCGTAATCGCCCTTCAGCAACTGACACTCGGCCAGCTCCATCAGGATGTCGGTGTCGTGCCCGGCGAGTTTCAGGGCTTTCTGCAGCATCTCCACTGCACGGGTGTAATTCTTGGCGCCTTTCTGGGCGATAGCCAGCTTGGTCATCACAAACGGCTTGCAGTCGGAAGGGATGCCGGTGGAAAAAGCCAGTTCGAAGTGCTGGGCCGACATCTGGTAGTTGTTGCCCTGCAGGAGATCCAGACCCTGGCGGATGTGGCGCACGGTGGTTTCGCTCAGGTTCGGGTCGTCGGACGGCACGCCGCAGATCGATTCCACCATGATCCAGGGCAATCCCGCGTAGGTGTTGACAACCGAGCCGGTAATCTCCAGCACGTCGTAGCGGCTGCAGTCGCGCAGGCTGCGGAAGCTTTTGGCGATAGACTTATCGATGTAGAGAGTCGGCAGGACGTTGCGCCGGTCAGACTTTTCCCAGAGATGGGCGCTCATCGGCCAGACGGCGAAATTGGCGTGCTCGCTATGGTTGAACCTGGTGTTGAAATTCTTGAACAGGTTGCCCATCATGGCGAAGCGGCAGCGGAACACGACGGTCTGCCCCAGGAAGGCGGAGGGGGATTTCATCACCTCCTCCAGCTTGTAGCTGTTCTTGCCTTCGGCGTTTTTGCCCCAAGGCCAGGCCCAGGCGTTGGCGCAGGCTATCAGCAGCAGGACGACCACTCCTCCCAGGACGCAAGCCGCGCGGACTTTTTTCGAGCCAGACATACCCGATCTCCCTTCTTCCATCAAATTTTCGCTAATTTTTTCATGATCTCAGTCGTGCTGCACAGATCCTCCCCAACTGTTGTGGAGGAATACTTATAGATAACATCGGACAGATTGCGGAAAAACTGCAGCTTTATTCCGGTTTCATGGTTTTTTTCGCGCATTGACCGGGGCTAAACTCAATAAGGTTTGATTTAGAAAAAACCTGTACCGTCATTCCCGCGGAGGCGGGAATCCAGGCGGTGTTGCGCACGGTTTTCCCACTGGATTCCCGCCTCCGCGGGAATGACGATTTGTAAGGCTAATGGTTTAGCCGAATGGTCTTTCCGTAATTAAACCGTATTGGGGCTAAACTCTTTTCCCCGCACGCAAGTATTGACACGGCAGGCATACTCTGTTACCTTGCGTCTGTCCGGGACTGGGATACTGTCTACCATATAGCGGGAGAAATGCCGATGGTTACGCTGGAAGAACTGCTGCACACCATGATGGAAATGAAAGGCTCCGACCTGCACGTCACCGCCGGCAGCCCTCCCCGCATCCGTTCCGACGGCGCGCTGAAACCGATCGAGCACGATATCCTCACCGCCGAGGAGACCCAGAAAATCATCTACTCCATTCTCGACAACGACCAGATCAGCAAATTCGAGCGAGAGAAGGAACTGGACATGTCTTTCGGCATCAGCGGCATTGGCCGTTTCCGCGTCAACGTCTTCTACCAGCGCGGCGCGGTCGGCACCGCTATCCGCGTGATTCCATATAATATTCTCACCTTCAACGATCTTGGCCTGCCGCGCACGGTCTGCGAAAAACTGTGCAATATGCCCAAGGGACTGGTTCTCGTCACCGGCGCGACCGGTTCTGGCAAATCCACTACCCTCGCGTCGATGATCAACTATATCAACGAAACCCGCGACGAGCATATCATCACGATCGAAGACCCGATCGAATTCGTCCACCGCAACAAGAAATGCCTGGTCAACCAGCGCGAGGTCGGCCCCGACACCCACACCTTCGCCGCCGCGTTGAAACACGTTCTGCGCCAGGACCCGGATATCGTGCTGATCGGTGAAATGCGCGACATGGAAACTATCGAACTCGGTCTGACCCTGGCGGAAACCGGCCACCTGACCTTCGCCACCCTGCACACGTCGGACTGTACCCAGACCATCAACCGCGTAATCGACGTCTTCCCCAGCGGCCAGCAGTCGCAGATCCGCACGCAGCTTTCGTTCGTGCTGGAAGGGGTGTTCTGTCAGCAGTTGCTGAAACTCGCCAGCGGGCGCGGGCGCTGCCTCGCGGCGGAAGTGATGCTGCCCACCGCCGGTATCCGCGCCAACGTCCGCGACGACAAGATCCACCAGATTTACTCCGCCATCCAGACCGGCGGCCAGGCGGGAATGATGACCATGAACACCGCGTTGCAGAACCTGGTCAATCTGGGCAAGATCAGCAAGGAAGCGGCGCTGCGCAGTTCCACCCGCCCCGACGAATTGGAAGACCTCTTCCAGCAGGACGCGCGCCAGGTGCAGGCGCGGTAACGGATAGCTTATGCCCCAATTCCTGAACGCCGGGGCTCTCTGGTGGCTTGCCGCCATTCTCCCGGCCATCACCGCCCTTTATTTCCTGCGCCTGAAACGCGCGGAGCAGGTGGTCAGTTCCACCCTGCTCTGGCGGCGCAGCGTGCACGACCTCCGGGTCAACGCCCCCGTGCAGATGATCCGGCGCAATCTCCTCCTGCTATTGCAATTGCTGGTGGCGACTTTGGTGATAATCGCTTTGGCACAGCCGTTTACCGCTCTTTCCTTTGCGCGCGGGCGGCAGGCGGCGCTGGTTATCGACTGTTCCGCCAGCATGGGCACCCGCGACGAGGAAGGGCAGACCCGGCTGGAAGCGGCGAAAAAATCCGCCCATCTCCTGATCGACGAACTGGGAGTGAAGGGCGCGGGCGAAGGCGATTCCCTCTGCGTCATCGCGGCGGCGGAACGGCCGGTGGCGTTGTGCGGCCTGACCTCGGACAAGAACCGCCTGCACCGCGCCGTGGATTCGGTCAGGCTGTCCCACACCACCACCGGGATGAACACCGCGCTGGAAATGGCTATCGCCGTGACCGGGGTGGAACGCAACGTCAAGCTGATGCGGGAGGGGGGCGAAATCGCGTCCCGGCCCAAGGCCGGCGTCGTGGACGAACAGGTCGGCCTCTCCGCGGGGGAGCCTCCCACCTCCGCCAGCGTTATCATCCTGTCTGACGGAGCTTTTCCCGCTATTCCGTCCCGCATCGCCGAGCGGCTCACTGGCGCGGCGGCGGAAGGAGCAGTTGGCGACGGCTCCCGCTTTATCCGGTTCGGCCTTAAAGAAAGCGACAACCTTGCGGTAGTGGCGCTGGACATCGGCAGCGATCCGGCGGGGTTCGCCGACCGGAAACTGTTTGTGCGAATCCAGAATTCGGGCAAGGCCGAACGCGAGGTTCCGGCGGAGGTCTATCTCAACGGCAAGTTCGTCGACGCCAAAACCGTGAAAGTTCCGCCCGCTCTCGCCTTTGCCGCCAACGGCGAATCCGGCCAGGCTCTCGAAGCGGGACAGGCGGGCGTGATTTTCTCGCTCGCTGTTGAGGCGGAAGGGCTGCTGGAAGTGCGGTTGCAGACTGGCGACTCGCTGGACGTCGACGATGTTGCGCGGGCGGTTATCCGCCAGCCGGAGCCGATCCGCGCTTTGCTGGTATCTCCGGAAGGTAATTTCTTTCTGGAAAAGGCGCTGGATTGCGACAAGCATAACCTGGTGTACGACGTGGCGACGCCGGAAAAATATCCGCCCGACCCGAAAGCCGGGAAAAAGTATGAGATTTACCTGTTCAACAACTTCGCGCCGGAAACGACTCCCGTCGGCGCCAGTTTTTTCCTTAACGCCATACCCCGCGACCTGCCGGGAATCAAGGAAGACAAAAGCCCGGTCTACGCGCCGCAGATCATCGACTGGCTCCA
Organism: Planctomycetota bacterium; assembly: GCA_020060765.1. Taxonomy (GTDB): domain Bacteria; phylum Planctomycetota; class SZUA-567; order SZUA-567; family SZUA-567; genus JAGUZQ01. Next base: position 8,210 of record JAGUZQ010000055.1, on the reverse strand, counting down.
TACCCATCCGACCATGCTCAACCTCACCCTGCTGGACAAGCTGGCGATTCTGAAAAGTCGGCGGCTGGTGCTCTCGGGCGGGTGGAAAACTATTATCGACGGGCAGGGTCTTTATCTCGCCTCGCCGGAAGACGTCAACGACGAACAGAAACTGCAAGCCGCGCCCGAACTGGAAGCGCCGCAGTTCGCGTGCCTGCTGGCGGAAGAAAAACGGGTGGCGGCGCTGGCTTTCGACATCATGGATACGCAGCGCTGGGTGATGCGGGTTTCGTTCCCCCTGTTTATCAAAAACGTGACGCACTGGCTGGCGCGGCCGGGAGGGATTCAGAAGCTGGATTTCTTCCGCACCGGCGAAACCTTCCGCCAGACTTTTCCGCAGGACATTACCGCCGCGACAGTCGAGACTCCCTCCGGCAGCAAGGAATCGCCGCCGCTTTCCGGCACCCGGGGCGTGTATTATTCCCAGACCGACCGGGTAGGCGTGTACCAGCTTAGCGCCGGAGGAACGACCATTCCGTTCGCGGTTAACCTGCTTTCCTCCGCTGAATCTGATAACGCCGCCCGCGACTCCATCCGGCTCGGGGAGGAAGTGGTGGAAGCAAAGGAAGAGAAAGCGGAACAGCATACGGAGCTGTGGCTTTACGCGGTGCTGGCGGCGCTGCTGTTCCTGCTGGGGGAATGGCATCTTTACAACCGTCGGATTCTGGGGTAAGTTTGCCCGTTTAAATCGGAATGCTTTTGCTTGACATGGGAAGGCCGGACGAGTAGCCTTGTGCTTTTGAAGCAGGGCGTTTTTAGCGCGTGTTTCCGGCTTGCCTGGAAAGCGTTCGGAAACACTTCATTATTTGAGGAATTATTGAAATAGCGGCGAGGAGTTTACCGTGGACGGATACATGCTGGAAGGCAATACGCTTAAGGTTACGATGGATCTGGATCTGGACGCGGACGCCATGTTTTCCGAAGCCTGCGACGCGCTGCTAAGCACCAGCGACGAAGTGGTATATCTCGACCTGACCGAGGTCGGCTTTATCGGCAGCGCCTTTTTCGGGCAGATGTTCACCCTCAATTACCGCATCAAGAAACAGGAACGCAAGCTGATTCTCCGGGTTCCGGCCAAACTCATGTCGATCATGGAACTGCTGGGATTGCCGCAACTGATCGATGTCGAAGTGATCGAGTAAAAAACGGAGAAGCCCCCTGTCCTCCTTCCAGGCGCCCGAAAATTCGCATAAAATGGACTACCGTGTCTGTTATGCCGACACCGACCGGATGGGGCGGGTCTATTACGCCAATTACCTGGTGTGGTGCGAGCGGGCGCGGACGGAACTGATGCGGGCGGCAGGCATGGCCTACGTGGAAATGGAACAGCGGGGGTTTTTTCTGCCGGTGCGCCGTTGCGAGGTCAGATATCACGGCTACGCCGAATACGACGAAAACGTTTTGCTCTGCACCTGGATTTCCCGCCTGCGGCACGCGACCGTCACTTTTGAAACCGCGGTCGTCAACCGGCAAGCGGAGCAACTGCTGGTGCTGGGCAAGGTGGAACTGGCCTGCATTTCCGCGCAGGGAAAACCGATTCCCCTGCCGGACGATGCCGTTTCCCTGCTGGGAAATTTCGTGGTTGCGTAAAGCCGAATCAGCACGGGAGGACGGAAAATGCAGCGCGCACGCCTGATCCGTCTGGCTCTCCTGCTCATCCTGTCGTTTTGCTCCGCCGCCGCGCGGGGAGGGGAGGCTCCTGACACCGAAGCCACCCTCCGGGATTCCCTGGGAGAAGCCAAACGCTTCTTCGACAGCGGCGGTTACGTTCAGGCCCGGAAACTTTACGACGATATCCTGTCCTCCCCACCCCTGGCAAATCCCCAAGCCATGCAGGCTTTCCGGGAAGAGGCGCTGTTCTACCGCGCCCGCTGTTTGTACTTCCTGCCGGAACAGAAAGAAGCCGCCCTGGCCGACTTCAAGAAACTCGCGGTCAATGAGCAGGGGCTGGCCAATCCCACCTATCGGGACGAGGCGCGCTACTGGGCGGGGAGAACCCTGCTGGCGGCGGGCAAACCCAAGGAAGCCTGCGATTTTCTCGGCTCGCTGGGGGATCTGGGTACCAAGCCGGAGTTGGATTGCGACTCCTCCCGCTACCTGGCGCAGGCTTTGGTGGAGCAGTCCCGCGCCATCGAAGGAGAGGGCGCGGAAACGAAAAAAGAGGCGCTGATCCGGCAGGCGGTGCAGGAACTGAAAAAGGTGTTGATAAACTATCCCAACACCGCCGGTCACCAGGAAGTGGAACTCGATCTGATGCGCCTGCACATGCTGCTGCGGGAATACGCCGACGGGGTAGCGGTCGCCGACGCCGTGCTCGCCCGGGGTAAACTCGCCGACGATTTCCGCGCGCGCTGTTATCTTTACCGCGCGCAATGCCTCTATATGACCGGTCGGATTGACGAAGCCATCAGCGACTACGGCGCCGTTGTGGACAACGAGACCACGGGCGTGGCGTTGGCGCTGGACGCGCTGTACGGACGCGGCTGGGCCTATACCCGTAGCGCGGAAACCGTGGGTTTGGAAAAACGTCCGGCTTTCCTGGCCAAAGCCAAGGCCGATTTCCGCAAGGCGCTGAAAAAAATGCCGCTCTCCGACCCCCGGCGCGTCACCATCATGATGACGCTCAGCGACGTCTATTTGCGGATGAAGGAATTCCCCAATGCCCGCAAGCAGTTGCAGGAAATTCTCGCGCTGGAACCGGAGAATCCGCGCGCGCACTATCTGGCGGGCGTGGCTGCGCGCGGGGCGTACGACTACGACGCGGCGGTGGAGCATTTCGAAGCGGTGATCCGGCACCTGGTGATCGGCGAGGTGTCTGACTTCCTGCTGGAGACATTGAAATCCTTGGCCGACCTGGAGCGGGATCGGCGCGACTTCGGCGCGGCGCTGCTGTACTACAACAACGCGGCGGAAATAGGCCGGATGCTGCGGAATTACACCATGGTGGCTAACGCGGAACTGGGCGCGGCGGTCAGCCTGATCGGGCTGGGAGGAGAGACTTCCGAACGCAGCAAAACCGAAACCGACAAGCAGGCGCGGGCGCTGCTGAAACTGCTGGCTGACAACGTGGCCGGAGCGCCGGGGCCGCAGGTGCTGAAGGAAATGGACCATCTGGAATTCCGCTTGCGCTCGCTCAAGACCTGGATGCAGGCGGGGCCGGACAATTACGGGAAAGCGCTGGAGGTGCTGGCGTTGCTGCGGGGGCGGTACCTCAACCGCTTGCCGGTGGACGAACTGGATTTCGTGGAAGGCCGGGCGCGGTTCCTGATTGCCGAAATGAAAAAACGGGAGCTGCTGGCCAGTCCCGCTCCCGACCGCGAGAAGGAGCAGCAAGTCCTTTCGCTTTACACCAACGCGGCGGAGGTGATGGCGCGCGCGGCGGAAGTGAACCCCCGGGGCAACATCGCCCCGCAGGCGAATTTCCACTTGGGCGAGATTCTGTTCGAGCGCGGCGGCCTTTGCTTCTCCCTGGCCGACCGGCTGCAAGCCGCGGGCGAAACTCCGGCCGCGCAATCCAACCTGGAGGAAGGCCGGAAAATCATCGGCAAAAGTCTGTCGGCCTACTCCCTGGCGGTCAAGACCGCCGCCGACGTCAGGCTCCGCTCGCAGTCCCGACGCCAGTTGGGAAGAGCATATTTCAGGCTGGAGGAATTCCGCCCGGCGCTGCAGGAATTCAGAACCTTGGCCACCGATCCCGCTTCGGGCGAGGACTTGCGGCTGGAAGCCACTATCTGGTGGGCCAAAAGCCTGATCGAGTTGGGCGATCCCGAAGCGGCGGTGGCGCGCCTGCGGCCGGAAACCGCCAAAAGCATAGAGGCGTCGATCATGGCTGGCGACCTTCTGGAAAAACTCAAACGCCCCCGCGACGCCTATCTGATTTACATGAGCTGGTATTTGATCGGCAAGGAAGTCGTCGAGGACAAGCGCGCGCTGGCGGCCGAGGCGCTGTACCGGGGCTATTACCTGGAACTCAGCCAGGCAGGGGAAATCGAGCGCGCGGGCGACATTGCAGAAACCCGTCGGCACGCCGCCGTCGGACTCCGACAAGTGGCACTCAAGTATCCTGAAACCGCCTGGGCGGCCAAGGCACTCACCGCTCTGGGCGAATACCTCCTGGTGGCCAATCCCGAGGAAGCCTTGAAAATCGCCGATACCTCCGCGAAGGAACTGGCGATTTATCCCGACGCGGTGCAGGCGATGGAACTGCTGCGGGGCAAAGCCTTGCACCGGCTCAAGCGTTATCAGGAGGCGATGTCCGCGTTGGAACAGGCGGAAGCTGTGGGAGGGGAGGGCGAAAATTTTGAAATCCGCCGCGCCGCCTCCATTCTGGAAAAAGGCCACGTAGCTTTGTCGTGGGGCAAGGTCTCGCAGGCGATAGATTTCTACCGCAGCGTTTTTGCCCGCTTTCCGAAAATGACAGACGAGGCCGACGCCGCCCGCCTCGCGCTGGCGCGCCTGCTGGCCGGGCAGAACGAGCTGGCGCAGGCGCTGAAAATTCTTGATAACGGCTACCGGCGGGAACTGATGCTGCAGGAAAAAACCCGGCTTAAATCCCTGCACGGGGGAAAATAGCCGATGGAGAGGTGGTTGCGGGAAATGCTGGAAGGCAGGCGCGGCGGAATCGCGGGCAGGGTTTTCCGCATTCCGCTGGTTCCGGTTTCCATTTTATACGGGCTGGCGGGGAAATCGCGCGTTTCCGCCTATCGGCGCGGGTGGTTGAAAAGCAAGGCGGCTTCCGTCCCCGTAATCAGCATCGGCAATCTCACCGCGGGCGGAACAGGCAAGACCCCGTTCGTGATTGCTCTCTGCCGGTTGCTGGCGGAACGCGGGGAAACTCCAGCCATTCTCACGCGGGGCTATGGTGCCGCGTCGCCGGAGGACGCCGACGAAATCAGATTGTTCCGGCAACGGCTGCCGGAGGTGAAAATTTCAGCTTCCCCCGACCGCGTCGCTTCAGCGAAACAGGCTGTCGCGGAAGGTGCAACAATTCTGGTACTGGACGACGGCTTTCAGCATCTGCGACTGCGGCGCGACTTGGACATAGTGCTGCTTGATGCGACCTGCCCGCTGGGCGGGGGCTGGCCGCTGCCGGCGGGATTGCTGCGGGAATTTCCTTCTGCGCTGGAACGAGCCGATCTAATCTGCCTCACCCGTTGCGACCAGGCGCACGATCTGACGCAGACGCGGGACTGGCTGCGCCAGACATTTCCCGACAAGCCTGTTTTGTTGACGGAACACCAGCCGGTGTTTCTGAAAAATCTGCAAGGCGAAAAACTGGATATGGATCGGTTAAAAGAAAAACCGGTTGTCGCCGTCGCGGGGATCGGTTCTCCTTCCGCTTTTGCCGCCACCCTGAAACAGCTTGGCGCGGAAATTCGCGCGGAATTATTTTTCGCCGATCATCATGCCTACTCGGCGGCGGATGTGCGCAAAATCATCCAGACCGCCGCCTCACATTCGGCTGCTATTGTCACCACGGAAAAGGACGCGGTCAAACTCGCGCTGCTGGCAGACGCGACGGCTGGGAAAATACTTGCTCTTGGCGTGGAACTTTGCCTGCGGGAAGGAGAGGAAGTATTGCGGGAGAAGCTGGCGACGTTGTCTCAGCTTTCCGGGCGCGCGTAGCAGTAGCGGCAATTGTGGCGGCAGAGCTGGGAATAGTCGCCGATGTCGGTGGATTGCCCGCACCCGCATTCCCGGCGCTGGCCGAAATCCTTTTCCAGTTTGCCGAAAGCAGTGCCGTATAAACTGTCGAACATCTCCCCGTCGACGCAGGCGGCTTTTTTCACGCCTGGTATTCCCAGCAAATCCGGTTGGCAGCAGGCACGGAATTCCAGCGGTCGCGGAGAGAGTTCCTGCAATTCCCGGATAATCCGCTCACGCCGTTCAGCCGAAAGGCGGGGCAATTCCCTGCCGTCCTGCGCCAGCCGTTCCGTTACCTTGCGGTAGGGCGCGGGAAAGCTGACCGTAACTCCGTCCAACAGCGGCAGATTATCCCTCAGCAGTTTCAGCACTGAGGAAAACCGTGCGTGCAGCGACTCGTCGGCAATAATGGGATCAAAGCGCCAGGAAATTGCTCCGGGCGGCAGCATTTTTCCTAATTGCCTGATCGCAGCGGAAATCTCACCCGGCTCGGGTACGTTCGGTTCCCAATATGTTCCGCCCAGACCGGTTACGGTGAGTTGCATAATGACGGGATATTTCGCCAGCGCTTCGCGCAGGCCAGGATGGTTCACGCAGTTGCGGGGATCCTTGGTCCAGAGCACGAGCGCCTGAAGCTTGCGGCTGCGGGCGATTTTAGCCGTGATGAAATCGGGATAAAATGCGACCAGGTCGGTGCGGCGCGAAGCGGAATAGATCATGCTTCCAGCAGCATGAACTCGACGTAGTTGGAACAGTTTTCCGGCACCTCGTCGGTTTCCCAGATTTCGTCGCCGGTGGAGCGGGCGACCTGATTATGGCTTTCCACCAGATGGCAGCGGCCTTCGTTTTTGTGATGCACGCAGGTAAACCTCTTGCAGACGCGGTAATCGATTTTCATGGCTGATGTCCTTCCTGTTGTTTTTCGTCCTTCGTCTTGATGTTTTCGTCCAAAGCCGAGGGTATCTTGTAGCCGTTTTTTTTCAGCGACGGCAAGAGTACCTTATTGAACAAATCCTGGATTGAAGTCTCCCTGCTGCCAATCAATTTGAGATACTGTTCGGCGAAAGCGTCGTAAACCCGTTGCCCTTCCTGCGCCGTCAGGTATTCGTCACACATGTGGGCGAGACCGACGACCGCCACCTGCATCCTGACATTTTCCGGCACTGCCGCCGGCGCGGCAAACTCGGGATATTCGTGATATTGAACCGAACGCCAGATAGCTTCCGGAAAATTCCAGGTACGCAACAGCAGGGAGCCGATCTTGGACTGGTCGAAAACCGCCAGCACCGAGCCAAGTTTAAGATTGTCCTCCTTCATGGCATAGACAATAGTAGTGCCGATGCCGTGCAACATCCCGGCAATGCTGGCAACCGACGCCTTGGGGATATTATAAGCCTTGGCAAGATCGAAAGCGAAACGCGAAACCGAAAGCGCGTGGTTCTGTTGGGCGCGCACCTCCTCGGTGTCGGGAAAAATCCCCCGGAAACCGGTCTTGACGGCAATACGGAAAATTTCGTCCAGTCCCAGCAGCACCACGGCGCGCTGGAAATCCTCGACATGGCCGGGCAAGCCGTAAAACGAGGAATTAACCGCCTTGAGAATATCTGTCACCATCGACGGATCCTCGCTGGCCACGGCCACTATGTCGCTGACACAGCTTTTCTCGTCCTGCAGAAGCGACATCAGCCTGTCTATATAAGAAGGCAAGGCCGGCAAGCCTTTGATATAGTCGCCCAATGCCTGACGCAGAACTATGTCAGTCTGGCGAACTCCGATGGTATCGGTAATATAGGAAGAAAGGTAATTTGCCCTGTTGTTGTATTTTTCGGCAAGTTGGCGCTGCCTCTCCGCGATCTGCCCCGACAACCGAGCCAACCCCGCCCCGGCTGCACGCAACAAATCAGGCGGCAGGTCGCCTACTTTCTCGGCTTCGACCAGAGAAATCTGACAAGAGTCAGCCGCAACCGCGCCGAAGGGGAAAGGCGCGGATTTATCCAGCTGCCCCAGCCATGAGCCTGGCCCGACCAAGGCCAGCTTGTTGTTGCCGGAGTCGGTTATATACGCTTTCCCGGACTTGAGATATGCCAAGGGCTGGTGTTCGTCTCCCGCGTGGACTAAAACGGTTTTGGCCTCTATATCCCGCAGGGCGGAGAGACTTTTCAGGCTGGCAGAAACTTTCGCCAGTATTTCCGTTTTTTCTTTCTGGCACTCCGGCATGGTCGCGCCCATGAAAAACTCCCGTCACATGCTATTTCCTTACGGCAAGAGAATTCCCGACAATTCTCAGTTTGTCGTTAACCTACTTTATTTGCCTTGTTTCGGCAAGTTCTTTTATTAATTGCCGGGAGAATTCTCAGGGCTATCGCATTAAAAATAGCTGTATTTTGTGAATTATACGCCCAAGTGGCATCCATAATTTACCGTGAAAACTTCACTGAAGGGCAAAATAAGTTCCCTCGCCCCCTGAGGGGGAGAGGGTTAGGGTGAGGGGGTCACCTATGATCGTCGATTTCCGGTTCGCGAAGCAT
>JAGUZQ010000061.1 GCA_020060765.1 Planctomycetota bacterium | reverse complement strand
TCGACAGATTTGGCATGGCGATTCCTCCGGTAAAAGTTGCCTTTATGGAGATATCGTCCTGTTCCGACAAAAACTTAAGAAAACATTGAAAGACCCTGAGCCACCAGGATGGAATTGAATTGTATGTTCGGTGAGTCGTGCCGAGGAATTCGACCCGTTTCATTACCTTAGGCGCCGTAAACCATTAACCTTTAAAATCAGGTATCTTGGGGACGGATGAGGTAATTCCATTCGACTTGAAATGATTCGAATGCAGAGTCAGGGAAGCCATGGCCTCGTCCGTGACTTTGCGACCTGCGGGATACTTGCGATGATCCAATTGACACGAAACCTTGCGCACTTTCGCCGTCGTGGTTCCGGCAATCAGACGAAGCGCCGTTTCGTAATCCTGCAGCGGCTCGCCGCGACCATGCGGCGCGCCCGTTCGTTCAGGTGCGGCCAGAGCTGACGGAAGGTTTGCCGGAGTTCACCATCCTTTTCCATACCTCCCATTATCAGAATTCTAATGCTTTTAGAGAGTGCGTGGAAATCGGCTCGAATTAAGTTTACTGCAGACTGTCGAGAAGAGCCTTGAAGCCGGCGTTGCCCTGCATCAGCTCGAAGTCGGAGTGCGTAATCATCTTCCGGTCAAGTTGCCCCGCCGAATTAAGGATGCGCAATTCCGCGAGACACTCGGGCTGGCGACCGGTGAGCGCGGCAGCGCAGGCGAGATTGTAGCGCACCGACTTGTCGGTCGTATTCATTTCGTAAACCAGTTGCCGCCCGGATTTGTAAAAGCCCTCGTAATCCTTGTTATTATACTGGGCATTGCTGAGGTTGCGCAGATGAGCTGCGACAGGCTGCAGGCGCATGGCGTTTTCCAGGCAGGGCAGGCTTTCCTGGTGCTTGCCCGCCTTCATCAGGAACATCCCTTTCTTGCTCCAGCCGATCGGGTCGTTAGGCGCGACCTTGGTGGCGTTGTCATAGGCTACCACCGCTTCTTCTTTCTTGAGCAGGTCGAGCACGTCGCCCAACTGGTTCCAGATCAGGGCGGAACGGGGATTTAGCTTGGTATAATTGCTGAGGCTGACCGCCGCCGCTTCCGGCTTGCCCAAAGTCACCAGCGTACCCGTGTAGGCGGAAACCGTGACGGGATTCGTATCGAGCTTCACCGCCGCTTCCCGGAGCGGCAACGCCTCCTCGAATTTCTTCTGGTCGGCAAGGGTGTTGGCGTAGGCGTGGTAGAAAACGGCGGGGCCGCTTTTGACCGATTTCTTAATCTGCTCGAACTGGGCGGCGGCTTCCGCGCTCATGCCATATGTGTAGAGGACGACCCCGTACATCCAGCGCAGGGCGATGTCGTCGGGATTGCGCTCCACCAGCGTCTCCATAATTTTGAACGCCTTGTCCTGGCTCTTCTTCATGTCGATAAACACCAGCGCGGCGGCGGCGTTGCCTTCCAGGGTGCGCTTGTGCTTGTTGCTGATTTCCTGGAACAGCGCGATAGCCTGGCTGGTGAGGAACTGTCCTCGCACGCAGGCGGCTTCGAGAAACGCCAGCCTGGCATCGTCGGGATAGGCTTCGCGCGCCTGCTTGAGCTTGGCGCCGACGCTGACAAAATCGCCCTCACTCCAGTCGTTCATGATTTCGATATTGGAGTCGGCGGCATTCTGCGCGGCGAGTTGCGGCGCAGGTTTTTCCTCCTGTTTCTGTGGCGTTTCGGTCGCGGGAGGCGTTTCCTCACCGTAAGCCGTTCCCCCGGCAAGCAGACAGGCTAACGCGAAGGCGCGCACGTACTGATGAAACATGTGTATCTCCTCTGGTTTCCATAAAAATTTTACAGATAAAAACATATGATATGTTATCAGCGGCAAAAGGCAATCGTAAAAACGGTTAAAGTTGCCATTCAGCCATCATCCTGTCAACCCAATATCCGGCTTGACCATATCTCCCGGATGGATTACTATTCAGTCGAATATCTGGTGTCGCGAAGTATATTTTTTCCGGGGTCAAATAATGTCTCTGTCTTCAGCGGGAAACCAGGATATGTCGCCGCAACTCCGACAGCAATTCGCGGAGTTGGCGGAGGAAAACGCGCGCCTGCGGGAGGAGCGGGACAGGCTGCTGACCGAGGCCGAGGAACATAGCAAGCCCCCCCGCGCGCTGGACGAAAGCGAAAGCCATTGTCGGATTTTTGTCGAAACAGCCCAGGATTCGATCTTTTCCGTCGACGAGGACGGCGTGTTCATTTACGCCAACGGCAACGCCGCGCGCGAAGTGGGGCTGACTCCGGAGTCGCTGGTCGGGAAAAACATGTGGGACATTTTCCCCGACAGCATCGCCGACCGCCAGATGGAAAGCATCCGGAAGACCTTTAATTCAAAGACCGGATATCTGGTTTTTGAAAACCCGACGGTGATGCGCGGAGAGACGCGCTGGTACAGCACCAGCATCCGCGCCCACGTCGACGCGATAAGCGGTAAACGCGCGGCGCTGCTGATAGCCCGAAATATCACCCACCTGAAACAGATCACCAAAGCTCTGGGCGAAACGGAGTCGCGCTATCACGAACTCCTGGAAGCGGCGGGAGAGACTATCCTGAGCGTCAACCGCCGGGGTCAGGTGCTGTTCTCCAATTCCCAGGCCGCCAGGATTCTCGGTTACGCCGGCCAGGAACTGGCGGGGCGCTTATTCCAGAGTCTTGTCCCGCCCGCCGAAATCGAGGCGGCGATGGGCAAGATACAAACCGCCATCGACTGCCCTGTGGACGCTCCTTATGTCTACGAGTTCGAGTCTGATCTGCCTGGCGGAAAACGCTGGTTTCGCTCCACCCTGCGCGCCTATTACGACGCCCGGGTCGGGGAAAAGGCGGCGCTGATTATCGGGCGCGATATCACTGTCCAGAGAAACGCCCAGAATGCTCTGGCGGCGAGCGAGGCCAAATACCGCGAACTGGTGGAAAACGCCAAGAGCATTATCCTGCGTCTAGATGTGCAGGGCAACGTCGTCTTCTGCAACCGTTTCGCTCTCGAATTCTTCCGCTTCGACGAAGAAACGCTTCTGGGGCGGAACGTGGTGGGCACCATCGTGCCTGACACCGACCGCAACGGCCTAGATTTGCATGAATTCATCGCCGACCTGTGCCGCGAACCAGGCAAATACGGCACCAACGAAAACGAAAACATGCGCTCCGACGGTGAGCGGGTGTGGGTCGCCTGGACGAATAACGCTATCCGCAACGAAGACGGCTCCCTGCGCGAGATTCTCTGCGTCGGCAATGACATCACGGAAGCCAAGCGCGCCGAACGGGAAGTCGCCAGGCTCCGCAGGCAGATCGAGTTCATCCTTGGCGCGACCAAGACCGGGCTGGATATCATCGACGAGGATTTGAATATGATTTACGTCGATCCCGAATGGCAGAAAATTTACGGCGATTACAAGGGGCGCAAGTGCCATGAGTATTTCTGCAGCTATCCTCACGCCTGCGAGGGCTGCTGCATCCCCAAGGCAATCGCGCAGAATAAAGTCATGGTAAGCGAGCACACTCTCCCCAAAGAAGGCAATCGCCCCATCCTGGTGACCACCATCCCCTTTGTCGACGAGGAAGGCAAGAGGCTGGTAGCGGAGGTGAACGTTGACCTGACCGAGCGCAAACGGCTGGAAGAACAGCTTATCCGCTCCGAGCGCCTGGCGGCGGTGGGAACCTTGGCGGGGGGGGTCGCGCACGAGTTTAACAATCTCAACGTCTCCATCCTGGGTTACGCCGAACTGGCTTTGCTCAGTGACGACATCTCCGAGGAAATGCGCGAATGGCTCCGGCGCATCCACAACGCCTCGCAACGTGCGAAGGGAATAACCAACAATCTCCTCGCCTTTGCCCGCGCCAGCAAGGAAAACCCCGCCATGGCCGACCTCGTGGCCGTGGTTCGGGACACGATAGACCTGGCGCGGCGCGAAATCACAACCTCGGGCGCGGAACTGGAAACAGACCTCAAACCCGTGCCCGAAACCCTGATGGACGCCGGGCAGATCGGGCAGGTCGTGCTTAACCTGCTGATCAACGCCCTGCACGCCATGCTGGGGCGGCCGGAAAAGAAACTGGTCGTGCGCACCGGCGAGGGCGAAGGAATGGTTTTCGTATCCGTGTCCGATACCGGCTGCGGCATTCCCAAGGAGAATCTGCCCCGGATTTTCTATCCCTTCTTCACCACCAAGGGCGAACACGGCGGCTCTTCCCCGCAGGCCGCGGTGAAGGGAACCGGGCTGGGGCTGAGCGTCAGCAACACCATAATCGAAAATCACAAGGGCAGAATCGAAGTCTACTCCGAGGTCGGCATGGGAACGATCCTGACGGTGCTGCTGCCGATCAGGATTGATCTCAAAAGCGAAGGGGAAAGGCTTCTGGAAGGAGAACGTCCGGCGGCGGGTGGCGCGGAAATCCTGGTGCTCGACGACGAGAAGGATTCCCGCGATCTGATCAGCGTCATCCTGCGCAAGAAGAATTTCACCGTCCACGAAACCTCGCGCGGCTCCCAGGCGCTGTCGATTTTGCGCAAGAAGATGATCGACGTCGTGATTCTGGACTTGCAGATGCCGGAAATGACCGGCGCGCAGTTCCTGGAAAAACTCGGCAAACTCCCCGCCAACCGTCGGCCTACGCCCATCGTGGTCACCGGTTTGGCGGAAGGCGGCGACTTGGAGGCAAACCTGGAGGAAATTGTTTTCGCGGTCATAGTCAAGCCCTTTTCCATCGACGAAATATCCGATACGGTGGAAGCGGCACTACTCAAGAGAAGGGAGTTGTAAAAATGAAACTAGAGGATAAGCATTATATCAACGACGGAGTGGAAAACCTGCGCGCCCGGGGCAGCAGGATCGTGGCGGAAAAGGTACACATGCTTCCGGCCGCTTCGCTGATGAAAGCCGCCGGCGTCATCAGGAATCTGAACGACCTGAAAAAACCTTTCGTCACTATCGTCAATTCCAGCACCAACCAGATTCCCGGCCACGCCGGGCTGAAACACCTGGGCGAAGTGCTGGAAAAGGAATTGAAGCGCCTCGGCTTCAACGTCTGGCACGCCAACATCGGCGCGGCTATCTGCGACGGCATCGCCATGGGGCATTTCGGCATGAAATATTCCCTCGCCTCGCGCGAGCTTATCACCGACCAGATCGAGTCCCTCCTGACGGCGCACCCCTGCGACGGCTGGATAGGGCTAGGCAACTGCGACAAGATCGTCCCCGCCATGTACAACGCGATGGTGCGGATTAACATCCCCGCTGTCTACGTCTCCGGCGGGCCGATGCTGGCGGGGAAGAACAACACCGACCTGATTTCCGTCTTCGAGGGCGTGGGCAAAAACGCCGTAGGCAAAATGAGCGAAGCGCAGTTGCGCCAGACCGCGATGACGGCCTGTCCCGGTTGCGGCTCGTGCGCGGGAATGTTTACCGCCAACTCCATGAACTGCATCGGCGAGGTCGTCGGCCTGGCGCTGCCCGGCAACGGCACCATCCCCGCCGAAACCTGGGCGGATCGCCAACGCACCCGCACCAAGGTCAACCCGCGACGGGTGAAGTTGGTGAAAAGCGCTGCGGCGGCGCTGAAACGCTGTATAGCGAAACAGATCCGCCCGCTGGATATCGTCACTCCCCGCGCCATCGACAACGCCTTTATCTGCGACATGGCGATGGGCGGCTCGACGAATACGGTTTTGCATACCCTCGCGCTGGCGGCAGCGGCAGGCATCGACTACGACCTCGACCGCATCAACCGGATTTCGCGCAAGACCCCCTGCATCTGCAAGGTTTCGCCCTCGCGCCCGTTGGTGCATATGGAAGACGTGCATAGCTCCGGCGGCATTCCCGCGATTCTGAAAGAAATCGCGAAAAATGCGAAGACCGGCCTCGACCTCTCTGCGCCGACAGTGGGCGGCAAACTCGGCGACGCGGTGCGAGTGGCTCCCGCTCCCGACGGCGACGTGATCCGCCCGGTTAAAAAAGCATTCAGTCCCGATGGTGGCCTGGTAATGCTGTTTGGCAACCTCGCCCCCCGCGGCGCAGCGCTGAAGGCGGTGGGCGTGGACGAGGACATGATGTTGTTCGAGGGGAAGGCGAAAGTCTACGAGTCACAGGAAGAAGCGCTGGCTGGGATTCTCGCCGGGGAGGTCAAGGACGGCGATGCGGTGGTAATCCGCTACGAGGGGCCGCGCGGGGGTCCCGGGATGCAGGAAATGCTCAGCCCCACCGCCGCGATTTCCGGCGCCGGGCTGAAGGCGGCGCTGATTACCGACGGGCGGTTCAGCGGCGGCACGCGCG
>JAGUZQ010000068.1 GCA_020060765.1 Planctomycetota bacterium | reverse complement strand
GTCGATTTCCGGTTCGCGAAGCATAATTTGCGGAAACCCCTCACCCCGACCCTCTCCCCTTGTAAGGGGCGAGGGGGATTTTAATGCGATAGCCCTGCGAAAAATGCCGCCTGTAGTTTGCTTGTCGGCTTTTTCATTTTGCCCATCGTCCGGTTTGCGGTATGATGTACAAGGGTAACCGGACGCAGATAATCAACGGGGCGATTTCATGCGGCGGTCGGTATTGCTGTTTCTGCAACGCGGGGAAGAACATGCCTGGGATTTTTGCCGGAAAAAACGCGCTGGTGACTGGCGCCGGTCGCAGATTGGGTAGGGAAATCGCGCTCGCGCTGGCCGGGGAGGGGTGCAACATAATTCTGCACTACCACGATTCGGAGGAGGACGCGCGCGAAGTCGCCGCGCTGGCCGGGGAGAAGGGCGTCACTGCCTGGACGCTGAAGGCGGATCTGGCCAAGCCGGGGCAGGCCGCGTCGCTGCTGCCCTACGCGATGGACACGGCAGGCGCGGCGGTGGATTTTCTCGTCAACAACGCCTCGATTTTTCCGCAGGACAGTTTCTTCCAGTTCGGCCTGTCTGACCTGTACGAGAACATCAACGTCAACGCCTTCGCGCCGCTGGTGCTGATGAGGATGTTCGCCGAGCAGAAACGCCCTGGCGTGATCGTGAACCTGCTCGATTGCCGGATCGTGGATTACGACCGGATGCACGTGCCTTATCATATCTCCAAGCGGATACTGCACGACTTCACCCGGATGGCGGCGATGGAATTCGCGCCGCGCGTGCGGGTGAACGCGGTGGCGCCGGGGCTGATCCTGCCGCCGGAGGGGGAGGGCACGGAGTATCTGCGAAAACTTTCTCATACCAATTTATTACAGGCCTACGGCGGAGCGGAAGACGTGACCGACGCGGTGATCTATCTGCTGCGCGCGAAATTCGTGACCGGAGAAGTGATGTTTGTCGACGGTGGGCGCAATCTGCGGGGTTCGTTCTATGGCTGAGAACACGCTGGATCGGATTCACATCATCGACCTGCTGTTAAGGTGCGTGGTCGGAATTACGGAAGAGGAGCGGCGCGACCGGCAGGACGTAATTATCAACGTCACCCTGCACGCCGACCTGGCTCTCGCCTGCGCCAGCGACGATATTTCCGACGCGGTCGATTACAAGGCGGTGAAAAAAAGCATCATCATGCTGCTGGAGCGGGAAAAGTTCGAGCTGATCGAGGCTATGGCGGAAAAAATCGCGCAGGCTTGCCTGGATGACCAGCGGGTGCGGCGCGCTGACGTGAAAGTCGAAAAGCCGGGCGCGCTCCGGTTTGCCAAAAGCGTGGCGGTGGAGATTTCGCGTTTCAACGAAACGGATTGCGCCTGATGCCGAGCTATTATCTTGGTGTCGGCGGCAATCTCCTGCCGGAAGAAAACCTGCCGCGCGCGCTGGAACTGCTGCGGGAAAAAGTCATGGTGCGGAAAACTTCGCAGGTCTATCGCACCGCGCCGATAGGTCGTCAGGAACAGCCGGGTTATCTGAATTGTGTCTGGGTTGTGGAAACGGTTTTGCCTGAAGATGAACTGAAAGAACTTCTGGCGCGGATTGAACGCGGCCTGGGACGTATGCGCACGGCAGACAGATTTGCCTCCCGCCCGATTGACCTGGACATAATCGCGCGCGGGAAAAACGATTTTGAGATAATCGACGAAGATGTGTTTGCGCGCGAGTTTCTGGCAGTCTGCCTGGGCGAGGTTGTGCCTGATGAAATCCGTCGGCGCGAGGGCTTGGCGGCTGCGGCTGGTGAAGGAATGGAAAAAGCCGACGCGGTGACGGCGCGGCTGCGGGAAATTCTAGACAGGGGATAAACTTCATGAACAGGCAGCGTGTCGAGGAACTGATCCGCGAATTGCTGATCGAACTGGGGGAAGACCCGCAACGCGAGGGACTGCTGCATACGCCCGCGCGGGTGGCGAAGGCTTACGAATTCCTGAGCAGCGGCTACCGTAGCGATCCGAAGGAAGTAATCAATAAGGCCGTGTTCAAGTCCGAGGCCAACAACATGATTATCGCGCGCGACATCGAGGTTTACAGTCTCTGCGAGCATCATATGCTGCCGTTTTACGGGCGTTGCCACATCGGCTACATTGCCCACACCCAGGTGCTGGGGGTGAGCAAACTGGCGCGCATCGTCGACTGCTATTCCCGCCGCCTGCAGATCCAGGAACGCCTCACCGCGCAGATCGCGCAGGAAATCATGGGCGCGGTCGACGCCGAAGGAGTGGGCGTGGTGATTGAGTGCCGACACCTGTGCATGATGATGCGCGGGGTGGAAAAACAGAACTCGGTCATGACCACTTCCTCCGTCCTCGGCTCTTTCCACAGCGAGCCGGAAACCCGGGCGGAATTCCTGAATCTGATCCGGCGCTGAGGCAGCGGTTTTTGCTTGACGTTAGGGGCGGATGAGGGTATCTATTTCGTAGCGAAGCGAGCGGTCGGTTTTGATTTTACAGCAGGAGCGCCTAGATGGATGATTTTTCCCACGACCAGGATTGCGATATTCTCGGCAGATCCCCGTACAAGCTTGAGCGGAAAATCGCTTCCGGCGGCATGGGCTCGGTCTTCGAGGCCGTCCAGTACGGCGCCGAGGGGTTTACCAAAACCGTCGCCATCAAGAACATCCTGCCCAAGTACACCGACAATCCCGAGTTCGTGGACATGTTCATCGGCGAGGCCAAGCTGGTCGCTAACCTCGTGCATCCCAACATCGTGCAGATTTACCAGCTCGGTTGCTACGACAGCGGTTATTATATCGCGATGGAATACATCGACGGCATCAATCTGGAACAGTTTTTCCTGCGCCACCAGGAACTGGGCAAGCAGGTTCCCATCGAGCTGGGCACGTTTATCGTCAGCCGTATCTGCCGGGGGCTGGAATACGCGCACAACAAGCGCGACGACGACGACAACCTGCTCGGGATCGTCCACCGCGATGTCTCGCCCAAGAACATCATGATTAACGACGAGGGGGAGGTGAAGCTGACCGACTTCGGCGTGGCCAAGGCGCGCAATTATATGGAGCAGGAAGAGGGCGAGGTGTTGATGGGCAAGGTCGAGTACATGTCGCCCGAGCAGGCTTCGTACCAGATCACCGACGCCCGCAGCGACCTCTTCTCCCTCGGGATCGTTTATTACGAACTGCTGACCGGCGTGAATGTGTTCGAGACCGATGACGTGTTTGAGATTCTCGACCGCGTGAAAAGCGCCAAGATTCCCGACCCCCGCGTCTACCGCGACGACATGCCCGAGGACGTGGCCGAGATCATTCTGAAAAGCATGGAGCGCGATCCCAAAAAGCGATTCCAGACCGCCGGGGACATGGGCTACAAGCTCGAATACCACATGTATTCCAAAGGCTACGGCCCGACCATCGTGACGCTGGCCAAATACATGGCCGGACTGTTTCCGGAGCGGAAGTATTACGCCCCCACCAGCCCCGGCGATGGCATTAGTTCCATCGGCGACACCATCTTCGCGAAGAAATAGCGACCATCGCCCTTCTGTGTTTTGTTCTGCACGTCATACAGCGAGATGCGAGTGTAAATTATTTGTTATTGAATCGGATAACCCCTTGGCGTATAATAAAAAAACTTCTTATATCAAAAGAGATACTTAAGTTTAATCCCAATGTAACCGAAGAATAAGTTGTCAGGATATGCCATCCGCAAAGCGATTAACTTAATGACAGGAATTTTATTATGTCAGGCGGCGTATCGGCCAATCAGCCAATAAAGCAAGCTCAGGTTAATGCTTTTGTGGAACAGCAACTTGATCATTATGGCAAATCAATTGAAAATATTCTTTCTGCGGACGTCATGACGATTCGAGGGCCAATATACTATGGCCTTGAGGAATCAGTGAGGCAGGCGATTGAAAGCAGGTTAGATAAGAAATGCAAACTTGCTATCGTGCTTGAAACTGATGGCGGATTGATTGAGGTGGTTGAGCGTATGGTGAAGGTAATTCGCCACCATTACGCCGAAGTGGTTATGATTATCCCTAATATGGCTATGTCTGCTGGTACTGTGTTTGCCATGTCTGGCGACAGTATCATGATGGATTATTTTTCATGCTTGGGGCCAATTGACCCTCAGATCAGGAAAAATGGTCGATTTGTTCCCGCTCTTTCCTATCTGGTTCAGTACGAGAGGCTCAGAGAGGCATCAAACAATGGCACGTTGACAACGGTTGACGTGGCATTGGCGCAGCAGTTGGATCTGGCGGAATTGCATAGTTTCGAGGAGGCGCGCGACCTTTCGATATCGTTACTTAAGGAGTGGCTCACGCGCTATAAATTCAAAAACTGGATACGGACGCAAGATCGAAATATTGAAGTTACTTCCGAAATGCGGGAAGAGCGAGCAGAAGAAATTGCAAAATTATTAATGGATCATCAACGGTGGCATTCACATGGTCGCCCCATTTGCATGGAAATTTTGAAAAGAGACCTTAAGCTACTGATTGATGATCTAGAACAACAGCCGGAGTTGAACCAGAAAATTCAGAACTACCAGACTTTCCTATCAGATTACATGACCAAAATGGGAATGGATTGCGTTGTTCACACAAATGGGATATTCTTAAGGGTAGGGTAATTAGCGGAGATTCGAAATGGACGCCATATTCGATTATAATAAAGAATCTGCCAAGAATCCCAAAATTAATGTTACCATTATTGCTCAGGCGTTTTCTCTTCAGCAATCACTTGCTAGGGTTGGATGCAGAAAGCTTCCGTCATATCAGCTTGATCGACCGATGGGGCAATCAATTCCGCATGTGGAAACAAAAAGAAGCACACGGCTTTTTTAAATTCTTCTATCGTCAGCAGTTGTTTTCGTCCAGTAGCGTTTCTTTCAGCCGCGCTTGCCGTTCCGCCCGGCGGCGAATGACGCGCTGACGGATTTTCTCCACCAGCCGCAGCATCAGGAAATAGGTTGGCACCGCCAGCACCACGCCTACTACGCTGCACCCCAGCAGCAGCGGTTCGAGGATTTCCACTCCCATCCCAAACAGGCGGCTGAACGCCGCGCGCGCGCCTTCGCTTTCGGCGACTTTGACCACCTCTCCCATCTCCCGCTTGAACTCCCCGATGCCGGGTCCGCCGACGATGAGTTTGCCGATCCAGTAGTTGAAACTATAAATCGGGATGAGCGTGAGGGGGTTGGTGATCCAGACCATCGGCACCGCCGCCAGCGGATTGGCGCGCAGCAGCAGGCAGACCGGAATGCAGAGCGCCATCTGCATCCCGACGGTCGGAGTCATGCCGACGAACATGCCGATCGCCGCGCCGAGAGCGAGGTTGTGCGGAGTTCCGCCCGCGCGCGCCAGGCGGCGGAACACGCGTTGCACCTTGAGAAAATAAAACTTGGGCAGTCGCGTCGGCATGGTCAGTTGCCCTGCAGCGGCGCGACCCGGTTGCGGAGGCCGGAAACCTGTTCGTAAGCCGCAGCCGCTCTCAGCATGAGATCATCGCCGAAGCGCGGGGCGGTGAGTTGCAGGCCGATAGGCATTCCCTGGCTGTCGACGCCGCACGGCACCGAGACGGCGGGAACCGCCGCGAGGTTGGTGCTGATGGTGTAAATGTCAGACAGGTACATCGAGATGGGGTCGGCTGTTTTCTCGCCGAAGCGGAAAGCAGTTTCGGGCGCGACCGGCGAGGCGATCAGGTCAGCCTTCCCGAAAGCCTGCGCGAAATCCTGCGCGATCCGGGTGCGTACCTTGAGCGCCCGCAGGTAATAGGCGTCGTAATATCCCGCCGACAGCACGTAGGTGCCCAGCATGATGCGCCGCTTCACTTCCGAGCCGAAACCCTCCTCGCGGGTCTTGCTGAAAAGGTCGATGATGTTATCGGTGCCCTCGGCGCGGTGGCCGTAATGCGCGCCGTCGTAGCGCGCGAGATTGCTTGATGCCTCGGCGGTGGCGACGATGTAGTAGGTCGGCACGGCGTAATCCAGCATCGACAGCGAAACTTCCACCAGTTCCGCGCCTTCCTTTTTCAAGGCGTCGACCGCCGCCAGCACCGCCGCCTTCACCTCGGCGTTAAGCCCGGAGGTTTCGAAATATTCCTTCGGCAGTCCTATTTTCAAGCCTTTAACTCCCTGGTTGAGATTTGCGGTGAAGTCGGGCGCGGGAGTGTTGCGGCAGGTGGAGTCGCGCCGGTCGGGGCCGGAGATGGCGTTCATGATCAGCGCCGCATCCTCCACGCTTCGGGCAAAAGGCCCGATCTGGTCGAGGCTGGAACCGAACGCCACCAGCCCGTAACGGCTGACAAGACCGTAAGACGGTTTCATACCCACGCAGCCGCAGAGGCTGGCCGGTTGCCGGATCGAGCCGCCGGTGTCGCTGCCCAGCGCCAACGGCGCGAACCCCGCCGCCACCGCCGCAGCCGAGCCGCCGGAGGAACCGCCGGGAACGCAGTCGGTGTTCCAGGGGTTGCGCGTAAGCTGCATGGCGGAATTTTCAGTGGAACTGCCCATCGCGAATTCGTCGAGGTTGGTCTTGCCAAGAAACACCGCGTCGGCTTTCTGCAACTGCTCGACCACATGCGCGGTAAAGGGCGGCTTGAAGTTTTTCAGGATTTTGCTGGAGCAGGTCAACGGCTGCCCCGGCAGGGCGAGGTTATCCTTCAGCGCCACTGGCACTCCGGCCAATGCGCCGACGGGTTCTTTCCGGGAAATTCTGGCATCGACCGCGTCGGCGGTCGCGCGCGCTTCCGCCGCGTCGATATGCAGGAACGCGCCGATTACGGGATTGTGCTTTTCCGCGCGGGCGAGATGGGCGTCGACGACTTCGCGCGCCGAGACTTTTTTATTTTTCACCGCAGCGGCGATTTCCGCTGCGGTCAGGGATGTCAGTTCCACGGTTTTAATCCTTTTCAAAAGATGCGCCTGTTTTTTTAATCAACAACTGAAACTTAAAGCGCTTACTGCACCGCAGGCACCTTGAAGAAAGCGTCCTTGCGTTCGGGAGCATTGGCCAGCGCGGCGTCGCGGGGCAGGGATTCGATCACCACGTCCTCGCGGAAAACGTTGCCATCGGCGGCGGCGTTGAGGAACGGTTCCACGCCCTCGACGTCGACCTCGCCCAGTTTGGCGACGTAGCCGAGAATGTCTTCCAACTGTTTTGCAAACAGGTCGGTCTCTTCCTCTGACAGTTTAATGCGCGAGAGATGCGCGATTTTAGTAACTTCTTCCCGGGTGATGTGACTCATGCTTTCTTCTCCCTGAACATAGACTTAACCGTCATTTCCCCAGCGCCAGCCGTTGCCAGAGCTTATCCGGCAGCCCAGCTTTTTTCATCCGATCCTGTTCCAGCTTGATATCGTATTCCAGCCGCACGAAAGTTATCTGCGAGGCGGCGGAATCGTAGATGACGAAGCTCGCTTTCGGGATGCCGTCGCGGGGCTGGCCGACGCTGCCGGGATTGATCAGATAACGCTTGCCGGGATTGAGGTCGATGATATCCGACTCGCCGATATTTACCCGGGTCTCGCCGCTGCCGAGCACCATGCTGACGTGCGAATGGCCGAAAAAGCAGAGGTTGAGGCCGGCGTATTTTTCCGCGAGGATGCGCATGTTGACCTTGATCGCCTCGTTGTTGAGGATATAGTCGTCGCGACCGGTGAGCGCGCCGTGGACAAGCACCATGCGGTTGTCGACCACCCGTTCGTGTTTCAAATTTTGCAGCCACTGCATCTGCTCGGGCGTAAGCTGTTTCATGGCGATGTCCAGCGCGATCTGCGCCTCTTCGCGCATCCGGGGGTCGCGGGGCGGACGGATCTGCGCGTCGTGGTTGCCCTGGATGCAGCGCACGTTATACTTGCGTACCAGCTCCACGCATTCCGCCGCGCCTTGCCCGTAGCCCACCAGGTCGCCCAGGCAATAGATTTCGTTCACGCCCAGCCCTGTCAGATAAGCCAGGGTGGAGGAAAAGGCTTCCTGGTTGCCGTGGACATCCGAGACGATGCCGTAGGTTTTATCTTTCATGCTGGGTCTCCGGCGGTGGCGCGAGTCCCGCCAGTTCCCGCCATAGCAGCGTCAGTCCGGTGTTGGCGCTGAGGACGCGGTTGCCTTGGCGGTCGGCGAGAAAATTTCTGCGCAGGTAAGATACACCAAAAGGGGTCGCCATTGCAAGCCAAACCGTGCCGACCGGCTTGTCTTTTGTTCCGCCGCCGGGTCCGGCGATGCCGGTGACGGCGAGGGAATAATCCGCGCGAGCCCGCTCCCTGGCGTTACGCGCCATGAGAATCGCGACTTCCTTGCTGACCGCGCCGTGCTCCTCAATAACTTCCGCAGGCACGCCCAATAGTTCGGTTTTCGCTTCGTTGGCATAGGAGACAATGCCGTTTTTCAAAACGTTTGACGCGCCGGGAATATTCACCAGCAGAGATGCTATCATCCCGCCGGTACACGATTCGGCCAACGCGATCGTCGCGTTCTTCTCCGCAAGCAACCGCACTACCACGCCCGGCAGGGTGTCGTCGTCCTGTCCGAAAATATTCTCGCCCAGCGCCGCGCGCACTTCTTTTTCGCCGGCGTCGCACAAGGCTTGCGTTTCGTC
The DNA here is from genome assembly GCA_020060765.1 of Planctomycetota bacterium. GTDB lineage: Bacteria > Planctomycetota > SZUA-567 > SZUA-567 > SZUA-567 > JAGUZQ01. The sequence continues at coordinate 29,033 of JAGUZQ010000068.1, read as the reverse complement.
TTTGTCGCTGCCGCGCGCCACCAGCCGCACGGTTATAATGCTGTCCTTCACTGTGGTGCCTACTGTGGGATTGGCGTCCTGTTTCATCAGCGGTTTAATCGCTTCGCCGATAACCGATTCGCCCACGCCGACCAGATGCAGCTGTTTCATTATCAGGAAATTGTCGGCGCGGGGCAGGGCAGGCAGCACTGACTGTTCCAGCATGGCTTTCATTTCGCGCGGCACGCCGGGCAGGGCGAAGACGCGCGTGCCTTCGTGTTCCAGGCAGATGCCGGGAGCGGTGCCGCAACTGTTAGGCAGGGCTTGCGCCTGTTCCGGCAGCAGCGCCTGGATTTTATTGGACTCGCTCATAGGCCGGTTCATGGCGTCGAAACGTTTTTGTATTTCCGCCACCAGCGCCGCGTTCTCGCGCAGTGGCTGGCCGCGGAATTCCGCGAGCGCATAGCGGGTGCGGTCATCCTCGGTCGGCCCCAGGCCGCCGCTCATGACGACGAAAGCGGAGTCCCGCGCGGCGAGGCGCAAGGCTTCTACGATATCCTCCGTGCGGTCGGGGACAGTGAGGATGCGCTTGACTGTCCCGCCGATTTCGCCCAACTGGCGGCAGATGTAACCGGAGTTGGTGTCGGTGGTGATTCCCAGCGTGAGTTCGTCGCCGACGGAAAGCACGGTGTAGCCGTTTTTCTTCATGGGGTCTAAAAGTCCAATTCTGGCGGCGGCAGCGGGGCGTTGTTCTTTACCGGCGAGGGAAGTTCGGGAGTATCACTCACCCGCAGCGGCATGGCCGGAGCGGCGGCGGTGGCACCGTTAAGTCCCGCTTTCGGATCGAGCGGCAACTCCGGCGGTTCAGGGGCTGTTTCACGCAATGAAGCTTGCGCCTTGGTGCCGGTTTCAGGCAGCGGTGGCTGGTCTTCGTTCACCGGCGGTTTGTCTACATCGACCGGATTGTTGGGAACGACAGGAATCTGGCTGGTCTCGATTTTAGGTTTTCCGGTTTTTTCCGCATCGCCGTTTTCTCCCACCACTTTGTCTGGTTGGGGCTTGATTGTTTCGGTTGGCTGATGCAGGACGTGAAACAGGAAACCGCAGATAACGCCCCAGGCAAAGCACGCCGACAGGACAATCGGCCGCAGGTTCAGGCGCTCGTCGGTGGCATGGGTATCGGGCATCTGCTTTTTCCACTTACAGACAATAAAAATGCTGACAGAGTAACAAATTTAAAGTATATCTGGTGCGGGGGCGCAGTCAAGCATTTGTGCAGGCAGCCGATAATGTAAATGGGTTGACGGCTGGACAGGTTGATGGGTTGATGGGTTGATGGGTTGATGGGTTGATGGGTTGATGGGTTGATGGGTTGATGGGTTGATGGGTCGACTTTTCGTCGGCTTTAAGAACAGGCGGTTATCGAAGCACGAAGCCTGTCGCGTCGAAGGAGATGGCGTTGCCAAGTTACCCGTCAACCCAATCCCCCGTCAATCTGTCAACCCATCAAGCCAATATGGGAACCGTAATATGACCGCATCCGGAATGTCGCCAGAACTGACGCGTCAGTTGATCGCCTCCACCGGCGCGGACAATGCTCCCGTTGTCGGCGGCACGGTCAACGCGCGCGTCACCGAAGACCTTGGCGGCGGGCGCTATGCGTTGCAGACGGGACAAGTCAAGCTCACGATCGAAAGCCCCGTGACGCTGCAGAACGGGCAGGTCTTGCAGTTACAGGTGGTGGAGTCGGGAGGAAAGACAGCCTTTCAGGCAGACCTTTCCGCGCTGGCGGGAAATGTTTCCGGCGGCGATTCTGATCTCGCGATCCTGCTCAAATCGGTTTCGATCTCAGTAGACATGAATGATGTTTCCGCGCACCTGCCCAGCATTCCCTCCCAGGGCAGCGTGGCGGTGGGAGTGGCCGTCTCCGCCGAGACGCTGGCCTTGCATTTTCCCGACGGCGCGGTGGTCGAGGGCGGGTATGTCGCTTCGGGCGAAAATCTGCCGCGCGAAATTCTGGCAATTCTGGCAACCGGAGGCGGCGAGTTGCAGGCCGCGGCTTTGGAATATTTCAACGAATCCGCCCTGCAGGTAAACAGCTTTATTCTGCCGGTGGAGATCGGCGGCGTTCCTGCGGCGCTTTCGGGCGCGGTTTCGGAATTGCAGTCACTGGCGCAGGCGAGTCAAGCTCTTCCCGCCGACGGCTTTCTGCCTGCGGTGGTGATCGAACTGACCGGCGTGCCGGGCGAGGCGGTGGTGGGAATCGGCGAGCGCGAATTCCTGCTCAGTTTTCCGCCGGAAGTGCCGGAGGAAAAAATTGCGCTCGGCAATACGCTGCTGCTCTCCCCTGGCACGCAGGCTGTGCTGAAGGGCGAAGCGCAGGCGGTGATGAGCGGGGGCGTTTTCTCCGGCGAAGGGGTCGACCGGCTGCTTAATTTCGCCGGACTTACTCCCAGTCCTCTCACCCGCGAGGCCGCTTCCGCGCTGGTAGCAGAAAGCCTGCCTGTCGACCGGGAAAACGTGCAGGCGCTGGTGTCGCTGGCGGCTGGATTTTCCGGCGAGGAGCGCTCCGCCGTGATCGGAGCCGGGGCGCGGATGCTGAAACACGATGTCGTGTTGTCTCCCACTCTCGCGCAGGGTCTGGCCGATATTCTGAGCAGGCCGCAGGCGGTGGGGCAGGATCTGGCTAGCGCCTTGTCTTCGCTGACGCAGGCCGCGCAAATCCCGGAGGCACCGACGGGAGAACTGGCTGAAGCGTCGCGGATTCTGCGGGAAACGGCAGTGGTTCTGAATCAAGCAGAGACGCCGGAAAAACTGGCTGATTTCCTCGGCTCGCTGGGAAAGGAAAATCTCGACGCAGCAAAGGGGCTGATCGAAACCGCCGCCGCGAAAATTCTGGCGCAAAGCCCTACCCTGCGCAATCTCGACGCGGCTATCGGCCTACTCAGGTCGCTGCCGCCTGAGGCGGGAGACATAGTACAATCGACACCAGGCGCGCAGAATCCGCTTTCGCCCACTGACCGGCAGGCGATTGAGGCTGCCGCGCGGAGCATTGCTGAGGCTGCCACGCCCGAGGCGGCGGCGGAAGGCGCGCGGAAAATACTCGAAACCAGCGGCAAGGAATTCGTGCGCCACCTACAGACGGAACTGGCAAAACTGGAAGGCGCGGAAATTTCCCGCCATCCCGTTCTGTCACGCCTGGCGGATGCGGCGGAAACAGTGCAGGGCATGGAGCGGCGCGCGCTGGCGTACAAGGCCGAGAACATTGCCGGTCTCAGGCGCGAACCGGCGATGTTCGTGGCCGAGGTGCCGTTCAGGCTGAACGAAGACGACGGCGAAGGCAGATTGCAGGTCTTATACCGCCGCTCGAAACCGGACGGGCAGAACAAACGCTGGAACGCGCGGGTGGTGCTGGATCTGCAGACCACCAACCTGGGGCCGGTGGTGGGCGATCTGCGGTTCGTGGGAAGGGAGGCGGAACTGCGGATGTTCTGCTCGTCGGCGGAACTGGCGTCGTTCCTGCGCGCGCACGCAGGCGAATTGAAAGAGGCGCTGCGGGAAAAGGATTTCCACTGCGCGCCGGTCTTCAGCGTAATCCCGCAAAAGGATTTCAAGGTGCTGGAAACCGACCCCCTCGCCACCGGCATCACTAAACCGACCGCAGGCAAGGGACTGGATTTGCAGGCGTAGCACGACCAATTTGTTGACATAGTATCATTATATGGTATCATAAATAATGAGTAAGCATACGAAAACGTTGGCAGGCATATTCGCGGTTCCTACCAGAGCCGGAATATATTGGCGTGACATTGAGGCGTTATGCAAGAGTCTTGGCGCGGATATTTCCGAAGGTCGCGGCTCGCGGGTGCGGATCGAATTGAATGGAGTATTTGCGGTCTTCCACCGTCCCCATCCGCAAAAAGAAGCCTGTAAGGGTGCGGTCGAGGCGGCGCGGCGATTTCTTCAGAATGCGGGAATAAAACCATGAGTACGCTTAAATACAAGGGCTACACTGGCATTATAGAAGTCGACCCTCAAGCCGGAGTGATTCACGGAACTGTCGTCGGGACTCGCGACGTAATCACGTTCGAGGCCGACAGTCCCAAGGGGATAGAGCAGGCTTTCCATGATTCCGTCGACGACTATCTTGCTTTCTGCCGGGAAAAGGGACGCGAGCCGGACAAGCCTTATTCCGGGCGACTGGTCTTGCGGATGCCGGAGGAAACCCACCGCAAGCTCGACGAACTATCCCGCGCCCGTCATTCCAGCATCAATCGCTTGGCCGTTGCCTTTATCGAGAAGGAACTGGAGCAGACGTGACGCTTCCCGGATGGTGCCGACGATGAGCAAACGAAGCAACATGGAAGAACCTTTTATCTGCCCAAGTATAGGCGCTGCGATTCTGCAGAAATATGAAATATATGTGTAGTCAAGGAGTAAATAGGAATGTCTGAAAATGGCAAAAAGAATAGCGTTGTGTTTTTTTTGTTCATCTGCCTCGCCTTATCGTTGCTCGGCAACTTGTGGTTGTTATGGCCGGAAGAGGAATCCCTGGAGACTTTGCAAAAGGAACAGGAGAAATTGGAGGTGGATATAAAAGCCAAGGTCTTCGATTATCTTGCATTATCCGGTTATATCCGTCTTCCGGGCAAGCTTTCTGGTCGTGACATCCTGATGCGCGTAGGCAGTTTTAAAACGAATTCGAGTATTCCTCCGCTGGGAAATTAGGGAACCGTCAGTTTTAATGACTTGCGTCAACTGATGCAGGGGTGCGACATTGCGTTTTTCAAAAGCAGGGGAGTCGACTATCCTGAGGTAAAGGCCAGCGTGATATTTAATTTCAGCAACGGTAGAGTAGTCAGTCACGATATCGGTTGGCCGGACGACGAATCCAACCGGAAGGTGCGAGAGGAGTTTTTGAGCCGCAAATCCGGTCAGTCTGAAAATAATTGAAAGAACGCAATGCCCGAAACCGAAGCTCACGAAAAAATCAAGCGGCAACTGGCGGTGGCGTTGCGCTACGACACCGGCAAGGAGTCCGCGCCCCGGGTGCTCGCCAGCGGGCGCGGGATGGTGGCGCAGAAGATTCTGGAAGAGGCGGCGAAAAACAACATCCCCATCCGCGACGATCCCGACCTGGTGGAATGCCTCGCCAAACTCGACCTGGGCGACGTCATTCCTGCGGAACTGTACCCCGCGGTGGCCGAGGTGCTGGCTTTTGTCTATCGGATGAATGCGGAAAAGGGACGCGAACTGACCGGCATGGGAAAGAAATAGCGTTTGCCTCGCCGATATCTTACGGTATAATAAAATTGTAAGACACAGGAGAAAACCATGACTACCGTCAAGATCACTTCCAAGCGCCAGGTCGTGCTGCCGGGGGTGTTGTGCGAGGAGATGCGCGTCGGTCCCGGCGACAGGCTGGAGGTGGAGCCGGTCGAGGTCGGGGGCGAACGCCTCTGGGCGTTGAAACCGGCTTGCGAACCGGACTTGCCCGCTTTCGGGCTCTTGCGTAAATACGTTAAAGGAAAAACGCCGGACTGGCGCGAAACCCGTCGCCGTCTGGAAGATGCCTGGGCGGAAGAGGGCGCGTCATGACTGCCCTGGGGCTGGACACTTCCGTCATCGTCCGCTTTCTCGCTGGCGAACCGGAGCAGGCGGCAGAGAGAGCGCGCGAGAGAATTAGCGAAGCCCTGCAGGCGGGTCACGAACTTGTGGTGTCGGATCTGGCGGTGGTCGAGTCGTATTACGTTTTGCATAAAATCTACGGCATTCCCCGCAAGGCTGCGCTGAAGGCGTTGCTGGAATTTTTCCGTCAGCCCGGTTTCCGCGGCGAAACCGGCGGCGTCGCCGCGCAAGCGCTGGCGGAAGCCGCCGCCTCTGCCCGCCCCGGCCTGGCCGACCGCATGTTGCTGCTGGGCTACCGGCGCGAATGCCGCCAGGTACTCACCTTGGATCAGGCCTTCGGCAAACAGGACGGGGCGGAATTCCTCGGGTAGAGTCGCCTGTAATGCTGCATATGCTTCGGAGATGTGACGCAAGGGAGCGATATGTCTCGTTTTCAGTGTTACTTGCGCAAGATTGCTATAGCCGTATGCCTGCCTTTGTTTGTTGTAATAATATTCCTCAGTTCGGCAAATCCCTGCAACCGCAAATGGGTCTATATTTTTCAGCGTTATATTTGCGGAAGAAAGATTTGCCTGCCTGATAACTATACGGGACGCTGGCTCACTTGGCGGAGAAATGGACATTTATTTTGTTCTTATCAATTCCAAAATGGCAAATTGAGTGGTGAACATATAGCCTTTTACAATAATGGGTTACCATCGACAATTTGCAATTATAAGAACGGAAGACTGAATGGCGACTATTACGAATATGATGAAGACGGTAGTTTGCTTGCGCACGGAGTTTACTTGAATGGGAAAAAGCATAGTGGGAGTTTTGTGGTTGGATATAGATCAAGTAGCGTTGTTGTGCAAAAATTGGATGACAATACGACCCGCGAGATAAAGCTTAAAGAATGAGAGCAGAGGAAGTCGTTAGCTCATTGAAGATTCTGAGTTCGCATTTGTCCAACCTGAAGGAAACCCTCCTGCAGGCGGTATTCCCGCCGTTGTGCGCGGGCTGTGGGACGTCGACCTGCGGCTATTCGCCTGACTGGCTGTGCGCGGCCTGCCACGGAAAAATTGCCTTTATCGGCGACGGTGCCTGCGCCTTCTGCGGCAGTCCTCCCGGCGAACACGCGGAGCTTGCCAAGGGGTGCGCGCAGTGCCAGCCCGACAGGCAGAGTTTCACCCGCGCCGCCGGCGTGGCCGAGTTCGCGACTCCCGCCAGGGAACTGGTTCACGCCTTGAAATATAACGGGATGCACTCCCTCGCCCAGCCGTTGGGGGAACTGATGGCGCGCCGCGTCGCCAGCGCCGGTTTTCCGGAAAAGTTCGATTGTGTGGTGCCGGTGCCGTTGCACAAAAAAAGACTGCGCAGTCGCGGATTCAACCAGTCGGCTTTGCTCGCGGCGGAAATCGCCAAGCACTTGCAATCTCCCCTGCGGCTGGATATTCTGCACCGGATTCGCGACACTCGTTCCCAGGCGCTGCTGTCGCGCAATCTGCGGGTGACCAATCCTGTCGGCGCTTTTCTCGCTTCCGGGGCAGGGGGGAGGGTGCTATTGGTAGACGATGTTGTCACCACCGGCAGCACTGCCAGCGAATGCGCTCTGGCGCTGAAAAACGCTGGCGCGGCAAGAGTTTATGTCATTTCCTTTGCCCGTTGACTTTGACGCACCAAGCCACTGGATATTTTCTGATCCGATAAAGTCTTTCCTGTCATACGATTGTGATTATTGTTGCAGCAGGGCGATATGGGTTTGCGGCAAAACCAGCTTTTTCCGCAAAATTGTTTTACCTGTAAACTCTACCCGCAAAAAGCCTTAAAGTTGCAAACAAGAATAATTGTAAAAAGGTGTTGACAAATCATGCTTCAAGCCTATAATGGTAACTTGGATTAATGAGGAATCAAGCGTCGATTCCGGTATTGAGTTTTGAGCCATCTTTCCCGCTTCTGCGGGGTGGCAATCAAAGTTTTTTACCAACAGTTTTATTTCTAAAGCCTGAAGTCTGAATTTTCAGCGAGTATTGCCATGGGAAAACTGATCCTGCCAGGTTCCGCCGAATTTGCCGCGCCTGAAACCGGGGTTGTGGCGGGTTTGCCGGAACCGGCTTTGCGTCTGGAGGAACATGATCTGTCGGCGTTGGAGGCGGCGGCGAAAGCCGGGTTCAGGGCGCTGGAAATCGGGATCGGGCAGGTTACTGCCGGTCTGTCCTCGTCGCTGCCCCGGGGTAAGCTTATATCGAAGATGCGGTCGGCGGAAATCACCCCCGGCGTTTTTTCCTGGCAGGGTCTGGCGGCGGCGAAAAACCGGGGACGGCGCGGGCAGGCAGTGGAGAATCTGCGTGCTTTGATCGAAACCGCGCAGGCGTTTTCGGTAAAGACAATCGCTGTCCGTCCATGGCGGGAGCAGGAAGTGTCTGCCGGGGAAGCGTGGCGGTATCTGCTGGACGCGGTTTATCTGGTTGAAAAGGATTTGCGGGAAGCAGGTGTGGCTTTGGCGTTGGAGCCCGGTGCGGGGGTGGATGACGCCTTGCGGGACGAAGTCGGGTGTCGCGCGTGTCTGGCTGAAGCGCCGGAAAACACCGGTCTGGCTTTGGATGAATTTTTCTGCGTCGGCGAAAATGACGAGACTGTTTCCGCGCTGGCGAAATCGGCGCGGCACAGCCGCCTGCACGCGCCTGACGGAGAGCAAGGCGCGCGGCTTTCCCCGGTCGGTGAAACCGCGAAACTGTTGGGCAAGCTGACCGGCGCGGGCTATGGCGGATTGGTAGCGGTGCGGCCGGAGCTGTCCGGCGCCGACTTGCCAGGACTTTATCAGGAAATCGCCTTGCGCCTGTGCGCGGCTGGCGTAGGAGTTGAACGATGAAACTGTCTGATTATCTGTCGCGGAAACGCGTCGCCGTACTTGAAGCTTCCGACAAACGCGAGGCGTTGAACGCGACGCTGGCTCTGTTCGAGGGTATGACGCATATTTCCAGCCAGGAGAAATTCGCCGCCGCCATCTGGGAGCGGGAGGAAGTTCTCCCCACCGGCATTGGCTTGGGCATCGGTGTCCCGCACGTCCGTTGCGAGTCGGTGCGCGACCCGGCTGCGGCGCTGGTGGTGTTGCGGCGGGGAGTGGATTACGGCAGTCTGGACGGCGCGCCGGTGCGGGTTATTCTGATGATCGCCATGCCGGACGGGGCAAAAAACGATTACCTGCAATACCTCGCCAACGCTTCCCGCCTGTTCCAGCGGGCGCCTTTCCGCAACGCGCTGCTGGCGTGCGATAATCCCGATCAATTGTGGGAAATAGTTTCGGAAGCGTGAATCAGGAAACTTCCGCCCGCCGGTCATTTTCATTCACCTCGCCGACGTAGGAGCCCTTGGCTGCGATTACGTGGTTGCGTCCGGCCGCCTTGGCCTGGTAGAGGGCGGCGTCGGCGCTGGCCAGCAGCACGTTGGCGTTCAGGGACGGGCCGCACTGCGAGGTGACGCCGATGGAAACAGTGATCTTGATGGTCTTTTCACTGTAATGGGTTTCGTTGTCGGCGATGGACTGGCGCAGGCGTTCGCCGATGATGGTGGCGATCCGGATGTCGGTTTCCGGCAGGATTGCGACGAATTCCTCCCCGCCGTAACGGGCGATGATGTCAGTCTCGCGCAGGTGCTTTTTCAGGATGGCGGCGAACTCCTGCAGAATCCGGTCTCCCGCCGGGTGTCCGTGGGTGTCGTTGACCAGCTTGAAGTGGTCGATGTCGAACATCAGCACCGACAGCGGGTGCTGGTAACGGCTGGAGCGGCGCAGTTCCGAGTCGAACGCCTGGTCGAAAAAGCGGCGGTTGTACAGGCCGGTGAGCTGGTCGGTGATGGAGAGGCGCTCCAGTTCGGCCTTGGCGATTTCGAGATTGTTGTTGGCGACTTCCAGCTTGACGTTGGCTTCCTCCAGCTCCTTGTTTTTCATTTCGAGCTGCCGCCTGACGTCCATCAGGTGTTGGGCGAGGATGTCCTGCTGGTGGAGGGCGCGCTTGTGTCGCTCGATCTGCCGGAACTGGCTTTCCTCCAGCTCTTTTTGCTTGGTGACGTCCTGGGTGATGTCGACCAGCGCCGTGATATTGCCGTCCTGATCCTTGAGCGGAGCGATGAAAACCTGGCGGTAAACCGTGCGGTCGTGGTGTTCGCCCTTGACGATGCCTGACTGGCTTTTGCCCGTGGCCAGGGCTTTTTGCACCGGGTGTTCTTCCATGCTGGTCAGCAACTGGCTGTAGATGATGCCAAACGGATTGTCGCCGATTCTGGCTGCGGGAAAGTTGCGCCTGAAAGTGGTGTTCATTTCCAGGATGTTCGAGTCAGGCGAAATCAGCAGGGTTTCCAGCGGAGAGTTGTCGACAATGGCCTGGTATTTTTCGGCATTGACTGCCGCGTCCCTTTCCAGCCGCCGCAGGCGGATCATGCTTTTCACCACCGCGATCAGGTACTGGAGATCGTAGGGCTTGGTGATGTGCTGGAACGCGCCCGATTCGAAGGAGCGGGTCATGTCGCTGGAGGAACTTTTGGCCGAGAGGATGATGATCGGGATGTTGCGGGTATGGGGGTTGGCGTGCAGCAGGTCGCACACCCCGTAACCGTCGAGATCTCCCGGCATCATGATATCGAGAATAAAGGTGTCGATCAGTTTCCAGTTTTTTTCCGCCAGTTTGACGGCATCGCGACCGTTAGTGGCGCTCAATACCGACATGCCGTTCTTTTTCATGACGGTGCAGACCAGCTTCAGCGCGTCTTCGTCGTCGTCGACGACCAGCACCGTACTGGCAAGGCTGGGGATGGTATCCATTATTTGCCCTGATTGCAATTGCGGTTTAAGAAGGTGTTTGAAAAGTCGGGTTGAGGGTTCTTTATAAGATTTAAAAAGCGCTTTTTGCTTTTTTAATTTTATAAATTCCCGCCCCCGCGTTTAAGTTTCGCTCTCTCAATGGAGTAAATCTTAGGGATTTACTCCATTGAGGAACCCTCAACCCGACTTTTCAAACATCCTTTTACGAACCATAAACTTTTACTGTAAAGTAAATTGTCTTTTCTGTCAAACAAAAACGCTTGCCCTCAGGCATAACGATTCATAGACTTGGAACAAATCAGATATTTGTTAAATTGCGGGGAAAGGATTTAAGTCTCCAGTCTCCAGTTGACAGTCTCCAGTGTTGGTTTGCGGAAGATTATTCCGGAATCGAAGTAAGACTGTTATCCATTTGTTCAAACCCGAAGACTTGTACCAGAAAAACTGGAGACTGGAGACTGTAAACTGTAAACTGTAAACTGGAGACTGATCGGTTGCCCCGAAATATTGTGAAGAGACAGAACGTCATGGAGGCCTGTCATGCGCTGGGTGTTTGAACCTGATCCGGGTCAGGCGGTCGATTCGCTGGCCGAACAGCTTAACATTTCCCGGATCACCGCGCTGTTGCTGGCGCAGCGGCTGCCTGCCGCCAGTCCGGAAGAGGCCAAGCGCTTCCTGCGTCCCAGCCTGGTCGACATGCACTCGCCCTGGGATTTCGCTGGCATGGAAATCGCCGCCGGTCGGCTGGCCAAGGCGATTCACGACCGGGAGAAAATCGCCATTCACGGCGACTACGACACCGATGGCGTGACCGCCACGGCGGTGCTGGAGCGGGTGTTCAAGGCGCTGGGCAATCCCGCCAAGGCGGTGTTACCATGCCGGATGGAAGGCGGTTACGGCATTTCCCGCGAATTCGTCGAGCAGATGATTGCCGAGAAATTCGACGTGGTCGTCACCGTCGACTGCGGCACCAGCGAGAACGAGCGCATCGCCGAACTCACCGCCGCCGGCATAGATGTGATCGTGACCGACCACCACGAACCCGGCGGGCAGGAACTGCCTGCCGCGTTCGCGCTGATAAATCCCAAACTTGAAGGCAGCAACTATCCTTTCCGGGAACTGGTGGGGGTGGGCGTGGCGTTCAAGCTGGCGTGGGCGTTGTGCGAGGAAGTGATGGGTTCTCCCAGGGTGGGCGAGCGGTTGCAGAAAGTTTTGTTATCCCTGCTGCCAGTGGTGGCGCTCGGAACTATCGCCGATGTGGCGCCGCTGGTGGGGGAAAACCGGGTTTACGTCTGGCACGGCCTGCGCAGTTTTTCCGAAGGCAGCCCCGGCCTCAAGGCTTTGTTGGAAGTCGGCGGGCAGGACGCCAGCAGCATCAGTTCCCGCGACGTCGCTTTTCATATAGCCCCGCGCATCAACGCCGCCGGGCGGATGGGCGAGGCCGACATGGCACTGCACCTGCTGGTGGAGGAAGATCCCGCCGCCGCCGCGGAACTGGCGCGCGAACTGAACCGCCAGAACCTATCCCGCCAGAAAGTGGGGCAGACGATGATGGCCGAGGCCGAGGAGGAAGTGACGCGCACCTTCAAGCCGGAAACAGATTCGGTGATCGTGGTCGCGCGCGAGGGTTGGCATGAGGGGGTGATCGGCATCGTCGCCGGGCGGCTGGCGGAAAAATATTCCTGCCCCGCCGTGGTCATCGCTTTCAGTTCCGACAAGGACAAGGGCAAGGGGTCGGCGCGTAGCGTCGAGGGAATCAATCTTTACGAGGCGATGAATATCTGCCGCGAGCGGTTCGTCACTTTCGGCGGCCACGAGCAGGCGGCGGGTTTTTCCCTCAACCGCGACCAGGTCGACGGGCTTCGGGACGACCTCAACCGCGAATGCCGGGCGCAACTGGGCAAGAAAAGCATCGAGCCTAAACTTGGTATCGACGCGGAAATCTTCCTGCGGGAACTGAACATCGAACTGGTGAACGAAATCAACATGCTGGCTCCGTTCGGGCAGGGCAATCCCGCGCCGTGTTTCATCTCACGCAATATCCGCATCGTGGGCGCGCCCAAGGTCATGGGCAGCACGGGCAGGCATTTTTCCTTCAACGCCTCGCAGAACGGCGTGGCTTACCGCGCGGTGGTGTTCAACAATATCCAGTGGCTGCGCGAGATCGACCGGGGCGCGCGCGAATGGGACATCGCTTTCTCCGCCGACCTAAACCTGCACTGGGGTCAGCCCCGCCTGGAACTGAAAATCGCCGATATGCGCCCGAGCTGACCGGAAGCTTCGCTTATGACCTTTGTTTTCCCCCAGGATCAACCGCAACTGCTGATGAGCGCGGACGACCTTCCTCCGCCGTTTCACAGCATCAGGCTTACGTCACACCCCTTGCAGTGGACGCATGTCCCGCATCGCCACGAGTTCTGGCAACTGGTTTTTGTGCGGCAGGGAACGGGAGAAATCTGCCTGAACAAATCCTTTCGCGTCGAAGAAGGGGAACTGGCGGTATTGCCGCCCGATCAGCCGCATTTGTGGAAGAACGCGGCGAAAAAGCCGCTGGTGCTTTTCAATCTGCATATTTCCGCGGGTTGCGCCGGATTCGGGGAGTTGGAACAGATGCTGGCTTCGGTCTGCCGGAAACCGGACGAACCCGCAATTGCTCCGGGGCGAAAGCGTTTGCGCGAACTGCTGGAACTGACTCTATCCGAAATTTCCCGGGGGGATTACGGCTATCGGTATCAGTCTGCGGCATTGCTGACGGAACTGGTGATCGTCGCCGTCAGGGAGATTTCGGCAGTTGAACCCCGCCAGCAGGCGCTATGCACACCGTCGGCCAGAATCGGGAAAGCGCTGTGGTATCTGGAAACAAATTACGCCAAGACGGTGACTCTGGAAGACCTGGGCAAGGCGCTCAATCTCAGTCCGAAACACGTCTGCCACATCTTTCGCAAGGAGCTTGGCACTTCTCCCTTGAACCAATTGCGCAAACTGCGTATTGAGAAGGCCAGAGCCTTCCTGGAAGAGACTGATCTGTCGGCCAAGGAAATCGCCTTTGCCACCGGCTTCAACGATGAACACTATTTTAATCGCCTGTTTCGCAAACTGGTCGGTGTCCCTCCGCTGGCGTATCGCCGCCGGAACCGGGAAATCTGACCTTTCCCCGTTTATGCGAATTCCGTCCACAAGGTTCCGAATCGCGTCCATTGTTTGCCTTATTGCCATGGCGTATAGTTCCTCCGACGAGTGAATCGGCTCGATATTTTAACGGAGGAGATCACCATGGATGCGAAAGAAGTCAAGAAATATGCGTTGGCGTGTGGGGCGGACGTGGTCGGCATCGCCAATATCGAACGGTTCGAGGGCGCGCCTTTGCAATGTGATCCGAGGCAGATCATGCCGGAAGCCAAAAGCATGGTCGTCGTCGGCTTCCGCATTTTTCGCGGCTTGCTGCGCGGCATCGAGGAAGGCACCCTGTTTTCCAATTATTCGGCAATGGGTTACGCCGGTATTAACCATGTGCAAATGCCGATGATGCTGTGGCAGTTTGGGAAGATGTTCGAGGACGAGGGTTACGAGGCGCTGCCGTTTCCCAACGATTTCCCCTGGAATTCCATCAGCACCGCAACCGGCGAACAGAAAGAGAACTGGAGCCGTCCCGTCGCTCCCGGCAAGCCCGCGCCCGACGTCTTCATCCACATGCGCATTGCCGCTTATTGCGCGGGGCTGGGGGAAATCGGCTGGAGCAAGGTTTTCCTCAATCCGATTTACGGGCCGCGCGTACGTTACGGGGCGCTGCTGACCGAAGCCGAGTTGGAACCTGATCCGCTGGTCGAGCCTGGGACAATCTGCGACCGCTGCATGAGTTGTGTGCGCGAATGCTCCGGCCAGGCCATCAGCGCCACGGAATCGGTCAAGGTCAACATCGCGGGCAAGACCATCGAATGGGGCAAGCTGGACGAATACAAATGTTCGCTGGCTTTCCAGGGCGGGCGCCACGACGTCGCCCCCGACGGCGAGGAACTGGACAAATCGCCGAAGTACGCCGACTATAAGGCGAAGCCGACGGAGTACAACCCCTTCATCGCCAGCCCCGGCCCGCGATACGAATATGGCAGGGCGATCGAGGGCGCGCGCGGCTGCGTGAGGGCGTGCATGATCCACCTGGAGCAGACGGGAAAGTTGCAGAACAAGTTCAAGGAAAAGTTCCGCCGCCGGAAACCTTGGAAGCTGGACGTCGAGTGACTGGCGCACCCAGCGTAACTCTCCAGCGAAAAGGGGCAACAGTTCCTCCCCTTTCAGGGGAGGTCAGGAGGGGTGAATGCCTTTTTCCCCCCCCTCTAACTCCCCCTGGAAGGGGGAGAATGCTTTGCATGCGGTTTTTGAGAATTGCTTTTACCGCACGTAGCAGCGTCCGGGGCGGCGGCCGAAACCGGCGGTGATGCAGTAGGGAATGGTTTGCGCGTGGCGGGCGAGTTCCTCGACAGTGATGAGGTCTTCCCCGTCGCGGCCGATGAGAGTGACTTCGCTGCCCACTTCCACCTGCGGGATGTCGGTGACGTCGACCGTGGTGTAGTCCATGCTGATAATGCCTACCACCGGCGCGCGGCGACCGCTGATCAACACTTCGGCATGATTGCTCAGTGCGCGGACATAGCCGTCGGCGTAACCCAGCGGCAGCACCGCGATCCTGGTCGGGCGCTGGGTGGTGAAAGTCCGGTTGTAGCCGAGGTTGGCTCCGGCGGGATAATCCTTCAGATGCACCACCACGCATTTCCAGGTCAGCGCCGGTTGCAGCTCGATTTTTTCCGCCAGTTCCGGCAGGTTGTGGCAGCCGTATAAACCGAGGCCGGGGCGGATCAGGTTGTGCCGCGCTTCGGGATAGAGAATCGCGGCGGTGGTGTTGGCGGCGTGTTTCAGCGGCGGCCTGATTCCCTTCCGTTCCAGTTCGCGGCAGACTTCATCAAACAATGTTATCTGTTTTTCGCTGTAGGCCTGATCCTCTGCTTCGGCGAAATGGGTGAACACGCCGGTCAGTTCCACCCCCGGCAGCCGGTCGACGGTCAGGGCGGTCTCGACCGCCTGTCGCGGCAGGATGCCGAGGCGTCCCATGCCGGTGTCGATTTTCAGATTTACCTGCGCGGGCTTCTGCAGGCGGCAGGCCTCGACGCTGAGGAGGTTTGCCAGTTCCAGGTCGTGAATGCTGATGGTGAGATTATGGGCGAGGGCATTACGCACTTCCTCGGGCAGGGTCGCGCCGAGGATGTGAATGGGGGCGGTGATGCCGGAGAGGCGCAGTTCCTCGCCTTCCTCCACCGTCGCTACGCCCAGGCGACCAGCTCCGGCGTTGAGGGCGGAAAGTGATACGCCGATAGAGCCGTGTCCGTAGGCGTCGGCTTTGACGCAGCACATGACTTCGCCCCGCCCCCGCATCATTTTGACAAAAGCGCGCACGTTGTTTTCGATAGCGGAGAGATTGACTTCGATCCACGCCCGGTGCTGGGAGGGATGCGGCAGGACGCTCATTGCCATGAGGCGATCTCCTCCAGGAATTTGCGCACGCGCGATTTCTCTTCGACCGTTTTTTTCTCCGGCGAGTTATTTTCTTTATTTTCTTTAGGTTCTTTTTCTTCTTTGCAGAAACCGGCAATCGCTTTTTCCTTTTCCGCGGCGGCGGGGTTCAACAGTTTTTCGTAAATCTCCGCCAACAACAGGTGATCCTGCTTGCGGTAGGGGTCGGTGCCGAGGAGGGATTTGCCGCTGGCCAGCGCCAGGTCGAACTTTTCCAGATCGACGTACAGGCCGGTCAGTCTGCGCGCGGCAGGCGCGTCGTCGCGGCGGATGGCGCAGTAGGTCGAAAGGAGGGCGGCGGCTTCCTCTTTTTTATCAAGCGACATGAGCAAGTGAAACAGCGCACGGTAGGGATTGAGGAAAGGCCGGTCGTCGGCGAAGCGCGGATAGGAGGCGAGAGACTGCCTGAAGAAATCGACGGCCTTGTCGTTTTCGCCTGCGGCGGCGGCGAGCAACCCCGAAAGGTACAGGGCGTTGGCGTCGTCGGGGCAGGCTTGCAGCGCGACCTTGAGCAGATTCCGGGCAGTTTCCTCCTGGTCGAAAATGAGAGACAGCGCCTTGAGCGAACAGGCGTAAGTAAGCACCAGCCTGGCGTCGTCGTCGCCTTTTTTCAGCTTATCGACGCTTTCCTCGATAAAGGAAGCCATCTGCGCTACCTTGTCGGGAGTGTGCATGGCGTAGAGCCGGAGCAGGCGCAGGGTGTTGGCGTGATTGCCGGGATTGGCGGCGTATTCGTCTTCCAGTTGTTTGCGGTCTGCGTCTGATTCGATCACCGGCGACTGGATTTTCGCCGCTTCCGCGCGCAGGATTTCCGCCAGCCATTCATGGACGGCTGGCAGTTCCTGGCCGGTTATCTTGGTGAAAACCTCGGGCGTGGTTTTCTTTTCGCGGTACAGGCGCACGAGTTTCGGCAGCGCCTCTTCGCCGTATTTCTCCCGCAGTTTTCCGACGAAGATGCCTGCGGCGCGGTAGGAGGCAGGGATCATCCAGAGATCTTTCGGACGCGTGAAATCGCGGTTCCATTCTCTCAGATCGGGAAAGCGGGAATGTTCGACCAGCGACTTGAAAGGGATGTCCCATTCAATCGGGGTCGCGCCTTCGGCGTACACGCTCATGCCTTCGGTCAGCCAGCGCGGGATCCGGAAATCAGAACCCTGTAGCGTGACGACATGCGCCAGTTCGTGCAGCAGCGTGCTTTCCCAGTTATAGGGCTGCCCCACGCCCTGCATGAAACCGGGGCTGGGCAGAGCCAGGAAATAGCCGGTCGTCGCGCCGGAAGCGTCGATGCGGGGCAGGCCGCTGATGCGGGCGGAAAAATCGGCGTGCGATTTCATGACCGACAGCTTCACCGTTTCCGGGACTTCATAGCCGTACAATTTTTCGCAGAAGGCGAGTTGTTCGCCCGCCAATTCCTCGACATAGCAACTGAGGATGTCGGCGTCGCGTTCGTGAAACTTCAGGAGGAATTTGCCGGTCTGGACTCGTTTGTATTCCTGGTCGCGTTTCGCCAGCATTTTCAGATTATAAATCCAGACGTTAAAGGGGTCGAGCCGGAAAGCGGCGTTGAGGGCGGGAATAGCTTCGTCTTCCAGTCCGTTACGCATCAGGCAGGTGGCGAGTTGCGACTGCGCAAGGGCGTTTTCCGGATCGGTGGCGGCGGCCAGGCGCGCCCATTTCAGGGCGGACTTGCAACTGGCGGCGGTGGAGAGTGTCTCCGAAACCGTGTAATACAGGCGGCTGGCCGCGGTGCGGTGGATCAGTTCCCTGTCTTCCGGGGTTTCCGCCGACAGGGCGCAGGTTTCAAGCAGGTTTTTCATAAGCCCGTCGAACCTGGCCTGGTCTTCCGCGAAAATCGCCAGCGACCCCTTGAGGGCGAGTGCTTCGGGATGAACGGGATTGATCGTCAGTGCCTGCTCACAGAAAGCTGCCGCGCGGTCAGGATGCTCGTCCAGCAGTTCCAGCCAGGCTTGAAAGACGAAAGCCGCCGAATAGCGGGGATTGGTCGACAGCGCCTGATCCAGCAGCTTTCCCGCCGAATCGAAATCGCGCTTGTTGATGGCGACTTGCGCCATGCCCACCAGCGCGGCAGGCGACCGGGGGTTGAGCTTGAGCGCGTTTTTAAACTCCTCTTCTGCGTCGGGGTACTGGTACTTGGTCAGGAAGGTTTCGCCGACGAGGATGAAGGCGGGGAGAAAATTCGGATCCAGCTTCTGCGCGAGGGCGGCGACCTTGATGCCGTTTTTCAGGTCGTCGCCGATAATGGCACCGGAGCCGATGGAGTACGCGTCGTCGCGGGTCAGGTGCGAGTCGTCGGCGAAGCGCAGGTAATAATCGAAAAACCAGTCTGCCTGATCCAGCCGCGCGTTGCGGTTGGCCAGTTGCCCGTACAGCCGCGCGAGCGCCAGTTTCGCGCGCATCTGCCCGGGCAGCGGTTTCTGTTGCAGCCCGTCCACAGCCTGCCGGTAATCGGCGATGGCGGAGGGGTATAAACCGGACACGCAAAAGGCATCTCCCCGCGCGGCCAGCAGTTGCGCGTCGTTGGGGAATTTTTCCAGAGCGTTAGTGAGGAGAGCGACAGATTCCTTGTCCCGACCGGTTTCGGTGAGAATGTCTGCCTGGAGCGCGAGCGCGGCGGGGGAATCCCCGGTCACGGCGGCGAGGGCTTTTTCGTATTCGCCGGCATGGAAAAGTTCCAGCGCGGTTTTTTCCCCGGCACTCACCGCCATGACGCTGAACAGCGCCAGGAAACAGACAAAAATCGTGAAACGGCGGACAATCATGACAATCCCATCTTTAATCCTAATAGTATATATATAACGCAGGCCGAGTTCAAGGGCAGAGGCTGGGGAAATCGAAGACAATGCCTTTGGTTCCTGCTGGCGGTTGATACTATGGCAAATACTGTCGCAAAAGTTTTTTATGTAATAGTGACATCTGCCGTGGAGTTCGGCTTTCATCCCCAAATCTTTTTCCAATAAAGTTGAATTTTTCTTTGCCAGTGTCCGATAAAAGAAGATAATAGCATGTTGAGCCATAGTCTAATGCTCTATTCTGAAAACATTTGCGTGTCGCGAAGTGGTTTTATCGAGAAAGCCATAGGTTGCATTCGAACAAAAAAAGGCGGGATTGCCCATGAAGCCGGAAATGATAGCCAAAGCTGTGGTGTTGCTGGCGCTGGGCGGAATTGGCGGCTATCTCGCGCGCGGCGGATCGGAACCGTTGCCGGTGAAACAGCCGGAGCCGGTGGCGGCGGAAGTACCGGCGAAACCGCCTCAGGCTGAACCGGCGGGTTTGCTGGCAGGCTTGGCGGCGATTCACGCGCAATACGGCGACTATGCCAAGGCGGCGGGGCTGTATGCCTCTGCCATTTCCTCCGAGCAGAATAACAATCTCAAGGCGAATTACCTGTGCAGCAGCGGCGAGGTGTTGCTTAAACTGAACCAGTCCGACAATGCCAAGGCAGCTTTTGAAAAGGCGGTAGCGCTGGCGGAAGACGCAAAAGGCAAAAGCCGGATGTATTACCGTTTTGCCGCCGCGTGGAAGGATAGCGGCGATTTGACGCGTGCGCGGGAATCCCTGGCTGGAGCGCTGGAAAATACTGCCGAGGACGACAAGGCGTTTGCGCGCATGGTGTTGCGGGTGCTGGTGCAGATTTATCGCGATTCGGGTGAGTTGGACAAGCTGGTGCGCGATTACGAGGAGCGCGTCCGCCGCAATCCCGCCGATGAGTTGGCGTTGCAGGTTTTGGAAACGGTTTTCTGGGAAATCTCCCGCGACGGCAAGCGCGCCGCGCCGGTGTTTCTGCAACTGGCGGAACTGACTGCCGACCAGCGCGAAAAGGCGCAGAACTACTACCAGGCCGCGCGCGCCTTCGCTGCGGCGAAAGAAGCTGAAAAAGGCATCGGGCCGTTGGAAAAAGCGATTAAACTGGCTAATGACGTCGAGTCGCTTTGCCTGTATCACCTGATGCTGGGCGAGTTGCACGCCGGTCTGGAACAGTATGCCCAGGCGCGGGAAGATTATCAATTCGTGGTGGACAAGAGTCCCAGCCAGGCCGACCGGGATCACGCCGCCGACAGGCTGTTTGACGTCTACCGCCGCGAAGGCAAGCTGGACGCTGTTATTGCCGAATACCGTCGGCGGGTGGCAACCAATCCCAACGAAATCGGCTCGCTGCGGCGGCTGGGAATGCTGTGCTGGGGACTGGAGCGCAAGCCGGAAATCGCCACGGAAGCATACGAAAAGATTCTGACGCTGATTCCCGCCGACCGCGAGTCGATAGAAAAGCTGGCCGAGATCAACGAGGTCGGGGGAAAATATGAAAAAAGCGCGGGGTATTGCGAAAAACTGGTGCAGACTCTCGGCGGTAGCCAGCCGCTGCTGTACGAAAAACTGGCGAAGCTGTACGCGAAACTGAACCGCAAGGATGTGGCCTTGCAGTGGGCGGAGCGCATCGTCAAGGAGCAGGGCGACAATGCGGGCGCTTATCCCACGCTGCGGCTGGCCGATATCAAGGTGGAGATAGGTGCGCTGGAAGACGTTGACAAGCTTTACGCCCAAGCGGTGGAGTTGGCGCGTAATCCCATGGAGGCGGAACAGGTGCGGCTGCGTGCGGCCATGGGGCTGGCGGCGGCAAAAATGCCAGAAAAACAGGAAGACCTGTTGCGGCAGGTGATCAGGCAGGCGATGAGCAAGAGCGGGGTGTCGCAGGCCAAGCGGATGCTGGTGGAGCTTTACAAATCGCAGAACCGGCTGGATCAGTTGAAACTGGAATAGTCCGGAGGTTTTGATGAAGCTTGCTTCCGTCAACAAAATTCTGGGAGCGTTGTTGCTGATACTGCTGCTGTTACTGGGACTGGAGCTTTATTTTCCCGGCAACCCCGTGGCGGATTTGGAAAGCGGCCTGAAACAGGCTCCGGTGCGGGCAGAACCCAAGCGTGAGATCGCAACGCTGGAGCCGCTGGAGACCTACGAGGAGCTGATCGGCAGGCGTGAAATCTTCCGGCCGACTGGCCCGGTGGCTGGAGTTACCCCGGACAGGCCGGAGGAAAAGAAAGCCAGCCGTCTGGAGGAGCTGATAAAGGATTTCGAACTGACCGGCATCAGCCAGGGAGCATCCCCCCGCGCGGTGCTGAGGAGCAGGAAAGACGGCACGGTATTTTTTCTCACTCCCGGCGCGGAGATCGGCCAGACGGGAATCGTGCTGAAGGAAATCAGGGAACGCACCATTGTGCTGAGTTATAAAGGCGAGGAGGCGGAACTGTGAGGTCAGGGGGCTTGATGAAAACCGGAACCGCCCGGCGCGTGGCTCTGCTGCTGGTGGTTTGCTTCGCGATTTTTCCGCTTTGCGCCGCCGAGGAGGGGGACGTAGAGACGGTGGCGACCCTGGCGGTTTCCTCCGGCGCGCTGGACGCGGAGCGTTTCCCCGGTGCCTCCAAGAAAATGTCGGTCGATCTGCGCAAAATGGACATCATCGACGTGCTGAAACTACTGGCGATAGAAGGCGACCTCAACATAGTCGCCTCGCGCACGGTGGCGGGGGCGGTGACCCTGCTGCTCAAGGATGTGTCGGTGGGCGACGCTTTCCAGCGGGTGCTTTCGGCCAACGACCTGGCTTACAAAATTGAGGGCAACGTCATCAACGTCATGCCCAACAAGGAATATCGAGCGCTGTACGGGGATGACTTCTACGACCAGCGCGAGACCCGCATCTTCAACCTGAAATACGCTTCCGCCGAAAAACTGGCCAACCTGCTGGGCAATGTCAAGAGCGACGTGGGCAAGATTATTTTCGACGACAATACGGGCATGTTGGTGTTGGTGGATGTGCCGGCGAAGATCGAAATGATGGAAATGATCATTGCGCAGAGCGAGATTCCCACTGTCTCCCGCCTGAAGCCGACGGTGACCCAGGTGTTTGAACTGAAATACGCCAAGCTGGAGGATATCCAGGCGGAGGTTAAGAATTCCCTCACGCCGGAAATGGGTTCCTTCCACGTGGATAAGCGCACCAATTCGCTGGTAGTGACCGACCTGCCGTACAACATGGAAAAACTGGCGGTGATGATCAAGACCTTCGACCGCAAGCCTCGCGTGGTCTTTATCGAGGCGAAAATCGTGGAGGTGGCGCTGGGCGACACCTTCCAGGCGGGGGTGGACTGGAACCGGCTGATGGATTTTGACATCAACTCCCGCAATGGCAAGGGCAGCACCTATTCCATCACACCGCAGGTGAATCTGCCACTGGGGCTGAATTCCGGCATTGCCAAGTTAAGCCTCGCCAGCGTGGGCAGCGACCGCCTGAATGCGGTGTTGGATCTGATTAAAAGCGTGACCGACGTGAAGATTCTCTCCAATCCGCACCTGCTGGTGGAGAACAACAAGGAAGCGTCGATCAAGGTCATCCACCGCCAGCCCTACCAGGAGGAGGAGACCATCACTCCCGCCAACAGCGCTACTACCACCACCCGCAGCTATAAATTCGTGGACGTCGGTTTGACCCTGAACGTCACTCCCACCATTAGCAGCGACGGGTATATCTCGCTCAAGGTCGCTCCCCAGATCGGCTCCATCGCCGAGTGGTACGGCGGCGTGGCGCAGTCGGCGGGAGCGGTGCCGGTGGTCAAGACCGCAAATGCCGAAACCACCGTCACCATCAAGGACGGGGTCAGCATAATTATTGCGGGACTGATCAAGGATCAGAAGGAAAAGACCCACAAGGGTGTACCCGGCATTTCCAGTTTTCCTATTTTCGGACGGATGTTCCGCAGCGAAAGCGAAAGCGTGACGCGGACCGAAACCATCATCTTCCTCACTCCCCGTATCGTCGAGGGAGACCAGCCGGTGGAACTGCTGCGGCAGAGCGAGAAACAGATCAAGGGCGTGCTGGAGGACGACACTAAGGGCGACGTCTGGGAAAGGCCGACCCTGCACCAGCCGGTGCTGCCGACTCCGGACGCTTCCGAGACGAAAGCTGATATCGGCAAGCAGATTATGGGAATACGTTAAGGTTCAACCAATAGGAACAGTCATGCGATACATTTTCCTTGTCATTTGCCTCTGCTTCGTCGGCGCTGTTTTTGCGGCTGAAACCGCTCCCGTGGCTGGGGACGAGGATTTGCGCGCCACTCTGGAAAGAGTCGAAGGCGAGCGCGCCGCAGCGGAGAAGGAAAAGCAGTTGCTGGTGGAGCAGTTGCGCGACTCCCGCAAGCGCGAGGAGGCGCAGGCCAAGCTACTGGAAAAAGCGCAGGGAACTCCCGCCGCTTTCGCCAGCCTGCAGGGTAAGGTGAACGAATTGCAGGTGCAACTGGAGGCCGTAGCCCGTGAGCGTGATGATTTTCGTCAGCGGCTGGACCAATCCCGGTTGCGTAACTCCGCGGAAATAATGGAAGAAATCAGGGAAACGCCCGCGGGAACGGCACCGGAACGGAAAAGTGATCTGTTCAAAACACTGGAACAGGATAGATCCAAGGTAGAGGAAAAACTGCAAAAAGCCAGGATCAGCCTGGAAGAGGAAAAGAACCGGCGCGAACAGGCGGAAAACGTCGCTCGCGACTTGGGCAAGAAAGCCAACGAACTGGAAGACAAGGTCAAGGGTCTGGAAAAAACACTTGCGGAGACCATGGCTGAGGCGGAAAAGAAAGGCGGCGACGCCCAGGCGCTGGTGTCGCGATTGCAAGAGGCGGAATCTGAGGTCAAGCCGACTCTGGAGAAATACGCCGATCTGCACGAAAGATTTGAAAACCTGCAGGTTAAATTGCGCAAGATCGAGGATATGCTCAAGGACGCGCTGAGACGGGCGGAAATTGCGGAGGCGGAAAAAGCGCAAGGACGGGAAAAAGTCGAGCGCAAGATGGATAAACTTAAGGCATATATAGACTTGCAGAACAGGCGTGCCGTGCGGCTGTATTATAATCTGGGAGTGTTGCATTTCCAGGAAGGAGAATATAAAAAGGCGGAAACGCAATTCCTGGAAGCGCTGAAAATCGACCCGGACGACGGGTATACCCACTACAATCTCGGGGTTTTATACGACGAGAAGCTTAATAACAAGGCTTTTGCCGCCCACTACTACCGCGAATTCGTCCGGCTGATGCCGGAAGCGCCCGAAGCCATGCACGTCAAGGAATGGCAGGTTGCCGCCGAGGAATCATCAGCTTTCGGCAAGAAATTGAAGTAGCGCGGCTTTATTCCACCAACTTCACCGTAACACCTCTGGTTTACTCCTGCCGCCGATTGCATAATCCGCCGAAACCACTCGTTCAACTTTCTTCGGAAAAAAACGTTTGCGGAAAATGTAAGTTTGACGTAGCATGTTTCGATGTGTATACTATATAATGATTTATAGGGTAGTGGAGATGGCAAAGGGAAGTCTAGGATTTCATATCTGGCAATGGGGTGATTGAGGTATTGTCGTTTGGAAATAATTGACAGCCAATATCATTCTAAAATTTGACGATAATATTAATGTAAACAAAAGGCGACAGGGGTACTTTAAATAAAGGATTACAACGATGAAACCAAGAAGAGATTTGTTGCTTTCCGCGCTTTTGGTTTTTATCGCGCAGGCATATCTGCACTCCGCGGAGTCAGCCAGTTGGACCCTGGACAATGCCGGGGATTACACCGTCCACAAGGGCGACGGCACGACCGACACGTCTAACGAGGACGCCAAGGTGGAGGGAGGCGTCGGCAAACTGGCGGAGAAGGGCGATTCCGTGCGCGACGGCACCGAGGCGGAATACAACGCCGGGACGCACAACGGCACTGCGGTAGTTCCGGTGCGGAAAAAGTGGTTGCAGTTAACCAAGGCCGGCGCGACCTATGCGGGCGCGGGCGTATTCCAGAGCCAGGTGTTGGACGGCGGCGCGGGAGGCAATGTCTGGGAACGGATGTATTCGCGCGCGGTGCGCAACCTCGGCAGCAAGGGCACGGGGGGGGAAGTCGGGCTGGTTTCGCATTACCGCATGGACGATACCTGGCTTGACAGCATGGGGACGAATAATCCTGTTGTCAATGGCAATCCGACATTTGTCGCGGGACAGAGAAATAAGGCAGGAGAGTTCGACGGTACGGGCGACTCGCTTACTCTTGGCAACGGCGCTTCTCTGCAGATCACCGGCAGCATGACCATCGCGATGTGGATCCGCCCCGGCGCGGGGTGTTTGTCTGCCAGGCGCAACCCCTGGGCGAAAGCCTACGGCGGTGAAGGCACTATGACGCTGGAGACAACCGGCGTGCTGAACTTTTATTGGGGCACCGCCGGAGCCAACGCAGCGCCTTACCAGACGATTGCGATGAACGACGTGTTGACGGAAGGGACGTGGGCACACTTGGTGCTGGTGCGCGACCTGACCGCCAACCGGGTTTACTGGTACAAGAACGGGGTCAAGGTGACCGACCTCGCGGCCAGCTATCCCGCAGCCACCGCTTCTGCCATGGACATGCTGATCGGCACCGGCTATACCACTAATTTCATCGGCGACCTGGACGACTTCCGGATTTACAATCGCGCGATTTCGGCAGGCGAGGTCTCCGACCTGTACACCGGCGGCGGACTGGTGTCGCGGTTTGCATTAGACGGGGACTACGCCGACAGCCAGGGCTTCGCGACCCTGACTCCGACCGGCGACGGGCTTAATTTCACCGATGACGCCATTGTCGGCACCGGCTCGCTGATGCTGGACGGTTCCGATGATTATCTCGACCTGAATAAAACCTTCCCACAGATGTTTACCGACGAGATCGGCACTGTCGAATTCTGGGCCAGGTTCGACAGCCAGGGCACTCAGCAGATTCTGTCCAACACCAGCGGCGACAACACTTACATCAGGTATGCGGGTTATTATGTTTACTTTCGCGTGGCCGATGTGGAGTTGTATGGGCGCTGGCGGGCTAATTTCAAGCAGTGGCACCATATCGTTTGCGTGAAAGACAATGCAGTCGCAAAAATCTATGTCGATGGCAATAAAATCGCCGAAGGCCCTACCGGCAACTGGCAGAACGAACTGATCAGACTTTGCGCGCGGCGTAACGGCACCGACTGGGAGCTTTTTGGCAACCTGGACGAACTGTGTTTTTACAACACCGCGCTTTCCGCCGACACTGTCAGGAGTCACTACGTGGCGGGCACTAACCTGCGGTTTCAGGTCAGGTCTTCCACCACCAACACGCCTGCCGGAAATTTCGTCGGCCCCGACGGCACGGTCAATTCTTTCTACATGGCGCAAGGGGAGCGGTTGAATACAGCGGGTAATTTCGACGCGACCCACCAATATCTCCAATATCGTTCATATCTTACGCCTTTCCTGAGCGACTCGCGTTCCCCGGTTCTTCAAGAGGTGCGTTTTACCGGTAGCGTTACCAGCGTGTTTGACGACGGCGAAGGTTTTGCGTCGGGGGCGCTGGTGTCGAATGTAGAGCTGGCGGAGCAGGAATTGCCTAATTCCCGCTATGTGGGATTGAAGGCGGATTCAGCCGGGCGGCTGCCCGTTTCCGGTACCTATACCTCACGGGTATTCGACGCGGGCGGGGCGGCGACGTGGAATTCCCTTTCCTGGGGCGCGGGCGCGTTGCTGGGGGTGGACAAGGGAGAGGACAGCCTGAGCGCCGTCTGGCATTTCGACAATGATTTCGTCGACGAAGTCGGCGGCAAGACTTTCACCGCCTCCAGCGGCACTCCCTGGCTTAATCCGGCCAAGAAACTTATCGGCACCAAGGCGGTCTATTTTGACGGCGATAACGATGTGCTGGATTTGCCGGAAAATTATTATGAGCTGCTGGGCGAAAACGGCACGATCTCTTTCTGGTTCCGACCCGAGTTGGTCGACAACAACTTCATGATTCTTTCCACCACCGCCAACGACAATGAGCAGGTGTGGTATCTTTACAACGCCGGCAACAGTTATCTCAGGTGGCGGATGCGCGACAGCGACTTGAATTATTATGTCAAGTTAGACGTGGATCGCTGGTATCACCTCGTGCTGGTGCGCGATATCGAGGACACTGGCAACAACCGCAAGATATACCTTAACGGCAAACTGGTTATTGCGCAGGGGCCGACCGGCGGTCGTACCGGGGTGCCGTGGGCAGACCAGGTGCGGATAGGCGGGTATTTTAATCTCACTTACGATTACAAGGGCTCGCTGGATGAGTTGGCGTTTTATCGCAGGCCGCTTTCCGCCGAAGAGGTACTTGCGCAATACCAGCGCGGGCGGGAACTGAAATTCCAGGTCAGAAGCGGTGCCGCCAATCCCCCGGCCGGAAGTTTCGTCGGCCCTGATGGCACGATCGGCACCTACTTTACTAACCCCGACGACTCGGTCGTGTCGGGCGTAGCTCCCAACGCCAGATATTTCCAATATCTCGCGACGCTGGAGGCCGACGGCTGCGACGAAAGCCCGCGCCTGGAATCGGTCACGGTCAATTACAACGGCGGTTCTTCCTTCGACGACGACACGGCTGCGGAATTCCTGGCCGGAACGTTCGAGTCAGGCAAGGCGGAGTGGAAAACTGACATGGTAGCGTTGGGCAAACCGTCCCAGCCGCTCCAGCGTACCAACGCCGCCAGCGGCATTACGCACTTGTGGAATTTCAACAATAACCTCGACGACGAAAAGGCGGATCCGATTCCCGGTTTCTGGACCATTACCGGTGACGTTTCCTATAACTCGACCGATCATTTTTCGGGCAGCCACTGTCTGGAGTTCGACGGTAACGGCGACTATATCGATTCCAATCTTTCCTGGGACGAGGCGATCGGGGCTGACGCGACGATAGAGTTCTGGTTCAAGTCATACAACCTGCGCGAGACGGTATGGCTGTTCAACTCCAACACCGGCGACCAGGATTACGTGCAGATTGTCGCTGGTTCTATCCGCTGGCAGATGGGCAACGTCGGCACTACCCTGACGTGGTACAACAACAGCGGTGTCTGGTATCACGTGACGATGGTTAAGGAAGGGACGGTCGGCAGCGTGTATATCGACGGCGTGCTGCTGGGTACTGTCACCCTGGCAGCGCCCAGCGCCAACAAGATCCGCGTAGGCTGCCGCCGCAACCAGACGTATTATTTCGAAGGCCTGCTCGACGGACTGGCGATTTACGACCGGGCGTTGTCGGCGGAAGAGATAAGAAGTTATGCCGTTCGCTCCGGCGAATATTCCGCCGCTTCCGCCGGTTTCCAGTCGCGTCAGCTCGACGCGGGGACGACGGTGAACTGGACTTCGATGAGTTGGGGACAGGACGCGCTTTACGGGCAGCAGCTTTCCTCGAACGTGCCCGAAACCCCGCTCGACGCAGACGGCCTTGTGTCTCTCTGGCGGCTGAACGGCGACTGGACTGACGTCAAGGGCACCAACGATGCCGTAGCCGGGAATGGGGCGAATTTCGCCGCGGGAAAACTCGGTCAGGCCGGAAACTTCGATGGCTCGGACGATTATGCCGCGATGCAGAATTTTCATTATGAGGCCGCCGATAAAGTTACAGCGATTACGGTCAGCGCCTGGATCAAGACCGTCGGCAACAAGGCGGCAATCATCGACTTCGACTCTGCTCATTTCTGGAGTCTGGGGATAGACATGCCCGACACCACGCCGGGCAAGCTGTCGTGGTGTACCACCGACGAGGATGGCACGACGCATAATATGTTCAGCAGCGCCACGGTCAACGACGGCCAGTGGCATCTCGTGGCGGCTACCTACAATTCAGTTACCGGCGTCAAGCAGATATTTGTTGACGGCCTGCTCGATGGTTCGGTTGTTGGTCATGCGGTCGGCAAAAAACTGGGCAAGGGCGCGGCAGCGCGCTGGGGCTTTATCGGCGAGGGTTCGGAAGCACTGGTCTTTGACGGCGACCGGAAAGCCTGCTATTTCAGCGGCCAGATCGACGATGTCGCGCTCTACAACCAGGCGCTGGCTGAAAGCGACGTCATTCAGCTTTACAACAGCAAGGGGCTGGTCGCATATTGGAAACTGGATGACGCGACCTGGACGATCGACAACGCTTGCGTGAACCCGACGGTTGGAAGCTATGTCGGCACGCCGCGCGGCACGACCGAGCAGGCGGC
>JAGUZQ010000038.1 GCA_020060765.1 Planctomycetota bacterium | reverse complement strand
TAATGATTTCACCTGCGGCGCAGGCACCGAGACCAGGATTCCCGACAGCAGTGCATCCCAGATGGGCTTGACGGTTACCGGCACTCTGACCCTGGCAGGCAGTGCGGGTAATCTGGCCAAGCTGACCAGCATGTATTCCGGCATCGGCGCGCATTTCAAACTGACTGGTTCGCAGTCGATCACGTACGCCGAGTTCAAGGACATCAACGCCTCGTGGAGCAGCGGCCTGACGATCTACGCCAACGACGGCACCTGCGTCGACAGCGGCGGAAATACGAATATTGAATTCGACGCTAGTATACTCAAATGGGACGGCGGAGGCACAACCAATAACTGGTCAGAGGCCGCTAACTGGACAAGAGATACAGTTCCAAATTCCTCGAATAAAGTTTTCTTTGATGCAACCTCTTCGAAAAATTGCACCGTCAATATCAATCCAAATATTGCTTCGCTTACTGTTACTAGCAGCTACACCGGCGTAGTGTCTTTTTCTACCGCTACGATTACAATCAACTCAGGCGATTTTGATATCACAGCCGCCAGCGGACATTTCGACAAAGGCACTTCGACGATCAAATTTACCGGTTCTGTTGATCAATCGATGAAGACTTTCAACAATGCCGAAGTATATAACCTGGAAAATGCCAAAACCGCCGGGAATCTGCAAGTCAACCCATTCCTTAACGCCGGAATTATCGTGTCAGAATTGAAGTGCGGAGCTGCTACTGTCACAAAACTCCCCGGCAATAACGGCTACGGGGTCACGGTTAACACTGCGCTTAACCTTCAGGGAACAGCGGGGAATCTGGCAAAGCTTTGTCCGAATGCTTCGGTTGCATACCTGAATTTACAGGGTACGCAGGCAATATATTACGCTGAATTCGAAAATATCGATGCATCTTGGAGCAGCGGAGCCACGATCTATGCCAATAACGGCTCCTGCGTAGATTCCGGTGGGAATACGAATATTGTTTTTGCACCTTACATGCAGAAATTTTCCCCTCCAGGCACTAACACCAACTTAAATTACGGCTATAGTGTTGCTATTGACGGCAACTATGCTGTAGTTGGGTGCCCAGTAATTACTGCAACCGGCGGGTACGGTGGATACGCAGATGTATATTACTATGATGGAACATCCTGGACAAAGCAAGCTCAACTTACGCCAAATGATGTTTTTAGTGGCAGCAGTAATTTTGGCAGTTCAGTCGCTATTTCTGGAGATTATATCATTGTCGGTTCTGCCTATCACATTCATCCCGGCTTAGCACCTGGCGGCGCACATATTTTTGTTAGAAGTGGAGCAACTTGGACTCAACAGGCAAAGCTGTATTTCGATGTTGACGACAATACTGATGTAGGCTACGCAGTTGCAATATATGGAACCACTGCTGTGGTTAGCGCTAGGTCTGCTCCTTACGAAATGCCATACGTGAAAATTTTTGAACGCGATGGAACAACATGGTCATCTGCTCAAATGATTGCGAGTGCCTGGGGGATATTTTTTGGAGATTCTCTTGCAATTGATGGCGATTATTTAGCTATTGGTGCTCCGGGGGAATGGTGGGTATCAGATGGTCGTGTTTGTATTTATAAAAAAGGAACATCAAACTGGGAACTTCAACAAACTTTGAATGACCCAGGCAGTTCCACTAACCAGCTTTTTGGGAGAAAGGTTTCTTTGTCTGGTAATACTTTAGTTATTGGCGCGGAAGGTGATGAGACAAATCTCAGTGGTGCAGCTATAATCTTTACCAGAGCTGACACCACTTGGTCACATCAGGAAACCTTACTTCCTCCTGCAACTGTAGGATTTTCTGATAATTTTGGCTATAGTGGAGTATCGATTTCTGGCGATACGCTTTTAGTTGGGGCAAAAGGTAGAGATAGCACTCTGGGGGCAGCATACATTTATTCTAGAAGCGACACTGACTGGAGCTTGGATCATTCCTTTAGCTCAACTGCGGTTAGTCCCCAAGCTTATTTCGGCACTGCGGTTGCTTTAGATTCTAGTGGGAGAGTTGTTATTGGTGCTACGCAAGACTGGCTGACTGGGGTTTGGGGCTTTGGCGCAGTCTATTTCTTCAAACCGCCATACAGTGAATAGTATCCGCCGGTCTTCACAATGCCAACCAACGCCCGCATATCCTGCGGGCGTTGGTTTTTGTCGGTGGTATGATGCCGTGGCGCATAATCGGCGGAATGCCGAAAATCGCGGGAGGTTGCACATTTTGCTTGCGCAACAGTTTTTTTGCGCGACAATGACAGGCAGTTCATTTTTCCAACGGAGGAATAGCGTATCGATTAATTTGACGTATTAAGACAGCCGGATAACCGGCAATAAAATCCAGGCTTGGGCGCTCGCCATTCAAACACCACTTTCCGGCTTTGCCGGAAACCACGAAACGCACATTCGCTGGACGCACACCCTATACAATATAGTGTTGGGGTGTCGTCTTGCGTTGTGTTCGTGGTTGGGCTGTGGTGGCCCGAATGGCGGCACATGCGGACGGCACCCCTTTTTCGTTTCTCTTCTTTGATCGCCCGCTGACAATTACGCAAGCACATTCGAAGCAAAAAGTTTTCGCGCTCCATTCGCTCGCGGGCGAAGAACGCGCGGAAGTTTCATGCATTCGATAGCGCTTGCGTAATATGCGTGTGGCGCAGCCACCCCGAGCCGCATTCGTAAGGGAGGCGGCATGAAGAAGAGAATGGTTGTGCTGGTGGTAGACGACGAACCGGTGATCCGGGACATTATCCGGCTGGTTCTGCACTCGGAACAGATCGAAGTAATCGAAGCCGAATCGTGCGCGGAAGCTCTGGCAATTCTGAAAGCCAATCAATTCGACGCGGTAATCCTGGACAACAGTTTGCCCGACGGCCAGGGCGTCGATATCCTCCCGCAGATCAAAAGACATTGCCCCCGCATAATCATGGCCACCGCCGACGAACCCCGCATCCGCGACCAGGCGCTGGCCTCCGGAGCAGAAGCAATCTTCGATAAGCCGTTCGATGCTTTTGAACTACTGAACCGCCTGCTAGACGCCCCAACTTTGCGGTAGTTTTTTTGAAAAAAGTAAAAATTATCCCCAAACGGCATTGACACGGCTCCTGGAGTGTGATATCTTTAACACTATAGGTGCTGGCATATAGGAGAAAACAGCCATGACATATAAAGAAGAGAAGGTGCGGGTGAACGTGATCCTCGACGCCGATCTGATGGACAAGGTGAACAAGATGGCTGACGACGCAGGCATGTCGCGTTCGGCGACTATTGCTTATCTGATCAAACTTGGCTACCGGCAAGCACAGATCGCCAACAAAGTGGCCGGCAACAGCCTGATTTTGAAAGGCCTGCAGCTGCTGTTTGGATTTTCGCCCGATGATATCGACAAGGCGAAGAAGGAAGTCCTGCTCTCAAAGGACGCCGAAGTTGCCCGCGTGAACGCGTTGGAGAGTTTGAAAAAACTAAGCATCGCCGAAGCCGAAGCGGAAGTAAACCGCGACCTGGGGCTTGGAAAAACCAAGGCGGAATAAATATGGCGTTGCGAGTTATGGATGGAGATGTATTTTTGAATTATCTGAGTACGGCATTGCATTGTGGCAATCCGTATATACGTGGCTGACTCATTAGCGCGCCTCCGGCAAGCAAGATAGCGGTCTAGAGCCGCAATATGCCCAGTTGGGCGCAACGCACCGAGAGGCATCAAAGATTGACGCGCACCCATATTGCATAAGCAGGCCAAACTGGCCAGAGCAGCACTCATGTGAAAGGAAAAGAACAATGTATGAAAGGTTGCGCTATGAACGAAATCGGAAAGCTTTGCGAATTGGGGCAGATACCCCCGGAAACGATTTTAACCCGTAAAGGACTCGCCGACTTGATGAGCTGCCATCCCCGGACGATCAAGCGTATGGAGGAACGGGGCGAACTTCCTGCTGCGATCAGATTTCACGGCAGCCTATGCTATATAGCCAAGGCAATTATCGATCATTTGCAGCACCTCACCGAAAAAGCGCAACAAGCCGCCCTGCGTGACCGCCGCCGTCTCGGTATGGAGGGCTTGTAATGGCAACAGTCAAAAACAAGCCTGGAAAAAGCGGAAAATACCGCGGCGCCTTTATCAACCGATTCGGCAAGCAAGCCTGGATTACCGGCACCCGTAGCAAAACCGAAACTTACCGCATCGTATGCAAACTGGAGGACGAGGAACGTGCGATCCGTCTCGGTTACCGCGAAGCGCCGGGGCCGGAACGCCTGAACGGTCGCCGCGATTTTGATGAAGTTCTCGCTGAGTATATTGCATGGGGCGAAGCCCAAGGCGGACGAGGCGGACGCTCGTGGTCGGCGATACACTCCCGGCAGGTTCTATCCCGGCTACGTTATTGGCGCGACGATATCCCGCTTGCGGCATTGGACGAGTTGGTTGGCGTGCAGGGCAAGGTGGAGAAGTTGCTCCGTGACTTGCGTGAAAAAGGCCCATCGGGGAAGCCGCTTTCCGCCAAAACAATCAACGAATTTTCCGGCGCTCTCAAGGCATTTTGCCAGTGGTGCAAAGATCGCTCATATCTGAAGCAGAATCCACTGGCGTGTCTCCGTCGGGTGCATGGGAACAAAACCAAACTCCGCCGGGCGTTAACAGTTGAAGAATGCAGGCGGATTATCGGTTATGCTTCGCCTTGTCGGAGATTGTTATATCTGCTGGCTTTGACCACAGGACTGCGGGTAAACGAAATCCGTAGCCTGACGATGGATGATATCGACTGGAACACTGCCGAATTGCTGCTCCGCGAGGAATGGACAAAAAACCGAAAAAGTTCTCGGCATCCCCTACCCAGAGTAATCATGCCGCTAATCCAGGAATATTGCGATGCTGGAATCGCAGTGAAAACTTACCAGGAAAATCACGCCAATCATGGCGGCAAAAACGGCTACCTGAAAAATCCTTTGCTCTATGTCCCCTGCCAATGCTGGCGGGATTTGCAGAAAGACCTGACCGCATTGGGAATCCCGGTAATGACCGAGGAAGGCGAAGTGGATTTCCACGCATTACGGGTGACATTTACCACGCTGGTGCTGGACTGCGGCGCAAATCCGAAAGAGGCGCAAGACCTCTGCCGTCATGCGGGAAATTCTCTGACGATGAAGGTCTATGCGCGCAGCCGTCCGGAGCGTTTGCGCGAAGTAGTCGAGAAAGTTGCGGATTTGCTGATAGGCAGCGATGAACCTTTGAAAGCACATAGCAAGCACTTTTTGGACAACGCAGCAACATGCAAGCGCAGCAAAGACTTTACTGGCAAAGAGATATCGCACACTCTAACCGATCTATCCCGAGGGTTCAAGTCCCTTCTACCGCGCCAAAGATTAACCGCCTTGTGCGGATGTTAAAGCCCTGCAATTACCTTGCAGGGCTTTTTCTTTTTCGTGGAAAACCGTATGCAACACCGCCTGGATTCCTGCCTGCGCGGGAATGACATTCGTAAGATATGAGGAAAACCGCGAACGAAGGGAGCGCGGCGGCGGGTCGCCGCTGACATATCAGCAAGCATTTGCGTATGCACAAACCTTGCCCGCGAACGAAGGGAGCGCGAAAGGTTTGAGGTAACGGAAGCGCGACAGCGTAATATGCGTGTGGCGCAGCTATTTTAGCGGGCGGCGAGTTTGGCGCGGATGCGTTTCAGGCTGAACAGGCTTTCCCGTTCCATCTCTTCCAGGCGGGAGAGGATGAACGCCGCCTCTTCCTCCAGTTGGGGAATGACTTTCAGTTCCAGTGCGTTGACGCGGCGTTTGGTGCGTTCGATCTCGTCAAGCAGAGAGATGAGGGCGGCTTCCACTTCCGCTTGCGCGATGCAGTGCGACAGCAGATTTTCTGCGGCGCGGGCAGCGTCGAAGCATTGCGGCTGTTCGCCGGGGAGAAAGGGCGACGCGGCCTCGCGTTCGCCCAGTCGGTACGACGGCAATCGTACCCCCATGTAGCTGGCGTGGCTCACGTCAACACCTTTGCTCCCTGCACGCCGCATGGCATAGCCCCAGCTCGCGTGGCGTCCCACTACCATTTCCGACAGTGCGGCCGCCCTCCCGGCTTCCCGCGTGGCGGCGGCGGTCTGCTCCACCTGTCGGCGGTAGCGATCCAGCGCCCGGAACAGCTCCACCATGAGCGATTCCTGCTTGCGCTGGAGCAGCTTGTGACCGCGCTTGACGATGCCCAGCTTGCGCTTGATATCTCGCAGTTCCGCGCGCGTGGGCTTGACTTGCCTTCTCATGCTTTGACCCCGCTATGGAGATATTGTTCCAGCAGTGCCTGATCCAGCCGGGTCAGCGCGGTTTCCGGCACCAGGTGGAAAAGTTCCCAGGCCAGGTCGAGGGTGTTTTCGATACCCCGGTTTTCGTGCAGACCCTGCCGCACGAACCGATCCTCGAACGCTTCGGCGAAGCCCAGCACCGCCCGGTCGCGCGCGGTCAGGCTTTCCTGTCCCACGATCGCCGCCAGACCCCGCAGTTCCAGCCCTTCGGCATAGAGGCTGTAGCACTGGTCGGAAACGCTGCGGTGATCCTTGCGGGTATGTTTTTCGCCCACGCCCAGCCCCATCAGCCGGGACAGGCTCGGCAGCACGTTGACGGGCGGATAGACGCCCTGGCGCTGCAACTCGCGGCTGATGACGATCTGCCCCTCGGTGATGTAGCCGGTCAGGTCGGGAATAGGATGGGTGATATCATCTCCCGGCATGGTCAGGATCGGAATCTGGGTAATAGAACCAGACCGATCCTTGATGCGCCCGGCGCGTTCGTAAATGCCGGCTAGGTCGGTGTACATGTAACCGGGATAGCCGCGCCGCCCCGGCACTTCCTCGCGGGCGGAACCGACTTCGCGCAGCGCCTCGCAATAGTTGGTCATGTCGGTGAGGATGACCAGCACGTGCAGCCCCAGGTCGAAAGCCAGATATTCGGCGGCGGTCAGCGCCACGCGCGGGGTCAGCAGGCGTTCGACAGCGGGATCGTTGGCCAGATTGAGAAACACTACCGAGGAGGAGAGCGCGCCGGTGTCCCGGAACCCGTCCATGAAGGTGCGGGCTTCTTCATTAGTGATGCCCATCGCGGCGAACACGACGGCGAATTGTTCGTTCCTGCCGCGCACGACCGCCTGGCGGGCGATCTGCAGGGCGATTTCGTTGTGCGGCAAACCCGCGCCGCTGAAGATAGGCAGCTTCTGCCCCCGTACCAGCGTGTTCATGCCGTCGATGGAGGAGATGCCGGTCTGGATGAATTCGCGGGGAGTGTCGCGGCGATAGGGGTTGATCGGCATCCCTAGGATGTCGCGCTCGTCGTCGGAGAGAATCGGCGGCGCGCCGTCCAGCGGCCTGCCCGCGCCGTCCAGAATCCGACCGACGATTTCGCGCGTTACGGGGAAGGTGAACGGCTTGCCGAAAAAGACCGCGCCCGCGCCGGGGTCGATTCCCTCGGTGCCCTCGAACACCTGCACGACGACGGCGCTGTCGGAAGTGTCCAGCACCTGACCGTGTTTGACAGAGCCGTCGGTCATGTGCAGTTCGACCAGTTCGCTGTAGCCGACGGGATGGGTGTCGCGGAAAAAAGCCAGCGGGCCGCGCACGGTCGCGACGGTATGGTATCTGGTTCTAAGCATGTGACGGTTTCTCCACGGAAGCGGTGCCGACCGGTCGCGGCAAAGCGTCCAGTTCGGCGGGGATGGCGGCGGCAAGCTGATCGAAAATGGCGTCGCGGTCTTTTTCAAAACGCGCGCGCGCGAGGCGGATCAGCGACGGAATTCCGACCGTCTGTTCCAGCGAACAACCGGCGCGCAGGGCAACGGCGGCCTGTTCGTGAAAATGCAGAATCACCCGCAGCATCCGCGCCTGGGTCTGGATCGGACAATAGGCGTCGACCGCGTGATAGGCGTTCTGCTGCAGGAAGACTTCGCGCAGCAGCCGACCGGTCTCCAGCACCAGCCGTTCGGAAGCAGGCAGGGCGTCAGCGCCCACGAGTTGGACGACGTCCTGCAATTCCGATTCTTTCTGCAGAATCGCGATAGCGGTGCCGCGGAGTTCCGGAAAATCCTCTGAGACATTTTCCGCCAGCCAGGGGCGTAGCGCGTCGAAGTATAATGTATAGCTGGTCAGCCAGTTGATGCTGGGAAAATGGCGGCGGTGCGCCAGCTTGGCGTCGAGTCCGAAAAAGACCTTGGCGATGCGCAGGGTGTTCTGCGTCACCGGCTCCGACAGGTCGCCGCCGGGAGGGCTGACCGCGCCGATGGCGGTGATGGAACCGGTTTTGCCGTTCAACGTCCGGACGTAACCCGCCCGTTCGTAGAACTGCGCCAGCC
This sequence comes from Planctomycetota bacterium, assembly GCA_020060765.1. Lineage (GTDB taxonomy): Bacteria > Planctomycetota > SZUA-567 > SZUA-567 > SZUA-567 > JAGUZQ01. The sequence goes on along the minus strand of JAGUZQ010000038.1, from coordinate 407 downwards.
TGGTGCCAAGGTAAGCGGGGTAGCCTTCCTCGCCCGGCATTTCCTCCAGGCGGGAGGAAATTTCCCGCATGGCTTCAGCCCAACGGCTGGTGGAATCCGCCATCAGCGCGACGTCGTAACCCATGTCGCGGAAATATTCGGCAATCGTCATCCCCGTATAGACCGAAGCCTCGCGCGCCGCTACTGGCATGTTGGAGGTGTTGGCGATCAGGATGGTGCGTTCCATCAGGGGGCGGCCGGAATGCGGATCCTTCAGTTCGGGGAATTCGGTCAGCACCTCGGTCATCTCGTTGCCGCGTTCGCCGCAGCCGATATACACGACCACCTGCGCGTCGCTCCAGCGCGCGAGCTGCTGCTGGGTCACGGTCTTGCCGCTGCCGAAAGGGCCGGGAATCGCCGCCGCGCCG
>JAGUZQ010000086.1 GCA_020060765.1 Planctomycetota bacterium | reverse complement strand
CTTGCACCAATGTGCCGCATTGCCGCTGCGGAGACGCCTAGAACTGCCCTCGCCAGAATGCGTCTGTATCCTGTAATTTAAGGCTGACAGGGTACTAGTAAGACACCGCACCCGCGACCAACGGGAGCGCGGAAGTTTATAAAACGTATAATTACGCTTGCGAAGTAAGCAAGTGCGGCACGCACCAGATATGACATATAATAAACCATATCCGCCATGGCTGCAAGCTTCTTATGCGGTATATTCATTGAATAGTCAGTTAATAATAGGAGAAAAACATGTCTGCTGCCAGCCAGATCATGCAGTTTGATCCAAGAAGCGAATATAACATATCCCAAAGGGAAAACACTCTCTCCCTGCTCCGGCGGCAGGGTTTTCGTTATGCGCCGGTGGAATTTAACCTCTGTCCCTCCCTGCGTGAATCTTTTCGGGAAGAAACCGGCGGAGACTTCAACCAGGACGCTTATCCCTGGCCTTGGAGCGGGGCGGGCGGACCGACTCTGCCGGAACGAAAAATAGACTGGCTGCAATACCATCCCGGCGGTTTGAAAGAAGGTGCCGTCATCAACGAGACCTGGGGTCTGGCCAACGAACCCGGCAGCGCCGCCGCCAAGCATATGACCCACATGCGCCACCCGATGGAGCATTTCGACAGCCTCGAGCAGATTCAGGCGTATCCCTATCCTGAATTCGAACAGGCCGACTGGTCGGAAGTTGAAGCGGTGGTGAAAAAATTACATGGCGAGGGCAAAGCGGTTATCGCCCAGATGGCGTGTTCCGTTTGGGAAATTTCCTGGTATCTGCGCGGCATGGAAGAACTGATGATGGATATGGCTGCCGGGGACGAGAAAGCGGTGTGGCATCTCGACCGTCTGACTGAAATCGCCTGCATCCGGGCGGCGGGTTACGCCCGCGCCGGAGTCGATATTCTCCACACCGGCGACGATGTGGGGATGCAGCACACCACCCTGATGAGCCCGGAAATGTATCGCGACTGGATCAAGCCCCGGTTCGCCAAGGTGATTGCCGCTGCGAAAACGATCAAACCCGACCTGCTGGTTTCATATCATTCCTGCGGCTATGTCGTGCCGTTTATCGAGGACTTTATCGAGGTCGGCGTGGATGTGCTTAACCCCGTGCAGCCGGAGTGCATGGATTTCGCCCAACTCCACGCCGAGTACGGCTCACGGCTTTCCTTCTGGGGAACGCTGGGCACCCAGACCACCATGCCTTTCGGCACGCCGGAAGAGGTGCGCGCCGTCACTATTCGCAACCTGGAAATCGCGGGAGCAAAAGGCGGCCTGCTTTGCACGCCTACCCACCTGCTGGAGCCGGAAGTGCCGTGGGCAAATATCGAAGCCTACGTCGCCGCAACCCGCGAATTCTCCCGCGCGGGAAGATGCGCTTATTGACGCCAAAGGAAAAACAGATGTCTTTAATGCACGGATAAATAGCCGGATTTCGGTTTTGCCAAAACCTTTGATCTCTACTTCAGGCCGCTTGCCGGGAAAACCGTTCCCGCCGACGGGGTGGGCACCTGTTTAAATAAGCTATGTTGGCGGTTATCATTTCCCGCAGAGTTTATAACGAGAAAACCGTAACCAAAGAAAACATACTGCCAGCAATAAACTTTCCATTATAACGCCCCGTAATCCTCCAGGAAGCGCAAAACCTTGTCTTTATTTTCCGTCGGTTGCCAGTTGCAGGTGTAATAGATTCCCTCTGCCGTGCCCAGCCGGTCGGCGACTGCGTCAAGCGCGCGGTAACTGTCCTTGCCCGGATCAGACGCACCCGGCCCCGCCACTTGCAGAAGTTTACCGGCTTTGTGGATTCTTTCGTAAACGTCGAGCCAGTCCTGAATGCAGCCGTTACCGGCGCCGAAGACCCATTGCACCCCGGCCAGTTCCTCGATTTCCAGCAGGCTATCCAGATGCGGCAGGGCGCCGGGGCCGTCTAGATGATAAAACGCGTTTTTCACCCGCTTGCACGCCGCCGCCAGTTCCGGCTTGACGAACTCGTCGAACATGTCGGTGCCGATCATGTAGCAGAAATCGCATTGCAGCATGTAATACGGTTCCTCACTGAAAATCGGCGTCCAGCAGGTATAGCCGGGATTATACTTGCCCAGGCTTTGCTGGATCAGGTCATACGCCTGAAACCAGGGTTCGTGCAGCGCCCAGGTCTGCCGCTTCACTTCCTCGGGATAGTCGTACAAGTCCAGCAGCAGATCTTCGCTGGGGCGGAAGGTCGAGAGCACGTCCAGCGTCCCGCCCAGATCGGTCGTGCCAACCTGTACGTTGCCTTGCCAGAATTTACCCGCTGCTTCCGCCAGGTCGATGACGCGTTTTAACCAGACATTATTCTTGTCCAGTTGGAAATTATATTCCCCGACTTCGAGTTTTTCTTTCGGTGAAAACCAGGTGGTGCTTTCCGCCGCGTGCAATTCCGACCCCAGGAACGCCGCCAGCACGCCGGGGCCGAAATTCAGCCACATATTGGGAAACGCATCGCCGTAAAACTCTACCCGCGATAGGTAATAATCCCACCGGTCGATAATCTCTTCCGGAGGAACGTCGAGCGAGTACCACGAGGAAAACCGGTTGAAGGGCAGTTCCGGTTCTGGCCGTCCCGGTTCGCGGCCTTCGAAAGCCATCTGGATAATAGGCCGCTTAAGTTCGTGTGCCCAGAATTTCCGGTAGGTCTCCTTTATCCCCGCCCAGCGCTCCGGCGCGAAATCAATAGTGCTTTCCCTGTTCAATGTATTTTGCATCGCAGCAGTCATGGCACATCCTTTCAGAAAATCTTCACGAAAACTCTTCCAAAAGAATATTACCCCGCTCTGGGGGATTTTTCTTCAAATCCTGTCGCGACTTGTTATCATTTTATGCTATGAGCAGGGTCAGCGTATTAAGAAACCTGAATTCCCCCGGCTGGGTGCATCTGGTCGAGGGGGTAGGCTCGATGCCCAAAGGGCACAGCCATCGCGAACCGGAACTGAATCTGATCGTTTCCGGGCAGGCGAAATATATTCTTGAAGGCAGGCAGTACGAACTTACTCCGCGCACACTCACCTGGCTGTTTCCCGCCCACGAGCATATGCTGATCGCCCCTTCGTCTGACTTCTGTATGTGGGTGGTGGTTTTCAGTCCCCGTCTGATCAGGAAAGTGTGCCAGTCCGACCGCTACGCCATTTTGCGCGAGTCTGCCCCACCGGGCTGGTTCTGCCGCAAGCTGGCACGGGAAGACCATCTGTCTTTGGAGGCGTTTCTGAACGAACTCTCCTCTTTGTCGGAGAACAACGACAAGCTGGGCGCGGGGCTGGGCTATCTGTTGACGAAAGCGTGGGACTTGTTTGAGAAAAGCCATGAAACCGGCAACCGGCTGGAGGTGCATCCGGCGGTGGAAAAAGCGGTGCGTATCATTTGCGAAAATCCGGATTGTGAACTGGGCGACCTTTCGCTCCGGGCAGGTTTGTCGCGTTCGCAGCTCAGTCGTCTGTTCCATGCCCAGACTGGCGCGACTATCTCGACTTTCCGCAACCAGAAACGACTAGAACTTTTTTTGAAGATATATCAGTACGGTCAGCGGACGAATATGCTTGCCGCTTCCATCGACGCGGGCTTTGGCAGCTACGCGCAGTTTCACCGGGTGTTCAAAGCCTTCATGGGTTGCGGCCCCGCCGATTACCGGCGGAAAAACAAATAAGCGCGGCGGATTCACACACTCTCTTATGAGATGACCGATAGACGATCATATTCCCATATGTCTGTCGCCACAGATGGAATTGGGCGGACTTAGTGCGTCAGCGCATACGCGAGGATGTTCAGCCCCAGGTCGCGCGCCGAGGCAGGGTCGTAGCCGAGGCAGTAGGGACAGGCCTCGTCCTCCCAGCCGCAGCCGATGGACAGCGGCGAATAGATTACCGACAAACTTCCTCCCAAGGCGATTGCTTCCAGTTCCGGCTGGCTTAATGCCGCTTGCCCTGCGCCTTGCCGCTTGGCGGCGAGGGCTGGCGTGGAGGTAATTTTCGTGCTGTCGGCGACAGTGCGGAACAGCGGATGAGCAGGGTCGAGCGGCTCCAGTTTTCTTTCCGGCACAATTTTCCGGATCTCCCGGCGGAAAGCCTGATCGAAGGCTGAACGTCCGCAACAGGCGTCAGCAAACAGGACGCCGCCTGCGCGCAGGTAACTGCGCAGGTGCGCGATTTCGGTCGGGGAAAAAGTGAAATCGTCGTGACCGGTCATGTACAGGATCGGATGTTCGGTCGCGCCGCTTTTGCCCAGCACCACGTCTTCGCGCCGGAATTTCAGGGACATGGTGCTGCGGCGGGCGCTGTGCTTGAGCAGGGTCATGAGCGAGGACGGATTGGGATCCCAGTCGCCGCCGTGGACGATCTGGCCGATTACCAAAGCCCCGCTGGTGTCTGGGTTGGTGTCCTGGTAATTGATCGTCGCCGCCAGGTATTGCCCCAGGCGGTAGGTGGCCAGGGAATACGCCAGCATGTTCACGCCCAGTTTCACCGCGTCGGCAGGCGGCCAGACGCGCTTGCCCTGGTCGTGGCCGTGGCCGTCCCAGCCGCAGGTCAGGTCGTACTGGCTGAGCAGCACCGCCTCGCGGCAGCCGATGGAAATTCCCTCCAGCACCGGCGGAGCCGAGAAGGTTCCCTTTTCCGCGTCCTTGTAGCCGACTTCGGCGATGGTGTGGTAGGAGGTGTAAATCGGATGGTCGGACGGGAGAATCTTGATTTTGCGTTGCGGGAAAATCTGGTTGATCTCGGCCAGGAAGGCCTTGCGGTAATCTTCCATGCCGCAGCAGGCGTCTCCCAACAGGGAGCCGCCGTCGTTAAGGAAACGCCGGATGGTGCTTCTTTCTTCCAGCGAGAAGGAAAAGCCTTCGTGTCCGGTCAGCAGCAGCAGGGGGATTTCCTGCGGCTTGAAGGAAAATTGCTCGAATGTGGTTTCCATCGGGCGGTAGTTTATACCCAGCTCCACATTGGCCTGGTTCATGAGGTTGCGGATGTCGCCGGGATCGGTGGTCCAGTCGCGGTAGGAATAGCGGCGGCCGTTGGCATCGGTGCCGGTCACGACCTTGCCGTATTGCAGTTTGCCAATCAATGCGGGAGGTGCGGGCGGGCGCTTTTTCTCGCTCCGGCGCAGGGGCGTAACCGGCAGCGGCAATGGCGGAAAACTTTCGCCGCCTTTCCAGCGTTGTTTCTTGGCGGGTGGGGGCGGGCCGCAGGTTGCGCCGAGGGCGTCCAGCACGACCAATTGCGCGCCGATACCGCCAAGCAGTCCGAGAGCCTCTCGCCGGGAAATTTTCGTCATCTTTCCGCCTCCGCCAGATATAATCAGTATACTTCACGTAAATGACGTTGTCCAGATATTCCGCCTGATTCTTGACTGCGCGGCCTCCCTCCGGTAAATTCAGGTCAGGCGGAAGGAAATGCGATGACCAACGACGACAGGCAAATTGATATTTCAGCCGAACCGGCAGGATTGAAACCGGTCGAGGCTTTTGCGCTGATGCGGGAAGACGCGGTCAGGTGCAACCTGTTTTTTTCGGCAGTGATAGTGCTGACGTTGGTTTTCGCGACAGGCACGTTTATCCGCAACCGCGTCTGGGAAAGTTCCATCTCTCTCTGGAACGACATTGCGGAGAAGAACTGGCGCAATGCCGCGTTTGATCCGAAAACCGGGCTGGAAATCCCGCGCCTGGATCTGGGCAGGATTTATAACAACGTAGGTTTGGCGTTGTACACCAAGGGAGTGGAGTTGCAGAAGGCGCGCGCCACGCTGGCGTTGATCGTCCGCGACGTGCAAAAAATTGAAAGCGAAATTTCTCGTCCGCCGGAGGCGCAGGCCGCGTTCGATCGGTTGACGCAGGGGCTGGTCGCGCAGGACGAACTGGTGAAGGAGTTGTCCCGCGAACTGATTGCGCATACCCCCAGCCGCTTCCGGCCTGCCTGCCAGCAGGCGGGAGTCTCCGAAGGAAAATATGTCTGGGACGCATTTCTGCCTGCGGAACTGTGTTTCCAGACCGCACTGTACCATCGTTCCACCTATTACAAGGCTCATCTGAACCTGGGACTGACCAATAAAATGCGCAGCTTTACCTTTCCCCGGGGCTCGCAGGAAAGACAGGCATGTCTGCTCAAGGCGGAAACCAGTTTCCGCCTCGCGCACACGTTTATCCCGATTTACGAAAAGGCGCTGTGGTATCACGCCAGCGTGCTGGAACTGCTGGGAGAATACGGCGAGGCGATAGACATGGCGGAACGGGCGATCGAATGCCATCTGCCGGAAGAGGGAACCGGCGCGCTGCTGGCAGAGATGGATATTTTGTCATCGGCTGCGCTGAGTATCGGCGATCTGCCCAAGGCGCGGCGCTGGGCGGAAAAGGCGGCGCTCCTCTCCGGCAACGATCCGCATTTCCAGTCGCGCCTGACTGAAATCAGTGAAAAGGAAAAAAAGGCGGCGGAAAGATAATTTTAACTCCGCGTGCCTGAGTTCGGCGTATATAATATTAAGTGAACAATGGTTACTGAGTTGCCGAGCGACCTGAAGCGAAATATATCCGGCTTAATCGACTTGGCTTTTCCTCAGCAACTTGAATTTCGTTCACCTATTTCCGGGGATTTATGCTAAGGCAGAGCGGGAGCGAACAGTGCAGGCGCTTTTGACCAAGGTCGAGGAAACCAGGTTGCGGTTGCGCGACGTCTGGTTTCTCCTTTATTTCGTGCAGCACATGGCCTGGTTGTCGCTGCTGCTGGCGGTGGTGGCGGGGCTGGACAAGAGCGGCCTGCTCGTGATTTCCGACTGGCCGGAAGCAGGCGTCTGGCGCGACGGCGGGTTTGCCCTGCCTGGCGCGAATCTGCCGGAGTTGTACCGTGTCGCGATTCCTTCCATTTTCGGAGTCTCGGTGTTCCTCGCCCTTTTCCGGGTCATGCGCAGACCCTGCACCAGGCAGCACGCAGCACTCGCGCTTGACCAGGCGCTTAACCTCAAGGAGCGCATCACCTCGGCCTTGGCCTTTTCCTCGTCGAACCTGCCCATGTCGGCGCCGCTGGCGGAAGACGCGGCGGCTTATACCGGCAACATCCAGGTGAAAAAAGTTTTCCGGCATTCCGGCGGCGGCAGAAAGCTGCCGTGGGCGCTGCTGGCGCTGCTGTTCTCGCTGGCGCTGCTGCCCGAACTGGATATCCGGGGCGTCAGGGCGGAAGAGCAGGAAAAGCGGAACAAACAGGAAGAAGCGCGCGAGGAGGTTTTGCGCAAGGCCGACACGCTGCGCAAGATGGCGGAACTGCTGAAGAAAAGGGAGCACGCGAAAGTAACGAAGAAGGACTTGCGAGAGTTGACGAAAAAGATGGAGGATCTGGCGGAGAAACTGGAAAAGGACAAGACCATCGATCCGAAACTGGCCACGCAGATGATGAACCGCCTGCAGGAAAAAATGCAGGAGCAGGCGAAGAAGGACATGTCCGAAGCCAAGGGCGCGAAACTGGATTCCAGCCGGATGAAACGCACCCTGATGCGCGACATGGTCGACAAAATGAAAAAGAACCAGATGAAGGACGCCGCCGATCTCATGAAGCGGATGCGGCGCCAGCTCGCCACCAAGGAGATGAAACCGGAGGAACTGGATCGCCTGAGCAAGGACATGAAGGATCTGTCCGAACAGTTGAAGGAGCAGGGTCTGGAGGAACTGAGCAAGGACTTCCAGAAAATGAGCGACGAACTCAAGGATATCCAGGATTCCAAGGCGCTGGACAAGATGAAGAAATTGCAGGACGCGCTGGATAAGGCTTTCAAGAACATGAAAGACAAACAGCTCGACCTGTCCAGCCTGACGGAAGAGGAAAAGGCGCTGCTGAAGAAACTGCAGAGCATGATGGCGCAGATGGAAATGACCGAGAAGATGATGGAGCAGATGCAGCAATCAGCCGAACAGGGCAACGCCAGAATGATCACTGCCGAGGAGCTGAAAAAAATGCTGGAACAGCTCAAGAACGGCATCTGCCCTCTCTGCGGCGGCAAGGTCGACAAGGACGGAAAAAGCCTGGGCGATGGCCAGGAGGGGCAAGACGGTAAAGATGGAAAAGGCGGCAAGGATGGTGATGGCGGTGAGGGACGCTGCCCCGTCTGCGGCGGCAAGACCGACAAGAACGGCAACTGCAAGAACGGGCAGAGCGGCGGACTGATGGGCATTCCCGGCATGGGCGGTATGTCTTCGGGCAATGCGGGCAATGGCTCGGGCGGACAGACCGGCGGTTCCGGGCAGGCCAGCGGCGGAAACCCGGGCGAACGGAAAAACGACGTCGAGTTCGAGTCGGCGAAACTGCGCGCGCGCCGGATCATGAAGGGAAAAATTGTCAGCCAGATGTTCGTGCGCGGCCTGCCGCCGGGCGAACACAAGCCGACGGTGGAATACTCGGGTCAGATCGAAGAGGCGGTCGAATCGCAGGACTCGGTGCGGGAGCGGGAAACCATTCCGCTGGAGGAAAGGGAATTCCTGCGCAACTATAACAACGTCATCAAGGGCACGGGGCAGGATTAGAAGCTTTCATAATCAGGGTGCGCCTGCGCCTCGTCGAAATCCCAGTCGGTATCCAGATCGAAACCGTCCTCGTCTACCTGCCACTTATTGCTTTTGTCCTGGCGGGGAGCGCTTCCCCTGTAAGCCGCTCCCGCCAGATCTTCCATCGTAAATTCCTCCAGCGGCAGCTCGCGCAGGAAGCGGCTGGGCGAAGCGAAATTGACCTGCCCGAAGCGCAGGCGGCTGGAAGCGAAAGAAATGAAAAGTCTTTCGCGCGCGCGGGTGATGCCGACATACAGCAGGCGTCGTTCCTCCTCGGCGGCGGATTTGGTATAAGCATTTTCGTGCGGCAGCAGACCTTCCTCCAGGCCGGGAAGAAAAACGCAGGGGAATTCCAAACCCTTGGCGCTGTGCAGCGTCATCATGGAAATCTTATCAGCCTCGCGATCCCACTCGTCCACCTCCGCCACCAGCGCCACGTCTTCCAGAAATTCCGGCAAGGCCGCCTCGGGATGGGCGGCGGCGAATTCCAGCGCGCGCGCCAGGAAGGCGTCGATATTTTCCAGCCGGTCTTCCTCCGACGGATCCTGCTCGCTCCTGATTTGAATCTGTTCAATCAGCCCCGAGCGGTTAATGACCTGCCTCACGCACTCGTCCACCGGCGCGAGTTTGATTCGCGCGAACGACTGGCACCACGCGCAGAACGCTTTCAGCTTTTTATTGGCGCGACCGTTATAAGCCTGGTCGAAATCGTCGCGGCGCAGGAAATCCCATTCGCTCTGCCCGGCTTCCGCGCTCAGGGCGGCGATATTGTCGAAAGTTTTCGCGCCGACCCCCGTCGACTTGGAATCGATAATCCGGCGCAGCGACACCGCGTCTCGCGGGTTGACCAGTATTTTCAGGTGCGCCAATAAATCCTTGATTTCCTTGCGTTCGTAAAACCTGACCCCGCCGATGATCTGGTAGGGCACGCCTTCGCGCATGAACGCTTCTTCGATCGAGCGGGACTGCGAATGCGTGCGGTAGAAAATCGCCATCTGCGTCAACGGTGTGCCTTCGGCGCGCATCCCCAGGGCTTTCTCCACGATCCATTCCGCCTCGTAACGGTCGTTGGGGAGGCTGGCCAAGGCGGGCGGGAGACCGGCCATGTTTTCGGTAAAGAGATTTTTCTCGAAGCGCTCCTCGTTGTTGCGGATGAGGGCGTTGGCGGCGTCGAGGATGGCCTGGGTCGAGCGATAGTTCTGTTCCAACTGCACAATTCGCGCGCCGGGGAAATCTTTTTGAAACTCCATGATGTTGCGGTAATCCGCGCCGCGCCAGGAATAGATGCTCTGGTCGGGGTCGCCGGTGGCGTGGACGTTCCGGTTGGCACCGGTCAGCAGTTTCATCAGGCGGTATTGCGCGCGGTTGGTGTCCTGGTATTCGTCGATCAGCAGGTAACGGAAGCGGTCGTGATAGACCTCCTTCAACCCCGGCACTTTTTCCAGCATCTGCACCGTCAGCGTCAGCAGGTCGTCGAAATCGGCGGCGTTCATCCGGCGCAGTTCGCGTTCGTAATACCGGTATACCTTGGCGATGACGTCGTCTTCCCAACTTCCGCAAGGCAGGTCATCGGGAGATTTCATCCCGCACTTGGCGCTGGAAATGGCTGACAGCAGAGTGCGCGGGCGAAAGCGCTTGTCGTCGATGGACAGGGTTTTCAGCGCCTGCTTGACCAGACCCTGCTGATCGGAATCGTCGAAGATGGTGAAATTGCCGGTGCGCCCTTCCGCGAGCTTATCCAGGTCGAACCGGAGCAGCCGCGCGCAGACGGAGTGGAACGTGCCGACCCAGCGCGGAGCTTCGCCCGCCAGCGCCGCCACGCGCTCCTTCATTTCGCCTGCCGCTTTATTGGTAAAGGTCATGGCCAGTATCTGGTGGGGACGCACGCCGTTAGCGATCAGGTAAGCGATGCGGCGGGTGACGACGCGCGTCTTGCCCGACCCTGCGCCCGCCACCACCAGCATCGGCCCGTCGATGTGGGTGACAGCTTCGCGCTGCGCGTCAGTCAGATGGTCGAGAATCGGATCGGGCACTGAATATTCCTGTAATGAAACAGGGGGCGGACGCCCCCCAATATTGTGATGATAGAGATAAAATGGTTATTTTTCGTCGGTCTTTTCGTCCGAGTTTTTTTCCGACTTGTCGTCGAAAGGCGGCGGGGGCGTTTCGCCCGCCTTGGCGATTTCGTCCTGGAGGCCGCTCAGACCCTTGCGGAATTCGACAATACTCTGCCCCAGCGAGCGGCCCAGTTCCGGCAGGCGCTTGCCAAACAGCAGCACCGCCACGATCATGATTACTATCCATTCCATCCACCCCGGAGTCCAGAAGGCGGGCGACAGCAACGAGGACATATCCATTTTTTTCTCCGCGAAAACTACGGCTTAATCTTGAAATTCACCTTTGCCTGCCCCACCAGGCGGGCGGTGTCGGTCACGCGCACGATGTGATCCCAGCTCACGTCCTTGTCGGCGCGGATCACCAGCACCGGGTCTTTCGCGCTTTCGCGCAGTTTCTTGATCCGTTCCGCCAGCGCGACCAGCGTTACTTTTTCCTTCTCCAGAAACATGCTGCCGTCGTGGGTGATGGTGAGGTCGAAGACCCGGGTCTCCGGCACTTCCCGTGATTTCCCCTGCGGCAGGTCGACGCCGATGCCTCCCTCCTGCTCGAACTTCGCCGACAGCAGCAGGAAAATCACCAGCAGGAACAGCACATCGATCAGCGAGGTGATGTTGATAATCGGCAGGCGGTTTTTACGGGCAGCGGAAAATTTCATGCCGCGCCTCCCGAGTTTTTACGGATGCGCGCCATCAGGGTCATGGCATGCTGTTCCATCTCCAGCACCAGCGAATCGATCCGGCGGCTGAAATAGGTATAGGCCACATACGCGGGAATTGCCACCAGCAGCCCGGCGATGGTGGTGATAAGCGCTTCGCTGATCCCGCCCGACAACATGCCGATTTCCTTGACGCCGACGTCCTTGATCTGATCGAACACCTTGTGCATGCCCATTACCGTCCCGAGCAGTCCCAGCAGCGGGGAAATCGCGGCCACCACCTCCAGCGCGAGAATGCCGTGGGAGAGGTCGTGCGCGGCGCGGCGGCCGGCGCTTTCCACCATAGCCTCGGCTTCGTCGCGGCTGGCCTCGCGGGTATCGATGACGGTGTGGACGATTTCGGCGAAAGGCCCGCCGTCTTTCTTGCATTCGGCCAGCACCGCGTCATAATCCCCGCCCCCGCCCAGCGCGTCGGTCATCTCCACCAGTTGCCGCCGCAGCACGATTTTCCGCCGCAGTACCAGGAAACAATAGATGATATATCCCACCCCGACCACCGACGCCGCGAAAATGGCGTAAATCAGCGGTCCGGCTTTTTCGACAAAATCCGGCATATAAAAATCCTTTCAGATGCTTGTTTCTGAATGCTGTCTGCTTCCGGCGCTTAATCCTGCGGCAAAACCGCCGGAAATCAGGATTGACTCATTCGCCGATTGTCTTCACCAGCAACCTTTTCTTAATTGCAGTTGGTCAAAAATCTTCTTTCCCTTTTTTCTACTTTATATACAAGCTCAATAATAGTTGTCATTTTGTCTGCTTGTGACTGTAACCAATACAGTGCCAAGTTTTTCTCTTTATCAAAACCCAATAGATAGAATTTATGGACTTTTTTTCCCGGCACAAAGATTGGCCCAGCAGACATTACATGTCTATCCCCAGGCAGGGAGAAATACAGAAATTCGACATTATCGGATGACAAATTATACTTTTCAAATATCTCCCGGGCTTGGATTAAAGTTTTCCCATCGGGATAATATACCGTCAGATCGTATGGTATATCAAAAATCCATTCCCGCTTGACTTTCTCAATTTCTTTAATATCAGTGATTTTTGTTATTTTGAAATTTGGCGAAAAAATTACAGTATCGTTTTCATCTGCGGGTTTTTCGCCATTGCCTTTCAGATTACCGGTGTTTTGCCAGGACTTATCATTGCCTGAACACGAAACAAGAAAAACCGAGAATAGGCAAAAACACAACTTATTCATGATTATTCGCCGATTATCTTCACCAGCAGCCGTTTCTTGCGCTTGCCGTCGAACTCGTAATAGAAAATATGTTCCCACGGCCCCAGGTGGAGCTTGCCGTCGGTGATAGCCACCACCACCTCGCGCCCCATGACCTGCCGTTTCAGGTGGGCGTCGGCGTTGTCCTCATAGCCGTTGTGGGCGTACTGGTTGTGCGGCTTTTCGGGCGCGAGTTTTTCCAGCCACTTCTCGTAATCGCCGTGCAGCCCCGCCTCGTTGTCGTTGATAAAGACCGAGGCAGTGATGTGCATGGCGTTTACCAGCACCAAGCCTTCCTTGACGCCGCTTTCGCGCACCAATTCCTCGACCTGGGCGTGAATGCTGACAATCTGTCTCCGCACCGGGATATTCATCCAGATTTCGCGGGTAAGGGTTTTCATGTCTGGTCTCCTTTTCAGGGACTAAGGCTCTAAGGGACTAGGGGACTAAGTTTTAGTTACGCAATTTTTCGGCAAACGTACAATCTTTAGATCGCTTCCCTGTTCGCGAAGCGACCCCCACCCCCCTCACCCCGACCCTCTCCCTCAGGGAGAGGGAGTTTCTTATCCGAGCGGTTTCATAAAAAACGCGAGCAACTAATTAAATAGTATGCCCAAACGCGCTTGAATCCGCAACCCCGCAGAAAGAAAAACGGGGATACTGGCTTCAAACCGGCATCCCCGCAAGAAAACATTTTGCCCGGCTCTTATCAGCTTTCGCGCAAAGACAAGCCGTTTTCCGCCAGGCGCTTTTTGATTTCGTTGAGGGAGACGCGACCGAAGTTCTTTGCCCCGCACAATTCCGCCTCGCTCAGTGCGGCAAGTTCGCCGATGGTTCTGATGCCCAGCGACTCCACGCACTTGCGGCTGCGCACGCCCAGATCGAGGTCGATGATGGGCTTGCCCAGGATTTCCTGGCTGGCGTTGCGGCGCGCGCGCTCCATCGCCGCGCGGGTGGCGGCGTCTTCGCGCATCATCCCCAGGCGCAGGTTGCGCGAGGCCAGGATTTCCTTGATCTCGCGCAGGCTGGTCTCGCCGAAATTCTTGTACGCCAACATTTCGCTTTCGCTACGCTTCACCAAGTCGCCCAGGGTCTGGATATTCATGTTCGACAGGCAGTTGCGGCTTCTGACCGACAACTCGAAATCGCTGACCGGAATCCGCAGCACCGCTTCCATCCGCTCGGACTGCTTGGTCTCTTCCGGTGAATAATACATGGAGGTGCCGGCCTGCGAATCCTTGAGGAAAATCTTGGCGCGGTAGTTGTTCGGCTCGCACGACAGCACCCGCTGGCAGCAGTTGACGGCGTTGTAGTTGTCGCCCTCGTCATCGTAAATCTGAGCCAGGCTGAGGCAGGCGTTGATATAGCAGCTTTCCTTGCCCGGTCCGATGCGCTTGTAGAGGTTCTTGGCTTCCTCGTCCAGTCCGCGGATGTCGCAGAGGCGCGCGGCGTGATAGATAGCCTCGGCGTATTTCCCGTCCAGTTCGATGGCTTTATTATAGCAGTCCAGCGCCTGCTGCAAACTACCCTGTTCCTCCAGGCAGCGGCCTTCGTGATAGGACAGCGCGGCCTTGTCGCCGAATTCGCGGCGCAGCTTTTCAATCAGAGCGAGAGCTTGCTCCAGTTTGCCGAGTTTGCGCAGGGGAGACAGCGCGCCCAGGACGCACGCGGCGGAACTGGGTGCCAGTTCTCCGGCTTTCTGGAAAAACTTGACTGCATCTTCCAACTTGCCGCTTTCCTCCGCGATGTAAGCCTGTATCAGAGCCGCTACGGGATTGGACTGCTGCTTGGCGGCGTGGGAGAGGGCGTCGTCGGTCTTGTCGATCGCCCAGTAGGCTGCTGCCAGACGCGCTTCTTTGTCGGCGGTAGAGCCGGACTGAATAGTCTTGATGAGGTCGCTTACGCCCAGTTTTTCCGCCCGGTACTGTCTGGCGAAATGCCGCGCCTGCAGCGCCATTTCCGGATCGAGGTTTTCGGCCAACAGAAGGCTCTTGACTCGAAGGTCCGCCGTATGAATGCTCATAACCCTGCTTCTCCCGCTATACTCTGGATTCCAAATAAAACCATGCGCCGGACAGGGATTTCCCCCTATTCCGGCGTAATGCAAACGATTCTTATAACATATTGACCATCAAAAGCAAGCGGAAAATTAATCGCAAGTAGCCAATTGCAAGGGCAATCGCATCAAAATGATGTAACATCCGCCGGAGAGGGCTGAATAGCTGAATGGCTTACTGGCTGCAATTATCATCAGACGTTGCATTTTTGAAAACTAAGCAGCTATCAGTTGTCCCGAGTCGTAGCTGTTGCGCGAAAGCTCCCCGAGATCGCAAAAAAGCCATCAAGCCAGTCAGCCATTTGGCCAATAAGCCGCAAGGCTGCGCTTATGTCTAATGCGATTGCCCTGGTTTTTGCCCTGAGATATTGTATTTTTGCTTGACTGGGGGGAAATATCGGATATGTTTGGTTTTCCAAAAAGCACGGCGACGTAGCCAAGCGGTAAGGCAAGGGTTTGCAAAATCCTCATGCGCCGGTTCAAATCCGGCCGTCGCCTCCAGTTTCACTCCCCGCCCGCGCGGGGCTTTTTTATTTATGTTTGGCGCGTTCGTGCGGAAACAGGAATTCCTCGCGCCGGTGCTGCCACCAGTTCACCCACATGTCTTGTTTCCTGGGAAGCATTTCGTCGGTAATCCTTAACAGCGCGTCGTGAACGGGATAATACACCTTCCCGCCGCCAGGTTTGCCTGGTTGCACCGGCTTGTCGCCGTCGGTGGCGCTGACGACTCCGCCCCCGACCGTGATTTTTTCTCCACCGGAATCGTCCTTATCCGTCTCTTCCTCGGTGGTGGCACCGCCTGCGCTGAGTTCCACCATTGGCACCAGCGAATCGACGGCGCGCTTGTCTCCTATCTGCTCCAGCACATCGGCGGCGCGCTCGCGGTCTTTTTCACCGGAAGCGTTTACAGCCACGTCCAGCAAGGCGGTCAGCACCCGCATGCGGTCGCTACGGTTTAACAGCACCGTGCCCAGCAAGTGGCGCAGGCGGGAACTGTTTTCTCTTTTAAGGCAGCGCAGCAGGGTTTTCAGGCTTGCGGCGCAATCGTAGTCTTCCAGCGCCAGATACGCGGTTTCTCGGGTGCTGGCCGAACTGCTGCCTGAATAAAGCTTCACCGCCGGCAGCGCCTCGGAACCGAGTTCCAGAATCTGTCTTGCCAGTTCCTGCGGTTCGTTCTGCTTTTTCCAGGCGCTCAACAGCAATGCTCGGGTCTTACGATTGACTTCGTTTGCGGTATTTTTCTGCTCGTCGGCACTCCGCTTTTTTTCCGCCAGTTCCCGGGGCATCCACCTGCCGCCATAATTTTCCAACCCCTCCCGCCGTGCAGTCTCGTCTTTTTCCAGCCATTTGCCTTCATCGCTTCTGGCAAATCCTGCGGCGGTGCGGGCTTCGGTGTCATCAGGGCGCAGTTCAACCGCGCGGCGATAGTGGCATTTCGCCTCTTCTGACAATCCCTGGTCGAGACACCACTTGCCGATTGCCATCTGCCCGGCGAAATCGTCCTTATCCAACGATCTTATCTGTCGGAGATATTCCTCTTCCGGCGTGGCTTTTTTTTCCCACCGCAGGACTTCTTCTTCCGGCACGGTTACGGTGCAACGACCCGACTTTACCTTGTAACCGCCCTCGATCTTCCAGACTTTTCCTTCCAGCTTTTTGCCATTTGTAAGGTAAAGGATGTCTGCCTGCGCGGGCGCGGCGGCGAACAGGAGAACTAATAAGAATATAATAGTCTGGCGCATGGCTTCTATCTCTTGTTTGCAGTTATCAATATTATCGGCCATTTGCCCGTTTTAATGCAGCAAACCCGCGTCCCGGCTCCACTTTTACCGGAAAAAGGTTTGCAATTATTCCCCGCTGAGTGTTAGATTATAGTTCAGCGAAGGCCTTATCAGCCTTTGCGACAATTTATATTAGTATTGTCGATCCCTGGTTATTCCCGCTTCGGTGGGACAGCAGGTTTTTTTACCATAGGAGTGATTAATGCGTCAGACGTCGGTTGCCGCTTTGTTCTTTACCTTGTTATTTCCCTTCTGTGTGATTGCCGGTGAGGAACAGGCTCCTGCCGCCGCCGCGCCTGCCGCAGCTATCCTGACGGAAATGCCGCAGGACGACGGTGAACCGGTCTGGTCGGTGGGGGAAAAGCTGGCGCAACTGGGCGAAGCGGCGCTGCCGGAACTGGAGGCGCTGCTGGAAAAGGGGGGAAGCAAGGAAAAGCTGGCTCTCTCTTACGCCCTGATGAAAACAGGCGGTCAGCAGCAAGCCACCCGCGCGCTGGAAAACCTGATCGAGGACGAAAAGACGCCGTTGGCGCGCAGGCTGGAAGCGGCGGATGTCCTTGGCGCCTGCGGCGGTAACTACGCCGCCGCGCGGATCGGCATCATGCTGGGTCACGAAAAACCGGAACGCGTGCGCGTGGCGCTGGCCAAAAGCCTGTGGCGGCTGACCAATCGCGGTTCCGCCTACAGCGAACTGCGCCAGATCATGAACGAAGGCAAAAGCCAGACCGCCCGCGCGGAAGCGGCTATCGCCCTCGCCCGCGCCGGCAGGTTCGACGAGGTGCAGAAGCAGCTCCAGGAAATCGCTTCCCGCCCCGGCGCCCTCGCCGACGAAGCCCGCACCTTGCTGCTGCTGAAAGGCGCGGTCGAACGCGACGCGGACAGCGACCGCTTTCCCAGCGACCTGGTGATGGAGGTGGTGAGTAAAATCCGCCGCTACTACGCACCCGATGAAACCGACGACGAGGAGGATAAGCAGCTCAAGCCCGATTACCTTGCCAGTGAGTCCGCGCGCGCGCTGTTGCAGTCCCTCGACCCTTTTAACGACTACCTTGACGAGGAAAGCCTCAAAGACATGGAGGAGCAGCTTCGCGCCAACTATGGCGGCATCGGCGCCTGGGTCGGAATGCGTAACGGCCGTTTCACCATCCTCACCCCCATGTACGGCAAGCCCGCCCACAACGCCGGCATCCACAGCATGGACGTGGTGGAAAAGATCGACGGCAAGGAAATCAAGGACATGAAGCTGAACGACATCATCCGCCTGCTCAAGGGCGAGCCCAAGACCCCCGTCAAGGTCACTGTCTGGCGTGCGGGCTGGCAGAAGCCCAAGGACATCGAGGTGATCCGCGATATCATCGACATTCCCTCGGTGGTGTGGCAGGAACTACCGGGCAAGATCGGTTACGTCAGGCTTAACAGCTTCAACGACGGCGACAGCCGCGCCAACGTTCCCGGCACCGCCGATCTTTTGCGCGAAGCCCTGGGCAAGTTCAAGGCCGACGGCGTACGGGGCGTGGTGCTGGATCTTTCCAATAATCCCGGCGGGATGCTGACCTCGGCGGTGGACGTGGGCAAATGCTTCATCGGAGAGGGCAAGACCATCGTCTCTTCCCGCGGCAAGCCCGGCGTTTTCCCGGAACAGGTTTTTCACGCCGACCAGGGCAAGCCGTTTTACGAAGGCCCGTTGGTGGTTATGATCAACGCCGGTTCCGCCTCGGCCAGCGAAATCGTCTCCGGGGCGCTACGCGACCACAAGCGCGCGCGGCTGGTGGGACAGAAAACCTTCGGCAAGGGTTCGGTGCAGCAGATCATGCCTATCTGGACCACGCGCGGAGCGACGCGCATGAAATTGACCATCGCCAAATACTACCTGCCCAACAACGAGTGCATCCACAAGAAAGGCATCGCTCCAGACGTCGAGGTAAAGGAGTCGGAAATGGAGCCGCAGGAAGTCGAGGCGCGCTGGAAAATACGCGAAAACCACGAGTTTGACCTGTGGCTGGAAAAGCAGTTCCCCGCGCACGAAAAGGAATTCCGCGAACTGATCGCTTTTGATAACTACGACCCGGAAAAATATCCCGAGTTCGGCAGCCTGATGGAAAACCTGAAAAAGAAATATCCCGACCTCCAACTCACCGCCGAGATGGTGCGCAAGGAAATCCGCTACGCTTTCGGCTGGTTCATCCGCAGCCATCTGGGCGAGGATTTCCACGTCGACCTGCAGGAAAGCACGGTAATGCAGCGCTCCTTGATCGAATTGGGCGACATGATGCCTGACGGCCTGCCCGACATCCCGGTCTACAAAGCCATGCGGGAAAAGTACGAAGAGGAACAGAAGAAACTGGCTGTGGCCGAAGCCGCCCGGCAGGAGCCGGGAGCCGCGCCGAATGAAACCGTACAGCCCTGACGTGCGTAACTTTATTTTGTAAAATAGAAAGATTACTTCCTTGCATTCGCGGCGAAGACGCGCGAGTGGATTAAACTTGCGAGTATGCGTGCAAAATATGCGTGTGCGGCACGCACCGGGAAAGACCAGCCATGTCTATCGAAACTGTCCTGCCTTTTGCCAGGATACTGGAATATCTCGACGCTTTCACCAACTACGAGCGGGTGACCGATTACCAGTACGGCCCGGCGAAACTGGGCACCGAGCGCATCGGCATCCTGCTGGAAAAACTGGGCAAGCCTCACCTGGCCTATCCCTGTCTCCACATCGCCGGCACCAAGGGCAAGGGGTCGGTCTGCCACCTCGGCGCGAAACTGCTGGAGGCGCTGGGTTATAAGGTTGGCTTGTTCGCCTCGCCCCATTTATGCAGTCTGCGCGAACGGATTCAGATCGACAACAGCATGATTTCCGAGCAGCGTTTCTGCGAGGTTTTCACCAAGGTGCAGGCGCAGGTGGAGACCATGCGCAACCATCCGGAAATGAAGCCGCCGACTTATTTCGAAATCCTCACCGCCACCGCCTTCGCCGCTTTCGCAGAGGAGAAGGTCGACGTGGCGGTAATGGAAGTCGGCCTCGGTGGCCGGTTGGATGCCACTAACGTTCCCGATTTGTGCGTGGCCGCTTCCGGCATCACCACCATCAGCCTGGATCACCGCAAGATTCTCGGCGACGACCTGCTGACCATCGCGGGCGAAAAGGCAGGCATTATCCGCCCCGGCGTGCCGCTGGTTATCTCCCCTCAGGTTAAACCCGTGGAAGACCTGTTCCGGCGGATGGGTTCAATCCACGGCTGCCGGGTGCTGGGGGTGGGCAGGGAAGTGGAAGTCTCTCTCCGCGACGAACCGCCCCCCGACGCGCCCGAAGCTCCGCAGCGGCTGGATCTGAAAACCTGGCAGGCGACGCACCACGACGTGCCGTTGCCGATGTTGGGGCGGCACCAGGCGGACAACGCGGCGCTGGCGCTGGCGCTGTGCGAACTTTTCCTGGAAAAGCGCGGCAAGGGGCCAGTCGATACCGCGTCTCTCCGCCGCGGCTGGCGCGAGGCGGGAATTCCGGGGCGCATTGAAGTCGTGGCGCGTGAGCCGTGGGTGATTCTCGACGGCGCGCATAACGCCGCCAGCATCTGGGCGCTTTGCGAAACCCTGACAGAAAGATTTTCCGCCAGCAAACGGGTCTTCGTTTTCGGTTCGGCGCGCGACAAGGAAATCGCATCGATGCTGCGTATCCTCGCGCCCCTGGCCGAGACGCTGATCCTGACCAGCATCCCTTCCAGCCGCAGCATCGGAATTGCGGAACTGGAAACCTTGGCGCGCGAAAACGGGGACGTAAAAATCATATCCCAACCCGATCCCGAAAAAGCGCTGGAAACCGCCATTGCGGAGGCTGGGAGAAAAGGCTTGGTCTGCGCCACCGGCAGCCTTTACCTCGCCGGTTATCTGCGCGAGAAATTCGTACCGATCGATTGACAGGATGCAACCATGTGCGGCATCACCGGGTTTATCGACTTCGCTCATTCCCTGCCGCGCGAGGAAGCCCTGGCCCTGGCCACAAACATGGCTGACGCGCTTTCGCGGCGCGGCCCGGACGGCAGCGGTTGCTGGCATGAAAACACCGCCACCCTCGCGCACCGGCGTCTGGCGGTGCTCGACCCGTCTCCCTGCGGCGCGCAACCTATGCTGTCGGAAAGCGGTCGGTATGTCATTTCCTACAACGGCGAAATCTACAACCACCTCGAACTGAGACAAGAACTCGGCCAAAGCTTTCGCGGCAATTGCGACACGGAAACTCTCCTTGCCGCGATTGAAGCCTGGGGTCTGGAAACAACGTTGGAAAAAATCAATGGTATGTTCGCCTTCGCGCTGTGGGACCGGCAGGAGCGTACGCTTTTTCTCGCCCGTGACCGGCTGGGCATCAAGCCGCTGTATTACGGCTGCGTGAATAATTTTTTCCTGTTTGCATCGGAACTGAAAGCTTTCCGCGTTGTTCCCGGGTGGACGGGAACGGTCAATCCCGCCGCGCTGGGGCTGTACCTGCAGTTTGGTTATGTGCCTGCGCCGCATTGCATCTACGAAAATTTTCACAAGCTCCCGGCAGGCTGTACGCTGAAAATTTTCGCGGCGGACAAGATCACTGCGGGAAATTACTGGTCACTCTCCCAAGCCGCGAGAAAAGGCTGGAAAAACCAGTTTCCCGGCGATGAGGAAGAGGCAGCAGGCGCGCTGGAAAAACTGCTGGACGATGCCGTCAGCGCGCAACTGTTGAGCGACGTATCGCTGGGGACGTTTCTGTCGGGCGGCGTCGATTCGTCGCTGGTGACGGCGCTGGCGGCAAGGCATTGTTCCGGGAAACTCAAGACCTTTGCCATCGGTTTTACTGAAAAGCGTTTTGACGAATCGGAATACGCCAAACAGGTTGCGCGCCACCTCGGCACCGACCACCGCACGCTGACGGTCACACCGGAAATGGCGCTGGCAATCGTGCCGCAACTGCCGAAGATTTACGACGAGCCTTTCGGCGACGCCTCGCAGATTCCGACGGTGCTGCTGTCGCGGTTCGCGCGGGAGGAAGTCACGGTCGCGTTGTCGGGAGACGGAGGAGATGAATTTTTCGGCGGCTATCCGCGCCACCAGTTCATCCCCTCCCTGTGGCATAAATTCCGCTTACTGCCGTTGCCGCTCCGCCAGGCACTGGCCGCGATGCTGGATAAAGTCCCTTGTAACGCCGCGAATTACAGCCACGCTCTGCTGGAAAAAATCCTGCCCGGAGTATTCCGCCACCGAGACGTCGGCGACGTGCTGCCGCGCCTGGGCAATCTGTTGCGCGTCAGAAACGAAAACGACCTGTACGGCGCGACGCTGTTCCCCTGGCAGACTAATCCGGTTTTGCATAAAGACTTGATCGACCCGGCGGGCGAATTCATGGCAGGCGCGGTGGAGTTGCCGCTGGCGCGGCGGGTGATGCTGGCCGACGCGCAGTTTTATCTGCCTGATGACATTCTGACCAAGGTAGACCGCGCCAGCATGAGCACGGGGCTGGAGGCGCGAGTGCCGTTGCTGGATCACCGCGTGGCGGAATTCGCTCTCAGCCTGCCGCCGCACATGACGGAAGGGAAGGGGCTGCTGAAAAAAGTTCTCTCGCGCCACCTGCCGCCGCCGTTTTTCGACCGACCGAAAAAAGGGTTCGGCGTGCCGGTGGCCGACTGGCTGCGCGGGTCACTGAAGGAGATGGCAAGCGACCTGCTGTCGCCGGAAAATCTGCGCCGCGACAATTTCTTCGACGCCGGAGTTATCGAAAAAAAATGGCGCACCCACCTCTCCGGCAGAACCGACGCCAAGGAAGCGCTTTGGCCGCTGCTGATGTTTCTGCTGTGGCGGGAGGGGGAAAGGCGCCGGTGACGGCGTGGACTATAGCGATATCAAAGTGGTTCTCTCTGCGGTGGTTGATGAAAACTCTTTGCGGGAAGCGATGGAGAGCTGTTAAGGAAATTCTTTACGCTCACAAGCAGGCAGGGGTAGAAGTTTTTCCTGCGTCGTTGTTTTCGTATACCAGACTTCTCCCACAATCCAATTTTCGTAACAACCGCAAAAAGCCGCAGGGAATGGCACTATTTCGTTTTCCTGATGTCCACGTCCCAGCGTTTGCGCAGGCGCTTGTGCCATTCCTTTTCGAGGTCGTCCAACTCCTCGGCCGTCAGCAGCGGTTCGTCCTTGCAGAGCCGGTCGAACATGGTTTTCAGCATTTCCCGCCTGCCCCGGGAGCAGATCATCAGGTCGGCGAAACTTTCCGCCAGCGCGTAATGCAGATGGATTGTCTCCCTGCTTAACTCCTCGCTCCACTCCTTCTGGGTATTGAGCGAACTCAGGTAAGAGAGTTTCGGCGGCGTATCGCCGTGTTTTTCGAAATACTTTTTCAATTCTATGGGAGTGGGAGAACGCTCCAGCCTTTTCTTGCGCGCCCTAATGTCGCGGTCGCTGTTTCCCTCGTCGCTGGCTTTCACGCGCAGATCCCAGTATTCGTAATATGTGGCCATCCCTTCGTTCAGCCAGACGGGGAATTTGAAATATTTATCCCCCAGCAGGTGTGCCAGCAGGCAATGGGTGCCTTCGTGCTGGATAACATTTAAAGGGGTAAATTCGCAAGCGAAATCCTGGTCGTCACTCACAAACTTGTTGAGGTATACATATAGGTTCAAGTAGTATTTCTTCTCTATTTCGCCTTTTTCGTTTTTGAACGTGTTATACCCGAATCGGTAAAGCCCACCCGTCCACTCGGGAGCCTTGCTTACCTCCAGGTAGCGTTCTCGCGACCTGAGGATGTAGAAGGTCGGCTTCACATCGAGATCCAAGCCGGTCTTGAAGTAGAAGACCTGGCAGAAACTGTCGTAAAACAATTCCATGTATGTAGCGGCTTCGGCGGTGAACTGCGCCGACAATTCGGTCTTGATGTGCCAGTTGGGATTTTCCAGATAGCGATAGCCGTCCTTTTCCGTAACCTTTTCCGCCAAAACCTTGATGGCCTTGCGCTCTTTTTTTGTCCATTTCCATTCGAGCACTCCCTTCTTGACCTTATCCTCCGCCTGCGCCGTTCGGGAAAGCAACAGAAAAAGCAGAAACCAAAGAGCGAATTTTGTCGGCAGTCTCATGGCTAACTCCGTGTTACGATAAGGAAAAATCATGAGTTCGGATAATCAGATATCAAAAACCCCGCCCCGGTCGGCGCTGGTGACATGCAGGGCATAGCGCGCCAGCCAGCCGTGTTTCACTTTGGGCGTAAATGCCTTCAACGCTTTTTCGCGGCGCGCCAGTTCCGCCTTGTTCACCAGCAGTTCGATGGATTTTTTCCTTACGTCGATTTTTATCGTGTCGCCATCCTTCACCAGCGCCAGGGGGCCGCCCGCCGCCGCCTCAGCGTTCTTCCTGGAATTCGTGCAGACTGAGCAACTCCTCCGGAGTCTGTGGGAGTCCCGAACCCATGGCCAGCGCCTATCTCGCAGGCCGGG
>JAGUZQ010000075.1 GCA_020060765.1 Planctomycetota bacterium | reverse complement strand
GCGGAATTTGCGCCGCGGATTCCCGACCTGACGCGCGACAGCATCCGGGGCTACTGGGTGACCTATGGCCAGCATTATCGCCGCCGCGACGCCGCCACCGCCGCCGAACTGGTGCGCGAGGTGCAACGCGCGCACGGCAATTACGTCTATCAAACCATGGCCTATACCCCGGACTACGCTTACCTGGCGCTGCCTTTTTCCTCGGAGCTACTGGATGCCGTCATCAGGAAAAAGCCGGTTGACCAGCGCCCGCTGGATGCGCCATTTCTTGGCGAACTGGTCGCCGCCGCGCACAAGGAGGGGTTGGGCGTAGGTGCCGAAACCGGTTGTGCCGAAAACCGCGATCCGATGCAGCCCGCCGTCAGGCGGGAATTGCAGGCGCTGGCAAAAGCCCTGACCGCCAGCGGCGCGGATGCGGTCTGCGTGTTGGACGAGTACGCCATTGAAAACACTGAGTCGTTCCGGGCGCATTATCGTGCCACCTACGGCCAGGATGCGCCCCTAGCGCCCTCGACCCGTGATTATGATTACGTCCGCCTGCAAAGCGAAGTCATGACGGAACTGATCGGGCAACTGCGCGAAACCGTCAAGGCCACCGCGCCCGGAACCGCCTTTATCGGCCACGCCCACTCGCCCCGGAACTACCGCAGTCTGCTTGAATACCACGATCTGGACGCGCAGGCGCCGTCTCTGGACGCGCTGATCTTTTCCACCTACACCGACCGCACCGACCGCTTCTGGGTAAAGTGGAATCGCGCCGCGCTCGGCAATCGCGGCATCACCTGCGCGGTGCCGGGCTGGGCGGAATTCCAGGACGATTACGGTTTCATGGAGCGGGAATTGTGGGGCGCGCTGTTCTGGGGCTCTAACGGTTTTATTTTCGCCGACCTGGGCTCGCAAGCCGTCTGCCCCCAGTCCATCGCCGCCTGCTCGCGCTTTTATCGGGAGCTGGACTGCACCGGCCTGGGCGAATTGCTGGTCACCTGCCAGCCCTACAAGTTCGCCGCCGTGTTCCGGGATCAGGCCGCGTTCTGGGATTCAGTCAAAAAGGGCGAATGCCCCGGCAGTTGGCAATTGACCGCTTACGACACCGGCGTCGAGGCGCTCTGTCAACTGCGGCAGTTGCCGATTGACCTCGTCATCGGACGCCATTTCAATCCTGCCGAACTGGCTCCCTATGCGGTAGTGATTGTGCCGAACAATTCCGTGCTGTCCGCCGCCCACGCGCAAGCCCTGCGCGAATATGTCGAGGCAGGCGGGACCGCCATTGTCGAGGGCGAAGGGCTAAACCAGGAAACCATCCGGGATATGTTCCAGCTTGCCGTGCCAGGCGAAAAACAAAAAGCCTCCCTGCAGATCGAACCGGGAGCAAGCCTGGCGACCGGCGCGTTCAAACTTACCGCTGAAACGATTACGGCTGTCGGCGTGCAAGCTACCGTCGAGGCGACGGCGAATGGCGAGCCGTGCCTGTTCAGCCTGCCCGTGGGCAAGGGCAAACTGGTCGGCCTGACCCCGCTGCTCAGCGCCCAACTGCGTAATAGCCGGGAGGCGACGGAATTTTACCAGGCGCTGATCGCGCAGACCGCCGGATTCAAGCCCGTGCGGTGCAGCGCGCCGGAACTGGAAATCAATCTCTTCACCGACGGCGTCACCTGGATCATTGCCACGCATAACCCGGATTATCTGACAGACTGTCGGGCGAACGTGGCGCTGGCGTCGCGGCTGCTGCCTGAAGGCGAAAGGCAGTTGCTTGACCTCAGCAACGGTGTACTGGCCGCTTATGCGGAAACCGGTTTCGAGGTTACACTACGCCCGCGCGAATACCGGTTTTTCCGGCTGGGCGCGGTCGGCACTTTCGCCGTGCCCGCAAACTCTCCCGCGCTGCCGCCGGTCGACGCAACCCCGACCTATGCCGAAACTTTCAAGCTGGTTGCCGCCGCGAAGGAGCCGGTTGCGACTGCCGCTGCTCCGGTCAAGAAGAGAGTCAAAAAGCAGGGCACGATTTATGCCGCCGTGTTTAACGGCGACGACCTGACGGCGGGCGAACCCGGGTTGCTCGCCGCCCTGCAGAACCGGCGCAATCTGGAAGCGGAGTATGTCCGGGATTTGACGGAGGAAACGCTGGCGTTTTACGACGTGGTAATCGTCCCCTGCGCAAGCAAATTGCCGACCGCGGTGGCGAAGAGCCCGTGGCGGGAAGCATTGCGGAATTATGTCGCCCAGGGCGGCGGCGTGCTGCTGCTGCATAACAGTTGCGGCCTGCGCGGAGAACTGGCACCGGCGCTGTTCCCGGAAGTAGCCACGCCGATCAAGACCCTGCTGCTGACGCAGGTTCGTAATAGCGCGGAACACCCCGTACTGAACGCCGCCAGCATTATCAAGCGCGCTGGCAAGATGGCGGATGATCCGGCCTTCGGCGCGGAATTCCGGCAGACCGTCATGCCGCCGCGGGAAGACTGGAACGGTGCCTACGTCGACCAGGTGGCGCTGACGCCGGGCGCTAGCGGCCTTGCCGTGGCGCGGGCGGTGGAAGCGGACGGCACGGAAAGCAACAGCGCGACGGTAGTGGTCGGCGATTTCGGCCAGGGCAAAGTGGTCTTGTGCGGAACTCCCATCGGCATCCGGCATCAGCCCGGCACGGAATGGGACTTTGACGAAATCACCCCGACCGGCGGAGAACAGAGCCTTCTGGTTAACGCCGTGTTCTGGCTGGCGGAAAAAGAATAACAGGCTGTAGCAGCCTGACAGAATCCTGTGGGTCGTCAAAATTCTGTCGTCTTTGATGTTACAGGGAATACCGAGTAGCCTTATCTGATTCAACTTTGTAGAATCAGGAAACAAAATGAGGTGGTTTTGTTGGCTTGGGCTTCTCTTAGAGTTTCTCCGGATATAATGGAAGTATCCGGAGAAAGTTGACGATAAACCTTCCATTATGAAACTGGCGGCAGGAACCATGACTGCCCTGGTAGTGCCGCGTCCGGAACCCACGCCGGAAGCGCCGCAGAACATGTGTTTGGACAAAGGATATATGATTGCAGGGAAGTGCGGGAACTTGTGGCCGAGTTCGGCTATATCGCGCATATCATAGCGCGGTGCGATTGGCAGCAGAGGTGACGCGCACGCAGGAGCGCAACCGCAAGGCGCGCATTTCGGCGCGGCAACGACGCTTGCGAAGGTTGCGTGAACTAGGCATTGACGCGGACATCTTGCCTCTTTGCGATCAGTTTACGTTGTAGTGCTAAACAGTTGTCATTGTTCGAGTAATATCCGGACAGCCGTGTTCCTCTTTCATTAATTGTATCGTCCAAATTGGAAAATTGTAGTCAGGAAGAAACCTTGCCGCTGGCGGCCACGCGCGAAAGCAGCGTTCCCGCCGGGCGCAAGGTGCGCGGACGCTCGGGGTGAGTAAAGTCGATCCCCAACAATCCGAATTTCTTCTCCAGCCCTTCCGCCCACTCGAAGTTATCCACCAGCGACCAGTAGAAAAAGCCGCGGATGTCGACGCCCCGGCGCAAAGCCTCCTCCACCGCGCGCAGATGCTCGTACAGCAGCAGGCTGCGCAACCGCTCCTCTCCGGTAGCGAAACCGCATTCGGTGATATACACCGGTAGCCCGGTCTCAGCCTGCACCTCGGCCACGCACTCCGGCAGCCAGCCCGCGTCCTGCTCCCACATGTCGTCGCAGAGCAGGCCGTTGCGTCCCAGGTAGCCGCCGGGATCTCCGCTGATGGGGGAGATGTCGCGGAAGCCCTGCACGCGGAGCTTGCCGTAAAAGTTCATGCCGATGAAATCCGCTACCCGGTCGCCTTCGTAAAAAGTAAACGCGTGCAGAATCCGGCGCGCGAAAAAGTGGCGGATGATAAAAGCGCTGAGGCGGTCAAGCGGGTGCCAGCTCCGGTGCGCGATGGCGCGCTTGAAGTGCTTGGCGATGCCCACCTGCGCGGAATGGTTGCGCGCCTTGAGCAGACGATAGGCAAGAATGTGTCCGGTGACGAGATTCCTCAACGCCTTGGCCGCTGAGAAAAAGTTAAATCGTTTCCGCGGCGGGAACAGCCCCATCAGATACGCCATAGTCACGTACACGCCGGGTTCGTTGACTGTGATCCAGTGCTCTGACTCGATTCCCGCTTGCAGCAGGCGGTTGACGAAATCGGCGAACAGTTCGGGCGAATCCGGCGCCAGCCACCCACCCCGCGCCGCCAGCCAGTAGGGACAGGCGAAATGGAACAGCGTAATCATGGGCTTGACGCCGCGCGTGCGCAGACAGGAAAGCATCTGCCGGTAACGGTCGAGCGCGGTCTCGTCCAGATCATGGTAGGGACCGTGCTGGAGCCTCCCCCAGTCGAGTCCGAGGCGGTAGGAATTCAGGTTGAGCCGGGTGAGAGCGCTGGCGTCTTCCTCGAACCGCAGCCAATGGTCGCCGCCCTCGTCGGGGGTGGAACCGTCGCGCGCGATGAACGACGCCCATTCGTTGACGGTATTGCCTTCCACCTGGGTGGGGCTGGTTGCCGCGCCCCAGAGAAATTCGCGCGGGAAAACCCGTCCGGTCATAATTCGATTGCTTTAAGAAAGTTTTTTATCGATTGCGCGCAATCCCATTCCGGCGTGAATCCCTCAAAACCCCGGGCGGTTTCGATATCCTTGGCCAGGTTCAGCCGCTCCTGGTCGACATGATGGTAATAGCCTTTTTTCTCGTAAAGTTTCGCCAGATATTCCTGCTCGGTCTGACCCGGCGTAGGGATAAGCAGCGCCTTCTTGATGCCCAGCTCCGCCAGCTCCATCATGCTGGTAAAGCCCGAACGAGTGACGACAAACTTGCTGCGGTTGAGGCAATCCTCCACCTTTTCCCCCGGCAGGTAGCTGTGGTATTCGACGTTGCTGTCGTCCATCGTGTGCTGGGAATCGGGATTGCCGCCCGCGATCACGATGCGCCCCTTCAGATCGGAGCACTGCTTCAATACCTTCTTTTCCAGAATCGAACGCTGGGGCTCGGGGCCGGTTATCATGATGAAATAATCGATATCCTTGGGCACGTCCTTGCGCTGCACGTGGGAGATATGCCCCAGGTAGGCTATCTTTTTATTCGCCAGGAACAGCAGCTTGTGGCTGAGCTTGCCGGAGAGATTGTTCTTGCCGGGATAGTCAGGCACAAGCACGCGGTTGAACCGGCTCATGCGGTAAGCCAGCCACGCCTCCACCGCCGTCTCGCCCCCCGCCGGAGCCTTGAAACGGAGCTGGTGATTAATGAGGAAAGATTTCTTTTTCTTACCGTAGACGTCGTAACGGCAGTCGGAAATTATCAAATCGTAATCGTTGCCGTCGATGATTTTTTCCGACAGCTTGCGCGCCTTACGCAGGCTGTTCAGCATCTCCGGGCTTTTCATGATGAAGCTGAGACAGAAATGTTTCGAGTCGGTGTAGGGAGAGGCGATGCTGGGCAGGTCGTGATATTCGTTGATGTTCTTGCCGAAATGCCCCTGCAGAACCTTGAGCGCGCGCCCGGTGGTGATAATGTCCACCTTGCAGTTTTTTTTCAGCAATTCCTCGATCAGAGGCTTGCTGCGCGTGGCGTGTCCCAGACCCCAGTCGAAAACGCCGTAAACCACTTTCTTTCCGGCCATGCAGTTCCCCCTCCCACAAAAATGGTTATGATAAGTTTCAGGCCACGCCCGCAGCACGGCGCAAAGCTGATTCAGCGTAACGTTTCAGGTTTTCGCCCGTGCCTGTTCCCTGCGTCGCCTGAGGCGCGCCCGGTTCCGGCTGCTCCTCGTAAAGCATATTCCACATCCGGGAAAAGGCAATGGAAAAGTCCCGTCCGCGCGCGTTCATCACCGCCGCCTCCGACATGCGCGCGCGCGTTTCCAAATCCCGCGCCAGCACGCCCATCGCCTGCGCGAGGCTTTCCGGAGCGGAGCAGTCCACCACCACCCCCGTCTCCCCGTCGCGGACGATTTCTCTCGGGCCGCCCTGGTCGCTGACGATGGTCGGCATCCCGCAGGCCTGCGCCTCCAGCACCACGTTTCCCAGGGTGTCGGTCTGGCTGGGGAAAACGAAAATCCCGCCATGACTGGCGTAAAGCGCGGGCAGCTTTTCCCATTCGACATAACCGGTGAACTCCACCGGCAGCCCCTCGGCCTCGCGTTTCATATCCTCGAAATAGGGGCCGTCGCCCACTACGGTCAGGCTTGCTTCGGGGACTTCGCGCGTTACCAGCGCGAACGCACGCAGCAACGTCTCCAGGTTTTTCTCCCGCGAGACCCGACCCACGTAAAGATAACGTGCCACAGGAAGTTTCTTGGCGACCGTTACCGGTTCTCCTGGCGGGCAGAAGCGGGAAGTGTCGACCCCGCGCGGCAGCAGGCGGATTTTTTTAGGATCAATGCCCCGCTCTTCCAGATCGGCGGCGGAAGTGGCGGTATTGGCCAGCACCACGTCGCACTGGCTGTAGAACCAGCCCAGGTATTTCCAGGCCGCCTCTTCCATCGACACATCGCCGGTGAGAATGCCGGCGTAACGCGGCAGGTCGGTATGATAAGTGCTGATTACCGGAAGCCGGAGCAGCCGCCCGATCGCCAGCGCCGCCAGCCCCACCGGGCCGGGAGTGGAGGCGTGGATGTGAGTGAAGTCCTTGCCGTAAGCGTAGTCCAGCATTTCCAGGAACGGCGGAAGATATATTTTCATCTCCGGGTATTCCTCGATCTCGTAGCGGCCGATGGGTTCGAACACGCGGCAGGTCGCATCCCCTTCCGCCTCGTCGTGACAGGTGACCACCTTCATCTGCCTGCCCTCGGCGGCGGCGTGGGCGAGGAACTGGCGCAGGGTGCGGGAGACACCGTTGATCTCGAAGAAAGTGTCGGTGTAATAGCCGACCCGCGCCTCGGTGTTGCGCCGGGCGTGGAGTTGGGGGAAAGTCTCGCGCACCGTCGCGGCGCACAGGCGTTTCTCCACGGAGAAGGAAGTATAGGAAATGAAATACGGCGCGAGCGCGAGATAAAGCGAACCGGCGCTGCCGAGGTTGTGGAAGATATCGAAGATCATCCCGCCCCGCAAGTTTTCAAAGATATTCACCGCCAGGTGCCGCAGGGCGCGGTTGGATACGCGATTGACAAAGCCGAACCAGATCACGCCTTCGTGGTCAAGCCCGTCCCTGGTGTTTTCCATCAGTTGCAGCAGTTGCGGGTCTTCGCGCACCAGCCGTTCGCCTTCGTGGCGCAACATCCCGGCAAAGGAAAATTGCGCCGCCGATTCGCCGGAGACGTCGTTCTTGCGGCGCCGGGAAAAGGCGTAGGCCAGCCGCGAGACCAGGCCGTAATCCTCGCGCGCGCGCGGGTCGAGAATGCTGTCCATGAACCGGAGCAGCGTGTCGGCGCCGGAGGATTTCTCCAGTCCGAAGCGCCGCTTGATATATTGGTACGCCACCGACTGGATGTTGCGCGCCATCGATTTGGGCGAGCCGCAGGTGACGGTATGAACGCCGCGCCCGTCGCGGATGCCGAGGAAATATTCGTTAAGGTTTTCTGCCCCCGGTACGCAGGTGAAACTGGTGCCAGGAAGCAACCCGGCGTGCGAGTCGCTGCCGGAGACGAAGCGTTTCGTCCACGCCCCGCTTTCCGGCGCGGTCAGGCCGTGCTTGTCTGCCAGCTCCTGCAACCGCTCCCTGGTCAGGCACGCGGCCATGCGCTGGAGTTCGTCGTTCACCGCCCGGTTCTGGTCGCCGTTAAGCTCCAGGAAGCGGAACAGCACCAGCAGTTTCTCGAAATGCACCGGGGTTAGCCGATCGTTGACGGCGGCCAGGGGATGGGCAACGGCGTGATGGATATTGTTCACGCGCAGATAGTCGGTCAAGTCGTACACGTTCTCGCGCAGACGCTGAATTTCGTCGTGAATTTCCTCGTTGATATCCCAGGCCAGCACGTGAATCTTGCAGCGATCCTCGGGAAAGTAAGCAGTGATTTCCTCGCTGATGAAAGCGCCTTCCAGCCCTTGGATTTCCAGGCAGCCGCCGATGGCGTTGTGATCGGTG
>JAGUZQ010000013.1 GCA_020060765.1 Planctomycetota bacterium | reverse complement strand
CCGTGCGGCAGTGTGGAAAGTTCCATTGACAGCATCGGCACCCCTGCAAGGGCGCAGATCATGTGCCTTGAGACGTTGAACGCTTTTTCCTCCGGGTGCCAGTATACCGGATCGGCGTGTACCGGCACCCCGTCGCCGAGGATGACGCGGATCTGCGCGATGCGGTGCAGGTTGGCAAGGAAATCGAACGGCACGTCCCCGGCGCGGAACTGCGTCGCGCGGTTCAGCATTACCGGTGTACAGTACTTCTGGCGGAACTCGACAAGCGCTTCGGGGTTGGCGTCTTTCAGCCTTTTCCAGAGCTTATCGACGAAGGCGTACACTTCGCGTCCGCGCGGGTGCGTAAGCGAAGTCGGCACCATGTCGATGAAGTCCACCTTCAGTCCGTCCAAGCGGTATTCTTCCACCAGAGAAGACAGCCGCTCCAGGCTTTTGCCGCTCGCTGCCGCGTCGGCCGGATCGAAGATGCGATAACCCTCATGAATGGGCGTCAGGAATTCGCTTTCTATTTCGCGGTACAGCCTGCTTTCAACTCCGGCAAAAAAGGGTGAGACCCACAGCAGGTATTTCAGTCCCATGGCCTGAACCCGCCTGACGTGGTTGGCGAAATCCGGCAGCTTTTCCCGGGAGACCTCCCAGTCGCCGATGCGGTCGTACCACGTCCCGATGGTTCCGGGGTTGACCCTTTTTCCCCCGTCGAAACACCAGCCATCGTCCACGATGAACGTGCCGCAGCCGAGGTGCGCGGCTTCCCGCGCTTCCGCCTCCAGCCAGTCCTGCCGGATATCGCCATGAACAGCGTACCAGGTGCAGTACACCGGTTCCCAAGCCGCGTCCGGATATTCCGGCACCCCTCCGGGAACAAGCCATTCCCTGCCTTGCGCAATCACATCCGTCCAACTTCCACCGCCCTGCCAGACGGAAAACCGGAACGGCTCCATTCCTTCGTTCACGCTGAGAGCGAACTCGATGTCATACGTCCCTTTTTCCTGGTTCATGATCGCGGTTATCTGCCCGTCGTCATAAAGGCTGGAGTGACCCAGGGCAAAGCGGCATTCCTGCCCGTCCGACATGAACGCGATGAACGGATAATTGCGGTTAGCCGCGTGTGTCAGGATTATCCGCCAGGCCAGCCGCATTTCCGGGCGTATCATGTCGGGGGTCCAGTAGCCGTGCAGGTCAAGTATCGGAGCACTGCACCTGAATGCGATCTGCTTTCCGGAAGCATCCAGCATGGCCTTATCCACCTCGAACAGTTCCTGCCCCGTCTTTCGGGACTCAACTTGAGGCAGGACTCCCAAAAGATGCCCTTTCGCATCAAACGCATTGATACGCATTCAGATCTCCTTTGATTGTCTTCTGATATTAAGCATACCATCAGGTGATATCTTTGTCAATAGCATTGCGAAAAATATATTGCCCTATCAGTTGCGTGTGATATTATATACAATATCATGTGATGATTTCTTATTCGAGGTGCGGTGATGACCACAAAAAAGACGCTGCTTTATTATGATGTGGCGGAAAGAATCAAGGCGTACATAACCGTTACTCCGCTTGCGGTAGGAGCGCTGCTTCCGCCGGAAAGGTTGCTTGCCCAGAAGCTTGATGTCTCCGTCGTCACCGTGCGCAAGGCGCTTGACTGCCTGGTGAACGAGAGCGTGATCGAAAAGCTTGCCCGGCGCGGCAACCGAGTTTTGAACGTTCCGGTTCCCGAAGGCGGCAAGCGTAAAAAGCGGGTAGGCATAACCATCTGGCTGGATGCCGGAGCCGAGCACCCGGAAACCCTCGGCGCTATCGCCCGTATGGGCGAGGAATTTCCCGCCGCCGAATATGAGATCGTGATTCTGTACATCACCCGTGAAGTAGTTGAGAAGAACGCATGGGGGGTGCTGCTCGACGACCAGGGCCTGTCGGGTATGCTGGTAAAGGTGCAGGAAATCCCTACGGAGATTCTGCACAAGCTGAAAGGCATGCCCTTTCCGGTGGTTTTTCTCCATCGGGAAGAGTTTGTTCCGGGCTGCTGGATAAACCCCGCGCCGGGCATGGACAAGCTGATCCGTTACCTCACCGATCTGGGACACGAGACGATAGCCTATGCCAGCGGCTCGAAAAAATTACCAAGCGTGAAACGCATGGCCGATGCGTTCGAGTTTTCTTGCGGGCAGTTAGGACTGCGGGCGGAAAACCGCATCGTCGTTTTCGGCGAATACAACGAGCCGTGCGGGTACGACATGACCGTCAGGCTGCTGCTGTCCAGACCCTGTCCACCGACCGCGATAGTGCTGGGCGACGAGTTCATGGTCATGGGCGCTTACCGGGCGCTTGCCGAACTGGGGCTTAATTGTCCGCAGGACATTTCGATAGTCTGCGCCTCCGGGGGAACGATCATGGAACGGCTTCACCCGCCGGTTACTTCTTTATGCACTTCCGGGCTGATGCAGTCGTGCATACGGATGCTGCGGGAGCTGATCGAGGGGGCGGAAATGGCGTCCCCGGATCGCTCGCTAGTTTTCGAGCAGGAATTGTATGTCCGTGCTTCGACCGGAAAGGCGTATTCGGCTCATCGTCCCTCGCTACCATTCTCGCCGCGGGATTACGTTCCATCCAAGCCATGAGTTTTTGATCCTTCAGCGAAATGTCGACCTTGAGTGAAGTTTCGTTTCTAAACTCGCGACTGCTGCCGCGAGTTCTTAATCGCACGGGTTTACGGTATAGCTCGCGATTGCGGTTATTCTATCGTGATATAAGCGGTTTTTTTCAAGCCGGTCAGTAGTTCGCGGATCTCCACCCGCCACAAGCCGGGGCGTTCGTTTGCAGCTAGATCGAGCGTTATCTCCTTGCGCCCGCTTTCGCAATAATAGTACCCGCTACACTCGGCCTCGCGAAACGCCGAATCGTAGACCCGGACATCCAGCGGCAAAACGGCTGCCGGAACTTTTCCGTCCCTGTCGGTGATAGAAACGGTTATCGCTGCCTGTTTTCCCCGCGCCAGCTTTTCCGGTGCGGAAATCTCCAAAGCCGCAGGCAGTTTCTCCATAACGGCAAAGATTTTTCCGTCGGCAGGGGCGAAATCGGCGTTAAAGCGCGTTACCGTCCCGTCGGATTCGACTGGAATCTCCCTGCCGGAAACCAGGTCTATCACCTTCACCCCGGCGCGGCGGATCGTGATCGCGGAAGACGCGGGCAAGCCGTTTTCCATCACCATGCCGTAGAGGCCGAAGTAATCGCCGTATTCGCGCTTGTCGTTGATAGCGAAGACATACTGCACGCCGTCTTTTTCGCGGGTGTGCAGCATGATTTCCGGATTATCCGCATAGGCGAAAAATTCGTATTTGCCTTGGAGAAAGTCCCGCACCGTTCCCGCCAGTTTGATCTGCTCGGTGAAGAAGTCCGCGCCTTTCTGCTGGCTGGCTTCCGGCTTGGCCAGGACAAGGTCAGGCTTGATGCCGGGAACCGTGGCGTAACTGCCGATTACGATGCCACCTTTTTTCTGGAAAGCCAGGATTCTGTCATAAACGCCCTGCGTCAAGACGTTGCCGTTAGACAATATCAGTATCTTGTACTTATCCAGCCCCTGTTCCATCACAGTCTCGTCGAAGATCATGTCCGACTGCAAGCCGGCGCGTTGGGTCGCCAGCCAGTAAGTCGCGATCTCGCCGCTGGCCCAGCCGAAGGTCGCGTTGCCGCTGTACACCTGCGAGGCGAAGCTTTCGAGAAACGCCACGTCGGCAGGCCGGTCGCCGATCCGGCGCAGCATCGGCCCGTAAGGTTGAATGATTTCCGCATGTATTTTTTTCAACGCCCCCGCCGTGTCGGGATGTGTATGAACGTAGCTGCCGCTCTCGCCTGGCACCAATGCGCCGATGCCGTGGTAGCCGATCATATCGATCGGACGGGAAATGTCGGCCCAGAAGGCGATGCGCATCTGCGCGGGGGCGGGGGTAATGTAGGCTGCTTCCGGATCGTGGTCGTCCCAAGGGTCGGACATGCCTTCGGCCTTGTCCACCGTGCCTAATTTCTCCTTCGGCGCGGTTTGACTGCGGTAACAGATCGCCTGGATCATCTGGTAAATCTTCTGCTTGCCCTGCGCCATGTTGATAAGCTGATCGGCAGTCATGGCCACTCGAATCGGATCGGGATAGGAATAGGTCCACTGGCCGATCATGTCGAGCTTGCCGCCGCTGCCGTAGACCGGTGCGACTCGTACCGCCGGGTCGTGCCAGTCGAAGAAATCCTTCCGCCCGTAAGCCGCAAGCGCGTCGTGCATCGCGTCGTTGACATTCACCCAGCCGTCGCCGCTTTTCCAGTACCATTTCAGATAGGCTATAGCCGGGTCGTTGTCAGGCACGATGCGGGTTACAGGGAAGTCTTTGACGTTCTGGTATCGGTATCCGTTTTTGTTTTCCGCTCCAGTCGGGATTTTCGCCAGTTCCAGCCCCGTCTCCTGTTTGTATAATTCTGTGCATTCCGGGCAGAAGCACGGAGCCGAACCGTCGCGCACCTCGGTGTTGAGCAGGGCGAACGCAAAAGCGGGATGCTCCCCGTATCCCTGCATTAATGATTCCACACAGCGCAGACTATATTCCCGCATCGCCTTGCGGTTAGGACAAGCAGAAACCTTTTCAGACTTTCCACCCTCCCGCTTGATGCGGTGAACCTGTTCGTACAATTCGGACAATTTGGTGCAATAGTGGCCGACGGCCAGATTTGTTCCAACACGCAGCCCCGCCGCCATCGCCTCCTCAATTTTTTCGATTGTACGCGGTTCGACTAGTTTGTCGCGAGAGGGAACAGCCTCTCCCGCTTTCTGCGCCAGGAAAATATTGCGGTAATTCACGCCGCCGGCGAAGCAGTGGGTAAAGCCCAGTTCCGCCAGCAGCTTAGCCCCGCCCTCCTTCGGCATGCCTCCCCACATCATTACCGGCATCGCTTCATCATTGGGGCGGTTCACTATGCGAAAGCCGCGGCTGTCGGACAGTCCCTTGTATTTCGGAATCTCAATTTGCAGACTCGCGCTGTAAAGATCGGCGCGCAGGCGCGCGGTGGGGATGTCAAAGGTCACTATTTCGCTCCCCAGCGGCGCGAGAGAGGCCAGTGCCTTCTCGGTTTTGCCGCCGCCGGGAACAGTCATGGAGATTTGCAAATCTTCCAGCGGCTCGTTGATGCGGTTTTTAATCGCTATCTTCAGTTGCGCGCCTTCCTCTTTCCGGTAAAAAACGGAGCGTCCGGCGCCAACGTCGACCGTCACGGGACACAAAGCCGACTTGTTCGTGCTCCAAGGCATGTCCGTCGCCAGCGTGACCAGCGTTACTTTCGTTATTGCCTGCTGCCGTCCGCGCCCGCCCAGCGCCAGGAATTTTCCCCGCGAGAAAACCGCCGCTGCTTCCAGCGCCAGCTCGCCGTCCACAAACGCCCGGACACCCCTGCCGCTTACCGCCGCGCCCAAGGTCAGAGGCGGGCGTTTTTTCTTGTCGGTCATTTTTTTCTCGGCGACGATTTTTTCCTTTCCGTCCAGCATCTGCACAATGCGCACGGTGGCGGTGTCTAACCAAACCGCCGCCACGTAGTTGTCGCCGTCGGTCCAAGCGGGAGAAACGAAAGTTTCTCCCATGCCGTCATATACCTCGAAAGACGCCGAGAGCAAAAGATTGTCGCTGACGGTCTTGGCGGTGGTCGCGAACAGCGGTCTGCCGTTGGGGTCGGCGCAGTCCGACATTTCCACGAATTTGCCGCCATCCTCCAACCAGACGCCGGTCATTCCGGCAAACTTGCTTTTAGTTCCCTCGCCGAAAAGCACGGTTTCTTCCCCTGCCCTGCCGCCTGCGCAACAAAGCAGCAACCCCGCCAGCACCATCGCGATCCACATTTTTTCCCGCATCATGTTTGCTCCTTCACCTAAAATAAAATCCACGAAATATGCGTGACATACCTTTAACTGTTAAACTTACGAATCGTCATTCCCGCGAAGGTTTTTAAAAAAACACGTCCACGCCTGTATAAGCGAACACCTCCTGGATTCCCGCCTTCGCGGGAATGACGGTACGAGGATTTCCTTAACTTAACCTCACGGGCTTTTTATTTCAGGCTACCGCTTATACCCCACATCTCTCGTCGGATAGGAAGTATTAGTGTCTGCCGCTTCTGTAGTGCGGCGTTCGAATTCGAGATAACGCTTCGCTTCCACGTGCCCGTCGGCGTACATCACGTTGGTTTTCCCCGTCGGCGTTCTGGCCGAGGCATCGCCTCCGGTTATGTAAGTGTTCTCTACGCCTCCGGCGTGGCGGTAGCTCATGTATTTCAAATATGAGCAAGTGCTATTGTTATAAACAGCGTTGTCGGTGATAAAAATGGTTTTTGACGCGGCGGTGATACAACTCCACCTGTGATAAATGTCGTAAGGAGCGGCGCCGTAAGTTCCCATCAGCCAGGAATTTGCGGCATAGTGGGTGTAAGTAAAACCGGGCGGCGTGGCGCCATAGTAACCGAAACCAATGCTTTCCGAGGGGCACTTGAACGACTGGGGATAAAGCAGGCCAAAGTTGGTGTTGGGCAGGGCGGGGCCGCCGGCGTAGGTATATGAGGAAAAATTCTTGGATTCCGAAAGCAGGTTGAACCAGCAGTAACTGGCGGATTGCAGACCCGGCGTGATCCAGTTATTCCAACTGTCGCCGTAATTGACCATGGCCAGGTTGATCTGCCGGAGATTGTTGGCGCAGACCATCTGGCGACTGGTCTCCACCGCGGCGCGCAGAGTCGGCATGAGCAGGCTGGCGAGGATCGAAATTATCGCCACCACCACCAGCAGTTCCACCAGGGTAAACCCCGCCTGCGCGCGCCTAAGTTCCCAGCGTCCCACCTGACGAATCCCGGAAGTCATGCCATACCCTCCCCTTGTTTTGATTTCTGCTCCGGTGGAAGCCGCGTGGCGCGCCTCCGCTTCTTCCGGAAAAAGCAGATTATGCACCGCGAAATCCGCCTCTTCCACCAAACCTCTGGAAAGCATACTCACCGCCCAGCCTTTCCACCTCCCCGTCTCTGCCTTGCCCAACAAATCCGACAGCGTTTGCACCGGAGTGGTTACGGGAAAGCCTTGCCAACGCCGCACCGCCACGCGCCGCAATTCCCGTTTATGCAGCGCCACCCCCGGAGGCGGTTTCTTTTGGAACCTGGGCGGTACGCTTAAGTGTACTTCCGAAGCCATCGAATCGCCAATCCCGTACAAGGCCAGGGCGGTTTCGTGGCTGACCCGCGCTTGCGGAAGATCGCGATTATTGCGACTCCATAGAAGCCACCTTGTCAACTCCGACTCGAAAGAAGTCTCCTGATCTGGCAACCGATAAAGCCCCTTATCTATTCGCTCCCAATGACCGCAATTGAAATGGTAGGTCTGGTTGCTGGCGGAAAAACCGCAGGAAATCGCTTGTTTGGCGGTGAAATACCCAAATTGCGTGGAAGCCTTTCTGTGCAGCCTCGATGTCTGCTTGTTAAGCATGGCTTAATCCCGGTAAAAGTCTTACGAGTATACCTAAAAAACTTAAATTTGGCAAACATCTGCAATCTATAAATATTCAAATACACGATGGAGTTTTGCTATAAAATGCTTTACTATAATAAGATATAATGACAATGATAAAATGTATTATTATTGAATAAATATGGCCTAAATTAATCCCATCACCCAGGAAGGTCAACAGCCGAGCTTCGTTACAGACAAAAATACCAGCGGAATTTGAATGAGGTGCTTCTATTGTTTAGCGTTAATACTTGCCATTAGCTATTGCATAATACGCATGGCATCTGTATATGCAAGCTGAATGCAACATTAAATGACGAAGGCTAAAGCAAAACGATTATGCCCAAATATAGATACTCCTTGGCAGAAAACCGGCATTGAGAACAGAGGAGATATTCCGTTAGAGACATTGTTTGTCACCATCAACGCAACGCTGACACGAAGTGAAGATTCGTAAAAAAAGTCCCTTCTCCCCTTCAATTTATGCTCAATGTCTTTAGGTATTGTAACCGTTTTTAGCGTCCGCAATCAATTAATTCATTTCGTCCTCCTCCATTACCAAATATGGGTTATGAAAATAATACCATAATATACAATGTAATTCAATGCTATATGTTATTGCTGTTAAGCTACTTGTAATATATAATTCAAAAACACCATTATAAAGCCAACAAAATATTTGCTTTGTGAATATGATGAGTTATAGTTGGTTTGGGTTTGGAGACAGTATGAATAGATCTAGGGTATCGCCGCAACTACTGGAAAACAACTTGAAGGCGACGGCAAGCGCTCAGCTTGGGTATTTTACTGCAAAGCAAGCACAGGAAGCGGGATATTGCGACAAGCTTTTGTCGTATCATTGCAAGGTTCGTAACTGGCTTCACATTGACAAGGGACTGTATCGCTTTCCAGGATACATAAACACAATCAGATCTGAATTTGTCCGCTGGAGTTTGTGGAGCAGGAACCAGCAGGAGCAGCCGATGGCGGTTATCAGCCACGTAAGTGCCTTGTGGTATCACGGTTTGACGCAGGAAGAACCGAGTAAGATCGATCTTTCGGTTCCGCACGATTTCCGTAAAACCTGCCCGCCATCCTGCGTTTTGCATAAAAGGCAGTCGGAGGATTTACTGGAAAAACAGACTGGCGAAGGTTTTATGGTTACGACTGTCAGGCAGACGTTGCTGGATGTCAAGGAATGCGGAAAAGGGGAATTGATTCAAAGCCGTCGCATTTCATCGCAAACTTTGCCGTTACAGCTTGAAAATGTAATAAACTATGGAAGAGAAGGTGGGTTGCAGGCGGTTTCCCTGGCGGAGCAGGATTGGGAAGGTGCGGCTGGTGGGGAAAAGGACGCAAAAAACGGGGAGGAGAACATGGGCGCGATTTTGTCAAATTCGGCCGTCGATTTCCGCAAGCATCAGACGGCGGTAGAGAGAACAATGCCGCGAGGCAATTATCGCCGCGCGGGATTCACGCTGGTGGAACTGCTGGTGGTGATTACGATTCTCTCCATTCTCGCCGCCTTGTTGCTGCCTACCCTGAGCAAGGCTCGGGCACAGGCGCAGAAAATCTGTTGCATGAGCAACCTGCGTCAGTCCGCCGCGCTGTGGTCGGAGTATTCCAACGACAACAGCGGCTATCTCATTCCCGTGAATCTGCAGGGGTCGTATTTCAAGTATTACTACACTTATCTCGGCTACAGTTCCGTGCCGGTAAAGCTCTATCCCGAATTGCCGGAAAAGACTATCATGGTCTGCCCGTCCAACCCGGCGCTGAGTACAGGTGCCGCGACTCTGCCTTGGGTCTATTCCATCAATTACAACATGAACCGGCAATGCGGTCTGCGGTGGAGCAGCGGGTCGATAGCTACTTATTGCGACTGGAAACGCCAGAGCCAGCTCCGTTCGCCCTCCCGCAAGCTGATCCTGTCGGACGCTGAAGGCATTGACGCTCTGCTGATTCCGGACGGGAGCCACCAGAGCATACGCGGCTGGACCGATTGGGAAAAGCCCAACTACAACTGCTATGTCGGGATCATTCACGACAATGCCTCGGTGATGCAGTGGGCGGATCAGCACGTGTCGGTGGAAAAACCTGGCACTTTTGACGTCTCGATAGGCGGTTGGTGGTTCCTGGCGCAATAAGATTTTGCGTCGGCATTCGAATTATTCATGATTTCAGACTGAGCCGATAATTCCCCGGTGCGGTAAGGAAGAGCGAAACAGTTTTCGCTTGTGGGTATGTATTGCCTTTAAAACTCTTTGCAGGAGACCGATATGAAAAATGCACGCGCAAGTTATGTCCTGGGATGCCTGTTGTTTCTCTCTCTCCCTCTGTGCGGAGCAGAAAACCTGCTGAAAAATCCCGGTTTCGAGAATAGTGACGAAACGGGCGTGGTCGAATGGGCGGTAGCCAAAGACGCGGAAACTATGGGCGCGGTCATGGTGAATAAAGATCGGCGGAAGAGCGGAGACGCCTCGCTGGTTATGAGCCGCGAAAAAAGGGAAGGAAAGCTGTGGTGCACTTCAGCCGCCGTGGCGGTGAAGCCGGGAACGGTTAAACTGGAACTGTTCGTGCGGGCGGAAGACGCTTCCGGCGGCGAGGTGATCCTGATGGGGCACGGCGGCGGCAAGAGTCAGGTGCAATGGCAGGTGGTGTTCGGAATTGACGGCACGTTTGACTGGCAGAAGTTTTCCGAAACTGTCGAATTAAAAGAGGGCGTGGAGAAGGTGCAGGTTTCGCTGCGCCTCGCCAGGGGCGGCAGGATATGGTTCGACGACTTGTCGCTGACGCAGGAAGACGCATCCGGCGAAAACCTGCTCCGCAACCCCGGCATGGAAAAACCTGGCGCAAACGGGCTGCCGGAAAACTGGCATCGGCGCGGATGGGACGGATTGGAAACAGTGGGTGAGGCTCGTGCCGATACGGCGGCGAAAAGCGGAAAACACGCGGCGCTGATAGATTGGCAGGCCGGAGGAGCCTGTTTCGGCGTGGAGCCGGAATTGTCCGCCCAGCCTGCGCCAGGAGAGGATTATCTCCTTTCCGTTTTCGCCAAAACGTCTGGCAAGGGCGAGGCAACGTTGCAGGTCGAGTGCTATGACAAGGCGGAAAAACTGCTGCTGCAGCGCAAGTCCGATGCCGTAGCCAACGCGAAAAAATGGGGCGAACTTACGCTCGGCTTTCTCGTCCCCGAAGAGACGGCCGCGACCAGGGTATATCTGCTCAACACCGGCGAGGGAAAAG
Organism: Planctomycetota bacterium; assembly: GCA_020060765.1. Taxonomy (GTDB): domain Bacteria; phylum Planctomycetota; class SZUA-567; order SZUA-567; family SZUA-567; genus JAGUZQ01. The sequence goes on along the minus strand of JAGUZQ010000013.1, from coordinate 23,040 downwards.
TCTGGTTCGACGACGCGGCGCTGGCCGAGACCGCGGCGCGGGTGCTGGTCGATTTTCCGCTCAACGTCTCCTGCGAACCGGCCGAAGGCAACGCCCTCTGGCAGGAGGGGCACAGCGTCTTTAACACCTTCGTCGACAGCCCGTGCAGCCTGTCGTTCCACTTCTGGGGGAAAAAGAATCTTAAAAATCCCGCGTTCGTGATCGAACTGGCGCAGGAGGTGGAACTGGCCGAATGCTTCAACACGCACAGTGGCCTGTTACAGGTGGAAATCCCGGAAAAGATATCTTCCCGCCGGGGCGACATGCGGACGGTGCGGCACATTTTCCGCAATCCGCGCGTGTTTGGTATTGTGCAGGCTTCTCCCGCCTGGAGCCGAGAACTGACCATGGCTTTCCGTCCGGCAAAGGATGATCTGGCGGGAAAGGAATTCCCCGCCTGGTTTTGGCTGGAAGACGACGGCGGCAAGAGCAGGGAGCGGGGACTGGCGATAAAGTTTTTGCCGCCGCTGGCGAATACGCCTAATCCGAAAAATTTCCGTTACTATTCCTGGGGCGATCAGGATATCAATTTCCACGACATCGGCCTGCTGACGGCGGTGGCGCGCAAATACGAAGAAGCCAACATGAAAAGCCGGAAAAGACATCGGGGTGAAAGCCCGCTCCTAAAGGCGATCGACGATATGTTGGAGCGCCGCGGTTGGTGGATGTTCAACACCTTCGCCGATCATCTTAACAGGAATTTTCTTCCCTTCACGAAAGACCTGGCCGAGGTGCCGATGTCGATGACGGCGGAGGGCAAAGAGAGAGAAGGCAAGGTCTGCCCCACCTGGTTCCTTACCGACCCGGAGGTGGCGGAGAAGTTTCCCGCTTATGTGGCCGAGAGCCTGCGCCGCGCCGGCACGCGTGACGGCGAGATGGTTTGCATCGATACTGAGCCGTGGGCGCCGCACGAGTGGTGTTTCTGCGAGCGCTGCCGGGAAAAGTTCGCGCGCATGTTCGATCTTCCCGCCGGGGTCACGACGGAGGACATCCGCAAGAACCACCGCCTGCAATGGCGCGAGTTCAGGCTGCGCGAAACCGTGGACGTGATCGGGGCGATGGCTTCGGCTATCCGCGCCTACAGTCCCAAGCTGATCGTCGCCGACTACGACTATCCCTTCTGGTTCAACCGCCCCGGCTTTGAAAACAGGTTCGACAGCGTGGCGAAGGATTCCCGCACCTACGAGCAGCACGTCGACGCGCATTTTTCCAGCTTTTACCACTACAACAAAAAAGAGGCGTTCGACCTGATCGACGTGAATGTCAAAGCTCTGAAAAAAGACGTTTACATGACCCCGTCCATCAGCCGCGCGGGGCCGATCCACGGTAGTTACACCAGCCGCAGCGAGACTGTTGATCCCTGGTTTATGCGGTTGAAAATTCTCGGTGCGGCCGCAAGCGGCGCGAAAGGGATTTCCATCTATCCCGGACATCAGGTGGACGGGTTGTTCTTCGTCGAGATCGACCGGGCGATGGCCGAAATCGCGGTCAATGAGGAATTTTACCTGCAAGGGAAACGGTGCGACGACTCGTTCAAGGCGGAAGGCCTGCCGCTCAGCAAGCGGACGCTGGAAATAGAAGGGAAGCCCGTCACCTCCACCCACCCGCAGTGGGAACAGCACCTCGGTCTGCGCGGCCACGTTTTCGGCGGCGGCTTTCTCCTGACCGCGATCAACTTCCATGATCTGTACGACTGTTTCGTGCGCGTCACGCCGCCGGAACTGGCGGGAGAAGTCCTGGTGTGCGATCCGACGCGCAAGCTGGTTTATACCGACCCGGACGGGAACCTTGCCTGGCAGGCGGAAAAACTGCGGCAGGGATTCATGGTCAAGATTGCAAAACGCGATGCCGCATTCATACGCTTAGGTTCTCCGGATGAGGCGGCGGCGGAGTGGACGCGCGTTACCCAGGAGGAAATAGCGCGGGACTACGAAACCGCGTGCAATGCCATGCCCAGGGAAGAAGTGGCGATAACTCCCGTCGAGCGGGACGGGCTGGGCGTCGCTCTTGGGGATATCGACAAAAGCGGCGAGCCGGAGGTGATATTGTATTCCAAAACGCAGAAACTGTGGATTGACCCCGGCAATGGGGGAAAGTTGGTGGAGTGGCAGCATGTTCCCTCCGGCGATAGGATGTGCCAGACGGGCATCGCGGGGGAAAAGCAGCAATCCCTGTTCTGGGATCAGTTCTGGCTGCCTGCCGCCGCGCGCAACTCCGGCGAGGAAAGCGCTAGGTATTCCGTGTTACGAGCGGAACTGTCGGGCGACAAGGCCGAATTGACGTTGGAAAAGGAACTGGCCTTGCCTCTGATTAAGCTGCGCAAAACCTTTTCGCTGACGGGAGACCAGGATTCGTTTTCGGTGGAATATGAAATAACGAACCGAGGCGAGGGGGAAATAGAGTTTTCTTTCTGGTCGCACAATTTTCCAAAGCTGGGCGATCCTGCCAACCTCTGCGGTGGCATGGAGATAATCCTGCCGGGAGAGGGCGCGCCGATCTCGGTTCTCGGCGCGGCAGACGGAGATGGTGTCTTTCTCCTGCCCGGCAAGGAGCCACTGGGATTCAAGTCGGGAAAACCGTGCGAGGCTCCTCGTATTGGCTGTTATTCCTTAGCTGGAAAATTCGGGGCATTTTTCAGCCTTGGTAACGAGGTCAGGCAGTTCTACCTCTGGCGGGGAGAACAGCCGACGATAGAGTGGATGTACGATCCCGTTAGGCTCGCGCCGGGCGAGGCATGGCGCGCGTCCGTGAAGGTCTTGTTCCTGTCCGGCGTGGAGCGCGAAACGTTCGCTTCAGCCGTGCAAGAGGCAGAGTAGGATGTTGTGACCTTCCCCCATATCCTGCCATCAACGCCCAAGCACCCGCCCACTCATTTCCTTGCGTGGCTTGCGGGTGCGTATTTCGAAGGCGCCGAAATTACGGAGTTCCAGTTGTCCTTCACTGGCGGCGGTATTTGTAATGATCTCAAAACTCAGCCTGGCTGCAGTTTGATATTGTGAGATTTCCACCTCGCAACTATTGATTCCCCGTAGTTTTATCTTCTATTTCAATAAAGACTTACGCAATGTTGCTAACTATACAGACGACAATATCGATGCCATGTGGTTGTATTATTGGTAATCATAGAATAGACTGTAAATACCTCAACAATATATTTAAAATATGCTGGATTAAAGATGTTCCTAGGCTCGGTAAATCTAAGACGGAAAAAGCTCAAGGAGTTGGCCGAAAGACAAAACGGCTACTTCACCTCTAGTCAAGCAGCAGCAATAGGCTACGCAAGGTATCATCATACATACCATGTTAATCAAAAAAATTGGCTCAGGATACTATTTGGGCTTTTCCGTTTGCCAGATTACACCGACTCAATGGAGGCTGATTTTACAAGATATAACTTGTGGAGTCGCAATTTAGAGGATCAACCACAAGGAGCTATCAGTCATAATAGCGCCTTGGCTTTGCATGGGTTTGGTATATACAACCGTAAAGAAATCCACATGACCGTTCCGCTTCGTTTCCAGAAAAAAATACCTGATGAAGTCATTATCCATAAAGCCTCATTGAATCTTTCTGTTATCGAAAGCCATGGCTGTTTCATGGCCACCCGGCTTGCCCAGACATTAGTCGATATGCGGCAGGAATTGGAGGCAAAGGGCGAATGGCAGGGTATAATTGAAACAGTTGCGGCGGAAGGCAGGCTATCTCGTGAAGAGATGATAACTCTCGGCATAGTTTCTTCGTCAAAAAATGTTTCTGAGAGTACACTTGCATTTGAGCCTTTCTCTGGGCATATAGGACAGGGTATATTCAAGCAAAATACAGAACAAACCGAAACTCGGCCTGCCAAGGGAAGCGTATTCGATCCCGTATCTGAAGGAGTTTGGAACATGATGTACGACCGCGCAGAGGTTAGACGCAGAAGATCGAAAGCAGGATTTACCCTGGTGGAGTTACTGGTAGTCATCTCCATCATTTCGATACTTGCGAGCATGCTTCTTCCGGTGCTTGGCATGGCACGCCTGCGGGTTCAATCCACGCAGTGCCTGAATAATCAACGGCAGATTCATCAGGCCTTATTGTTGTACGCTGGCGATAACACAGGCTTTTTGCCGCCAGTGTCCATTCCGTATGCCGAACTCCCGGTTGGTTCGGTGGGAAATAATGGCTGGCAAAGCGTCATGTTCCCATACCTTCCGAACCGGTCAAGTACCCTTACCAATATGGTATTTGTATGTCCGACCGCCGCCACGACATTCGGATTTCCTGTAGATCAACTTATCCGGACTTACACCGCGGCGCAGACATTCGCAAAAAATGGCCCAACCATTCCCCTTCGGGTTTACCGGATTCTGCAACCATCCAAAAGCGTCTTGATTGGCGATGGCGGCAACAACCAGCAGCCAGGGGTTATTGCCTATAGTTTTGGCATGGTTTATATCTCGCATCTGCCATCGTGGCCGGATCCAAACTGGCAGTGTTATATCGACTTGCGGCACTCTGATAAGATTAATTGCCTGTACGGTGATGGCCATGCCTCGCCGGTAGCACTGCCTGACATCAACGCCAAGATGTGGAGCGATAATTGGCCGTAAGCAATAAACATCATACCAGTCAGGCTCTTTGTACAGATATCTGTAAAAATCCTCGTACACAGGACGCGCAATACACTGCTTTTGTTTAGTCATGGGAAGGACAGTGGAATGTTGACTGGCAATCGAACGGACGAACAGCCGCAACGGGGCGTGGCTTTCCCCTGTTTTCAGCAGGTGCGAAAGGTAAAACGATTTGCCTGGATATACTGTTTGGCGCTATTTGCCGCTTCTGTCACCAGTGCCGCGGAGGGGGGAGTGCTCGTCGCCGAGACATTCAACACAGATGCACTGGCCACTTCGGAGGCATTCATAGTCAATGCAAAATCTGCCGATGACGGAGCAGGCGGACGCTGCTTGACGGGAACCGCTGCCGCATACCTGCCTCTCGCACGCAGTTTCAATCACAACCAGGGGACGGTCGAATTCAAAGTGAAATTCACCGGGGAGGTAGACAACTGGGCTCTGTTTCGCGCCCACGCCCCGGTTCCAAACACAAAAGACAGTTATGCCAATTCCCTCAATATCATAAAGGGCTGGGGGCGGGGTTTATTTCTTCTTGTTGGTGACCGATATGGAAACCGAACTTCCTTGGATTATCCCGGTGTTTCAGAGTGGCAGCCGGGAGAGTGGCATCACGTCGCTGCTTCATGGTCTTTCCAGGATAAGGGCAAAGCGGAAGTTGCACTTTACATTGATGGAAAGCTGGTGGGAATCCAGAAAAATTTGACCATTGAAATGGACGATGCCGCCTGGAATAGCTGGGCAGCGCAAACTACCGCGTTACCGAAGGTCGAGTTAATGAAACGAAACGTTTGTTTTGGCGCTGTCTGGGGTCGCCAGTATGCTGCATGCCTTGATGACCTGCGGATATTCGACCATGTCCGACATTACGAACAAATTCTTCCCCCGGGACTACCTATAGGAGACGAACATGCAACGAACAAAGCAACGGCGAGTTTATGGAATGAAGCAGCTTCTGGCAGGACTTTTTCTTGTAATGGCTTGGGTAATGCCAGCGGCTGGAGGGGAAAACCTTCTGACGGAGAATTCCTCATTCGAGGTCGGACGGTGGGGATTCGAAGTTGCCCCCTGCGTTTATCTCCGGAATTGGCCGAAGTTTGTCTACCCGGTAGTGTCAGACGAAACCGCAGCGCACGGACGTTATAGCCTCAAAATTTCAAACCAGACGGAAACAGATACAGCGATAGTCTGCTTCCCCGCTATCGAAGTACCGGCGAAAACTAGAGTCGTGCTTTCATTTCAGGCCAAGGCGGATAAGCCGGACGTTTCGGCAACCTTCCGTTTGTGTTGCGGTTGGAAAGCAGTCATTTCCGGTTCTGCCCGGCTTACAACAGAGTGGAAGCGCTATACGTGCGAGGGGATTGTAGGAGAAAACTATCTCAAGGAATTGACAAATGCCGGGAGAAAGGGAGTCTACGCCTTTCAGATATACCTTTCGTCAGCGGTAAAACCAGTATTCAAAACTATCTGGATTGATGCTGTACAAGTTGAAACCGAGAAACTCACTGACTATGCGCCGACGAAGCCGCTTGAGGCAGCCGTGGATTTGGCGCAATATCCGGAGCGTCGACTGCTCCTTTACACAGTAGGAGAACACGACACGGCCGAACTGCGGATTGTTTCCTACGCGGGAGCAGCGGCTCCCTTCCGGGCGGAATGGAAACTCGAAGATGTCCTGAGTGGAGCGGAAGTAACTAAAGGAACCATCAACGGGAATCTTGATGAAACCGGCCATGCGCTTGCGCTGATCGACCTGCCTCCAATCGAGCGACGTCTCTACAAAATAAAAATAACGGTAAATGCTGCGGGTGAAACAGCCGAGGCTCAACGCGTTTTCGGCGGTATCCGTGATTTAAGCGTACTGCCGATGAAATCAAAGATATTCGGCGGAAGTCTCGAAACTACAGAGGAAGCCCGTTCGTATCTTCTTCAGTCTCCCGATCCTTCGTTCCGAATGGTTGCTTGGGGAAGAGATCCCGAAATTTACCTGAAGGCTGCTCGTCGTACAGGCTGGCGTTGGATACACACCTATCGCCAGACCGGCCCGAGGATGATTATGGAAGCGCCGGACAAGTTCTATTACGAAGACACCGACCGCTTCGTCGACCTTTTGCTTCGTAACGATTTCGAGATTATGGGTTTGTTAACCTCCCACGGCAACTATCACACCCAATACGATTTCCCGAAATGGATTCAGACCGGCCCTGCGAGTTTAGGCGGCACATCCGCCGGAAAGGGCGCTCCTCTGCCGGATGTGGAAGCGTTTGGCCGCTTCTGCTACGAGATGGCCAAGCGCTACAAGGGCAAGATCGATATCTGGGAAAACTGGAATGAACCCGGCGTCAAAATGCGCGAAAACGAATACCTTCCGCTTTCCTGGATCGCTCATGAAAATATCAAAAAAGCCAACCCCAATGCCGTGATTCTCGGTCTCTGCGGCACATGGGATGTCGGCGGCGACCTTTACGGCTGGGTGAAATCGTGCCTCAAGCTTGGTGCCGGGCAAAGCATGGATGCCATAGCCATCCACGGGTACCACACCAGAGACCGGGATTATGTGAGTCGTGTTCGTGAGTTAGCAAAAACTATCACAGGTCGAACATACCCGATCTGGGACACCGAGACCGGAGTTTATATCGCTCCTCTTTACAACTTTCCGGCCTATTTCAGCGACTCCGATACGTTGAATGGTTATCGCCCGGACTCTACACTCATTCGCATGACTCAACACTTCGCAAACGAAATGGCCTGCGGGGTTGAGCGGCAAAGCTGGTTCAATCTCGCTGCTGGCTGGTGCAATCTCGGCAAACCAGAGATGTCTCTTTTCAATTTCGACGGTTCACCGGATGCCGCCTTGATCGGCCAGAACTTCATGATCGAGCTCTACGACGAGGCGAAGTTCTTCCAGGAGCCGCATGTCGAGGGCAACACCATCGCATATGTTTTTGACCGCCCCGGAGCCCCCTTTGCAGTGTTGTGGAATCCCGTCTTTGAGTCTGAAGCATCTTTACCCTTACTCGACCTTGAAGTGTTGGACATGATGGGAGGTCCGGTAAAAGTAAAAACCGATGGCGTGAGAACCACGATTCCGATTGGTGCCGCCCCCTGTTATCTCGTTGCGAAAAACGCGACTCCCGCAGATATCGCAGCGGCTCTAACTGATATAAGAATAAAAGGCCTTAGCCTGATTAAGGTTGATAAGGTAACACTTGGCGCTACCGGCGACCAACCCAGTGTCGTCGCGACACTTTCGAGTACGAGTGCCGAAGAACAAACGGTTGCCATCTCGACCCTGACGAAACCAGACTGGGTAACCGGGAACGTCGCCGACAAGTTTGTCCTGCCGCCCTTTGCCAAAAAAGACGTTTCTTGGCCGCTTGCGGTAAAGACGCCAGAATTTGGGGACGAACTTCGCCTTGGTTTTGAAAACGGAGCATACGTTTTCACAGTGCCGATTGCCCTCAAGATGTTCTCTGTTCCGCATACAGCCAGCGCTGTTGCCGTAGATGCGGTAGAGGACAAGGACGTGTATGGAACACCAATGCCGCTCTCCGACTGGGTGACTATGGCCACCGCCTGGAATGAGACCGGCCTCTACTTCTTCCTGAAAGTCAAGGACGATGCTATTGTGAACTATAAAGACTGCACCGAAGTTGAACTGCCGACGTGGAAAAGCGACTGCGTCGAATTCTTCTTCGATTGGGACAGAGAGGGAGATATTGCCAAATCACGTTTTGATGGTGACGATACGCAATTGATTTTCCTGCCTAAAGGAAGTGGAGAAACGTCTGCCGATAGTATTTTTACTGGCCCCGAAGAACTTGTTGGAAATGCCTTGTTCTCTCTCAAACAGACAGCCATGAAGACGCGCCGGACACCCGAGGGCTACGTGATGGAAATTGGCATTTCGTGGGCAAGCCTCAAGGCTCTGAACGTAGCACGGAAGCCGCTCATGGGCTTCTCTGTTTCAGTGCGCGACCACGGTTCGGATTTTATGGCTAGAAAGCGGGTGATCTGGGCCGGGGATGACAAGAACTACATAGATACTTCTCGCTTCGGACTACTGCTACTGTCGGAATAGCGGGTAAAACCGGGAGATGAATTTAGGAAACAGCATCGAATAGTTTGGTGACGGATTGCATCTCAACTGGAGCTGTTAGCTGCAATGAGTTCCTGTCTGGGAGCAAGCAGCTATTATCCTTTACCGTAAACGTCTTTGGGGTGGATATCAAAGGGAATCCAACGACAGGCACTTTGGAATAAATATCGGAGAATAAACAGGATGGCGCAGGCGTAATCGCCTGCGCTACCCTCAACCCACTAACCCGTCAAGCCGGTGCGTCGTTAACCTGTCAGCCCACCTGACAGGCGCGGTATTCCTTGGCCGTGTCGTACATCGCGTAAATGTTTTCCAGCGGCGTGCCGTGCAGCAGCGAGTTGGCGCTGGCGATGATTACGCGTGGCGCGGCTGAGTCGAGGCAGTACCGCGTCATCTTCCGCACTTCCTCCGCCGTGCCCCGTTGCAGCGTGTCGCAACTCACGTTGCCGACCAGCACCAGCTCAGGAAACGCTTCTCGTAACCGGTCGAAAGTCATCCCCGCGTCGTGGTCGACTTCGTAATACGCCTGGGGTCGCGCCTGGCCGAACAGGCTGTCAGCGACTGGCCAGAGATTGCCGTCGGAACGGAAAACGTAAATCGCGTCGTGCTCCCGGCACCAGTCGAACATCTTTTTCCAGCGCGGCGCCATCACCTCCCCGAAAAACTTTGGCGAATAGATCGGCCCGGTATTATAGGCGAAATCGCCCCCGCCGTTGAACAGCCAGATACCGTGTTGCCGTTGCAGTTCCATGTAGGCGATATTCTCCTCCACGATCAGGTCGAGGTAATCGGCGGTAAGTTCCGGCTCCAGCAGCGAAGCTTCCAGCCAACCCGGTTTCATCGGAATTGACATGAACGAACAGCCTGCTATCACGAATTCGCCGGCGCATTCCGCGATTGCGCGCTGGTAGTGGTAGGGCAGTTCCTCGCGCCGCGTCGGCCCCTGCGCGATTCTGTTCTGCATGATCGTGACTACCTCTTCCAACTCCGGCTCGCGCCACGACGCCCTGACCGTGCCGAACTGGTGGGAGGCGGGATCGAACTTGCAGACCGACCAGTTCTCCCCGTCGCTGAGGCGGAAGGAGTATTCGTCCAGCTGCTCGATCGCCTGCGCCACGCCGACTCTTCCCACCGAATCGTTGACGAGGAGAATGTCCAGTTCCAATTTGCGCGTAACCGCTACCAGGTCGTCAAACACCTGCGCGCGCAATTCCTCGACCGCTGCCGCGCCCCGCAGCTTCGCCAGGCAGACATGGTAGCTTAAATCCGAGGAGCCGGTGTAGGCTTTTCGTCCCAGAATTTCGCTGGCTACGGAACAGGGAATTACCTGCTCGCACAACGGCGTCCGATCAGGTTGCCCGCCCCGGAAAACCGCCTTGACCCGGGCGATGTGTCCCGACTTATCGTGCTTGCAGTTGCTATCATTGAGAGGCATTCCGGCGTCTCCAGAAAAAAGGGAAAAATCGTCAAACGCATGAGCAAACGTTTGCTCACAGGAAAAGTTTACCATACTTTTTCCCTTAGGCAAATTTTTTCGGAAAATTTTCAGGCAGGACTCAGCCTGCCTCGACCGCGCCTATCCCGGCGACGATGATATAGTCGCTGTCATTCACGCGCGCAGGGCGACAAAACCGGAGGAAGCGCCCGGCCTGCGCTTTCCGAAACCGAACGCGAAAGTTTCCGAATCTTCTTGCAAAACAAACGGAAGGGTGCTTCAATCCGGATGTCGGGCAGGCTGACTGAAGACATCTCCGAGGTGGAACTGAAAGAACTTTATGCCGATACAGAAAAAGATACAGTGTGCCGGACGCTGGAGTCGCCCGGGCTTTTGATCGAGAGAAGGAAGCTCATCCCGCTACGGAAAAAACGCTGATTTTGTCGGGGAATTATCCGTGCCCTATACTTCCCAAATGCTTCGGCCAAAATTTGCGTTGTAGTATTAAGCACGAATAATCCTTGCCACATTAAGGTAACAGGTGGTAAAATAGGTGTGTCTGGTCATAGGCAGGATTGGCGTCTCATGCTGGCAACATTACAAAAAAGGTCTCCGGCAAAATTTTCTACGACGCGACAGGAAGCGCGGACAACCACAGTTTCCGATTCGATATGCCTTGTTCTTTCTTCATTCTGTATAGTGCTCATTTTTGCAGGATGCTGTGGAGCCCCAATCACTTTTGAAGATGCTTTAAGACAGACGAGGTATGAGAATCTTAAAAAGTCATCTATTGAAGATGCTTTAAAGGCATTAGACTCAACTGATGTTGATGAAAGCTGTCTTGCAATGAGAGTACTAGGAGAAGGCGAAGTAACGCCAGAGATAGCATCGGCATTTATTCGGACTTTAATGCGTTGGGAAAATTATTGGATAGAATCCCCCGCATTAAAAAATAGCTCTGAAGGTAGAGAACGATTAAAAGCCATTGAATCAAATTGTATGCGGTACATTATAAGGTCAGATACATTACCCACAGCCGAGTTTATTGTTGCTTTTATAACTGAGTCACCTGATAAACGAGAGCATCTCATAAAGTATCTTTCGATTGACTCTACATTTCAGCCACATTTAAGTTCATATGACGTGGTTCACAATGTTTTACGCGAGTGGATAAAGTCAAATAACACTGATGTCGTTGAACACACAGCTTGGGTTCTTAAATCATACAACGATATAGCGGATTTGAAATTACTTTTAATGGCTCAAGATAAATGGCGGAAAGCTTCAAACTCTAATCCCAACGGTTCTCCGCTAAGGAGTATTAACAGAGTTGTTTTGTACTTTAAAAAGCTTTCTACCCAATCATATAATCCGCCATCGGACAAATGATGCTATTTTGTGCAAAACAAAAGCCAACAGAGAACCGGAGAAATAACGAGCTATGTTTTAAAACCGCGCGAGTGAAACTTGAAGGAGCAAGCACCATTTTTCAAAACGAGTTTTCACTTAACGTCAGCATTCAGCCTGAAAAGCTGTCAGATTGAAAAGGATGAACGTCAGTACAAGAGGTCGGAAGTGGTGTGCGGCAGACCCGCGTGCAGAGCACGCGCTTCGGCTATTCGCCAAAGTCCGCACACAAGGAAAGCGCCCCCTGGCGCATGATTAAAAATTTGGTTGTGGGCGCAGCCCACATTGGTTTTCATCCCTGGTAACAGAGGGATTTTTGCAACAGCTAACCGGAGGAATAACGAGATGAACCGTGAACTAATCCATGAAAACTTACCCAGATTGTTTATGATTCTCCTCGGGCTGTCCTTATTGGCTCTATCCGGATATGGCCAGGATGAAGAGAATGATTACTATAACATTCCCTGGTCCTGGAGCCCGGAGGAACTCAATAAGATCCAGGCCATTGAGGAAAAGCTGAAGCAAGAAGATGGCTTCTGGATCTACAAAAAGAAGACCTACGAAGTGAAGAGCGACATCAGTGCCCGTTTTACGGCTGAAACCGTAGCGTATATGGACTACTTTATCACCACCTTTGATGATATCTTCCCCATGCCGCCAGCAGGCAATATGCTTGCCAAGATGGATGTAGTGGTCTACAAGGACCGGAAAGGCTATATGCAAGGGACTTCGGCTCCTGAATGGAGCGGAGGAGTGCACTGGGTGGATTTCTGGAAAGCGGGCTGGCCAGTGCTGCATGTGGCGACTTTCCCCTGGAACCTGGAGGAGGGCAAGCAACCGGACTTCTGTAATAACTTCAATCGCGGCACCCTGCAACACGAGGGCACGCACGCGATGTTCCGCAAGTATTCGGGTCGGGCGCTTCTGCCCGTATTCGTCAACGAGGGCTGCGCCACCTTCTTCGAGACCTTCAATCTTCGCGAAAAAGGCACAAGCCAAGAGGAGATAGAGCTCCGCCGCAATCGGGGGTTCCATATGGAGAACCTGGTACGCAAGATACAGGAGGAACCGGACTTTGCGCCCAGCCTGAAGGAATGCGTAAAATGGGATAGTAACCAATGGGGTTCGGGCGACATTGGCCTGCACTATGGATTGGCCGAGAGCTTTGCGGACTATATGCTCACTGACAGCAAAAACCGGAAGGTATTCAAAAAAATCATCGACAGCTGCTATAAGCGGCGCATGGACAAAGTTCAGGTGCTGGATGAGAAGGAAATCGAGAAACTGGAGCCCGGCTGGCATGTGCACATTCAGAAAATCGCAAAAAAGCTCGCCGTGAAATTAGAAGAAAAGAAAAAACAGGAGCCGTCCGAAACCATGGCTGACATGACCCCGAGCGAAGGCGTGACTGGCGACGGGAAGACGGTGCGACTCATGCTGCCGCTAGGCGTTACGATCTCCAAGGAAGAGTTTGCGGCATGCAATAACCATGCGGAACTCATGAAACTGGTCAGCGAAAAGATTCAAAAGGCAATGAGCCATTAGACAGGACGGGTACGGTGCGCGATGTAGCCAGTTGTCCGGCTGGAAGGCGTGGCCGGATCGGCTTTGGGATTACCCATGACGGTATTTTTGAACGTATCGGGACTATGTCAAAGACAAAGAGAGATGGGGCAAATGTCCCTCGCAGCAATACAAGGGGAGGCGCAGAATTCCGCGCCTCCCCCTCAATCAGCTTAATCAACCCTCAGCTTAAAGTTTGATCCCCACCTTTTTCCACAGCGGGGCCATGTCCACCACCTTGCCGGTTTCCATTGCCTTGTCAATGCCGAAGGCAGTGACCGCGGATTTCAGGCCGTCTTCCAGGCTGGTGAACGGGGCTTTCCCCTTCAGCATCGAATCGGCGATGCTCTTGCCCAGGATTTCGTCGCCGCCGCCGTGGCCGCCACTGACACCAGCCTTGACTTCCTTGACCTTCTCTTCCCAGCCGATGCGGCAAACTTCGATCCTGCCCGCTATCACGTCGGCGCGGATGGCGCCTTCGGTGCCGTTGATATACATGCGCCGTTCGGGAATGGCGGAGTTGCAATTGGTGTGGAAAGTCGCGCGCACGTTGTTGGCGAATTCGATAATCGCCACCTGGTTGTCGATGATGTCCTTGTCGGTGCCGAACGGATCGGAGTAGCCGTAGCAATCCTTCTTATGGAATTGCCAGCTTTCGTAGGCAGACGCGCCCTTGGAGTAGCCTTTCTTGCAGACGCCGAGGCGTTTCACGTGCTTGCGGTTCCTGGGCAGGAAAAAGTCGGTGCCGCCGAAGCTGGCTACGCGCCTGGCGTTGCTCTGCACCATCCAGTTGACGAGGTCGAGGTCGTGGCAGCATTTTTCCAGCAGATGCGTGCCGGCGTATTCGGTCTTGCGCCGCCAGTCGCCGTGGATATAGCCGCCGTGGTTGAACGCGAGGGTTTCGTTGAACTCCAGGCTGATGATGTCGCCGACGGTTTTCTGCTCGATCAGTTCGCGGATCTTGCGGTAGTGGGGGGAGTAGCGCAAAGTGAAGCCGATGGAAAACATCCGGTCGCTTTTCTTCCACGCCTTCATCATGGCGTCGCAGTCCTCGATAGTGGTAGCCAGCGGTTTTTCGCAGAAGACGTGCTTGCCTGCCTTGAAGGAATCGATTACCTGCTGCTTGTGGAAACAGTTCCACGACCCGATCGTCACCCAGTCTACCGCCGGATCTTTCAGCAACGCCTGGTAACTTTCGTACGCGGTCAGATCCGGATTGAACATGCCGCGCGTATGCTCCATCTGTTTCGGATTGGGGTCGTACGCCGCCACTACCTTCAGGCGCTTGCCGCCTGACTTCAGTGTCTGTGCCACCACGCCGTTGTTGCGGCCGCCGCAGCCGATCATCCCGATACCGACGGTTTTCATCATCTGTTCCTTTCAATCGTGCAATACATTTTTATACAAAAAACGCAAAAAGAAACTCCATGAATCTGCTTGAATATACAACCTTTGTTATTGCCAAGGAATAGCAAATATGGTTTAATGTTTAACAAAAGTGATTATTGAGGGTTGCTGAAAATGGTTCCCAGCCTGCGCGAGATTGCTCGTAACGCGATAGAATCCGGTTTTCCCGCCAACATCTACAGCGGGTTTGCACCTTACCAAAGCGTGCTGCCGCACAACGTGATCATGTTCAATAACCAGACCAAACCCGGCCATCGCGATTCGATCCACCACCGCTACGTTCTCATCACCAACCTGGAAACTACCGGTTCGGTGGTGCTGGACGGCAACTTTTTTCCTTTGTCACCCGGGAAAGCCCTGCTGATTTTTCCGCACCAGTTTCACCATTACGCCGACTTTGTGAAAGACAGTATTTTCTGGCTTTTCATCACTTTTGAAATGACGTCGGAAGAGCCGCTGGCGTCGCTGCGTAACCGCACGGCAGAGGTGTCGCTGCGGGCGTGGGATTATCTCAAAGTCTTTACCCGAGAGTATTTGCGTGCCCAGTCCGGACGCGCTCCAGCCGAGGAAAGGCTGCCGCTGCACCTGGGCCTGTACCTGAGCGAACTCCGCGAGGCGGAACGCTACGCCCAACCGGAATCGCGCCTGAAATTCACCCCCGACCAGGAACGCATCCGCCAGGTCTGCAAGTTTATCTATCAACGCCTCGATAAACCTTTACATCTGGAGGATTTGGCGGAACAGGCGCATCTTTCGGCCAGCCATCTGCGGGCGCTGTTCCGGCAGGCGTTTGGCATCAGCCTGGGAAAATACGTGGCCAGGACGCGGATCAACCAGGCTTCGAGGCTGCTGGCCTCATCGAAAATGAACGTGTCGGAAATCGCGCTGGCGTGCGGATTCGACTCGCTGTATTCCTTCAGCCGCGCGTTCAAACGCGAGACCGGACGCTCGCCCAAACTCTACCGCGAATACCTGGCGGGACTAAAGAATAAACGGAAACCGGATTGACTTCGGCGGGAATAACGTCCATTATAAAGGCAGTATAGGCACCTGCACGGAGATGAGGCATGGCGATTGAAAAGCATGAAATGCTCAAGCGGGTCTGCGATATCTGTCAGAACATAAAAGCCCTGACGGAAAGCCACCCCGATCTCCCCGCCCTGCTGGATGAAAGCGAACGCGTCTGGCAAAGCCTGTCGGAACGGATCGACCTGGCGGCACCTCTCTCCAACCTGCCGAATATGACAGTCACCATGTTCGACCGCGAGGGGCGGGTTCTCTATATCAATCCCAGCGGCGCCGAAGCAAGAGGCAAGGACACGTCCTTCTACATCAATAAAAAGATGACCGAGCTTTTCCCCGGGGAGATTGCCGCCAAGCGGATGCAGAAAGTGGGGGAAGTATTCGCGTCCGGCAAGGCCTCGCAATTTATCGACCGGCATGAACGCTTCGTCCTCGACGTGTTTCTCTATCCCATTTTCGGCGTGGGAAACGAAGTGGCGCGTGTGGTGGCTTTTGCCCGCGACATCAGCGAGCAGGAAAGAATCGAAAAGGCGCTGCGCGAAAGCGAGGAGCGCTATCGCGACATTGTCGAGCGCGCCAACAGCATTATCCTGCGTTGGAAACCCGAGGGCGAGATTACCTACGCCAACGATTTCGCCCTGAAGTTTTTCGGTTACGGCCGCGGGGAACTGATCGGCAGCAACCTGTTCTCGACCTTGCTGCCGGAAAAATCCAGCACCGGGGAAGACCACCGGCGGATGGCCGAGGATATCGCCCGCAACCCGGAAAAGTACAAGAACCACCACAACGAAAACCTCACCCGCGACGGCCACCGGGTCTGGATTTCCTGGACCAACCGCGCCGTACTCGACCTGGAAGCGCGGGTGGAGGAGATCATCTCGGTGGGCAACGACATCACCGAACGCCTCGCCTTCGAGGAACGCCTGCACCGCTTGAACGAGGAATTGCGGAACCGGCAGGAAAAGCTGGAAGCGGCCAACCGGGAGTTGCACGCCTTCACCTACACCGCCGCCCACGACCTGCGCTCCCCCCTGACCAGTATCGACGGTTTTTCCTCGCTGCTGATGGATACGGAAGATCTGACCGAAAGCGGCAAGGATTCCCTGAAGCGCATCCGCCGCTCGGCCGAGAGAATGAACCGCCTGATCGGCAGCCTGCTGGATTTTTCCAAGGCCGAACACCACCAGCTCAAGCTGACGGATGTGAATCTCTCGAAAATCGCCGAGGAAATCGTGGCGGAGTACGCAGGCGTCCAACCGGCGAAAAAGACCGCCTTTATCATCCAGCCGGAGGTGGTAGTGCACGCCGATTACCTGCTGATCCAACAGGTACTGAACAACCTATTCAGCAACGCCGTCAAGTACTCCGGCAAGGCGGAGCAGCCGGAGGTGAAATTCTCGGCGGTTCAGACCGGGAAGGAAATCGTCTGCTGCGTGACAGACAACGGGGTGGGGTTTGACCAGAAGGACGTCGATAAGATTTTCCATCCCTTCCACCGGCTGCACCCCAAGAGCGAATTCGAAGGCACCGGCATCGGCCTGGCCACCGTGCAGCGCATTGTCCAGCGCCACGGCGGCCATGTCCGCGCCGAAGCCCAACCCGGCGGGGGAGCGACTTTCAGCTTTTCCCTGCCGCTGCAAAGCGAGACCAGACATGACAAAGCAACCCTCGCCCTCCGCGCGGGCGATACTGCTGGCTGACCAGATCATCGTCGAGGCCGGAACCGGCAAGAAATCCCTGATCGGGATCTACAGCAACCTAGTCGCGCCGACGCTGCCGACCCGCCAGTTGCTCCACGTCTACGCCCTGCTGGTGGACGCGGCGGGAACCTACGATTTCGATCTGGAACTGGCGGGGCTGGAAACCGGCAATGTGATCCATCGCGGCAGAATGGAAAAGGTTTTCACCCCCGGGCCAGGCGTGCCCATCGAACTGGTGATGCGGCTGCCTGCGGAATTCACCGCCTACGGCGAATATGAATTCCGGCTGCTCCACCAGGGCAGGATATTCGCTGCCAGAAAACTCTCGGTCATGCCTCCCCCGCCGCCTCCGCCGCCGAAAACGGCAGGCAGACATAGGCAGAATTAAAAAGTCTCCAGTCACCAGTTGACAGTCTCCAGTTTTTTGTTGCGGAAGATTGCTCCAGAATATAAGAAATAGATAATGCGTAAGATTTTGATAGCCAGCAAGATAAACTCCTTCAAGGCAAATATTTAGCGCCAGCAGGAATCGGCACACTGGCGAGCGTAAATTTATTCCTGAAACAGAAAGACTTTTCTTTAACTGAACCGTATTGGCTTTAGGTGGCGCCAAAAGCTTTGACGAAAAAACTGGAGACTGGAGACTTCACAACATGAACATGAAAAAGATTCTGACAGGCGCGGCTTTCGTGGCTTGCGTCTGCGCCGGTTGCGGCGGGGTTCCGGCGGTGGTCGGCGATATGGGCCGCTCCGCTCCCGGCAGCGCCGACATCTCGCCCCTGGCGCTGCATTCCTATCTCGCCAGGGCAGACCTGGCGCGGCCGGAAACGGTGCAGAAAGTCATGACTTGCCTGCGCAGCGGCAAGACTTTCCGCCAGCGCGTGCGCGACCAGAAAAACAACTGGACGCTGGCCACGGTGTGGATAGATTCTTCCCGCCAGAACACCCTGCGCATCGACACCTGCCGCGACGAAACCTGTCCCGTCTGCAAGGGCACCGGCAAGCGCGCCTGGAAAAACGAAACCCTGTCCCGGATGCCTTTCGACACCCGCTGCATCAAGTGCGAGGGCAAGGGCTTCCTCCCCAACCACGTGATCGAGCGGCAGTATGTCCTCTCGGCGGAGGATTACAAGGATCGCGAAGCGGCGCGGGAGGCGATTGCGGAAAACGCCTTCTCCCAGGCGCCCGCCGGCACCAACGAGCGCGTCGCCGCCCTCGCCAGCGAAAATCCGCAGGAACGGCTGGACGCCTGCCTCTGGCTGGACCAGAATTACGTGCGGGTGGGAGAACCGTTCCAGCGCTATATGCCGCTGCTGCGCAAAGCTCGCGGGCGCGACCGGAACGAGAAAGTCATGGTCTGGCAGTTCTGGGCCGGCAAGGGGTTGCCGGAGCAGTCCCGGCGCACGTATTACCGTATCTATGCCGACTCCAGAAGCGGAAAGGTGATTGAAAAAGGGTTCTACCCGGAACAGTGATCCGGTGAAGCAGGCCGCACCCGCCCGGGAGTCCAGGGGGAACAGAACGCTTTCCCGAGCGGGCACGGCTTGAGGGGCGGGATTTTTATGCCCGGCAGATCGCCCAGGTCGCGGAGACTGGCGTACCAGGCGCTGCGCCTGCCGGGACAGTCGGCGGGGCAGGTCTTTTCCTCGATCAGTAGCATTGGTTATCCTCTGGCTGACGGTTTCGGAGGGTGTTTGAAAAGTCGGGTTGAGGGCTCCTCGCTAGAGCAAATCCTTAGGATTTACTCTAGCGAGCAAGCAAAACATGAAAGTTGAGGATGACATTCATAAAATATAAAAAAGCAAAAAGCGCTTTTTTATATTTTATTAAGAGCCCTCAACCCGACTTTTCAAACACCCTCTTGGAAATTTTATCGGACTTCGCTTACACTTGCCCGGAAACGGGCGCTCCTTTCAAAAAAAATTATCGGACATGGAAAAAAATCAGGAAAAAAATCCGTTTGCCCGCGATGTCGGCCAGGCCTGGGAACTGCTGGCGATAGCGCTGGTGGGAGTGGCGTTGTTCGCGCTGATGCTGCGCGAAGCGGAAACGGTAGGCGTGACCTGGGACGAGCCGTTTTACGTCCAGGCGGCGATGGCTTATACCGGCCTGATTTCGGCGGATGATCTGCGCGCGCAACGCATCGACTCGCCCTGGCGGCTCAACCACGAACACCCGCCGCTGGGGAAAATGCTGCTGGGGGCGGGAGAATACTTCGCCATTATCTGGCAGCCGCAAAGAGCCGACGCCGTGCTGCGGGGTGCGCGCGGGGTAAACGTGTTGCTGTTTCTGCTGACGCTGCTGGCGGTGTGGCTGCTGGCGCGACCGCTGGACTGGACGGGCAGGATGGGCGCGGTTCTGTTCTGCCTGGGGCTGCCGCGACTGCTGGGGCATGCGACGCTGGCGACGCTCGACCTGCCGCTGACCTGTTTCTGGCTGTGGACGATGCTGGCGTTTTTCCGCGCGGAGGAAACTAAGCTGCCGGAGGAGCGCTGGGGCTGGCGGCTGGCGGCTGGCGTTTTATTCGGCTGCGCGTTTCTGACCAAGTTTTCGGCAGTGGTGCTGCTGCCCGCGCTGGGGGCGTGGATCGCGCTGGGCGCACTGGCAAAAAAGGAAAACCGCCTGCGCGAGGCGGCGAACGGATTCGCGTCGCTGGCGGCAGTGGCGGCGGCTGGAGCGGCGATGCTCTTCGCCTGCTGGCCGTGGCTGTGGGAAGACACTTTCCCGCGACTGCAAGCCTATTTCGCCGCGCAGTTCAATCACAACATGGCGCCGGTGACATACCTGGGAAATATTTACGGCGCGACTTTCGGCACTGACGCGCCGCCCTGGCATTACGTGCCGGTAATGCTGGCGCTGACCACGCCTGCGCCGGTTATCCTGGGTGCGATGTTGTCAGCCGTTTTCATTCTGCCCGGATTTTTCCGCGCGAAAAAAACCGACGGCAAACTGGAACGGCAGGCGCGGCTGGCGCAACTGGCTGTGCTGGGCGCGCTCGCTCTTCCTCTCTCTTCCCTTGCCTCCGGCGGACTGGCCTACGACGGGGTGCGGCTGTTCCTGCCGACCCTGCCGCTGCTGGCGGTGGCGGCGGCGTGCGGCTGGTCGCGGCTGCTGCAACTGCTTGGCGACAGAATTAAAACCGAGTGGAAATATGCCGCGCCGCTGATTATGCTGCCGCTGGCGGGCGCTTCCTGCTGGCTGGGCAATTCCGGCGACGACCGGCTGTCTTCATATGCCGCTTTGCCGGGACTGACGGCGGACAGGCTGGGGATGGACCAGTGTTACTGGGCGACGGCGCTACGGAGGGAACAGGCGCGGGAGCTGACCCGGTTCGTCAACCGGGAAATTCCGGGCAGGAAACGCGTGCGGCTGATCGGGTTCGGCTCGGTCGCACCGGGATTCATGCAAGGCTTCGGTTGGTTCGATCAAGATTGGGACCTGAGTAACGGCGACGACTGGAACGCGTGCGTGGTGCTTGACCGACGCTCGTATAAAGCGGCGAAAGAGTTTCTGGCCGAGGCGGAAAGCTCAGGGCTACAGCCGCGCAAGGTGTTTTCCGATACCACACCTGCCGCACGACAGGTGTGGGTCTTCATACGGTAGCGCGCCTATTCATCCTTGCAGTAGGTTTTCAGCACGGGAAAATCAGGCAGATATTTTTTGACCAATTCCCGGTCAAAGCCGTCGCGTTCGATGATTTCCTTAAAAAAGGCGGAACTCGGTTTCGGCGTGCGTTTGAAGGTCTCGAAATCCACGTCCACCATGCCGAAGCGCGGTTTGAAAGAAGACCATTCGTAGTTGTCCATCGTCGACCAGTACAGATATCCCCGCACGTCGACGCCCCTGTCCATCGCCTCGCGCAACGCGCAGAGATACTCCGCAATCCAGACCACCCGGAAGCGGTCGTCGTCGCAGGAACAGCCGTTTTCGGTAATGTAAACCGGATAGTCTTTCAACCGCTCGAGATTGGCGATCATGCCTTCGGCGTAGAACTCCTCCAGGTAAAAGTCCTGGTCGATCATCCGCATTTTTGCGTGGCGATAGCGCTCCCCCTTCAAATTGGCGGCGCGGGAGTTGACCATATTGCGGGTATAGCAGTTGATCGACCAGTAATCAATCGCGCCTTTCGCCTCCGGCATGATCTCCATCTCGCGGAACGGCAGGATCAACTCACCGGTGCGGATGACGTGAAAAAAGAACTCGTGGCTGTACCAGTCTTTGAAATCGCGCATGATGTTGTCAAACTTATCGTGCAGCCGCATGGGATACATGTGGGTGAACGCGTGGGCGGTGCTGACGGGAGCCTGGGAATACTGCTTGATAATATGATAACCGCGCGCGTGCGCCAGCACCATGTTCGCCTTCAATTCGTTCCATTCGATCCCGTTCAGGTTGAACTCGTTGATCACGTTCCAGAAATCGACATAGGCGGCAATTTTCGGCACCAGATAATTTATGTGCCGCTCGAAGTATTGCAGATTCTCCCGTTCCTTGAACCCGCCCTTTTCCTCAAACCATTGCGGGTGGGTAGCGTGATGAAGAGTAAGGAAGACCTTGATGCCGGCAGCTTTTAACAAGCCCAGCAGGTCGAGATATTTCGCCAGCGCCTGCTCGTCGTATTTGCCTTCTTGCGGCTCGATGCGGCTCCACTCCACCGACAGGCGGTAAGCCTGGTGGCCGAGTTGTTTAAGCAACTCCACGTCTTCCCGGTAAAGCTCCCAGTGATTGCACGCTTTGCCGGAGGGGGACTCGAACCAGTTGCCGACATTCTCTAGCTCAGCCTTCCAGCGCTGCGAGTTGACATTGTCGCCCTCTATCTGGTGGCCGGCGGTGGAACTGCCCCAGAGAAAATCCGCCGGAAACCTGACCGGCGGCAGACTGAAAACATCGTGCATGGGTTTGTCCTTTATCGATTGGTATATTCTCCTACATACATCAACCGCCCGATATACCACAATTACCGCAGGATGAGTAGTTTTTTTTCGCAAGCAGGCTATGATCTCCAGGGCAATCGCATTAAAAATAGCTGTATTTTGTGAATCATACGCCCAAGTGGCATCCATAATTTACCGTGAAAGCTTCACTGAAGGGGAAAATAAGTTCCCTCGCCCCCTGAGGGGGAGAGGGGGATTTTAATGCCTGTAAATCAGGTTTAATGGCTGAATGGCTCAGTGGCTAAATGGCATTTTATGAGTTCCCGAAGAGTTTGGGCGAAATCGATAGCCAAGGATTGCCGAGGATGTCTCGATGACCCCTATACTGGATCGAATACCAGGAATCAAGCCAATAAGCCAGTCAGCCATTAGGCCATCCAGCCTATATGGGAGCGGTTATAAAAATCGCGCGATTTTACAACTGACAAAATAACCTGAATGGTGTACGTTTAATGTGGGCTTGGCAACTACCTTGAACCCTTGCTTGGGCAGCGCCTGCGGAGGACGAAAAATGTCGGAATGGATGGCTGGGCTGGACACGATGGAAAAAATCTTTCTCGCGGCGGCGGTACTCGGCGGCGCGCTGTTTTCCGTGCGGCTGGTGCTGATGCTGCTCGGGGGCGACCACGGCGACGCCCACGCGGGCGACATCGGCGGCGCGCATGATTTCGGCGGAGGACACGACGCGGACGGAGCGCACGACACCGACGCCAGTTTCAAATTGTTGTCTTTCCAGAGCCTGACCGCCTTTTTCATGATGTTCGGGCTGGTGGGCTTGGGGCTGAAACGCGACGCCGCCCTGGGCGGTTTCATTTCGCTG
>JAGUZQ010000066.1 GCA_020060765.1 Planctomycetota bacterium | reverse complement strand
TCTTCCGATCTCGGCGGTGGGCGTGCGCGACGACGAACGGGTGCAGCGGCTGGTCGAGGCAGGGGTGGACGTGATCGTGGTCGACACCGCCCACGGCCATTCGCAGAACGTCATAGACGCGGTCAGCCGCTACAAGAAAACTTTCGGCGACGCGCTCGACGTCGTGGCAGGCAACATCGCCACCGGCGAAGCGGCGAGGGAGCTGATTGACGCCGGCGCCGACGGCGTCAAAGTCGGCATCGGCCCCGGCTCCATTTGCACCACCCGCATCATTGCCGGCATCGGCGTACCCCAGATGAGCGCTATCTGGAGTGTGGCGAACGTGGCAAAAGACGCGGGCGTGCCGCTCATCGCCGACGGCGGCATCAAGCACTCCGGCGACATCAGCAAGGCACTCGCGGCGGGCGCGCAGGCAGTCATGCTCGGCGGCTTGCTAGCGGGCACCGACGAATCTCCCGGCGAAAGCATTCTCCATCAAGGCAGATTGTTCAAGGCCTATCGCGGCATGGGCAGCCTCGGCGCGATGGTGGACGGAACATCGGGCGAACGTTATTTGCAGGGCGGCAAGCCTGCGGAAAAACTGGTGCCGGAAGGCATCGAGGGCATGGTGCCCAGCAAGGGGCCGCTCGCCCCGTTTATCTACCAGCTGATCGGGGGCTTGCGCAGCGGCATGGGTTACTGTGGCGCGAAGACTATTCAACTCTTGCAGGAAAGGGCGAAGTTCGTCCGCATCAGCTCCGCGAGCCTGGCCGAAAGCCACCCGCACGACATCACCATCACCCGCGAAGCCCCGAACTACCGGGCGGAGTGATTTTTTGGACGAGCCCTCACAGAAAGACATACATGAGCCTTAACCAGCAGACCCTACTTGTTCTCGACTTCGGCAGCCAGTATGGGCAGCTCATCGCCCGGCGCGTGCGCGAGCAGAAAGTCTATGCGCGCATCCTGCCCTGCACCACGCCGATCGAAGTAATCCGGGAGATCAATCCCATCGGCGTCATTCTTTCCGGCGGCCCGGCCAGCGTCTATGCCGAATCCGCCCCTAAATGCGCGCCGGAAGTATTCGAACTGGGCGTACCGGTATTCGGCATCTGCTACGGCGCGCAACTGATGACTGAAACACTCGGCGGCAAAGTACACGCCGCCAAAAACCGCGAATTCGGCCACGCCTCCATCACCTGTCTGGGCAAGAGCCCCATCTTCGACAGCCTGCCCATGGAACTTGACGTATGGATGAGCCACGGCGATCAGATCGAGCGCCTGCCGCAAGGCTTCCAAACCCTGGCTAAGACCGCCACCTGTCCTCACGCGGCTATCGCAAATGCGGCTCGAAAATTCTATGGCGTGCAGTTCCACCCGGAAGTCGTCCATACTCCGCGCGGCAAGGAACTGCTGCGCAATTTTCTCTACAATGTCTGCGCAGCGCGCGGCGACTGGGAGATGAGTTCTTTCATCGACGACACGGTGAAGAGCGTGCGCGATCGGGTCGGGACAGATAATGTCGTCCTCGGCCTCTCGGGCGGAGTGGATTCGTCAGTAGTGGCGGTGCTGCTCAACCGCGCCATCGGCAAGCAGCTTTACTGCATCTTTGTCGATAACGGCGTGTTGCGCAAAGACGAGTTCGACCGCGTCGTCAATAATTACACCAGGAGTTTCGACCTGCAGGTCAACGGCATCCAGGCGGGGAAGCGCTTCCTCTCCGAACTGGCAGGCATTACCGATCCGGAAAAAAAGCGCAAGACTATCGGGCGTGTGTTTGTCGAAATTTTTCAGGAAGAGGCGAAGAAAATTCCCAACGCCAAGTATCTCGCGCAAGGCACACTGTATCCCGATGTGATCGAATCCGTCGCCGCGCACGGGGGGCCTACGGCTGTAATCAAGAGCCATCACAACGTCGGCGGGCTGCCGGAGAAACTGGGGCTGGAACTGCTGGAGCCGCTGCGGGAACTGTTCAAGGACGAAGTCCGCGCCATGGGGCTGGAACTGGGAATGCCGGAGACTCTGGTCTGGCGTCACCCCTTCCCCGGGCCGGGGCTGGCGGTGCGGATTCTGGGAGAAGTGACGGCGGAGCGGGTGAAAGTTTTACAGGAAGCAGACGACATCGTGATGCAGGAAATTCATTCCTCCGGCCATTACCGCGACGTCTGGCAGGCGTTCGCGGTGCTGCTGCCGATCGAATCGGTCGGGGTGATGGGCGACGAGCGCACCTACTAAAACGCGGTGGCGCTCCGCATCGTCGAAAGCCAGGACGGCATGACCGCCGACTGGTCGCGCCTGCCCTACGATGTGCTGGCGCGCATCAGCAACCGCATCATCAACGAGGTGCGCGGCGTCAACCGAGTGGTGTACGACATCTCCTCCAAACCACCCAGCACCATCGAATGGGAATAGGTGCGTGCCGCACGGGCATACTTCGCTAACGCGTTTGCGAATGCTTTTGATTGCCCCGCTCCCTTCGTTCGCGGATTGTGGGAAAGCAAACGACCGTCATTCCTGCGGAGGCAGGAATCCAGGTGCGTGCCGCGCAGGAGTATTTCGCAAGCGGGTGTGGAAGGTTTATGATGATCGCACTCCAGTTAGCCGCTGGCGAATAACGCGCGAGAGCCTGAAGCAAACTGAAGCGCTTGCGAAATATGCGCGTGCGGCACGCACCCGCGGGCGAAGAACGCACGTAAGTTTTAAACTGGCGGAGGCGCTTGCGTAATAAACCAGCAGGCACTGCCTACCGCTTTCGGCAAATTGAACATGAGAGGCAAAAACTTGGAAACGAATCAATCGGACGATGCGTTGCTTTTTCCCGAGGCGACGGTGGAAACGTTGCCGGAGAAATTGCGGCAGGCGGTGAAGCGCGCGGGTTGGGAAAAACTGACGCCAGTGCAGGCGCGGGCGATTCCCTATTTTCTCGGCGGGCGCGACCTGATGGCGCAGAGCCGCACCGGCAGCGGCAAGACTGCCGCCTTCATCCTGCCCGCGTTGGATATGATCGACCCGGCAAAGGCCTGTTGCCAGATGCTGGTGCTGGTGCCGACCCGGGAACTCGCCAAGCAGGTCGCGGCCGAAGCGACCATGCTGGCGGGCGATGGCGGCGTGCGGGTGGTGCCGGTCTACGGCGGCGTCTCCTACGGCCCGCAAATCAAGGCGTTCAAGGAGGGCGCGCATTTGGTGGTGGGTACTCCCGGGCGCGTGCTTGACCATCTTTTGCAGCGGTCGCTGAAACTGGATCAACTGGCGCTGCTGGTTTTTGACGAAGCCGACCGGATGCTGTCGATGGGGTTCTATCCCGACATGTGCGCCGTGAAAAGCCACCTGCCCGCCAAGCGCATTCTCAGCCACATGTTTTCCGCCACCTTTCCCGAGCGGGTTATCAGCCTCGCCAACCAGTTCCTCCACGACCCCGAACGCCTCAGCCTCAGCAGCGACCACGTCCACGTCACCGACACCGCGCACGTCTATTACGAGGTTCCGGCGATGGAGAAGGATCGCGCGCTGGTGCGGATCATCGAAATCGAAAATCCGGATTCGGCGATTGTCTTCTGCAACACCAAGGCGCGGGTGAATTATCTCACAGCCGTGCTGCAGCGGTTTGGTTATAACGCCGACATGCTTTCCGCCGACTTGGGGCAAAACGCGCGGGAGGAAGTGCTGACCCGCCTGCGCGAAGGCAAGGTGAAGTTTCTCATTGCCACCGACATCGCCGCGCGCGGCATCGATATTCCCGCCCTGTCGCACGTCATCCAGTACGAGCCGCCGGAGGATCAGGAGGCATATATCCACCGCGCCGGGCGCACCGGTCGGGCGGGCGCGACCGGCACCGCCGTGTCGCTGCTGGCGGGGATGGAATCCATCGATATGAACCGCATCGCCAAGCGCTACGAAATCAATCTCGAAAAACGGGAACTGCCTACCGACGCCGATGTGGAGACCATCGTCTCGCAGCGCCTGACCGCGTCGCTGGAAGCTTTGCTGCGTTCGCGGGACAAGTTGCAGGTGGAGAGGATGCAAAGGTTCCTGCCGCTGGCCCGGAGCCTGGCGGGAGACGAGGACGCCTGCAAGCTGGTGGCGATGCTGCTGGACGACACTTACCAGGAAACCCTGCACGCGATTTCCGAGGATATGTCCAGAAAGCTTAACGCCAAGGCGAAGGACTCCTGCCGCCGCCAGTCGGAAAATAAAAGCAAGAAACGTCGGCGGTAAGCGCCTGATGAAGAGGTTCCGCCCCCTTTCAAAGAAGAGGGGGCGAAAGCGAATAGACTTTCTCCCCTCCTAACCTCCCTTGGAAGGGGAGGGATCTTTTACGAAGCGCTGCGCTTATCTTAAAGTGTCC
This sequence comes from Planctomycetota bacterium, assembly GCA_020060765.1. Taxonomy (GTDB): domain Bacteria; phylum Planctomycetota; class SZUA-567; order SZUA-567; family SZUA-567; genus JAGUZQ01. Next base: position 17,171 of record JAGUZQ010000066.1, on the reverse strand, counting down.
CCAGCTTATTCGCCAGCGCCTGATAACCGGTAAACATCAGCAGGTGATCCAGCAGCACCAGCGCGGTGTAATTCTCCGCCACCGGCCAGATGCGGCCGACGATGGTGGGGTCGCGCCGGGTGATGGCGGCAAGCTTCGTGTTTTCCTTCGTATACTTGTCTATAGTATGTTGCGGCTTGTCGATGGTCGGAGTCGGCTTGACTGCGACGCGCACAACAATGTCCTGCCCCGTGGACAGGCCGCCAGTAATGCCGCCTGCCTGATTGGAGTCAAACACCACTTTCCCGTTTTCGTTGTGCAGGGCGTCGTTGGACTGAATGCCGGTCATGTCCTTCACCTTGAAACCAGCGCCGACCTCCACGCCCTTCACCGCGCCAATGCCGAGCATCCGACCCAGTTCCGCATCTAGCTTATCGAAGACAGGTTCGCCCAGTCCTGTCGGCACGCCACGCGCGACAACTTCGACAATGCCGCCCGACGAATCGCCGGTCTGGGTGATCCGGTTGCATTCCCGCAGCATCTCCTCGGCGGTGTCGAAGTCGGGACAGTTCAGGACATGATGCACGCCGTATTTTTCGCGGATTTCGTCGCTGTCGAATTTCGGAGTCTTGGCGCGGATGTCTTCGATCTCCTGTTCGATCTGCGCAAACACCGCCATCTTTTCCAGGAACCGCATGTCGGGACGAATTCGTTCCCGCACGTAAAGCTCCTGGTAGAACGGGTCGTGGTCATGGCGCATCTTTTTATAATTGTCGGTACAGGCGAGAATTTTCGCCGAGTCGATTTCCGGACAGGCAACTCCCGCCGCTTCCTTGATATAACTGAACACGTCGATGCCGAGTCGCTTCAGCACCATCTTGGCAATATAACCAGCGCCGACGATGGTGCTGGTGTAACGACCGGAGAAAATCCCCGCGCCGATAGCGTCGTCGGCTGGGCCGTACTTCATGAACGAAGCGTAGGACGCGTGACCCGGACGCGGAGTGCGGTTGGTGTCCTGGTATTGTTTGATGTGGATAAAGTGCCGGTCGAGATTCGGAATCAGGATAGTGAGCGGCGTGCCGTTGGTGTGGAAAGCATTGCCCGCGCCCTCGACGGTGTCGGCGGCGTTGACGCCGGTGTAGATGACCGGCAGATCAGGCTCCTTGCGGGGGGAAGACAATTCGTCGGCGCCGGGCTTGCGCAGGAGCAGGTCTCCGTAAATCCCCTTTTCCGTAAATAGCAGCCCCGCCGGAATCCCCTGCAGGGTGGCGGACAAACCGTCCTGGTACGAGCCGCCGGAAACGGTGAGTTGCACGCATTTTCCCAAGTGACATCCGAACATTATTCTCTTCTCCTGTATCTGATTATTTCTATCCGATAACTATCCCCATCACCCGGCGCAAGTGGTCGTCGGTGCGGAAACCTGCGCTTCGATCTGCTCCAGCAGTGCCTTGGCCGCGTATTCCGGGCCGGTGGCTTCGTAACCCGGAATGCCCAGTCGCGTGCGGAGCTGCGCCACCTTCACGCCGCTTTTGAATGCGGCGGCGAAAACTTCGCGCGACAGCTTTTCGTGCAATTGCTTATATTGCGGCGCGCCGAAAATGTTGGCGAAATAGCAGTGCCCCAATCCCGTCGAGGTAGTGGTACCCTTGGCCATGGCCGCGCCCTCGCGGAAGGTGGCCAGCGCTTTGTCCTCGTTGTCAAAAACGTCCAGCACCGGGTGGGTCTCGTCCACCTGCTCGTAGTTGTTGGCGTAAAGCAGGTAGTCGACATGGTAACCCTTGAGCAGGTCGTCCATGGTCGTCACCGGCAGCACCACGCGGGCGTTTACCCGCTGGGGACTCATGAAAATAGCGCGGTCGATCTGCTCGAAGGCATAACCCTGCTTGAGGTCGTCCAGCCGCACGAAAGCGCCGATTTCGGTGCCGTAGCCGCGCAAACGCCCGTCGGGGTCGATTTGCAGGGAGCCCATATCGTCGGCGATGATGCGCATCTCCTCCAGGCTGTCCTGGCTGAGCGAACGCAGCGCCTCCAGCGATTCTGACTTGCCGGTGGCGGTGTCGCCTATAATGAGGAAGGTCGCCGACTTGTCCCCCTTCAGCGTGATCCGCACCATCGCGCCGTGGAAAGGCATCCGCCCGCGTTTCATCATGACGACGTTGTGCAGGGTCAGCATCATTTTCTTGAGATAGCCGAAATAACCGAAGCGGTCTTCGCCCGGCACCGCTGCCGCCAGCAGGCCGTTTTTCTCGTCGTCAAAAAACACGGTCGGCAGTTCGCCGAAACGCTTCATGTGCTCCGGCGGCGCGCCGTAGAGGAAAATCGCGTCGGCTCCGGCCGCGATCTCCTTGTCGTCGGCCAGATCGAACAGGTTGGCCAGCGCGCAACCCAGCCCCATGAACATCTTGTGGAAATAGACGAAAACGGTCAGCGGCCCCACCCGCGCGGGGAAGCAGAGCCATTCGTTCGGGTCGAGGCGCATTCCCGCCAGCGGATTTTCCTTCACCTTCTGGAACTGACCCGTGCGCGTGTTCATCGGCGGATCGATAATCATCGGCGGATGGATCATGACCTGGCGGATAAACGAAATCGGCTCCAACAGCCCGCGATAGAGGTCAGGCAGTTTGGTCTCGCGGGGAATGGCGATCATTCCCACGTCGCAGCCGGCGGAAACCTGCCGGTAGACGCGCGGCCGGTCGTTGGTGACGTTCTCGCAGATGTCGCGGTACAGCGCGCGCACGATGTGGTTGAGGTTTTCCGCCGTGGCGTTGAAGGAGCGGTACGGGCGCTGGTCGAGGCTGCTGGGGCCGGGTTCGGTGTGCAGGATCATGAACCGGTCGAACTTGCGCCAGTAGTTGTAAAACCCTTCCACGAATTCATGCACGAGGCGCCGGTTCTCGTCGCGCGTGAGATGGCTGCCCCAGGGCAGCATCCCCGCCGCCTGATCCAGCGTGATTCCGGCCAGCGCCCGGATCAGTTCGACAATCTTGTCGCACTCCACCCGCGCGCCCGCGTCCTGCGGAAAAACCTTCAGCAGCGGGGAGCGGCTTTTTTCCAGTTGTCGGCAATACCGATTCAGCATGTCGGCGAACATGTTGCTTTGCACCAAGTCGCGCACCGAAGTGCAGATATGGTCGCGGACATGCAGAATTACGTGGCGGTCAGTCACGTCAAAGGCTTTGTCTTCCATGGCTGCGTTTTTCCTTAAAATGCCGGTACACAAAAAAACGAGCACGCCGGTTGCGTCTGCTCGGTTGGTCTCCGCCTGTCTGCGCTGCGGAACAGATGCGCGTTTCCCGCGCACCGAATAATATTCTAAATCAAGTCCGGAGAAAAGCAAGCGCTTTTCGGTGCGTGCCGCACGGGCATATTACGCTGTCGCGTTTCAGGAGGCGTAAAGACTTCGCGCTCCCTTCGTTCGCGGCGAAGACGCGCGAATGTTTAGTGTAATGAGAACGCTTGCGTATAAGTCAGCAGGCACCGCCTGCCGCGCTTTCTTTGTTCGCGGGCGAAGAGACCGCGCAGAGTCTTATGCGTAGGATTGCACCTGCGAAGTATGCCCGTGCGGCATGTATCTGGATTCCCGCTTGCGCGGGAATGACGATCAGCGGTTATACTTTTATTCGCCTGCCTTCGCCGACATGTTCATTACCTCGTGACAGATCGAAAGCGTGCGCACCACGTAGGCGGTGACCATCACGGCATCGTCTTCCAGGAAAGCGGAGTTGGCATTGACCCAACGACCGTCGGGTTTCTGTAAAGCTTGCAGGCGGTCGGACAAGTCCTTGGCCCAGTCGTGGCTGATGCCGTCGGGGGTGACGATGTAACGGACGCCATAGCGCGACAGTGCCTTGGCAACGATGCGGTAATAGTAAAACAGCCCCATATCTTTTTTGCCCACGTTTTCGCTGAGGTCATAGTTGGCGGAAATCCATTTGAACGCCGATTGCACGCGCGGGTCGGTCTTGTCCACGTTGGAATAAAGGAACGACACCAGCCCCGCGTAGCTCATCGTGCCGTAGGAGGCGCTGGCGGGTCTCCCGTCGCGACCGACCTTGCCTTTTTCCAGGCCGACGGGGCAATAGATGAAACCGCCGTCCTCGCCCGCCCACTCCTGGTCGTTAGTCTCGCTGCGGTTCTGGCAGCGGTTGATAAAGGCGGTGGCGTTCTGCCAGACCGGGTCGTCCTCGGGTACGCCCGCTTCTTTCAGGGCGTCGAGAATACTGCAGGTGTTGTTGAGGTCGGGACGGGAGCCGTCGCCGTAACCGAAGCCGCCTTGCGAGACTCCAGGAGCGGTGTGCTGGTCTTTCTTGAGGAACTGCGTCGCCCTGGCGATGACAGGCGCGTACTTTTCGTCATGGGCATGAGCCAGCGCCGTCAGCGCGATGGCGGTACTGTAACTGCTGAAACTCATGACCGGGATCGGGCTGTAGATGCCGCCGTTTTCCTTTTGTTCGCTGACGATGGCCGCGAGAGCTTTCTGCAGAAAAGGATGTTCCGCGATTTTGTATTTGTCCGGGCTGCCGATGAAAGCGTCTACTACCAGCGCGGTGAAGGCAGGCTTGGGCGCGAGTTTGCCCGTGACAAAATTCCCGTCCGCTTCCTGATGCACCTTGAGAAATCCCAGTCCCCGGCGGATAGAGTCCAGAGTCTGGTCGGTCGAGGGCGCGACGACCTGCGGCTGCGAGGTCGGGGTGGAATGGCCGGGTTTTTCCAGCTTGTAATAGGCATATCCAGCCAGCGCCAGCACCAGCAGCACCGCGAACACGATTCCCAAAACCTTGAGGATGGTTTTCTTTTTGCTCATGTTCTTTTCCTTTTTCATGACCGCTTGCCGCGAACAAGTCGCGGAAAATTCCTCCCCTTCCAGGGGAGGTTAGGAGGGGTGAAAGTCTTGCCCCACCCCCTCTAAAGTAGGCTTCGCCCACAACCCAATTGAAATCATGAGCCGCAGGCGCGACCTTGAGTGCGGACTTCGGCGAATAGCCGAAGCGCGTGCTCTGCACGTGGCACATTAGCGGAAAACGCGACAGCGTTTGGAGCGAAACCGGGGCAGGCGGCGAATACACGTCCGACCATGAACCGCCGCCGCGCCGCCTGACCAACTCCTGACGCGCGCGACCGCCATACACCCCCCATATACAAAAGTGAAACCACTCGCCAGCAACTCGCAACCGAATCTGAAATTAGCTACGCTTACCCCGTTACCGGTTTCCCCTTTGGATATAGGGGGGATGAAAGGTCTGCCGCGATTACCGGTTAGTCTCGGCAGCACGGGCGCATCTATTATACCACGTCAACCTGCGCCGAGCCTGTATATGTGCCAAGTGCCGACTCCGCAAATTGCGCGGAGGTCGGAATCCGCACGCAAGGAAATCCTTTACAATTACACGCAGGCACGGGTAGATGTCCGCCCCGTGCCGTGGGTTTCGTCTAGCACATTCTCGCCTGTAAGGCACTAACTCCCCCTGGGAGGGGGAGAATGTCAGCACATCAATATAAGCGCCGCGAGTAGGCAAAGGGTTCACCGATTTCAGATTTTTACGGCTTGGCGCGGAATAACCGGCAACAGGATTTGCGAGGGATATTTTCCCGAATGCCAGATTTTCTGCCGCGCGAGCCGGATTTCCGTCGAGGTGGCGAAATCCTCCCCGTTATTCAGATTCCGCGCGAAACGGGGAAAACAGCTTGAAGTCACTTCCACCCGCAACCGGTGTCCCGGCAGAAACACGTTGGAAGTAGCGGCCAGATTGAGGTCTATTTCGTACACTTCGCCCGACTTCATCGGTGGGGCGAACTTGTCCAGGCCTTCCCGGAGCCGGGCGGGAAGAATGCCGTCGCAGATGATGATCGACCGACCGTCGGGATAGACGTCGCACAGCCGCGCGATAAAATCGGTGTCAGGCGCGTCGCTGCCGACAAACAGTTTCGCGTTGACGTAGCCGGTCACTTCCAGCGGCTTTTCAAGTACGTCGGAAGTATAAACCAACACGTCGTCGCGCCGTTCAATCGGGCGGTGATCGGTGGGGCCGTGGGAGCCGTTGCAGACCTGCAAACAGGCTCCACCCAGCGAGGGAACCGGATTTTCCGGATTGTAGGCATATTCATCGACAGTTGTTTCATAATCCGGCGCGAAGGAAAGCCTGCCTTCGCCGAAAAGACTGTTGGCGTTTTTGCCGCAGAGATAGATCGGCGTGTGTTTTGTCCGTGCCAGCGGCCATTCGTTTTCGTCGCGCCAGACGTTTTCCCCCATGACGAAAATGCGCACCGGCGGCTCGCGGTCAATGCCGTTGTCGACTCCCTTCACCCAGCGGTCGAGCCAGCGCAGGCGAACCAGGTCGAGGTCGATATCGGCGTCTTTGCCGTAATCGATATTGCCGGAACTGGCGGTGGTGCAGCTGTGCGTCCAGGGGCCGATTATGACCTTGGACGGTTTGCCCGCCGATTCGTAATTGTGCAGAACGCCGTCGGAATAAAGGTCATACCAGCCGCCGATGTGCAGGCAGGGGATGGCGATGTCTCCGGCGTGGGAGGTGATGGAAAAATTTCGCCAATATTCGTCGTGCGTAGAGTGGCGCAATATCTTCCGCAGCCAGGGCAGGTTATATCCGGCAGCCTGGTCGATGGTTGAGAGCGGCAGATGACGCAGGATTTTCTGCCAGTCGGCGGTAACGTTGGGTTGACCGCAGCGCCCGTCGACTCCGCTGCCCCAGGCGATAGCCAGATCGAGACAGAAAGCGCCACTGCGGTAAAAACCGTCTAAAAACCGGTCATGCCCCATCACTCCCGGCGTGATCGCCAACAGCCCGGAAGGCTTTTCCCAGGCCGCCGCGTATTGGGTATAGCCGCAGTAGGAACCCCCGTACATGCCGATTCTGCCGTCGCACCAGGGTTGCTGCCTGAGCCAGGCCGCGGTGTCGGCGCCGTCGCTCGCTTCATTGAAGTGGTCGAACTTTCCGTCGGAATCATACTTCCCTCGGCAGTCCTGTTTCACCACCGCGTAGCCGTGTTCGACATAACGCCGTTCGTTCTCCACGAAATCCTGGTTGCCATAGGGGGTACGCATGAGGAGAACCGAAAATCTTTCTCCGGTTTCAGGCAGGCGGATGTCGGCGGAAAGCCCGACCCCGTCGCGCATCGGAATCATGACGTTGATCAGCTGGCGCATAAGGTTCTCCTTAACTTCGGGACTGGTAAGGTAATATAGCTGTCACAATTCCGCCTCCAGCGGCGCGAAAATTCCCGCTCCCGCCGCTGTCACATCCCACGTTTCTGGCGCGATCTGCGTCGCGCGCAACATCCCGCCCGCCTCTTTAATCAGCACGTTACCCGCGGCGATGTCCCAACTTCTAATACCGCGCTCATAATAGCCGGTAAGCCTGCCCGCCGCGACGTTGGCGAGGTCGTAAGCGGCCGCGCCCAGGCAACGGAGTTTCCGCACCTTGTTCACCAGCCCCCCCGACACCGACAGCATCCGCCTGATATTTTCCTCGGTCGAGCCGAAACCGGTGGCGACTATCGCTTCCTTCAAATCGCTTACCCCGGAAGCGTGTATCGGCTCACCGTTCATGGTCGCACCCTTGCCGGTTTCCGCCGCGAACAATTCGTCAGTGGCAGGCGCGTAAACCACGCCGACCAGAGGCTTGCCCAGCGATCCGGTTTCCGCAGGCAAAGCGAAGTTCCCCTCCGTTTCATAGCACGCCACGCTGGTGCAGAAATACGGCAGCCCGTAAAAAAAATTCACCGTCCCGTCCAGCGGGTCGATAATCCAGCGATAGGGCGCTTCGCCCGCCCGCGCGCCGCCCTCTTCCGCAAGAATGGCGTGGTCGGGAAATTCCGCGCGAATGGCCGAAACAATTGCCTGCTCGCACAGGCGATCTACTTCCAGTTTCACATCGTGGCGCTTGGCTTCGTCCACGTTCAGCATCTTGCCGTAATTTGCTTTGAGGATCTCGCCCGCCGCCAGCGCGGCCTTGGTCGCGGTTTTCAGCATGTCAGACTTTTCCCTTGAGCGCGTGATAAATCTCGTCCAGCCGCTCCTTGATCTCGCGGCAGTCCTCGGGACGGTCGTCGGCTTTTTTCGCCAGACACTGCATGATCAGTTCCAGCAGCGCGGGCGGGAAATCCTTCACCTTTTCGGCCAGCGGCTCCGGCTCGACATGCACGTGCTGGTAGGTGATTTCGCCCTCGATGAACGGCGGCCTCCCGCAGCACATTTCGTACGCCATGATGCCCAGCGAATATATATCGGTGCGGCCGTCGAGGCTTTTGCCGCGAATTTGCTCCGGGCTCATATAGAGACAGGTGCCGAGGATTGACCCGCTTTGCGTCAGCCCCAGATCCGCGCCGGTGGTTTTCGCCAGCCCGAAATCCGCGACCTTGGTTTTCAGGGTGTTTTCCTCCACCAGGATATTGGCGGGTTTGATGTCGCGGTGGATAATTTCCATCTCGTGCGCGTGCGCCAGCACCTCCGCCACCTGCGCGAGGATGCGCACGATCTTCTCCGGCGTCAGATGGTTCTGTTCGATCAGTTCCTTCAGGCTTTTGCCTTTCACCAGCTCCATCACGATATACGGCGGCGGGCCGTCGCTCATGTCCAGCACCGTCACCACGCCGGGATTCTGGAAAAGTTTTCCCGCCAGCTGCGCCTCCAGTTCGAACCGAGCCTGCGCCTGCCCGATCAGCGCCCCGCCCGCGGTCATCAGCTTCACCGCAACCTCGCGTTTAAGCCGCCGGTCGTAAGCCCGGAACACGCACCCCATCCCTCCCTCGCCAAGGGTCGACACCAGCTCGTAGCGGTTGTCCAGCAAGTCGCCTTCGTCCAGGCACTGCACCGCGCCGGAAATGAAATTCCCCGCCGACGAAGGGGAGGCGACCTTGGAATCGAACCCCGCCAGCAGCGCCGTCACGCCCAGTTCCGGCTCCGCAATTTCACTTGCTTCTTTTTTTCCATATCGTTCAGTCTTGCCCTCGCTGTTGCCGAAGAGGCTTTCCAGGGAATCGTCGGAAATTTTCGCGGAAACGCTCACGCGCAGCGAATCGCGTTTCTTTTTCGCGTCGCGGTATTGCAGGTCGATCAGGCACAGGTCGTTGAACAGCGTCCCCGCGCGCGCCGGATCGTCATTCTCCAGCAGGCAGCCCAGTTCGTAGCCGTCGTCCAACACTCCCTCGCGCGCGCGCGCGGCGGCATCGACGAGGCTGCCGGTATTGTCGAGATATTGCAGCGCGGTATCCCGGTCCTCCGCGTATAAGGCTCGCGCCAGCCGCAGCCGCGCGGCGGTGGCGAGGTGCGAGGAACCGGTGGAAGCCTTCTGCAACAGTTTCGTGATTTCCCCGCTGTCGCCGCCGGTGGCGATCAGGTCGCCGGCCAGGGAATACTGCAAGGCCGGCTTGTCTTCCTCGGAAATCGAATTGCCGTTCAGAAAATACGCATAGCTCGCGCCTGGTCGGGGAGATACTTCGACCCCGCCGAAATTGACCTTAACCGGCTGCCGCTTTTCCGCCAGCATGTTGCGCGCCTCGGCGATGCGCTGGGCGCGGGCGGAGCAGAGAATTTTCTCCGTCACTTCCCGCAGATCGGGCGTGCCCAGTTCGGTCGGAAAACGGTGCGCCGCCGCCAGCGCGTCGTAAAAACATCCGGCCCTGAGAAGCAGGTGCAGCCCGCGGGTTCGCGCCGACAGCTCGCTGGCCGAATCATTCACCAGCGCCAGGCAGTCGCCCAGAATGTCTTTCCCGTTTTTCCAGTCTTCCTCCAGCTTGGAAATACTGGCGTCGGCCGCGCCGCTTTGCCTGGCGTAATCGCCCAGCAACTCCGACATCCCCGGCTTGGAAGACAAGGCTTTGGCGCCTTTGGACAGTGCTTCGGAAAATATTTTCTGTTCGCCGCAAGTTTCTGAAAGGGCATGGAACAGGGTCAGTTCGCCTTTGGCAATCTCTCCCGCCGCCGTCGCCAGGGACAGTTCCTCCAGCCGGGTTTTGTGCAGCCCCTGCACTTTCAGGAATTCCGCTTCGAACCCGCGCAAGGCTTCGTCCTCGGGCAGATAGCTGACCAGTTGCGGCAGACAGTGTTTCACTTCGTTCGCTTTTCCCGGAACAGTCGCCATGAACTTGCGCAAAGCCGCCGCCGCGCCCGCGCCATCCTTTAATCGTACAAGCGCTTCAGCCAGCGGCAGATTGCGGTTGGCCTTGCGCCCGCCCAGTCCGGCGAGATATTCGAAAATCTCCTTCGCTTCCTCCGCGCGGTTGCGCTGCAGATAGATATTGCCCAGCAGTTCCATCGAGCGCAGGTAATGCGCCGACGCGTTGAAGAAAGCCGAGACCTCGCCGTAATCCTCGTCATGGGAAGGTGCCCACAGGGGATTGGATTCTTGCGTCAGCAGTTTCTGCACTTGCAGGGCGTAGGCGAAAGCCTCTTCCTCGCGGCCTTTTTTCGCCAGCGCCTGACCCAGGTCATGGGCAAGTTCCCGGTCGGGCGAGGAAACCATTGCCGCCTGTTTCTCCCCGTATTTCAGCACATCGTCCCAGTTGTGGTGCTTGGCCGCGTCCTGCCGGAGCTTGTCCAGTTTTTTCGGCAGCAGGACAAAACGCCACAACGCCGCCAAAGAGCCGATACCGCCCACGACGCCCACCCCGATCCCGATCATCAAAGAAGTGTCCACCTGCTTCCCCTTGCGGATTTATGCGATCAACCGGCAACTACCGACCAGCAAAACTCACCGGGGAATTTTAGCCGATTTTTTTGCCACGTACGAATAAAAAAACTGTGGCTGGCGGGAAGATGACAGGGCTATCGCATTAAAATCCCCCTCGCTCCTTTCAAGGGGAGAGAACCGGGGTGAGGGGTTTCCGCAAATCATATTTCGCGAACCGGAAGTCGACGGTTATAGACCGCCTAAAGTCAATACGGTTTAATTAAGGAAAAATATTCCTGTTTTCAAAAAAAACTTACGGTCGTCATTCCCGCGAAGGCGGGAATCCAGGCGGGGAAACCGTACGCAACGCCTCCTGGATTCCCGCCTTCGCGGGAATGACGGACAAGTTTTTCCTTTATTAAACTGTATTGGGATTAAAAGACTCGCCCTCCCCTTATAAGGGTAGATGGCCGTGACGAGGGATTGCCATAAGTATATTTTAAGACTCGGGAATTATCGCGCCCAAATCACGAGCCAGGGCGATAAACTTGTGCGCGTTCTTCTGGTCAGCGAAATCCAGCGAGACCTGCTCTCCCTCCAGCAAGCCGTTCACTTTCTTTTTCGCTTCGCTTGACGACATTCCGCACGTTTCTATGATTAAGTTTGCCAGCGCCACCTTTCGAAGACCTTCCCGCCAGCCTTCCATAACCACGGAGTGATTTGTCTCTTGCGTACCTTTATCCCAAAATACCCCCCAATTACCCAAGTATGGTTTCAATGAACCATAATTAATTGCAGGCATGTTTGAAAGAAGTGAGCCACCAAAAAAGCGCGGCATGTCTTCGATGATTTCACTGCCAGGGATTATATAAAATTTTTCCTCTTCTTTCGGATTATTAAGAAGAACGAAAACATAAATATGACTGGGGGAAATACTCTCCGGTTTGATTAAAAAACAACCAGGTTTCCTGTTAGTTTTTACTTGAACATTGAAATTTTTGCCTGATATGCCAATAAGCGGGTTATGCACTAAAAGGTCTATTGCCTTTGCGTTGCCCAAGGTTATTGAAACAAGCAATCCGTACTTAAAAAGCTTGCCTGCAGCAAGGAACTCTCCCGCCATACCTGTAAGTTGTCTGTCTAATTGCGTGCTCATAAAAGTACTTTCCAACGTGGACTTCGCCCACAACCCAATATTTAATCATGCGCCAGAGGCGCGACATTGCGTGCGGACTTCGGCGAACAGCCGAAGCGCGTGCTCTGCACGCGGCACATTAGCGGAAAACGCGACCAGCGTTTGGAGCGAAACCGGGGCAGGTGGCGAATACACTTCCGACCATGAACCGCCGCCGCGCCGCCTGACCAACTCCTGACTCGCCCGACCGCCTAACATCCCCCTTATATCCCAAAGTGAAACCTTTCGCCGATCTTGTGCAATCGAAAACAGAATTCGGCTGGTGGCGCAGACGTTTTATGTCTGCGCGGCGAAGCCGCAAGAGGAAATCCCTTGACCGTTCGTAGTCCGACAATCCCGCAATTTGCCTTTGCCGTTATGCACAGGCCATGCCGGCATTGTTATTTTTTCTCATCGTCCGCCTCGCGCGTCAGCAAATATCTGACAAACGAACATACGCCCGAAAACCGGTAGCGGCTGTCCACGTATTTTTCGATCACGTAGAATATGAAATAATACGCCCGCGCGGAACTCCAGATCAGCAGCATAATCAGCGCCGCCGTCCGCCATTCGGGATTTTCCAGCCACAGCAAAACCGACGCGCCGAGGATTATCCCGGCAAAGAGAAATCCCTTCAGATAAATCCAGCGCCTGTCTGTCAGATCGCCCATCGGGGAATCACACCCCGCTGCTGGAGAGGAAACGGCAGATGGAATTGACCGCTTTCACCAGTTGCGGGTGCGACAACTCCAGCCCCTCCACCGACGACTCAAACCCCTGTAAAGCGATTTCCAGCAGGGTCGGGTTCGTCGTCTTGCGCGCTGCTTCATTCGATGTAACCTCCGCGAAACCAGCAACACTTAGCGCCTGCTCAAAATCGGTTTTGCCAAGTTCTCCCAGTTCAGCCTTTAGTCTTAACAAAAGTGATTTGAGTTCTTCCCGCTGCGATTCCGGGAGGTTGGCCTGCGCCAGACGGGTTTCAATCCGCGTAATTGTGTCTTCAATCATGGTTTTTTTCCTCTTCCTCGGTTATGTCGTCAACGCCTCGCACAGGCGCTCCGGACGGGGGTGGGTTTTGCATATAAGTTATTACATCACGCCAGTTTCCGCGTTTATCTTCGATTGATTGTGCATAACGGTAACCGTCTCCATAAATCTTGTCGCGCCGGGTCTGCAGGATCAGCAGCTCCCGCTTAAACCCTTTGCGGATAAGGATTTTCGACGCCACCCACTGACAGAAACCCTCTTCCACCCACTGCGGATGACGCGGATCGCCGTGTTCCGCGCACCACGCGTGCGCCCATTCGTGCGGTAAAGTCTCGTACGCCATGGCTTTAGTGATGCCGAACAGGATATAGATATGGTAACTGTCGCCGACCTGTTTGAACAATCCAAGTTCTTTATTATCATGGAGTTCCTTGTTTTTTCGCACGGCGGACAGGTCGGCCTCCATGGTCAGGGGCAAAGCGTGATAAACATCTTCGTCCAGTATCTTTAAAAGTAGCTGTTGCGAGTCGGCGAAGATAGCGTCCAGCGTCTTCTGTTCCTGCACGGAAGTCTTTTCACAGTAAGGACATATGGGTCTGTTCCCGCCTATGTAATTGAAGCGTCCGTTGATGGGGCGTTTGCAAATACCACACTTTGTGTTATTATTTTCGCAGTCGGGACAGAAGGCTTCGTCCAGAAACTCATGGGTAAAGAAACCGCCCAGAATCGCCTTACCGCAACAGCCGCATACCTTTACAGTTTCGCCGCACTTGGGACAGAAAGTCGTCCCGCCTTTTTCCGCACCCTGCCCGCGCGAGTACGGGCGATTGCACATCGGGCAGTGCGGGTGCGAGTCGCGGCAGTTTTCGCAGTAGACGTCGCCGTTTTCGAACTTGGAATACGCGCCGATTATCGCCTTGCCGCAGAGGGAACAATGCGGCGCTTCGCGTTTACATTTGTCGCAGAAGGCGGCGCCTTTGGACACGATGGCGCCGCATTTCTGGCAGAAGGAAATGCGGTTCATGCAGTCGCCGCAGACAGAGATTTTCTCGCCGTTCACGGTTACGACGCGGTAACGCCCGGTAATTTTTTTGCCGCAATGGGCGCAGGCGGGGGCGCTGGCGAGAGTCTCGCGCTTGATTTGCTCGGTGCAGTCGGGGCAGAGATTGAGTTCCTTGCCGTCCTGCTTCACCTTGGAATATTTGCCGGAGATGTTTTTCCCGCACTTATCGCACCGGAGTTTGGGAGTTTCGCGATCCAGTTTTTCCTTGCAGGGATAACAGAGTTTCGTGGTCTTGCCGTTGAGTTTGAGCTTGTAATAGGGGCCGGTGAGTTTTTTCCCGCACCCGTCGCACACCGGCGCGTCGGCGGCACAGGCGAGGGAGGCATAGAACGCCGCGAGTAAAAGCAGGGAGAGGAATTTTGTGCGCATGAGAGCCCTTTATTTCGGTGCCGGGGGAGAATCCGCTTTTTTAATAATATCCTCCAGAGGGACATTTTCAAAGGGAGTATTTGCCAGAGAGATATATCTCAGAGGCATGCCACGCAGAGGCGACAAATCGGAAACTTTTATTCCGTTAAGCTCAATGGTTTCTAACCTCAGACTTCGTATAGGATTCAAGTCTGTTACTTGTGTATATGATATATCCAGATGCTTCAAGCGAAGACTTGCCAGCGGGGAAATATCTGTGACAAGAGTATCGGAAATAAAAAGAGTTGCCAATGGCAGATTTCTCAGCGGGTCAAGATTTGCGATATTTGTTTCAGAAACATCAAGAAATTTTAAAGGCATTCCCCGCAAAGGAGCAAGATCGGAAATTTTCGTTCCCCGCAATACAAGCATCTGTAAGGGCAGGTTTTTAAGTGACGAGATATCTGCCACGTCAGTTTTGCCTAGAGAAAGTAGGTAGAGATTCAAACATTCGGACAGTGGCGAAAGGTTGGTTACATTTGTATTTTCCAAGGAAAGATCGTTAAGACTCAGGCATTCGGCCAGGGGAGAAAGATCGGTCACGTTTGTATTGGTAAGGTCAAGTAGTCGCAGAGGCATTCCCCGTAGGGGAGAAATATCTTCAACGCCTGCCCCATATAAATACAACTCTAAGAGGTTTAGACCTTTAAGCGGTGAGATATCGCGGAGACGTCCATAATGCGATGCGACAGGCCGGAATCCGTTGATTTCCCACAGGTCAAAATTAATTTGCCCCGATTCGAAATAGTAATGTGGAAGCCATCCCGGGTTTGCTTTTTTCAAGGCGGCAATGAGCCTTTTTGCTTTCCATCGTTGCACATCTTCCAGCAAGGTTTTTGGCGGATGGTAATACATCGTCAGGACAGCCGCGCCCAGCAGCAGGAGCAGTGTGCAATATATCCCGATTTTTTTGCGGCAGATTTTCATTGCTCTTTATGCTCGTCCGGGTTCAGCAAAGAGGGGCTGAAGATGACCAGGTAGAAACAACCGATGGAGACAAGCATCAGGCCGAAGATTATTTCAAATACTCCTCCGGAAAGCCGGTATCCGCTCCGGTCGCATGTCCCTTCCAGAAAACCGCTGTCCCACCAGCAGAAATATCCCCAGAGGACAGTGAGAGCCCCGATAACTATAAACGCAATTCCGACGCCGGGGGGAGGAACTTTTTTGAAAATTTTTCTCTCGCCGCCGGATTCCTCCTGTGTCTCGTCCCGGCATTGGCAATCAGTATTATTATGCTCTGGGGCAAGGTATTTTTTCAGCAAAACGCCGTGAATCAATCGAACCAGAACCAGAGAGAGAAACTCGTAAGCGCCAATAAGAAGGAGAAAGACAAATGACATCCCGGCTAACACAGGCAGGGATACTTTCTCGGGTTTTCGGTCTTCATTAAATTTCTTTTCCTGATTAAATTCGGAAATGCACTGCTCTACTGTCTTTGTGCGTAAAGTCTCGCTTCTTTGATTATTCTCACTCACAATAAGCCAGGTAAACGCGGATGCGAAAAGAACCACCAGAAGGATCTTTGCAAATATCCGGCAAAGCAGCCTGCTTTTTTTGCGAAGCCATGATTTAATCATAAAGTCACCAAAGTATGCCTGTCGGTACGCACCCGCGACCAACGGGAGCGCGGCGGCGTGTCGCCGCCGACTTTTTACGCAAGCGGTTTAACATGCACAAGATTTTCGCGCTCCCTTCGTTCGCGACCAACGGAAGCGCGGTAGTTTTTCTCGTCCGCAAGTGCATGCAAAGTATGCCCGTGGCGCCGCCACCAAAGTATGCCCGTGCGGCACGCACTATTTTTTCTCGGGTTGCGGTTTTTCCTCCGGTTGGCCGAGGGGGAGTTGCGACAGTTCCCGCAGCACCGGGTTCAGCACCTGCGCGAAAGCTTCGTACCCCGCCGGGGAAAAGTGGAGAAAGTCGCGGAAGATCGATTGCTCGATGCTGCCGTCGGGATTCGACAGCGCCTTGCCGAAGTCGCGGAAAAATACCGTCTTCTCGTCGGCCAGCGGCGCGATCAGTTCGTTCACTTTCGCTATCTTTGCCCGAACTGGATTCTGCGGGTCTTTGCCCGAGGGCAACACTCCCAGCAGCAGGATTTTGGTCTGCGGCATTTTCTCGCGCAGCCACGCCAGGGTGGTCTTGATGCCGACTGCAACCTCCTCCGGCGGTTCCTGCCCGCCCAGCAGGTTGTTGACCCCGATCAGCAGCACCAACAGCCGGGGATTTTTCCCGATGTAATCTTTCAGGCAATCGCCCTTCGTCAGACGCCAGAGCACGTTCTGGGTGCGGTCGCCGGTGATGCCGAAATTCGATACCGAATCCTTATAATACTTGTTCCAGCTTTCCAGCCCGCCGGGATACTGGTGGTCTGGCGGATAGGTCCAGCACATGGTGATGGAGTCGCCGAGAAACACGATTTCGTGCCAGGGTTGTTTTTTCGTGCCTTCGTGCAGCGGCAGCCACCAGGAATCGGCATCGCCGCGCGTAACCGGGATGCAGGACGGCAGATCGCTTTGCGGCAGGCCGTAAACCGACCACGGCCAGTCTTTCGCTTTTTCCGTTTTCTCCGGTTCACCTGCCAAGGCAAAACCGGTCAGCAGCAGGACGCAGCACAGGGCGAACAATCCTGCAATGACGCGAGGAGCGGTTTCGGTATCTGCCAGAGAAATGAGACTTGTCGACATGCGGGTTCCTTTCCGTAAAATTTGGTAAACTTGAAAACTCCCTGCGCCAGCTTCCTGTTGTATGCGAATGCCTCCACTACTGGATTCCCGCCTGCGCGGGAATGACGTTCGTTTATTTCCCGTAATCCGCGACCAACGGGAGCGCGGCGGCGTGTCGCCGCTGACTTTTTACGCAAGCGGTTTAACATGCACAAAACTTTCGCGCTCCCTTCGTTCGCGACCAACGGAAGCGCGGCGGC
>JAGUZQ010000035.1 GCA_020060765.1 Planctomycetota bacterium | reverse complement strand
CGTCATTCCCGCGCAGGCGGGAATCCAGGCGGTGTTGCGTACGGTTTCCCCACTGGATTCCCGCCTGCGCGGGAATGACGCGCGTAAATTTATTCCTGAAGCAGAAAGACTTTTCCTTAACTGAACCGTATTGGAGTTAGAGGGGGTAAAAGGCATTCACCCCTCCTAACCTCCCCAGGAAGGGGAGGAATCTATTCCCGCCAGTAAGCCATCAAGCCATCAAGCCATCAAGCCATCAAGCCATCAAGCCAACCAGCCAACCAGCCAACCAGCCAGCCAGCTATTTCGCCTTGATGAAGTTATAGATATTCTGGTAATCGTGCGCCGGGTTTTTCCAGGAATAGTCGAACCTCATACCGTTTTCGGCGATCTTGTTGAAGGTGTCGGGATAATCGTACCAGCAGCCGATTGCCCGCCCCAGCGCCGAGTCCAACCCGGCGGCGTTGGCGTCCTTGAAGGTGTAGCCGTTGCCGTTAGCCAGCCCGCGTCCGGAGTGGTCGACATCGAAAATTGTATCGGCCAGGCCGCCGGTCTCGCGCACCACCGGCACCGTGCCGTACCGCAGCGCGATCATCTGCGTCAGCCCGCACGGCTCGTACAGGCTGGGAATAAGAAATATGTCGCTGCCCGCGTAGATCAGGTGCGCGAGGTCTTCGTGATAGCCCAGCCACAGGTGCGCGTCGGGGCAATTCTCCAGTTCGTTCTTGATCCGCCAGAAATCGGCGTTCACTTTCGGGTCGGGACTTTCTCCCAGCAGCACGAACTGCCCGCCCTTTTCCAGCGTGGAATAAATCGCGTGCTTGATCATGTCCAGACCCTTCTGGTGGGTCAGGCGGGTGACGACGCTGACAATCGGCTTCCACGCGTCGGCCAGATGCAGCCACTCGCGCAAGCCGTACTTGTTTTTATACTTCTCGACAAAGGTTTCGGCGCTGTAATTGTGCGCGATTTTTTTATCAGTGGCCGGATTCCAGACCTCGTAGTCGATGCCGTTGATCACGCCGCCGACTTTGGCCGAATAGACGTTCAGGCAGTTATGCAAGCCCCGCCCGCTCTCCGGGCCGCGGATTTCGCTGGCGAAGGTGGGCGAAACGGTGGTGACGAAATTCGAGTAGACGATGCCGCCGCGCATGAGGTTGATGCAGTTGTGCTTGGCGTCGTCGCGCATCTTGTCGGCCTGGTGATAATTTTTCGCGTTCATCCCCACCATCCCCAGCAGCTTGTCGGCGTACCAGCACAGCCCCTGGCTTTCGGTATTGTGAATGGTGAAGACCGCACGCGCGTCGTTCCAGCCCAGGCCGCCGTACAAGTCGTAATACATGGCCGGAACCAGAGCGGTGCCCCAGTCGTGGCAATGGATGATTTCCGGGCGCTTCTCCGTCTTGAACATGAATTCCAGCGCCGCGCGGGAGAAATAGACAAAGCGGAACAGGTCGTCGTCGTAGCCGTAGATGTTGTCCCGCTCGGTGTAGTTGCCGCCGGTGACGAAATAGGTTTTGACGCCCGCCACCTTGCCTTCAAAAACCTTTTCCGCGCGCCATTCGTTAAAATGCGGCACCCAGAGTTCGCCGTAGACTTCGTGCAGATCCTCGATCTGGTCGTAGCGCATGCCCTTGTACATCGGCACGATCACGTCCACGGCGTGCCCCATTTCAATAAGCTGCCTGGACAGCCCCACCACCACGTCGGCCAGCCCGCCCACTTTCGCCGCAGGCGCGATTTCCGGCGTTATCATTACAATGTACATGCGTTCTCCTGTCAGGTTGTCGGGTTAACGGGTAGACGGGTTGTCAGGTTGACGGCTTAACGGGAGCGTGTGGTTGGGGTAAGGGATTGCCAAAGCAGTAAGTGTTTACAACCGCAAGAATCGCTTTTATAGAACTGCCGAATTCCATCAACCCGTCTACCCGTTCCCCTGTCAACCCGTCCACCCGTCAAAAATGATCCGCGTAATAATACACGAAACGCTCCGTCTTAAGCAAGCCTGTCAATTGTTCGTGCGTGGCCTTGGGGTCGAGGCCGAGTTTTTTGCCGTCCAGCACCAGCCACATGCCGTTGGGGCTTTGCTTGCGACCGAGTTTACCTCCCGCCAGCGCCACGCTTTTCTCCAGTTTTTCCGAATCGAAGGCGAACTGGATAGTACCGCCTACTTCCCGCGCGATCACAGGAAGCGCGCGCGCCGCCGCCTGTTCGTCGACCGCGCCGAATTCGCCGACAGTGCGCAACTCGTCGGCCATGATATCGCAATACGCCAAAGTCCTGCCGTTGTCCTCGATGATCCGGTAACGGTCAAGACCGCCGTAATTTGATTTCTCCGACAGCACGCGGTTTTTCCAGTCGCCGTCCAGCCGCAAGACCGGGCCGCAGGTTTTCGCATTCCAGCTTTCATAAATATTTTTCACAGTTTCATAATCGCGGCCAAGCTCAACCGGACGCATTGTAACCCCGGCGGCAGGCTGGAGAAAATCCCGCGCATCGGCGATGGAATAATCGGTGAAAGTGGCGTAACCGCAGGGACCGTACACGCTTTCCTTGCCGTAAAGCCAGCTTACCGCCGCGCCGGAATCGCGCATGAAATTCTTCACATCCTCCATCAGCATGCGGATATAGCCGCGCCGCCGGTGGTTGGGATGCGTGCAGACCATGCCGATCAGCCCGGCGAGAATCTCCCCGCCCCGGAACCGGATCGGCCAGAGATAAACGGTGATGGAGGAAGCCAGTTCCCCATCCACGAACAGCAGGCGGTTGCACTCCGGTCTCATGCGCGGATCGCTGCGGCAGAGTAAGCCGTAATTTTTTCGCTGCGCCAGACGGTGGTTGGGATCGCCTGCGGCGTATTCCACGTAGGAGGCGTAGGCAAGGTCGTTCCTTTTTTCCTCCTCGCCCGCCTTCATCGGCCTGAGCAGGATTTCCGACATGTCGTTCTCCAGGTTAAGATCAAATACCGTTTTCCGGAATAAAAGGGGCATTCATGACGGGGACTAAGGCTCTAAGGGACTAGGGGACTAAGACTCAAAAAGACGGTTTCCCTGATTTCCGTAAATTTTTCGCACTCGGGGACAATCACCAAGCATTTTCCGAAAGCGCTTCTTAGTCCCTTAGTCCCCTAGTCCCTCAGTCCCTTGCACCTCTTTTCGCTGGGAAACTATGCAAAGATTACTCTGCCTTATAAACCTCTTTGCCCTAAAGCGCAAATGAGAATTAGGCCAATTTTGCATTTCTGGAAAAGGTTGCTGGAAAAGCAAGCGACCCATCCGGGGGATTGGCTGGGTCGCTCCGGGTCATAAAGACCCGCGGGGTAAGGAGAGGACATTTTTATTTGTTACAGCTCCCCGGAAGGATTTGAAGGAGGAGGAATATCCTTCCGGGGGCTATCGAAGGGGGCAACAGTCAGCGTTTCAGTTCCGCATTACTTATACTTTTGAATGTCGCAAGCCCGGTGCAATCCTTCCGCGATTATAAAAAATATCCAGATATTTTTCCCCCGCTGAACGTTTCCATAAAAGAAGCAGGGAAACACAGCGCAGACTAACAGATACAAATATAATTCATACTTGTATTGCTGATATTAACGCTTATTTGTATTATTAAATTGAATAGCAATATTTATATTGTACCTTTTGGTCAGCAGGAGAAAGAGATGTCGCGTTACGAAGAAATTGCCGAAACTATCCTGAAGGGAATTAATTCCGGCAAGTTCCCCCTAGGCAGCGCCTTGCCGCCGGAGGAAAAACTGCGGGAAGTCCATGCCGCGAGCCGCACTTGCATACGCAATGCACTGAAGGATTTGCAGGATAAAGGCTACATCGTCAAACGCCAGGGCAGCGGCAGCTACGTCTCGCAACCGGGGCATGTGCCGCCTGCGGGTTGCATCAATATCGGCCTTCTGCTCAATCTGGACGAAGGTAAAAGTGAAGCGCATTTTCTGCAAATCCCCGCGTTTGCTCAGAAAATCGAAGGCGCGCGCGAGTACCTGAAAGGAAAATGCGCCAATCTCAGCCTGATTTCCTATACTTATCAAGCCGAGAATCCTGAAAATGAGCTTTATTCCGGTTTCCGCGTCGAAGGCTTTCTCGATTTTGACATGTGCGTCTCGCGGCGGCTGCACGATTTTTTCGACCGCAACAAAGTAAGCGTGGTTTCTTGTTTTCCCCGGCATAACGAAAATCTTTTTCCCGGTCGCCACGCGCGCGTGCTGATCGACGATTCCCGCGGCGCGGCGGAAGCGGTCGCGCATTATGCCTCGCTGGGTCTGAAAAGATTCGGCTACCTGGGGCTGTCGGAAAACGCGTATACCAATTTCCAGATGTTCGGGAAAGTCCTGGCGGAGTCGGGGCTGGCGCTGGAAACGCGTTCGGTTCTGCTTCAGCCGCAGGAATGCAAGACGCTGCACGACTCTTGGGAAAAGCTCCAGTATGTCGCCGATATTGTCGAACGGAACGCGATTGCGCCAGATGTGCTTTTTTTCGACAACTTCACCGACGCGGACAATCTGATTACCGTTCTGCGCGAAAGAGGGTTGCTGGTGAAGTGCCGCTTCTGCGCCAACCGCGCTTACCAAGGCGCGGAAATCAGCAATCAGGAATTTCTCGACCTCATCGCTTTTCCTAATCGTCAGGCCGGAAGCAAGGCGGCCGAAATTCTGCTGACACTGATCAGGGGAACAAAAATCAGCGACAAAATTTTAACGGTGCCATCATTTTTCATAAACAACCATCTTTCGGATAACAGACAAGAGTCATAGGAGAAAATGCAGATGAAAAAGATCAATATTTTCCGCTCTTCCAAAGCTACTTTTTACGAACGCGACATCCTCGACGCCTTGAAATTCTACACCGATGAGGAACTCGCCAATATCGCCTCGATGGGCTACACCGACATCTGGGTGCGGGGGCTGCTTGACGAAATGACGCTGTCAAAAGTCTTTCCCGAACTGGGGCGCACGGCGGCGGAGCATCTGGCGGTCATGCGCAAGCTTATCGCCAAGGCGGCGAAATACGACCTGGGGGTATATGTCTATTTCAACGAACCAAAGGCGCTTCCCGCTACCGACCCTTTCTGGCAGGCGCATCCCGAAGCCCGCGGTGAAACGGTAGAATGGCCTTACGGCAAAAACGGCTCTGAAATTCTGTGCGGTTTATGCACCTCCTGCAAGCAGGTGCAGGATTACATGTACGATTCGATGTATCAGCTTTTCAAGCAGGCCGAGGGGCTGGCGGGCAGCCTGAACATCACTGCTTCGGAATTCATGTCCCACTGTTACAGCCACATCGACGTGCGAGAAACCTATATCGACAAGATCATGGGCGTATGGAAGCGGTATAAGGACATGGAGTGCCCGCGTTGCCGCGGACGCAAGGCCGAGGAAGTAGTGGCCGAACTCCTGAACGTCATCAACGCCGGAACGAAAGCCGCCGCTCCCGGAGCCAACGTCATCGCCTGGAACTGGTCGTGGGACATGTTCGCGCCCGATCCGCAGAAGGAAATCATCACCAGGCTGGATCGCGATATCCTTATCGGCTCCGACTTCGAGCGCGGCGCGAAGAAAAAAGTCCTGGGACAGATACGTTATCTCGACGAATACAGCCTGGCCTACGCCGGGCCTTCGCAGAAATTCCGCAAGGTGGAAAAACTGGTCGCCAAGACCGGGCATAAACTCCTCAGCAAGGTGCAAGTAGGCACAACCCACGAGCAGGCGTCGGTGCCCAGCCTGCCGCTGCTGTTCAGCATCTATAAAAAGGCGAAACGGGTTTTCGATTCCAATCTTGTGGGTTCGATGGCGACCTGGTGCATGGGGAACATGCCCTCGGTCAACACCCACGCCTACGGGCAGGCGTTGAAAACTAAAAACCTGACGGAACAGAAGTTTTTCGAAGACATCGTCCTGCCGTATCTGCAGGTCGATAAACCCGCGCTGCCGACGCTGAAAAAAGCCTGGAAGACTTTCGCCAGGGCGATGGAATGCTATCCCTTCAGCATCCCCATGGTTTACGAAGGGCCGGTAAATTACGCCCCCGCCTACTGGATCGACCCCGCGCCGCTTACCGGCAAGCCAATGTTGGAATCCTGGATCATGCGCGAGGGTCGCGGCGACGACCTGGAGCCGTCAATCCGCCCCTACGGGCTGAAGACAGCTCTGGAAGGATTCGGCGAGTTAAGCAGACTCTGGCAGGAAGGGTTGGCGCATTACGAAAAAGGTTTGGCCGGATTTGGCGAAAAAGCACAAAAGGAACTGGACAACGCCTGCGTGGTTGGACACGTCTGGGAAAGCCTTTACAACATTTTCAACGTGTATAAAATCTGCCTTAAGTGGGACGCAGGCTCCTGCCTGAAACCGTACCGCAAATTCGCGCAGGCGGAACTGGAAAACTGCCGCGGGTTGCTGCCGATCCTGCAACGCGACCAACGCTACGGCTTCCACATCGAAGCCAACGGCTACATGTTCGACGCGAAAAGCGTGGCGGAAAAAATCGCGCGCCTGGAAAAATTGTGCGCGGAGTAAGTGGCGTTCTATTTTGAAATAAAACTCACGAATCGTCATTCCTGCGAAAGCGGGAATGACGATTTTTTTCAAACAATACTGTCGCCAGAAGCGGTAATGCGGGATAAGATGAACTCAAATTACAAGGAGCTTATCCGAAATGCCTGAAAAAAACGTAATCGTACGTAACCGCGCCGAAGTCGCGGCGATGGATTGCCCCTACGGCACAACCGAGCGCATCGTCACCGCTGGCGAAGGCGGCGTCGCCAACGTGCACGTAGTCACCGTAACCTGCGGCACTCCGCATTTTCACCAGGGCTACGACGAAACCTATTACGTTCTCAGCGGAAGCGGAAAACTGGTTTGCGATGGGAAGGAATACCGCCTGAGTCAAGGCAGCGTCGCGATAATTCCCGCAGGCGTGGTTCACTCGCTGGAATCGGATTCGGAAAAACCGCTGGAGTTCGTGATCTTCGGCACCCCGCCGCTGTCCCTCGACGACGCGCAAGCCAGACCAAAAAAACCGTTATAAAAGGGGGAGCCCCTCCCGGGGGGGCGGAAGGGGCTCGGAATATGGCACGGAAGCTCCGGAAGGGAGGGGAAAAGGCGACTCACAGGTTCGCCCTTCGCAAAGTTTTCCGTACTGGAAAGCCGCTATGTAACCGACTTTCACACTTAATTAGTACCACTTTTCCGGCAGAAGTCAAGCGATATCCGCAACCTATCCACAATGAATCCCGGAACATATTGCGCTAACTGCCTTTATGGTGAAAAAAATATCCGCTTTAAGGTGAAATATTTTTTACTCCCGCCTTCAGCTAACTTTTACCGGATACGTATTCGCCTGAAAGATATAAAGTTAGAATAATATTCTTGTTTTCAGTTCAATTTTATCCGGAAGCTGGCTAAACTCTCCGGGCAACGCGAAACCGTCATCAGTCGTTGTCAATTAAATTGGCATTAAATGTAAAGATGTGTAGCAGTGACGGTGTTTTTCGCAGCAGAAAAAAGCAACAGACAGCAGCCTGGCGACAGGATAGCGCAGGGTTGCGACAGTTTTCAGCAGAGGTGATGGGGACTAATTCTCCCCCCTTGCCTGGAGGCGCAATAGGGAGACGCGTAAGTTTTGTCTTGACGAAATCCCGGGCAGGCGGTTTTATTCAACAGCGGAAGTTGGACATTCATTATCAGGAGGAGCGCATGGAAATCGATATCAGGCAGGCGGTGCTGGACAACTGTTCCTACGGGCTCTACGTCGTCACCTCGCACCGGGACGGCAAACTGAACGGGCAGATTTCAGACGCGCTGATGCAGGTGACTGCCTGCCCGCCGACAGTGGCGGTGAGTATCAACAAAACCGAACTGACGCACGAGTATATCGCGGCCAGCGGGGCGTTTGCCGTTTCCGTCCTGAGCAGGCAAGCGGATATGGCTTTCATCGGCCACTTCGGGTTCCATTCCGGCCGCGACCTGGACAAGTTCGACACCATCCCCTACAAGCCGGGCAAGACCGGTTGCCCCCTGGTGGAAAAAAACGCGGTGGCGGTGTTCGAAGCCAAGGTGATTTCGACTCTTGACCTGGGCACGCACACGCTGTTCGTGGGAGAGGTGCTGGACGGGGAGGAACTGTCGGGCGAACGGGTGCTGACTTATCACTATTACCAGCAGCACATGAAAGGCAAGGCTTCCAAAAATGCGCCATCCTACCACGAGGAGAAAAAAACCGATCTGGTCGCGGTCGGCGACGGGAAATATGCCTGCGACGTCTGCGGATATATTTACGACCCGGCCAAGGGCGACCCCGACCACGGCATAAAACCCGGCACGAAATTCGAGGACATTCCGGAAGGCTGGGTCTGCCCGGTCTGCGGAGTGGGCAAGGACGAGTTTTCGCCCTGCCAGCCAGTTGCGAGCGCTACAGGCAAATACATCTGCGAAACCTGCGGTTGGGTTTACGATCCGGCCAAGGGCGACCCGCAGGGCGGCGTGGCGCCGGGAATTAAATTCTCCGACCTGCCCGACGACTGGGTCTGCCCGGTCTGCCGCATGGGCAAGGGGGAATTCGCGCCGCTGGAGAAATGAAAGTCACCAGTATCCAGTTGATAGTCTCCAGTATTAGCGGATGGGTTGACGGGGAGTCGAATATGAGTTGTTTGAAAGGCAAGAAGGAAGACAAGCCTGCTCCGGGCAATTACAAGTGCACGAAATGCGGGGCGGTTTCTTCCCGGAAAAAACACATCTGCAAACCCAAGAAAATAAAGGGGTGATCTTTACCCGTGTGTTTTTCTTGACAAGACCGGGGGAATCGGTAACCATATATCTATGATTATCGCGACGTTCAACTGCAATTCCGTCCGTTCGCGCCTGGGAATTATCCTGGACTGGCTGGAAAAACACCAGCCTGATGCGCTGGCGTTGCAAGAGACAAAAGTGCAGGATGCTGATTTTCCGCTGGCTGATTTTACAAAAAAAGGCTGGGAGGTGGCGTTTCGCGGACAAAAGTCGTATAATGGGGTAGCGGTAATCAGCCGCGAGAAACCGGAAAAAGTCTCTTTCGGGTTGAATGACGGCGATAACGGCGAAAGCGACCCCCGGCTGGCGCATGTCAGAATCGGCGGCGTTGAGATAGTAAACACTTACGTACCGCAGGGGCGCGAACTGGCGAGCGAACACTTCGCGTTTAAGCTGGAGTGGTTTGCACGGTTGAAGCAATACTTCGCGCGGCACCTGAAAGGCGCGAAAACAGTCTGGGTCGGAGATCTGAACGTGGCTCCGACTCCGGCGGACGTGTATGACTCCACAGCGGTCTGGCCGCACGTGTGCCATTGCCAGGAAGTAATCGACGCCTATGAGGCGGTGCTGAAGACGGGATTTGTTGATATTTTCCGCAAGCATCTTCCGGAGCCGGAAAATTTCACGTTTTGGGATTATCGCAGTCCCCGGTCGGTGGAGCGCAATCGCGGCTGGCGAATCGACCATGTTCTGGCGACAGAGGAAATGGCCAGGCTCTCCGTTTCGTGCGAGGTGGATATCGAGCCTCGCAAGGCGGAAAAGCCTTCTGATCATACGTTTGTGAAAGTTTGTTTCGATTGTTGATTTGACAGGGATGAAATCATGAAACCAGTGATCGCGGTTTATACCATGTTGCTTTTCGTGGCGGCGCTGCCGTGGATAGCAGGCGGGGGAGGAGACGTCGGCACGCTCGGCTGGCTGGCGGTAATCGGCGCGGGGGTGCAGATGGTGATGCCCAGCGTGAGGCGCATTATTCTCATCATCATGGGCGTGCCATCGCTGTTTCTGCTGGTCACCGCCCTGTTCGCGGGAGGCGAGGCAGTCACGGTCGGCGGCACGGAAATGACAGAGGCGCTGTACTGCCTGCCGCTGTTCGCTTTGCTGGGAGGAATGGCGTCTTTCGCCATGATCGCCTATCCGGAACTGGCTCCGTCGCCGGAAGAGGCGGCGGCCAATCCCGCCATTCTGGACGCGCCGAGTGCGCCAAATGAGAATCCAGACGTTTCCATGAAAGAAGCTGATATTCTGTTTACCCCCGCCGCAGCCGCAAAGATGCTCGGGCATTCCATTGCCGTGCCGGAGGAAAAAAGCAAAAAGAGAAAACGCGGTCGCCCGCGCAAAAAACGTCCGGAAGAAGGCGTCGAAGCCAAGACTAAAGATAAGAAAGATTCAGAGCAGAAGCCTGCCAAGGCAGAGGAAAAGCCTGCGGTGGAAACAAAACCGGATGTAACCTCTCCCGCCGCCGCGCCGACGCCCGCGGAAACTGCCGGGGAACAGAAACCGGCAAACCAACCCGCTGCCAAATCCGTAACGCCGGCTCAGCCGCCAGTTCCGGAAGAACCGAAAGCGCCGGACGCTAACCAGCCCAAGCAGGATGAAGGCGCTACGCCATGAACCGGCTGATAGCCTACATGGAACAGAAACTGCCGCTGGTCAACCAGGGGCTGGAGAAAATTCTTCCGCGCGCCACGATCGAACCAGGCACCCTGCATGAAGCCATGCGCTATTCCGTCCTCGGCGGCGGGAAACGCATCCGTCCGCTCATGTGCCTGATGAGCGCGGAGGCCTGCGGGGGAAATATGGTCGGCCTCCTGCCCGCCGCCTGCGCGCTGGAACTTGTTCACACCTACAGCCTCGTGCATGACGACCTGCCCGCGATGGACAACGACGACATGCGCCGGGGTCGCCTCACCTGCCACAAAGCCTTTAACGACGCGGTCGCCGTGCTGGTCGGGGACGCGCTCCTCACCCTGGCATTCGAGGTGATTGCCGAAAGCTGCGAGCCGGTCGTCGCCGCGAAAGCGTGTCTGTGTCTCGCGCGCGGAGCGGGGCATGCAGGCATGGTCGGCGGGCAGGCGCTGGATATCGAGAGCGAAGGCACAGAGCCGGAACTGGACAAAATCAACCTGATCGACCGCTGGAAAACCGGTTCCCTCATGGCCGCAGCCTGCCGGATCGGAGGCATCATAGCCGGAGCCGATGACAAGAAGCTGGAAGCTCTCGGTGTCTACGGCAGCGCTTTCGGCATCATGTACCAGGTCACCGACGATCTGATGGATATCGAAAAAACCAGCGAGGAACTGGGCAAGACCGCCGGGAAAGACCAGAAACAGAAAAAGCTGACCTATCCCGCCGCCATCGGCGTGGAGGCGTCGCGGGAACTGGCTCGCAAGAAGGCCAGCGAGGCGTCTGCCGCGCTCAAGGGCTTAGGCAAGGAGGCGGTGATGCTGCGGCTGCTGGTGGATTACACCCTGGAGAGAAGCAAGTAAGCACCGGAGATTTTCTTGCCGCCTGAAATCCGCGCCAACTACCACACCCACACTTTCCGCTGCAAACACGCCTCCGGCTCTGTCGACGAGTATTGCGCCGAAGCTCTCAGGCAGGGGCTGGAGGTGCTGGGCATGTCGGATCACGTGCCGCTGCCGGACGGGCGCTGGCCTGACGTGCGGATGGGACTGGAGGAATTGCCGCTTTATCTGGCGGAGATCGGGCAGGCTCGGAAAAAATACCCGCGACTGCAAATCCTGGCTGCACTGGAATGCGAATACGCGCCTGCGTACCGGGATTTCTATCGGCACGAACTGCTGGAGCGCCTGCGGCTGGATTATCTGGTCGGCGCGGTGCACTGGTTCCCGCACGCGGGCGAATGGCACGCCTTTTCCCGCTGGAACGAAACGCCGGGCGCGATTTTTTCCTATGCCGCGCACGTGGTGGAAATGCTGGAGTCTGGACTGTTCGCCTTTCTTGCCCATCCCGACGTTTTCGCCGGTTCGCAGTTGACCTGGGACGACGATATCGAAACCGGCTGCCGCACGATCCTGGCCGCCGCCGAAAAGACCGGGGTGCCGCTGGAGATCAACGGCTATGGGCTGCGCAAGCCGAAAATCGAATCGGAGGAGGGTTTGCGCTGTCGGTATCCGTGGGAGCGTTTCTGGCGGCTGGCGGGGGAATACCGGATCAGGGTGGTGGTCAATTCCGACGCGCACCGCCCGCAGGACGTGGGCGCGAGCATGGACGAGTGCATCGCTATCGCCGCACGTTACGGGCTAGAAGTGGTGCATCTGTCATTTGCAGGCGAAGCGGGATAGCGGCTTCTGATGAAAGGTTCTACCATGAGCAAAACGGCACGGGAAAAAACCGGGGAACTGTTTGACCTTTACGAAAGGCGTTTCCACCGTCTGGCCGCCGATCTGCCGAAGCGCGAACCCTGGACCGAAACCGGCAGGCGCGAAATCGCCGAAGTTGTCAGCCGCTGCCTCGGCATCCGCGAGGAATGGATTCCGGAAATCTCCGTCAGGCAAAGCATGGTTCTTGACCGGAAATTGTTTTCGGTCGAATTCCTGGCGGCCGAATCGTGGCCGGGAGCTGTAGCCACGGCGCACTTGTATATTCCGAAAAATCAGGGCAGAGGAAAAAAGCCGCTGGTGTTGCTCTGTTGCGGGCACGGCGAAGGAGGCAAACTTTGCCCCGGCTACCAGCTCATGGCCGGGCGGCTGGCGCAGGCGGGCGCGTTCGTGCTGGTGATGGACAACGTCGGCCAGGGCGAACGCGAACCGATGGGGCATCGCGACTGCGCGCCTGTTTTCGCCTGCGGGCTCAGCGTGCAGGGGTTGATCGTGATGGAAACCCTCGCCTGGCTGGAATGGGCTAAAAAAGACGCGCGCTTCGACTCTTCCCGGCTGGCGGCGATCGGCAATTCCGGCGGCGGCACTCTGACAATGTTCCTGGCCGCGCGCTCGTCGGGATTGGCGGCGATGGTCAGCTCCGGCCATCCGTCAAATTACCACTATATCGCCAGCAAGGAAAAGCGGCACTGCGACTGCAACATCCTGCCGGGGATTGTCGGCGCGCTGGAGATGTTCCAGCTTTACGGTTGTTTCGCCCCCAAGCCCCTCCTGCTGATGCAGGGAGCGCTCGACAACCTGTTCACCTTCGACGGCTTTTACGCGGTCTGCCGGAAGACGGCGGAGTGTTACGCCGGGGCTGGCGCGGAAGATAGTTTCTACTGGCGCCTGACCGAAGGCGGGCATTCCTGGGACGATTACCGGCGCGAGATCATCAACCGTTTCCTGGCCGGACATCTCCGGCTGGAAGATGCCCCGCTTCCTTTACGGGAAGCGCCAGTGCTTTCCGCCGACGAAGGCAGGTGTCTTAATGAATGGCCTGCGCAAGCCCTTACCGCCAATGAAATCGCGATGAATCTTTCAGGCATAAAAGCCGACTTGAAGGCGGAATTGTGGGACGTTTTTCCGCCGCCGCTGGGCGAAAAAGAAATCGCCGACCTCGGCCTGCGCGGCAACACCAGGCGCATCTTTGCACAATACGAGGCGTTTTTTTTCCGACAGGCCGTAAGTACAGCGCCCCGCAAATAAGTGAACAAGCCACGAATCGACAATATTCTCCCCCTTTCAGGAGGAGTTAGAGGAGGGGAAAGGCACTCACCCCTCCTAACCTCCCCTGGAAGGGGAGGAACTTTTTGTTCACCAATTTGCGGGCGGCTGTCGTAAGTGGCAGTGGATAAGATGACAGACCAGGAAGAACTCATTGTCCGGCGCGGGAAGCGGTCGGCGCTGCTGGCGCTGGTCGCAGTCGGCCTGCTTACCGGCGCCCTCTCCTTCACCCTCTTCCGTTACGACAGCTATAACTGCGACGTCCCCGGTTACAAGTTCGCGGCTGAGACTCTACTGCTGGGCAAGACTTATGTGCCGGTGCCGAAGTCCCGTGATTTTTTCCGGACCTGGATGGTGCAACAGGATCGTGAGCGCATGTACTCGCGCTATCCGCCGGGCTGGCCGCTGCTGATGGCGTTGTTGAAAACCGTCCTGCGCGAATACCGCCTGCTGCCGCCGGTGGTGGCGATGCTGGGGATGTGTTTTTATATTCTCATCATCCGCGACCTGTTTGGGTGGGGCGCGGTGCGTTACGCCGCCTGGTTGCCGGTGCTGTCGCCGTTTTTTCTTTTCACCGGTTCGACCCTGCTCAGCCACGGCGCGACGTTTCTGTTTCTGTCGGCGGGAACCTGGGGCTGGATCAAACTGGAAAAGACCGGCGACTGGCGCTGGGGGCTGCTGGCAGGAGCGGGGTTCGGCTGGGCGTTTATCACCCGCCAGCTTACCGGCTTGTTTTTCATCCTGGGGCTGATCGCTTACGAGCTGCTAACGCTGAAGCGACGCACCTGGGGCGACCTGCCTCGCCGATGGGGCGGGGCGCTGTTGACCGGGGGTGCGATGCTGGCGCTGCTTCTGGCCTACAATCATTCGATCACCGGCAGCGCCACCTCTTTTCCTTTCCTGCGCTACTGGCCGCGTGACCGTATCGGCTTTCACCAGAACCTGGGACGCGATTCGGTGTCAGAGGTGACAAGGGAGGAGCACACCCCCGCGCGCGGTTTCAGGCAGATGCGCTGGATGTATATCCGCCTCGACCGCTGGCTGTTTTTTCTTCTTCCCTGCGGCGCGAGCGTGGCGCTGCTGCTGGGTCTACTGGGTTACAACCGATTTCGGGAGCAGGCGTCCTTGTTTTTTTTACAGACGGCGTTTGTGATTTTCGGCCAGGTTCTGTTTTTTTCCATGGGGCCGTGCAGCGGCGGGCCGTCTTACTGGTACGAACTCTGCCTGCCCCTGTTCGTATTCGCCGCCGCCTCGACGGAAAAGATTGTCGGCCTTTTGAAACGGGTTCCCCGGCGGGGAGGGATTGGGCTAGTGGCGGCTCTGCTCCTGATCGGCGCGCTTACGCGGGGGGAAATATATTCCGACAGTTGGAAACTGCAGGCCGACACAGCCTATCACAACGGAATGTATGCAAGATGCGCGGAGCAGGCGGAAAAACCGGCGCTGGTGCTGCTGAACGCCGAGTTGGACTACGTGGGCAATCCCGTCGCCAACCTGCGCAACGATCCCCTGCTGCAAAACGAAGTACTGTTTGCCATCCAGCCTTATCAGGGCGAGGTGATCGGCGCGCTCAGGAAACATTTCCCTGGCCGCAATCTCTATTTCCTCACCGCCGATGATAACAGGATTCCCGCGCTGCACCGGCTGGAGGAAGTCCCGCCCGTGCCTGAGGAATATCTTCGCTCGCGTAATCTGCCCCGATAAGTTCACAGGGCTATCGCATTAAAAATAGCTGTATTTTGTGATTTATACGCCCAAGTGGCATCCATAATTTACCGTGAAAGCTTCACTGAAGGGCAAAATAAGTTCCCTCGCCCCCTGAGGGGGAGAGGGTTAGGGTGAGGG
>JAGUZQ010000065.1 GCA_020060765.1 Planctomycetota bacterium | reverse complement strand
GACTTGCCTATGGTTAGCATAGCCTGCGTCGTCATGCCTAACATCTGCACTGTTTATGCTCATCTGTATCCTGCAATTTAAGGCTGACAGGGTACTAGGATTGATGTAAAACTTTACATCAATCTGGACAAATGTATGCTTTAGAGTTAGCCGCTATTTTTCAGCCAACCGCCGTCGCCTCGATCACTTCGGCGGTGAAGGTGAAGAGTTCGACTGCGCCGGTCTTCCAGGCGTCGGCACGCAGACCCGCCTTGTGCGAACAGCAGTAGCCCCAGAACTCTTCCACGCTCCAACCGGTTTCGGTCGCCACCTGCGGCAGGAAACAGCCGCTCTGCCAGCCTTTTCTGAGATAGATGCCATGCACCCCCAGTTCGATCGCATATGGGTCTTGGCAGGGTTGCAGAGGCGAGAGAACCGAAATGTCAATGTGAATTTTTGGCAGGTCTTTTTCCGTCAGCCGGTTATGGGTGAAACGCGTATCGTCGGTGACGGAAAGGGCGGCGTACTGTGCTACGGTCTGCCAGAGAGGCTTGTCCGAGGAAAAACAGCCGATGCAACCGCGCAGCTCGCCGCGGGTTTTATAAGTGACGAAACAGCCGCACTTGGCGGAAAGCTCTTCCGAGCCGGGATCGAACGGCGCGAATTTCTCCTCACGCACCGCTGCCAGAAGGGATTGACGCACCAGGTCGATCAGCGTTTTTCTGGCTGAGGCGGAAAGCATGTCACTTCTCTTCCTGATAAAGTGGGAGGGTGACGGTGAAAGTGGTGCCGACCCCCACTTCGGAAGCGATGGTGATTTCGCCTCCGACGCTTTCAACTATCTGGCGGGAGATGGACAGGCCCAGGCCGGTGCCTGCCGCCTCGCTCTTGGTGGTGAAGAAAGGCTCCCAGAGTTTCCGCACGATCTCGGCAGTCATGCCGGGGCCGGTGTCGCGCACCGTGCAGACGATTTTCTCCCCCTCCAGCCTCGCGTCCAGCCGCAGCTTCGCCTGCTGCCGGGTGGGATCCTCCTTCACCGCGTCGGCGGCGTTGACGCAAAGGTTGACGAAAACCTGTTCCAGCATTCCCGGCGTGCCCGGCACCGGCGGCAAGTCGGGCGAAATGTTGTTTTCCACCGTCAACGCGAATTTCAGCCGGTGATGCGAAATGGCCAGCGCTTTTTCCACTACCTTGGCCAGCGACAGGGGTTCAGGCTTGTCGCCGGTGGTGCGGCGGGCGAAGGTGCGGATATTCTCGATAATCGCCTGCACCTCGGTCACGCCTTTTCTGATGCTGCTTACGCATTCCTCGATGGTGTCAATCCCGTTGGCGAAACCGGGGGAAAGATCAAATCCTTTTTCCCGGGCAAAAGCGACGGCTTTGAGCGCCTCGGGCGTAATCTTCTGGAGAAATTGCGCATTGCCTGCGACATAGGTCAGCGGGTTCTTGATTTCGTGCACGATCTCCGCCATCAGGACGCCCAGGCTGGACAGCCGGTCGGCGTGGATCAACTGTTGCGCCCGCGCAGCGGCGAGGGATTCCATTTCGTGGGCGTATTCCCAATTCGCGCGCGATTTATACAGGCGGTCAAGGTGGGCATCGACCCGCGCGAGCAGCTCCCGGGGATGGAAAGGCTTGGGGATATAATCGTCGGCGCCGAATTCAAAACTTTCCCAATGATCCTTGACGTCGGCGCTGCCGGTCACCATCAGCACCGGCGTATTCTTGAAACGCGGCGTTTCCTTGATTATTTTGCATAACTCCAAACCGTTTAGTCCCGGCATCAGGATATCCAGCAGGAACAGATCGGGAGAGAGAATCTCGATATTCTTCAAGGCCTGCTCGGCATTCTCGGCCTGGAGAATAGTGGAGTACCCCGCCTCCCTCAGCGTGGCTACGATCTTCCGCCGCGCAATGCCGGAATCGTCTGCGATTAATATGGTTGCCTGCTTGTATAACATGCTCTGCCCCGTTATAGTGCCTTATCTAAGATAACCTATTAAACGCATCTGGTCAAACCGGGACATCATTCTTTTTTTCAGGGCAATCTTGCAAACCCTTTTGCATTAAGTGTGTACAATGGAGGATTTATGATTTTATCGATGGAACCGGCAGCGATCTGCGGTAAACTGGGACTAATGGGGCAGGTGAGTCCAAAGTGAATGTGCCCACAGAGATAGGCGGAGAGGTTAATTTCGGAAAAGAACCGGGTTAACACCTCATTTCCCCTTAAACCGCAGAAAAACGGCAGTGGTTTGCCGTCAGCTCGCACCAAGGGGTAATGACCCACCGCTATCCTGCCTTTGGCGTCAGGGCGCAAGGTTTGTTTTATCAGCTCCCTGACCTGTCCGTAGCTGCAAAACAGTGGCGTCTGGCAGGCCTGCTCCAGCAGGAGTATTTCATATCCGCCAAGGCGCGCGACATTTGCTTCGTCGACCTCCACATCCAGGCGCAGGCGTTGCTGCACGGCGGCGAAGACGGCGGCGGTCTCCTCATCCCAACCGTAATAATCATGGTTGCCCGCCACCGCCAGCACCGGAATTCCCGCCCGGGTCAACGGCTCCAGCATTTTTTCCGCCAGCAGAAATTCCTCCGCCAGCCCGTGTTGGGTCAGGTCGCCGCTGAGCAAAACCGCGTCAGGCTTTTTCTCCAGCAGGGACTCAACCGCCTGCGCGAGAAATTCCGGCTTGAACTCGTGCCGCCGCCGGAAATGCCAGTTCAGATATCCCAGCGCGCGCTTGGCATTCAAATCCTTGCGTTTCAGCGGCGCGGCAAGGTGCAGATCAGACAGATGAGCCAGCTTCAGCATATCGGACAAATATCAGTCTCAAAAGTTTCGGGAGCAGGGGGGAAGTCTCCAGTCTCCTACTGCACACCCAGTTTAGCGCGGATATCAGCTTCCTTCTGCCTGGCTGCTTCGCGGTACGGGCCTTTGGGATAGCTCTTTACCGCCTTGCCCCAGTAGCGCAGCGAGTCTTCCAACTCACCTTTCTTTTCGTGGATTTCCGCCAGATACCAGAACGCTTCCTTGGGCACGATTTCGGCGGTGGCTTCCTCGATCGCCCTTTCCAGATAAGATTGCGCGTCTTTCAGTTCTCCCAGGCGGTAGTGGCACACGCCGATGTGGAACGCCTCGCTGTAGGAGGCACGGTCGATGGCGTAGCCTTTCTGGAAAGCAGCGATAGCCTCGCGGTAAAGGTCGGCCGCGCGCTCAGGTTCGGTGTCATCAATCACTTTGGCGTAAAGGTAAATCACGTCGCCCATCCGGTCGTAGCCGTCCTTCTTGCCTGGCGCCAATTGGATGACCTCGCGGAACGCCTGGCGAGCCTTGTCGATGTCTTCGTTGCGTTCTAGCACCAGTTTCTCCAAGGCCGGAGCTGGTGCGCCTGCCTGTGCCTGGGTGTCCAGCGACTTCTGCAATGCCTTGGAGTTGTAATAATAAGCATTGCCCAGAGTCAGCCAGAAGGTCGGTTCGCGACGTTCGTACAGCAGCGCGCGCGAAGCGTAATCGGCCGCCTCCACGTACTTGTCCTCCAGCAGCATGATCTGCGCGCCCAGCCCGTAAGCCTTGCCGTTTTTCGGATCAAGCCTGAGCGCGTCCTGGCAGAGGGAAAACGCTTCCGGCATCTTGCCTTCGGCGAACAGCTTTTCCGCAGCAGCGAATTTAGTGGCGCCGACGCCGACGGGGTCGGTTTTTTCCGCGCTTTCAGGCACCTTGTCGCCCAAGGGCTGGGGATGCCGGATCGCGGTCATGTTTTTCGGATCTTCCTTTTCCTCCGGAGTCGCCTCGATCTTGGGCAGAGGCGTTACTTCCGGAACCTTCTCGGGAGTTTTTTCGGATTTCCTGGGCTGAGAAACCGGAATGTCCTCGAAGTCATCCTTGCTGCCATGGTCGATCCAACCCGGCGCTTTTTTCGGCTCTTCAGCCTTCGCGGCTGAATCAGCCAGATCCTCCAACTTGGGCAAGTCGTCACCACTTTTGCTTTCCTTGGGCGTGACTGCTGGCGCCTTCACCGGCGTGACTTTTATTTCCGGTTCAGGATTTTCGGCAGGAATCACGACCTTGACGGTGGCAGTTGCCTTAGCCTCGGGGCGAGTCTCGCCGGGGATGTCGATCGGTTCGGGGACAATGACATTGTCCGGCTTGACGTCGAGTACCGCGCCGCTTTCGGGAGTTGAATCCTCGTAAGGAAACACGCTCTGCGCGCCGATGTCGGACGGATGACGCCTGGTCGCGCCGGCTTCCGGGTCGCGCAGCCGTTTGCCGGGATCCTCGCGCCGCGCGGACTCGTCTTCATCAACAGAGGTCGGGCCGTCATTTCTGCCGTCAGCGATTTCCTTGAGACCGACTATTGTCACTTTTGGGCTGGTGCTGTCGATGGAGAACTGGATGCTGCGCGCCTCGCCGACGTTGCCGAGGGTGTCGGCGGCGGTGATTTTCAGATAGCAATCCTGCGACTGCACTTCCGCCGGTACTTTCCATACATACGGCTGGTTGACCGGCACGCCGCCAGCCGCTTCCTTCCAGGTGCGCGCGCCGTCGACGGAATAATAGACCGTGCCGGAATTTTCCAGGATATGCTCGTCGGTCGCGTTCCACATAACCATCGTTTCCTTGCCGCCGCCGACAGTCAGCTTGTCGTTGACGAAAGTCGGTTCGATCCGCACCAGCGGCGGTTCGTTGTCGATCTCGACGGTGAAGGTCGGGTTGGAACCGGACTGGGGCAGTGACGTCTGGTTGTTGGCCTTGTCGGTGGCTACGAGCATCAGCCCCACCCTGCCCGCAACCGGACTGTTGAATTCGAAAGGCGCGACCGCGTCGCCATCGTCGCCGAAGCGTTCCCAGGTCTGGCCGTTGTCGGTGGTGTAATAGAGGGTGACGCGGGCGATACCGGTGCCGTTCCTGTTGTCGACGGCGGTATAGTTGACGTCTACCTGCAGGCTGCCGGACTGGAAAGGTCCGACGATACTGACAGTCGGCGGGACGTCATCGAGAATGGTTTTGTACTGGCATTTCACCAGCCGCTTGTTGCCGGCGCTGTCGCGGATTTTGAGGCGGTAGGAAATGCTGCCGCCGACGCCCTGCGTCGGCTTCCAGTTGAACCGACCCTTGGCGGACAGGCGATCCTTCAGGATGGTCCAGTTGACTTCGTTATCGACGGAATACTCGATCGTCACCGGCGCGGCGGGGAGATGGTCGTCCGCACCTTCCCAGGCGAATTCCACCCCTTCAGGCGCAAGCAGACCGCTGGCGGTGGGAGCAAGCCAGTGCGCGGTAGGCGGAGTGCGGTCGACTATGATAACCGTTTCCGGGCGGGTGCCGCTGACCGGCTCCCGTTCGCGGTTGCCGACATGGTCGGTGCCTACGGTGGTGAAACCGTAAACTCCATCGCCATCCACTTGCACCA
This sequence comes from Planctomycetota bacterium, assembly GCA_020060765.1. Classification (GTDB taxonomy): domain Bacteria; phylum Planctomycetota; class SZUA-567; order SZUA-567; family SZUA-567; genus JAGUZQ01. The sequence goes on along the minus strand of JAGUZQ010000065.1, from coordinate 16,919 downwards.
TCATGGGGCTGCGCGCGTCGGGATCCTCGCCGTAGAGAGTCCAGGTTTTGCCCATGTCGGTAGTCATGTAAAATTCCACCGACTTGGGGCCGGCGCCGCCGATGTCGCGGACGGTATACTTGATATTGAACCGCGTCCACGGCACGACCGGGGCTGAGTCCGGCGCGGGATAGGAAGTTTCCCCCGCCAGTCCGCACCATCCAGCCAACAGCAGCGACGCGAACGCGCCGCCTGCGCCCAACAGCTTACGGATCATATTACATCTCCTGTAATAAAGTCTACCCGGTTCCGCGACCAACGGAAGCACGGCAGGCATTTTACGCCGCGCGTTCGCTTGCTAATATGAAAGCGGCATCATGCCGCCGCGCCTTCTTCCGGAAACCTGAAGATTCAATTTATAAGATTAAGCTCCACGGCTATTTAACGCAAGATTTTTTTACCGACCCTGGGCATTTGCACCACCAACCCGTTTCGGAAAAACTCTTGCCTGTCCTGGCCGACAGTGTTACCATGCTGTACCAAGACTTGACAATTGACGGAAAGGGGTTTGCGCATGGTCGAATCCTCCTGGGCGGAGAAAAAACTGCCCGCACTTTTGCGGCGGTTGCTGAAAAACTACAAGGACGGACGCGGCATCAACCACGTCGAGGGTCACGACCTGCCTAACATCGAAACCGTCAGGCTCTGCCTGCGGCGGCTGTTCCGGCTGGTCTTTCCCGGTTTTATCGACGGGCATCCCGTCACCAATGTCAACCTCCCCTACCACATCGGCGAGCAGCTTGCCCACGTGCTGACCGAACTCACGCCCGAAGTAGAGCGTGCCTTCCGCTACGACTGCCGGGTGCAGAATTGCGACCACTGCGACGTCGGCGCGCGGGCAGAGGAGGCAATCACTCACCTCCTGGACAGCCTGCCGCAGATCCGGGACACGCTCAAGCAGGATATCCAAGCGGCTTACGACGGCGACCCGGCGGCGAAAAGTTTCGACTCCATCATCGTCTGTTACCCCTGCGTGGAAGCGATCACCACCTATCGCCTCGCGCACGAGCTTTACCTGATGAACGTGCCGCTGATTCCGCGCATGTGGTCGGAACTCGCCCACTCCAACACCGGCATCGACATCAATCCCGGCGCCACCATCGGCCCCAGGTTCTTCATCGACCACGGCACCGGCGTGGTGATCGGGGAAACCACCGTCATCGGCAAAGGCGTAGCCATCTACCAGGGCGTCACCCTCGGCGCACTCGCTCCCGGCAAGGGGCAAAGCCTGCGCGGCGTCAAACGCCATCCCACTATCGAAGACAACGTCATCATCTATGCGGGAGCCACGATTCTGGGCGGGGAAACCGTGATCGGCGAGGGCGCTGTCGTCGGCGGCAATGTCTGGCTGACCGAAAGCGTGCCGCCCGGCACGAAAGTGGTGCTGCCCAAAAGCGACCTGGTTTTCCTGCATCCGGGAAAAATCAAGGAATTGCGCAAGGTCAGCAAGGGAGAATTCGAACCCGCCCGCCCGGAACCAGCGTGCGAATGCGCGGCAGCGAAAAGCAAAAGCATCGACTGCACGCAATGCAAGTCCGCGGAAAAATGACCGTTAACCCAGGGGGATTTATGCGAATAACTATTTTATGTGCCGCGCTGCTGTTCTTCTCCGCCACTCTCCTTGCCGAGGAAGACCAGAACTTCGAGGCGGCGAAAAAACTGGCCAAACAGAAGCAGTATGACGCCGCGCTGGTATTGCTGGACAAAGTGCTGGAAACGGAACCCAACCATCTCGAAGCCATTTTCACCAAGGCGGACATTTATGAAAAATCAGGGCAGACGCCTCTGGCCATTCAGGAGTACAGCCGTTGCCTGGAAACCGCCGGAGATGACAAGGCCGCTAAAGCCCTGGCGGAAAAATGCAAAAGCGCCCTCGACCGGCTGGACAAGGCCCGGGAGATAGTGCAGAAATACGTCAAGCTGCTCGAATATGAAGCGCGGAAGAGCAAGGACGACTACACCCAAGGCAAACTGAAAGAAGCGATTGCGGGGATGGAGAAACCTTTCGCGGGCATCGCCGGGGAACAGGTGGTGGACGAAAAGGAACTCCGGGAAAGCCTGAAGAAGCGAGCCACGGAATTCTTTTCCGCCGTGTTAAACAAGAAGTGGGATAAGGCCTTGCCTTATGTCGACCCCTCTATCGTCGGGTTTCTCGGCAAGGACAAGGTGCTGGAATTTCTGACTACTTTAGGCAACGCCCTCGCCGCGATCAATCGCGAGGAAGATTTGGACTTCAGCACGATTTTTCTCGGCGAGGACAAGAAAACCGCGCTGATAATCGCGCGCTTCCGCGTCAAGGGAGAGTGGCATAACGGAGCCAAAGACCCTTCATACTGGGTCTATATCAACAAAAAATGGTATCTGGCAAGCAACGAAAAATAAGCGGTTCCAAGTACCGTAGAAGTGGATGCCTGCGCTACTCTTGTTAAAATCATCCCGCCAGTTTGCGGTTGCATTCCATGTCGAACCACATGGCGAAGAACAGCGCCTGCGATCCGCTGGCGAAGGAGAAGAGAAACGCGAGGCTGGTAAGTTGCGACAGGTAGCCCCGCACGAAAAACATGATGACAAGATACTCCGCCAGCAGCGCGCTGCAACCCATCAGCACAAACCCCAGCGCGTAGAAAAACACCAGCGGGTGAAAGTCGCGGATGACGTATTTTTCCTTCATCCGCCAGAAAAACAGTTTCACCAGCAGCCAGCCGATGGTGAAAATCACCGTCGGCACGCTCATGCCGCTTTTTTCCCCCACCCGGTAGACCGGCCTGATGGGTACGTCGCAAACACGGAAATTGTTTACGTTCAGCCGCACCAGCAGGTCGTTGGGCTGGCCATAGCGGCAATACATCCTGTCCCAGTCAATCGTGTGCAGGGCTTTTTTATTGATGACGGTATAGCCGCTTTGCGAATCGGCCAGGTGCCAGTAGCCGCTGGCGATTTTCGTCAGCAGCGACAGCGCGGCGTTGCCGAAGTAACGCACGGTGGGAATAGTTTTGAAAGCCTCGCCGCTGAAGAGGCGGTTGCCCTTGGCGTAGTCGACCCGGCCGGAAGCGACCGGCTCCAGCAAAGACGGCAACTCCTCCGGCGCCATCTGCCCGTCTCCGGCCATTACCGCCGCGAGGTCGCAATCGTGGTCGCGCGCCCATTTATAGCCGCTGGCGATAGCCGCGCCGACGCCGCGGTTTTTCTCATGCCGAAGCAGCGTAATCCGCGAATCGGCCTGCGCGAACCGCTCCGCGACCTGCGCGGTGCCGTCAGAACTGGCGTCGTCGACGATGATAATGTAATCGACGCAGGCAGGCATGGTTTCCAGCACCTTGCCGATCTGCGTTTCCTCATTATGCGCCGGCACTACCACGACGACGGATTTTTCCCTGTACATGTTTCCTCCTCCGGCCAGATTTATGTTTTATCCTAAATCCGCTCGCGGATAAACAAAAATCCCAGCCAGACGCAAACATGTACAAAGCTATCGCGTCACGTTATCGTTCCCGGCAGTCGAAGGGCGACCACATCCCCGCTTTCAATTGAGTCCTGCGCTGCTGCGGCGACGGCGGCTCCGTTGCGGGCGGCAATAAGATTCGCGCGCGGCTGGCGTTTCGCTGCGACTGCCTGGAGAAAATCGGGGATGATGCGCCGGTCTCCGCCGCCGTGTCCGCCGCCGGTGTGCAGAGGATTTATCAGGCGTTGTTCCTGCTCGTTATCGAGAGTGCGGATGCGGATTTCGTAAAGGTCGCGGCGGTGGTCGTAATGCACGTCCATGCGTCCCTTCTCGCCGTAGATCATGAATTCATGCTTGTATTCCGGTGCGCCGTAAATCAGGGTAAAGACCGCCTTCGCGCCATTTTCGTAGCCGATCAGAACCTGGTAGTTGTCTTCCATGTCGACGTCCTCGCCGTAAGCGCACAACACGGAACGATTGGGGAAAGTGTAGTCGAGATAATCAACGTGAATGCTTTCCCGCGTTTTCGGTCGGCAGGTTTCCCGCGCCGGACATTCCACGCAAGTCAATCCCTTCGGCTTGTCGCCGCCAAACAGCGCCATGTTTCCCTGAGCGGAGACAGAGACGGGATTGCTGCCGACAAACCAGTTTATCAGGTCGATGTCGTGCACGCCTTTCTGCAGCAGCAGACTGCGACCAGTTGCCTTGCGCCGATAGGTGGGGTGGTGGTGCATTCCCGATCCAGGCACTCCCTCGTAGGCGGAGACGAGAACCACCTTGCCGATCACCCCTTCCTCCAGCAGCCGTATCGCTTCTTCATTCAAGACGCTATGCCGTAATTCAAGGCCGCCGCAGACAACCGCCGGATGTTTTTTCCACAAAGCCAGGATTTCGTCGCAATGCGAAACCTGCTGCGCGAGCGGTTTTTCTACATAGATGGCTTTTTCATAAGGCAACGCGGCCAGCATATTGGCGTAATGCCACTGGTCGCCGCTGCCGATGAAAACGGCGTCGATTTCCGGTTCCTTCGCCATCATCTCCGCATCGGTTTCATAAGCGCGCAGATTCATGCCCTTGCGTTTGAAAATATCCACCGCCGCTGTCCGCATGTCTTCGCCGGGATCGGCCACGCAACAGAATTCGTGACCGTTTTCAGTGGCTAACGAAGAAAGAAACATGCCGCGCACGCTGGCGCCGATCAGACCGAATTTCATGAGGTGCTCCTCTTTTTGAAAAAAGCAAGTCAGAATTGCACACTGAAAAATGTTTTATGGAAAGATGGAAGAAACCGCTCCCGCGATAAACGCGGCTTGCAGGCGGGCGGCGGTTTTGTCGAAATGTACCGGGTCGGCGTCGGTGAGATAAATGTCTGCGCCCAGATTGAGAGTGAAGGTGTAGAGGTCGATCAGCGGCACTTGCGCCTTTCGCATCACGGCGTCGGCGAGGGCGTTGTATCTCGGCACGTCTTCCTCGTCGCGCACAGCCAGGCGGTCAGCCAGAACCGCCGCCCGCGCGGCGCGACTTCGCTCGTCGTGGTTCATCGGCGTCGTCCGCACCCAGGCCAGCTGGCAGCCGATTTTCTGCGAAAGGGCAATTATCTCGCCGAGATTGGCTTCGTATTTCTGCGGCGGGACTTGATAATTTCCCGCGCCGTCTTTCTTGATATCGTGAAGGCCGCAATTGAGCAACAGCACATCGGGCGCAAATCCTCCCCGCGCCAAGCGCTCGCGCAGATAAGTAATCACCATTCCGCTATGGCCGCCGTTGACGCCGTCGGTGCCGTCGTCGAGGTCTTTCAACAGATTGGTGCCGCCTTTGCGGTCGTAGTTGAACAAGCCTGCCAGCAGCGGTTGCAGATAGCGGCCGTAGTAACAGGAAATACTGTCGCCAATCACGAAGAGATTGCGCATCGCATAATTCCTTATTATTCGGTCAGGAAGCGCGCGTCGCCCCACCACGCGTAATCGTTAGTGATGCCGTCGCCGCTGTCGTCGACCACAAGGCGGATTTCCTTAGCTCCCTTTACAGGAATAACGACCGGAATTACCGGCCTGCCTATCCGGAATATCTGGCTGTTCAGGCGCTCTTCGCCGTCGACGTAAACGTGGAACACTACCGAGGCGTCACGAGTGGCTGCTCCCAGGCCCGCCGCCGCCACGAAAGTGCTCGCGTTTTCCGGCACCGCCCAGGTCGCGTCGAAGTTGCTCTGGGCGTAGATGCTTTTGTGATAGGTCGTCCCCGTATGTTCGGAAAGCTTGCATTTCAGTTGCACGAAACCGTTCAGCTTTTTCCAGTCGCTGCCCGTGGGCATCCATCCGGGGGAAAGGCGGACAGGTTCGAGATTGCGGAGATATTTGATTTTATCAGCCGGATGATCGGCGATTTCCGGCGCAAATTCCGCCTGACTGAGAGGCGTGATTTTTTTGCGCACGGGGCGGACGGTTTCGGTTTCGTCCCCCAGGATTTTCAACTCCACCACCTGCGCGCCGGAAAAGGCGGAATTATTGAAAACCGTCAGCCGCGCGTAACGCGCTTTGACCGGCTCGAACCAGCGTTCCAGCCCGAAGCCCCGCGCCGGGTCTTCATTTTTGCTTTCGTCAATGACAGTCACCCATTTCTCGCGGTCTTCCGACAACTCGATCACGTACTTGTACACCCGCAAGCGCGTGTCCAGAGTTTCCAGCGGCCAGGCGTGGAATTGGATATAGGCGTGCGTCACGTCCCGCAATTCCTCCATATCCACTTCCAGCCATTGCGGCATATCGAATTTATAGTGCCGTTTTTCGTCGGTGTCGGACTGCCAGTAATTCTCGTTTTCCGTGTCGCCGTCGATCGCTGTCCGGGGCGTGAAGCCTTTATAGGTCGACGAGGCGGTAACGGGTTTGTTCCGGGCATAATTTACATATTCATTTCGCGGCAGGAATTCGACCTTGCCCGGCTGGATTTCGTACACGCGGATTTCGCCGCCGCGGATGGATTCGGAAATCACGGCCTGCCCGTCGCGCACTTGCCAGTTGACGTCGCGGTCTTCGTACAGCTCCGCCGCGTCGCCGACCGGCACCCGGCAGACTATTTCAAACGGCAACGCCTTGAGCGGATATAAATCCAGCACCCCCGCCGTGCCGATGGTCAGAGGAGCGGTTTCTCGTTCCAGCGAATAATTGAACACCGTCACCGTCCAGCCGTCGCCCTTCTTGTTGATGATCCAGGACAGGTCTTCCTTGTCCTGCGGACGGCGGCGCACCTCGACCGGGCAGAGACCGGCGGTGAGATGTTCGATCAGGTCTTCCGCGAATTTCAACAGCGGGCGCGATTCGAACTCGCGTTGCGAACGCCCGCTCTTTATCATCTCCGCTCCGTCCTGAACCAGATGCGAAGCCGCGACCAGAAAGACCACACCTTTGCCCACTTTGTTTTTCGTAACCAGCGGCAAGCCCTTGCAGGAATAGACGACTTCCGCGCCTTCGCTTTGCAGCAGCCGGAAAGTGAAGGCGTTTTCCTTGATTTTCACACCGGAGGTTTCGTTTACAACCTCGTCGCCTTTCAAGGCGATGTCATGGATTTTCGCGCCGAAAAAACCGGGAGAGAAATTCGCGCCCGCGTCTTCGACATTCAGCACCAGCGCGCCGCCGTCCTGCACGTATGTCTCCAATTTTCCCGCCATTTCAGGATTTACGGTCAGGCCGCCAAGGGTGAACAGCAACTTGTAACTTTTCAGGGCTTCGAGGTCGGTTCCCTGCTTGGGCAGATCCGCCACCATGATATCGAAAATTTCCCCGAACGGCGCCACGCAGCCGTAGTCGCCGGAAAATTTCACGTGGCGATGCTCGGGAAACAGCAGTTCCATAAGGCCGAAATTCATGTGGTCGGCTTCGTCGAAAGGAAGGTTGTAGCCGCGGAAAGTAGTGCCGCCGCTTTCATCGGGAAGGGGGCGATTGTAATCCTGCAATAAAGCCACCGGGGAATAGACCGTGCCCCGGTCGGGATGGCGGTCGACGAAATCCAGCATGTCCTTGAGGATACGCCCGGTCGTGCTCAGTTCCAGTTGCCCGTCGCTTTCGATATCTTGGATGCAACTTTCGGGAAAGGCTTCGTTGGTGTAATAATTTGCGCCAATCAGCCAGGGTCGGAAGATATAATAATTCATCAGGGAACGGGGATAGCCCCACGCCTCGCGGCAGCCTCCCAAGGTCGCCGCCATACTGGCGCGATCATGGTATCCGTAACGCTCGGTGGGCTCATGCCCGCGCCAGATGAAGAAAAACTTCTGGTCGGCGAAGCGGCGTATCAGGCCGTGCCCCCGCGCGGCGTGGCGGGAATCAGCTCCCTTTTCGCCGACAGTAAAAACTCCGGGAAGCATGAGCAGATGATATGGCGACAGGTACATGCCCCACGCCACCGGGCGACCCATGGGGCGGAAAAAAGATTCGCAATATATATCGCACATCCGGCACAATTCCGCGCGCGTCCAGCGGTGGTTCAGATCGTGCAAAAAAGGAAATTCCTTTTCCAGTTCCGGGATCAGTTCGTTCTTGAAATAGTCGAAGAACTTGTCTTCCTCCCAGGAGTGCATGGAGGAGCCTTTCCACTTTTCGCCGGTTTTGAGATAATGGAAAATCGGCTCCAGGCGGTAAGTCAGTTCCGGATGTCCGTCACCCATCCATAATTCGTCCACAATCTTCAGCGCCTCGGCAGAAGGCAACGCTGCTCCGTGGTGGCGGTGGCCGATCAGACTGTGAAGCGGCCAGCGGTTGGCGAGAAACTGCGCAACCAAATCCTTTCCCGCCTGCGGCAGTTTTTCCGTCTCCTCCGGGTCAAAAGCTTTCAAACTGCCGTACATGTTGAAATGACCTGGAATGCAGCGGGAATACAGGCCGACCTGCTTTATCCGCGCCATAGCTTCCTCGTTCATGCGTTGATAAGGGCCGTGTTCGACAAAATAGAAATCCCGGTTGCCGATGCGCTTCTGCTGCCAGTATTGGTTGAATTCCCAGGAGATCGGGGTTTCCATCATAGGCTGGTAGGAGGCCACCTCTTCCGTGCTTTTCTCTCCGGCGATGTAAACACTCGGCGTGAAGGCAATCAAGAGAAGACTGGTAATATTCAGAATGATTTTTTGGGGCATGAGTGTCTTCCTTATGAAAGAGAAAGAGGAAATATTTTCGCTAATAAGTCAGTTTGCCCACCAGCCGCTCTGAATGCCGTTAAGGCAATCCATCAAATCAGTATATGAACGCTTTTCCACGTGCTGATCGCCAAACAGGACATTGCTGCAGCCGCCGTGGCGGGTCGAGACGGGAAAGATCGTACTCCAATCAATGATGTATTGGCTGCTGGGGTCGTTGCCCGAATCGGAGACCAGGACAAAAAGCGTCGGCTTGGGTACCCGGCTGCGCTTCCAGTAAGACAACGAAGGATTGGTAATGTCTTTACAGACTCGAGTGTAGTTGAAACCGTAGGAAATGGGCACGTATTTTGTAACACCGGTAGCGCTTAACTTACCGGGATTACCATCGGAGGGGCAAACCAGAATACCGGGAACGGAACTGTAATAACCGCTGGTGTCTTTTTCAATTCCGATATAGGGAAACAGGTTTTTCCAGAATACCCAATATTCGGCGGGATAATAATCATTATTGTCTGTGCAGTAATTGTCTATCGCCAGACCGATCTGCTTGAGATTATTCGTGCAGGACATGGCGCGCGCGGTCTCCACCGCCTTCGACAAGGCCGGCATCAGCAACCCCGCCAGGATAGAGAGAATCGCAATCACTACCAGCAATTCCACCAGCGTAAAGCCGCGTTTGCTTCCGCCGCGCATTGAGTCTGTCTGTTTGCTGTTTTCGGTAACCATGGTTTTGCCCTCGAAAAAGTCAGGTGTCTCCATTGACCCGTTGCGGAGGAATCAGTAATTGTATCGTCTGCTTGCTACCCGCAATCAGCTCCTGTATTGACAACAGCGCCTGTTCCAGCAGTTGGCGGAAGTCCTGCAGAAAAGTGGTAACCCGCAAGCCCCAGACATGCTCGGCAAAACGGTTGTCGAAATCGCTGTAAAATATGTCGCGCTGCCAGCGTAAACCCTGGTCACGCGCCCATAAAACCACCGCGCCAGTGTGAAAACGGCTGTGGGAAACGATCAAAAGCGGGCGTTTCGGCTGCGCGCCAAACGTTTCCGACAGCTTTTGGTAAGCTTTTTCAAATACCGGGGGCAGTTCCAGAATTTCATAAAACCGTCGCTCCGCCCGGCAGGCTTCCAGAAAACCTTCTTCGCGCAAAGCTGTAACCCCTTTCTTGGAAACATCTTCCGTTCGCAAAAAAACAGGCGTCGCTTCCGGCAGCAAGCGCAGGCGCTCGCCGGTTATCGTCCGCACCGATTCGCGGTGGTCGAAACAGATATAGGATTTGTTCATAACCTCCCGATTGAGAACGATTTGCGGAGTAACTCCCGCGCGGTTTTCAATATGTTCCAAAACATTGTCATCAGGCAGATACCAGATAATTCCATCGTAGTTGTCAGGATTGGTTTCACCAGCGCCACCGGTCAGGCGGGAATAAGGCAAATGCTTGACCAGCAATTGGTTATCAGTTTGCCAAACGCCTTCATATTTAAGCGTTTCCGGCAGATTTTCCAGCTCATAGGAACCGCTTACCAGCGCGATCTGGGTCAGAAACCGGTCTGGATTGACATAAGTCCCGGAACCGGGTTGCGAAAGTGCAACTCCTTTTTTAACAAGTATTTCCACACTTTTATCAATCGTGGCGCGGGCGACGGAAAATTCCTCCGCCAATTGAATCCTGCCAGGCAGCGGCGTGCCGGGTCGGTAGCGCCCTTCACGGACTCTCGATATAAGCTCGCTTGCTATTTGACGATAACGCATTTGCATCAGATAGTCTCCTGATAATACTTGGCGGCGTTTTTACTATACACCAGCCTAGGCAGATAGTCAAATCCATACCGGATATTTTTGCAAAATAGGATAAATACCTAATAAATGACTAGTCAGCTGAGGCGAGAATATCTTTTTTCTTTTGCGGCGCTGTATTTGCATGATGCCAGATCAAGCTTGCCTGAATTTACGGAAATTACTTGCAACCCTGGTTTTCGCGATATATGATACCAACTGTTAATTGGCGTTGCCCGCATCTTGGTTTGTTCCGCTGTTTTGAAAGCTGACATGACGCTGCACCTCTTGATGATCCTGGCATTGTTCTCTTTTCCCTCCGGCATTGACCAAGCGGCGGCAAAAGTATTTCCCGCAGTTGAAGCTGTTTCCGTCAGCGTCGGATACCGGGAAGCAGGGCAATCGCCAGAAGCAAGCCATACTGTTTGCTCGCGTGGTTCCTCGCAGGAAGATATTTATGAAACCGGCCTGAATCTGGTCGAATCGGCCATCGAGGAACACTCGTTCCGGTTCAGGGTTATTCTTGAACGCCAACGCGACCTCCTGAAACTATTACCCGTGCTCAACACCGGTCTTTCCCACTCGGGTTGCTGCCTGGATCCGGCCAGCCGCATCAAACAGCAGTATTGCGCCATTCTCCGCATCTGAGCCTTTCCTCCCTGATCATTCTATTTTATTCAACCAATGCTTTCCCGGCACGGCTTGGGAAACAAGCGCCGGACTCCAAGTCCGGATATTACCGCCCCATAAGTTATTTAAGGACACTTAGGAGTTGCCATGACCGAAGAAGCTATTCGCCTGCTTTCCGGCATCAAGGAAGCGGAAACTGCGCAGAAAGAGGCTATTGTCGGCGCGCGCGCGGAAGCGGAAGCGATTATATCCCGCGCCCGGGACGAAGCCGCGGGCATCGACGCGCGAGTCAAACTTCGCGTGCAGGAAGCAGCGGCAGACATACTGGCGACCATCGATAACAATTGCGCGCAGAACCTGCAATTGCAGGATGCGGCGCACCAGGAGGCGCGTTCCGCCCTGCGCAAGGCGGCGGAAGCCAACCGCTTTGTCGCCGTGGAAACGGCGCGGCGGCTGTTCCGCGAAAACGTGGCTGGCGGGGAACTCTGATGTTTCAAGCCGAACCGATGCGCAAGGTCATGCTGATAGCGGAGAAGGCGCTGCTGGTGCGGCTGGTGCATATGCTCCAGTCGCTGGGGCTGGTGCAACTTATTCCCGTTTCCGGCGAAAACGAAACCGGCCTGACGCAGGCGGCGGCGCACACGTTTTTCCCCGTCGAGGCGAATCTCGTGGCCTTGCGCAGTATCAAGGAATACCTGCGCCTGTCGCCGCCGAGAAAGTGGAACCCCATCGCCGAGGGAGAACTGCTGCTCTCCCTCCCCGAGCAGATGGAACTGCTGGCCGCGTCCGTGCGCGCGATCAGGGAGAAAAGCGAGAAAATCCAGTCCGAGGAACGGGAAGTGGAGCGGGAGTTGCGCGCGCTGTTGCCATACGGAGGCCTCAATGTCGAGCTGTCGCTGCTGCGGGATTATCGCAACCTGCGGATTCTATCGGTGCCGGTCGCCGCAACCCTGCCGGAATTTGACGGCACGGTCGCCGAACTCCGGCCAATGCCTGCCCGCCGCGACAGCGGACGGTTTTCCCTGGCGGCGCGGCGCGACAGCGGCCGCTTTACCAACTGTTCGATTCCAACGGCAGCGGTCGAGCGTCCCGCTACTCTGTTGAAACTCTGGGTGGTGGAGGAAGAACGCGCGGAGGAATTTATCCGGCTTATCGCCGAGACCGGCGTCCAGCCTCTCTCCCTGCCTGAACTGGGCAGGCGCGGCAGTCCCGCCCTGAGGCTGCAACAGCTTCTCACGCGCAAACAGACTCTGGCTGAAAACCTGCGGCAGACCGAGCAGGAACGCGCGGCGCTGGCGGAGGAGTGGTGCGTGTTTATCCACGCCGCCGAGGAAACGCTGGTTTCGCTGCTGCTGAAAAACCTGGGCACGACTCACTTTCTCGTTTCAAAATACGCGGTAACGGGAAGTTTCTGGGTGCGAACCGAGGATTTTCCGGCGGTCAGGGATAGTCTGCTGGAGCACTTTCCCGTCGGTCTTTCGCTCTATGAAGAAGAAGCTGGCGAACACGGAACTGACGCGCTTTCGGTCCCGACCTCGGTAAAAACCACTCCCTGGATGCGGCCTTTCGCACTTTTGACCGAGATGTTCGATATGCCGGGTTATGGCGAACTGAATCCGACCGCGATGCTGGCGGTGTGTTTCCCGCTGTTTTTCGGCTTCATGATCGGCGATTGCGGTTACGGCGCGGTAATGGCGCTGGGGGGGTATCTGCTGCTGAGGCGCTACCGGACAGCCGCGTTCATGGAAACCGTGCGGCAGCTTTCCGCCATTCTGCTGACGGGTGGAGTGGTTTCGGTGCTGCTGGGGTTCTTTGTGTTTGGCGACGCTTTCGGCATTCCGTTCGCCCCGGAAGAGGGGGTGGTGTTCTGGTGGGGCAAGTGGCTGCCCTATCTGCCGCACGCGCTGCTGCTGAAAACCGAGGGCGGCAGCGTCAACGACATGCTGATCCTGTCGATCCTCGCGGGTTGGCTGCACATGGGCTGCGGCTGCGTGTTCGGGATTATCAACGAGCTAAGACATTCTATCCGCCACGCGCTGGGACACCTGGGGCAGTTGGCGGTGATCAGCGGCGTCTGTCTGTTGATTCTCGGCCTCGACGCCTTCGCTTCCAGTAATTTCGGCCAGTGGCTCTGGAGTACTGTGCTGTTTCCCTTTTCGCTTGCCGGCACCAACGCTACCGAAATCGTCCTGCTCGCGGGAGGCATGGCGCTGGTGGGAATCGGGGAAGGGCCGATGGGGCTGCTTGAATTTTTCGGGCTGTTTGGTAACGTCGTCAGCTTTACGCGACTGGCGCTGGTGGGCGTGTCGAAAGCGGCGGTGGCGGTGGCGGTCAACACCGTGCTGATTCCGGAACTGGCGGCGGGAGGATCGATCATCCGCTTCCTGCTGGTCGCCCTCGCGCTGGCGGGAGCACATCTGGCGATGGTGTTTCTGGGTTGCCTCAGCGCCTCGATCCAGGCGGTGCGTCTCCATTACTGCGAAACCTTTTCGAAATTTTTCAAGGGAGGCGGCGTCCGGTTCGCCCCTTTCCGTTTTTCGCGGGTTTTTACCCGTTCCTGAATGAATGTTTTCCTAGGAGAATCACCATGCAGAAATTTGTAACGTTGTTTATGTTCGTGTGCCTTGCGACTGTTCTGGCCTGGACCGCGCTTCATGCCGCCGACAACGCCGCTTCCGAAGCTGCGGCGCCGCAGACCGAAGCGGCTGACAGCAAGGTGCGGGAAAGCGAATCCACCGCGGAATTCGGCCTGTTGGCTATCGGCGTGGGATTGACTATGTTTGGCGGCGCCATTGCCACCGGCCTGGCGCAGAAAAGCATCGGCACCGCCGTGGTGGCGGCCTGCGCGGAGAACCGGAGTTTTCTCGGCATCGGCGTCTTCCTGCTGGCGCTGCCGGAAACCATTCTCATTATCGCCACCGGCATCGCCTATCTGCTGTTGCAGCACATCCGATAGCTCGACCGACTTTTACGTGGAGATAGAACCATGCCCCTGAAAGAATTGGTTGAACGCATCCGTAAAGACACCGCGCGGGAAAGCGCCGCCATCCGCGCTGCTGCCGAAAAGGAGGCGCGAGAAATCGCCGAGGCTGCGCGCGCGCGCGAGGAGACGCTGTTCCAGCGCGAAATCGAGCGCAAGCGCACGCAATTTGAATTCGAGTCGCGGCGCAAGCTGTCGGCGAAGAAGAGCGAGCAGCAGCGCGAATTCCTGGAGGAACGCGAGGTACTGCTGCGCGGCGTGCGGGAAAGCCTGGAGGATCGGCTGGCCTCCCTGCCGACGGATGAGGAAAAGGAAATGCTGGAACACCTGCTGCGGCTGGCCTCCGCCGTCATTCCGGCCGGGCGCATTCAGCTTCCCGCCCGCAACCGGGAACTTTTGGGCGACCATGCGCTGGCCGCCTACGAAGCGGCGGTCGACGACACCCTGGTTGGCGGGTTTATCTTGACCGATCCGGCGGGAGAACGGATTCTCGACTGCACCTACGCCGCGCTGGCGGAAAGATTCTGGGTAAAACAGCGTATCGCTATCGCCCGCGCCTTGCTGGGTGAAGCCATGCAGCGGAAAGAGGCCAGCGTATGAACGGAAAAACTCTCCCCCCGCTGCCGGGATTCGAGGATTCCGATCGCGACCTGCTGGAGTATCTGCACACCCGGCTGCGTTGCCGCTCGCAACGCTTTATCCCGGACGCGCAATACGCCCGCCTGATGGAGATGGACACCAACCAGATCGCGCACTATCTGAGCGAGGCGGGCTACGGGGAACACGCCCGGACGCTGGGGCTTACCCTCGCCGGAGCCGACCTGATCCGCGCCATCGTGGAGCGTTACCTGGCGCAGGAACTCGCGCAGTTGCGGAAAATCTGCGTCTGCTCGCGCCTGGCGCTGACGTGGCTGCGAGCCTACGCCTGGAAGTACGACCTGTTGCAGCTCCGTTTCGTCCTGCGTTCCCGCGACGCGGGCATGGCGGCGCAGTCCCATGTCGTCCTAGCCGCGTTGGCGAATATTTCGCCGGAAACTTACCGGCGCCTGCTCAGAACGGAAGAATTCGATGTAGGCGCGCCTGAATTTTCGGAATTGCTGGCCTCGCCTTTCGCGGAGACGCTGCGGCGCTACTACGGCACGGCGGCGCGCGATGCAGAGACGCTGGAATTTTCGCTGCTGGAGGATTATTATCACGGCGTGATCGGTCGGATGCTGAACTCCATACCGGAAGACGACCCGGCGCGACCGCTGCTGCTTGCCGAAGTGCATTACGCCAACCTGTCGACGTTGCTGTCGGGCAGGCTGGCGGAGGTTGAGCCCGAACAGCTCCAGGCGCGGTTCGTCGTCCTTGGCTTTTGGGAGAATGAAGAGGCGGTGCGCGAGGCGTTGTCTGAGGCCAAACTGGCCGACGTGCTGCGCGGTTTGCGGTCTCTTGACCGGATCGGTTTTTTCCAGGCTTTTACCGAACCCGGCGCGACTGCAGAAACAGCCGGCGATGTCGAGCGGCTGGCACGCAGAACCATGCTCCGCTTTATCCGCAAGGCTATCGGCCACAGCCGCCCCTCTCCCGCAAGCCTGATCGGTTATCTGGCCTGGATCGAAATCGAGGGGCGCAATCTGATGGCGCTGGCGATGGGCAAGCAGGCCGGCCTGCCACAGGAGACTATTGCCTCGTTGCTGGTGACTGACGAACGTACGCTGGTCAAGGCGTAAGAAAGACTGCTATGAAAAAACTGCTGGCAATGGGTACTCCGGAATTCGTGCGGCTGCTGCAACTGGGCGGAGCCTCCGCACGGCTGGTTGAACCGGAGAATCTCCCCGCCGCCCTGGAGGCGGAACTGGCAAATCCGGACAACGGGGTGATCCTGCTGGATCCCGCGCTGGCGGCGGCGGTTCCGGCGAATCTGTCTGGAGCGCGTAAATCCGGCGAGGGTGTGCAACTATTGATCTCGGGACAACAATCCGCCTCTTTCCTGCGCAATCGCATCCGGCAGGTGGTGGGAGCCGACTTACTGGCTTCTGAGAAGGAGTTTGAAAAGTCGGATTGAGAAGCCCTCAACCCGACTTTTCAAAGCCTTATAATACAGGAATATGCAAATGAAAAAAGCTATAGCAAACAATTCCACTGGAGCCGTGGTGCGGATCGCCGGGCCGGTAGTGACCGCGCGCGGCATCTCGGCGGCGATGTACGAAGTTGTGCAGGTCGGCGCGGAGGGGCTGCTGGGGGAAGTGGTGCAGATTCTCGGCGACCGCACCGTCATCCAGGTTTACGAAGACACCACCGGCATCCGTCCGGGCGAACCGGTTCACGCCACCGGCGCGAGCCTCTCGCTGGAGCTGGGGCCGGGTCTGCTGACGCAGATTTACGACGGCATCCAGCGCCCGTTGCCTGATCTCGCCGCCACGGCGGGGGATTTTCTGAGCCGTGGCATTACCGCTCCCGGTCTGGATCACGCGCGGCGCTGGCACTTCGTCCCTGCCGTGGAGAAAGGCGACGTCGTCGGCCCGGGCGGAATCATCGGCACCGTGCAGGAGACGCCGATGCTGGAGCATCGCGTCATGGCGCCGCCTACCCAGCCGCCCTCGCGCGTGCTGGAGATTCACGCGGGGCATTTCACGATTGACGAGGTGGTCTGCCGCCTGGAAACGATTCCCGATTCCCACAGCCCGCTGCGCCGTCGCCAAAGCGAGCAGGTGGCTGAAATCAGAATGTACCAGAAATGGCCGGTGCGCCATCCCCGCCCCTCCAAGGAGCGGCTGCCCTGCAATGTGCCGCTGCTGACCGGACAGCGCGTAATCGATGCGTTTTTCCCTCTCGCCAAAGGCGGCGCGGCGGCGATTCCCGGCCCTTTCGGCAGCGGCAAGACCGTGACCCAGCAGCAGCTCG
Source organism: Planctomycetota bacterium (assembly GCA_020060765.1). Taxonomy (GTDB): domain Bacteria; phylum Planctomycetota; class SZUA-567; order SZUA-567; family SZUA-567; genus JAGUZQ01. Next base: position 37 of record JAGUZQ010000065.1, on the reverse strand, counting down.
CGCGCTGGAGCGACGCGCAGGTGGTCGTGTATATCGG
>JAGUZQ010000111.1 GCA_020060765.1 Planctomycetota bacterium | reverse complement strand
ATAAAGCTTGTTGTTTTCGCCCACGGGAAACCAGTCGGGCGTGGCTGGATCGAATTTGAAGCTCAGCAGATGGTTAGGCAGTTCGCTGTATTCGGTTTCCCGCGCGAGGTCGATGCCGAAAACCACTACCGGCTCGTTATACGCCTGCCCTTCCAGAATACCGTAGCCACGCACCAGCGGCGTCACGCCGCGCACGCCTGTAATATTTTTCAGGGCGGAGGAAGCGAGGTCAAATTCCCGGCTGTCAGGCAAGTTGCCGCGGAAAATGATCGTAACCTGTTCACCCAGGTCGCGCACGCGCTGTTCCATATCGGTGAGCATGCCGTCGAGAATGCCCATCACCACGATCTGCACGGCAAGGCAGAGGGCGACGGCCAGCACGGCAATGAGGTTGACCAGACGGCTGCGCGCGTAGCGCCAGGCCAGCGAAAAGGTAAACATAGTAATGTATGATATTGTTTCGGAGAGGGAATGCAATACCGTCGCCAATATTCCGCGCACCGGGTTGACTTTTGCCTGCCGCGCGGGTTTAATGTATCTTCCATTTGCGGAGGATATACAGACTTGAAGATCGATAAGGAAAAATACCGGGAAGTACTGTTGCAGGTGCGCTCCCAGATTCTCGGAGACAACCGCCAGATGGCGCACGAAGCGCTGGACGGCATGGGCAAGGAAGGCAGCGGCGACCTGTCCCGCGCGCCGATTCACCTTGCCGACCAGGCTTCCGATACGCAGGAACAGGAGTTCATGCTTGAACGGGTGACGGTTTCCAGCGACACCCTGGCGGATATCGACGCAGCGCTCGATCGGCTGGAAGACGGTTCCTACGGCACGTGCGAGGATTGCGGCGCGGAAATCGGCGAACGTCGTTTAAAGATCAAGCCCTGGGCCAGTATGTGCGTGGACTGCCGCCGCAAGGAGGAACGAGGCTGAAATATACCTGGTTCTGGCTGGCGGCTATTTTCTCGGTCACCGCTGACCTTATTTCAAAACAAGTCGTTTTCTCCTGGGTGGAGGATGCGACCGGGGGCAGGATGGAACTGATTCCCGGACAGTTGTGGTTCACCACCCATTACAATACGGGGATGCTGTGGGGGATGGGGCAGGGTTATCGCCTGCCGATCCTGGCGCTGACCAGCCTGATCATTCCCGCGCTGATCGCCATCGCCTATTCCTGCAAGGTGCCGCGCGCGCCGCTGTGGGCGCTGGGGGTTCTCCTGGGCGGGGCGCTGGGCAATCTTTACGACCGGATGCTTTTTGAAGGCGTGCGGGACTTCGTAGACCTCGGCTGGTGGCCGGTCTTCAACATCGCCGACGTGGAGATAGTTATCGGCGTGTTTGTCTATGCCGGCTGGAACATCCTGTCCGCGCCTGCCGCGGAAAAAGTCTGCGGGGAGCCTGCCTGCGCGGCGGGAGAGCGGGATGAATAATCTCCAGACCGCTATCGGCGATGTGACCCTGGCAAATCCCATCCTGACCGCGTCCGGCACTTACGGCAGCGGGCGCGAGTACGAAAATTTCGTCGACTTGAAAAAGCTGGGCGGCATCGTGACCAAGAGCGTTACGCTGAAACCGACGCGCGGCAATCCCCCTCCCCGAGTGGTCGAAACTCCTTCTGGAATGCTTAACGCCATCGGCCTGCAGAACGAGGGGCTGGAATATTTCCTGAAAGAACTTCTGCCGCCTCTTCAAAAAAAAGCCGCGCGCGTGATCGTCAACATCGCGGGCAAAACCGAAAACGATTACGTCGCCCTCGCCGAAGGCTTGAGCGATAGCGGCATCGACGCGCTGGAAGTGAACATCTCCTGCCCCAACGTCAAGGAAGGCGGCATGGCTTTCGGCGTCTGCGAAAATGCTTCATCCGCCCTGGTGAAAAAATTGCGCAAGGCCACGCGCCTGCCGCTGTGGGTGAAGCTTTCGCCTAACGTCACCGATATCCGCGTCGTGGCGCAAGCGGTCGAGCAAGCCGGAGCAGACGCGCTGGTGGTGGCCAATACTTTTCTCGGTATCGCCATTGATATTGAAAAACGCCGCCCGATTCTCGGCAACGTCACCGGCGGCCTTTCCGGCCCGGCGGTGCATCCGCTGGCGTTGCGGCTGGTGTGGCAGGTGGCGGGAGCGGTGAAAATCCCCCTGATCGGCGTCGGCGGCGTGGCGGGAATACGGGAGGTTATCGCGTTCCTGCTGGCCGGCGCAAGTGCGGTCGAGGTAGGCACGATGAATTTCGTGGAACCCGATCTCACCGGCCGCCTCGTGGACGAACTGTCGGATTGGCTCAAGTCGCACAAAACTTCCGTCTCCGATCTGATAGGCGCGCTGGAAATCGCACCCCCGCGCGGTTAAGCCCCCAATACTGTTCAGTTAAGGAAGCATCATTCGGTTTAACAATTAAACTCACGTACCGTCATTCCCGCGAAGGCGGGAATCCAGTGGGGAAACCGCACGCAACACCGCCTGGATTCCGCTGGCAGCCAGCCCCTGGCCTGCGCGGGAATGACGGAACAAGTTTTTTTGCTTAACGGAACCGTAACCTACGGCGCGGGAAGACTTTTTTCCATGCGTGCTTGTGATCGTAAAGAATTTCCTTGCGTGCGGATTCCGACCTCCGCGCAATTGGCGGAGTCGGCACTTGGCACATACACAGGCTCGGCGCAGGTTGACGTGGCAGAAAATTTGCGCCCGTGCTGCCGAGACTAACCTGTAATCGCGGCAGGCCTTTCATCCCCCCTATATCCAAAGGGGAAACCGGTAACGGGGTAAGCGACGCGAATTCTACTTTCGGTTGCGCGTCATCAGCGAAAGGTTTCACTTTGTATATAGGGGCGATGTCTGGCGGTCGCGCGCGTTTAGAGTTGGTCAGGCGGCGCGACGGGGTTTATGGCCGGACGTGCATTCGCCGCCTGCCCCTGTTTCGCTCCAAACGCTGGTCGCGTTTTCCGCTAATGTGCCGCGTGCAGGGCACGCGCTTCGGCTATTCGCCGAAGTCCGCACGCAAGGAAAGCGCCTTTGGCGCATGATTGAATATTGGGTTGTGGGCGAAGCCCACATTGGTAAACAAAGAGAAAACGCGGGAGGAAAACCCTCCCGCGTTTTCTCTTTAAACAGACCGCAAATTATTTCAGAATCAGCTCGATCACCGGGATTTCCACCGGCGGCTGCTTGGGCGGGATTTCCAGCACCAGCTGGTCAGCCGTGCGACGGGCGGCGCAATGCGAGGCGCTTCCTGGTTCCACCGCCGGTTTCGGGATGATCTTGACTTCGCTCGCGTCGTGCAGGAACTGGGCGTAAGCCACCTTGTCGTCCAATCCGTCCAGATGGATATAACGGAATGGGTAATTCATCAGGTGCAGGTAAAGCCGGTTGCCGTTCTGGGTATAGCGGCAGTCGGCGGGAGGCGTGAATTCCGAAGCGGTGCAACCGTAGATCGAACGACTGTTGTACTTCATCCATTCTCCCATGCCGCCCAGCCTGTCCATCGCGCGATAGTCGATATTGCCGCGCGCGGTGGGGCCGACGTTCAACAACAGGTTGCCGCCCTTGCTGACAGTGTCGATCAGCATGGACAGCAGCAGTTTCACACTTTTCCACGATTCCTCGTCGCGGTAATAGCCCCACGAACCGGAAAAAGTCTGGCACGCCTCCCACAGCGCGGGCTTGCCCTCTTCGTCCATCACCCAGCCTTGCGGCTGCACCTGTTCCGGTGTTATGAAATCGCCAGCACCAGGCAGGTCGAGGCGATTGTCGACCAGGATGCTGGGGCGGAGTTTGCGCACATGCTTGATCAGCTTTTCCGATTCCCAGTCCTCGTGCCCCTTGCCGTCCTCGCCGGGATAGGAGAAGTCGAACCAGAGGATGTCTATATCGCCGTAGTTGGTGAGAAGTTCTCCAACCTGGTCGCGCATGTAGGCGGCGTACTTTTTCTGGTCGCGCTTGCTGTTGGCTTTGCGCTCTTCCTGGTTGTCGCGCATGGGGTGCTGTTTGTCGACGATGTATTGCGGGTGATGCCAGTCGATCAACGAATAGTAGAAACCGCAGCGCAGCCCCTCGTCGCGGAAAGCCTTGACCAGGGGCTTGATCAGATCCTTGCCGTAGGGGGTGTTGGGCGCTTTATAGTCGGTGTGCTTGCTGTCCCACAGGCAGAAGCCATCGTGGTGCTTGGTGGTAATGACGAAATACTTCATGCCTGCGTTTTTGGCCGCACGCGCCCATTCCTTCGGGTCGTACATGTCGGGATTGAAGTTATCGAAATACTTCTGGTAATCGGCGGTGCTCATCTGCTCGCGGGTCTTGACCCACTCGTGCCGCGCCGCCGCCGCGTAGATTCCCCAGTGAATGAACATGCCGAACCTGTCTTGCGTAAACCATTTGCTGTCGCCGGAACCGTAAGGATTTTTAGCCATTGCACTCCCCTTGAAAGTAAAATCAACCACACTATGCACAAATTACCCGATGCCAGCCGTAAAACAATGGATTTTATAATAAACTTTGTGTACGTTTCACACATAAATGATAATAGTCATGCAAATTATCATGACTATTATCATGATAATTCTTACCAAGTTCATGCTGGTCTAAGCAGGGAAGAGTGAAAGAGCAAGCGCCAGCATGAACCCATTGTGCAACATATGAATAATTATGGGAATGGAAAGGCTATTGGTGCGTTCGCGCAATACTGCCAGCAGGATGCCAAATGCAGCCAGCGGCAGGAACCGGAACATATCATTATGTACCAGCCCGAACGCCAATCCGCTGACACAAACCGCTCCCTGCCAAGGGATTATGCGTTTCAATGCGCCATATAACAATCCGCGAAAGAAAGTTTCCTCAATCACAGGCGCGCCGATAAAGATAAATGTGAAAAATATCCAGCGAAATAACTTATTCATGGCAGGATCAAGCAGCATTTCGATAGCGTCCTGCTGGGGAATCTCGGTCAGGGGAGCGCCATTAACTACTTGATATATAACAGATAACAGAGCAACATTAAGCGCTAACAACAGCAGGAAACACGGAAAAAACGCCAACCACGCGCGCGCGCCTTGCCACCAACGTTTCTGGACTAACCCGACACTGATCCCCTGCCCTGCCAACGTCGCCCCCTTTGCCGCCAGAATCAGTATAACATAAAGAAACACAATCACTTCCACTCCCAGCGACAACGGCAAAAGCGTCGTCTGCGGAAAACCGCTTCTCGCCAGCAACAGGTGCAGGAAAAAGAGCAACACGACCGGTTTCAGGCAGTCCAATAAATCCCAAGCCGGTGGCGACGCGGCGGGAGCGTAAAGCCATTTGTTGAAATCGAGCCAGACGTTGCGCTCCTTGAACAATATTCCCAAACCTATAACAAAGAAAAGGGCAAACAGCTTAAAGGCAAACTGTTCGTCATTTTTTTCTGGCGTTGATCTTTTCGGTTTTGCAGTGAGTTCAGGACGTGAGTCGGCGGAGGGTGTTTTTATCGCTCTGGTATTGCCGGAGCAGCGTTCGATCAGCCGGGGGATAATCACCGCCAGCAATGCCACCGTTATCAGCAGGGTGATCAGGGATTCAAATCGCTTGATCATGTTCGCGCCAGCCATTTGAATTTCAGAGGAAAAGTCAGTCGCAATGGGTTTCGTCTTCCCGGCGGGCGGTTTCGATCAGGTAGAAATCCAAACCATGACCAAGGTTGCCATCCAGTTTTCTCTCGCCATTCTGGAAAACAAAAGAGCCGTTTCGGAAAGCGAGGATATCCAGAAAAGCCTTGTCGCCATCGCCGTTTTTTGTTTTAGCCAGAACCGGGATGCCGCTGCGGAAATAGACTTCGCCCTGCTCCTCGGCACCGGCGCTGATTGACAGCGTTCCCGTCCTGCCGCAGGCGCGGATGAACTGGCACAACTCCAGGGAATTGATCGAACACAGGTTGCCCTTGAAATCATCGCCGTTGAACTTCAGCAACTCCTGCGATAATGCCTGGGTTTCCTCCTTGCGCCGCAGGATGCGCGTGTTGCGGAACCTCTGGCGGATTTCCCCGGCGCTATCGGCAATGCCGAAAATCAGGTCTACGCCGCCGACATGCACCCTGGCGTTATTGCAAAGCTCCGCCCGGGTGACGGGAATTCCGTCGACGGAAATACCGTTGCGAGAACCGAGGTCTTCGACTAAAAACAGTTCGCCTTCCTGGAAAAAACGCGCGTGGCGCCGGCTGGCGCGCAGGTTGTTGATCTTGATGTCGCAACCGAGGTCGCGCCCGGCGATGAGTTCGCCTTCAAGAATGATCGGCAACTCGGGCGTGATGACAAACCCGATCTTTTTTCCGGCTGGCTCCTCCGCTTTTTCCGGCGGGGGAACGTGAATCCAGATCACGCTGTGGCATTTCTTGCACCACACCGCCTTGCCGCCCATTGAATCGGCGACACTATAACTCGAACCGCAGGACAGGCATTTGCATGTCAGCATGGAATTTCCCGGCAACCAAAAACCTCAAACGCATCGCGCGCAATGCCAGAGGCACTAAATGAGTGTAATTATCGGATGTTATACCTGAATGTAAACCATATTCCGGGGAATTTCCCACGCCTCTTCAGTGAGAACTTTGCGACAAACCGAAGACAGTGAAAAATTGCCTTGGTATAACGATGAAACCTGCAAGTACAACTTTCACATTTTTTTCGCCACATCAGCACGGGAGATTTCCTTTTGCAAACAGGGCAATCGAATTAAAATCACCCTCTCCCCTTGCAAGGGGAGAGGGTCGGGGTGAGGGGTTTCCATAAATTATGCTTCGCGAACCGGAAATCGATGGTCAATAGGTGACCCCCTCATCCCAATACGGTTTAATGAAGGAAAAACTTTTACCGTCATTCCCGCGAAGGCGGGAATCCAGGAGGTGTTGCGCGCGGTTTCGCCACTGGATTCCCGCCTTCGCGGGAATGACGATCGTATGTTTTTCTTAAAACAGAAAGATTTTTCCATAATTAACCGTATTGCCCCTAACCTTCTCCCCCTCAGGGGGCGAGGGAACTTGTTTTGCCCTTCAGTGAAGCTTTCACGGTAAAGTGTAGATGCCACTTGGGCGTATTAATTCCCGAAACACAGCTATTTTTAATGCGATAGCCCTGCTTTTGCAAAATATGCCTGTGCGGCACGCACGAAAGTGTCCTTGATTTTGTGCCTGATTCATAGTACAAAGGATTTCACGCTGAAATATGGGAGGAACGCGGTGGGCGACAAGGTTAAAGCTGAGTGCGAAGCGTGCGGAGCAACATTGAACGTGCCGGAAAAAATCCTGAGCACGCGCGTGACCTGTCCTAAGTGCGGCGGTCGAACCACACTGCACGATTCCCGTAACTACGAACTCGCCGACGAGGAGTTACCGCCGGAATTCGATCCGTCCTCGATTAATCCGGAAGCGTTTAACGCCTGGAAAGTTTTCGAGAAAAGCAAGGAAGACAGCTACTGGAAAGCGATGTGGCGCGCGTGCCTGTATCCCTGGCAGGCGCTGGGGGCGCTGCTGTTTTTCGTGACCGGCGTGCCGGTGGCGCTGGCACTGGTTGAACTGCTGGCGCGCAAGGGTTTGCAGTGGGCGGGCGGCGCGATGGCAAACCCTCAGCACCAGCAGCTCGCGGCGGGGGCGGTGGTGGGGCTGTCGCTACTGACGGCGCTGGCAGCGGCTTCCTTTTTCGCCAGCTTCCTTCTCGCCGTGCTGCGCTCCGCCTACGACGGGCGCTCCGCCATTCCCGTAATCGACGGCATGAACCATCGTTCCAACCTGGCGGCGGTAGCGGCGTGGGCGGCGCTTTATTTCGGCCCCGGCTTTCTGGTCGGCGCTTATTGCGCTGAGGAAGGAATCTTCTTTGCCTGGCATCCAGCGGCGATTGCACTCTTCGTCCTCTGCGGTTTTTTCGCTCCGATGGGTCTGCTCTGCGCTGGAACGGTGTCGGGTACGGCGGGGCTGAACGTGCCGCTGGTGGTGAAAGCGGCAACGCGCAAATTCCGCGAATACGCTTATCTGCTGCTGGTGTTGGCGGTGGGTGGCGCGGCCTATCTCGGGCTGTCGCTCTGGGCGGGAAGCGCAGCCAATGGCCTGTTGGGCGGGGCGACTCCCAATTTCTACGTCGGCATTCCGCTGCGGATATTGTCGGGAATGCTGTTCATGTTTCCGCCGGTGATCGCGGTGCGGGCGCTGGGAAAATTCCTGCATTATTTCCCCGACAGCATGCCTTTCTCTTTCGATGACAACGCGGAACGCAAGGGGCTGCTGCTCCCGCAGGCGGCGGCGCTCGCGGGGGTGATCATGGTATTTACGCCGCTCTACCGGCAGGCCGACGGCTGGCTGCGCGAGGGCGGCACGGCGAAAGTCGCGCAGGAAAACCTGGGAAAGATTTACGAGCGTTATTTCCTCCGCGAAGGCGGCAGAAAGAACTATCCCGCCAACATCGCCGAGCTTGAAAAAATGGCAGGCGGAAATCTCTCCGGCAGACAACATCTCTACGCGCTGGTGCCGCTGAAGGAAAAGGCCAAAGAGACGCCGAAGTTTATCTGGCTATACGAAACTGAACCTTACGATTCCAATACGACAAAAGTGAATGTCCTTACCTTCGGCGGCAGCATTTTCCAGGTTTCGCAACCCAAGTTGCAGTCATTACTGGAATTGATGAAACGCTACGAACAGGCGGAACCGGAACAGAAAGACAGTCTGTACAAGGCTTACCTGGCTAAATTACTGTAGATTTTCACCCGTATTCTGCGCAGACAGGAACCATGGCTAGCGACATTGATTCTTCTTACAGCATAAAACAACGGCGGGAACAGAAACTAACCATTGTGCTGGGACTGGTCATTATCGGTGCCCTCACCGCCACCCTGTCCCTGAGCCTGTTCCGCAATTACAGCGTAATCGACGACGTGCAGTCCTATATATTTGCCGCAGAAACCCTCGCCCTGGGCAAAACCTGGGTTCCCACTCCCCAACCCGCGCGCCAGTTCGAACAATGGATGGTGGGGCAGGACGGGGACAGGATGTATTCCCGCTATCCCCCCGGACACCCGCTGATCCTGGTGATTGGCAAAAAAATATGCGGGAACTACCGGCTCATCCCCCCTGCCCTGGCCATGCTGGGCGCGCTTTTCCTGACATTGACAGTACTGGAGGCAGGCGGGTGGAAATGCGCGACTTACGCCGTGATCCTGCCGCTGTTGTCGCCTTTCTTTCTCTGGACCGGCTCCACCCTTCTCAGTCACGGCTCCACCTTCATGCTGCTGGCTCTGGCGACCTGGCTGTTTCTGCGCATGGACAACGGCAAGGGCTGGTGGTGGGGGCTGCTGTCGGGAGCGGCTTACGGCTGGGCGTTCACCTCGCGGCAACTCACCGCGCTTTGTTTTATTGTTGCGCTGATTGTTTTCGAACTCGCCTGCGTACGCGGGCGCAAAGCCGGTGAACTCGCACGCCGCTGGATTCCGCCTCTGGTCAGCGGCATCGCGGTGCTGTGCCTGTTTTTCGCTTATAACGCTTCGCTTACAGGCAAGGCGACCGGCCTGGCCTTTACCAGTTACTGGCCCCGGGACACCATCGGTTTCGGTGACAACATCGGTTTTGCCGAGTATAACCGCCGCATACAGGTCTCCCACACTCCGACCCAGGGGCTCTGGAATATCTTCTTCCTGTTCGCGAATCTGGATATGCGGCTATTGCTGGTACTGCCTCTGGGCGGGACGGCGGCGCTGGTGTTGGGCATCTGGTTCCGGAAGGAGCTTAAACATTATTGGATCTTGTTCGTGGCGCAGACGATGATGCTGGCGCTGGGGTATTTCTGCTATTATTCCTCCGGCTCGCAGGAAGGCGGGCCAATCTATTTTTACGAAATGATGCTGCCGCTGTTTGCCTTGCTGGCTCTGACACTGCCGCGGCTGCTGGAAAAACTTTCGCCTCTCTCAAGCAAAGCCCGCTTCGGGCTGGCGCTGGCCTGCATCTACGCCGCTTCCGGCAGTGCGATTATCAATTTCCGCCCCGACTTCCGGACACAGCGGCTGACTGAAATCGAACGCCGCGAATGGGTAAAGGCAGTCGAAAGCGCGCCGGATAACTCCATCGTCTTTCTCCCTCCAACGCATTATTACGTCGGCCACCCGCTGGGCAATCTGACCAACAATCCCGCGTTCAGCGGCAGAGTACTTTTCGCGGTGCGCCCGCGCCCGGAGGATTGGGAAACTACCCTGCAGGAACTGAAACAAAACTTCCCCACCCGTAGCATCTGCATGTTCGTGATCGAGGACAAGCGCTTCCGGGTGGAAGCCGCTCCCGACCAGCCGCCTGCCCGACAGAAATACATCGACACCGGTTACGCCATCTTCGGCACGCCCTGACAGCGTCTTTCTTGCGCCAAGAAAAGCCTTGCCGTAGCTGGCGGGAGATGCTATTCTCTAGTCTGGTCTTTTCCCGACAGGAAAGGTTTTACTCATGCAGGGTGGCGTCGATTGGTCGAAACTACCTCCCGAGGTATTTGCGCATCCGGCTGATCTGCGAGCGCTGTCAGCGCTGAAAAAGCTTCCGGGCGCGGAATGGGTCATGCGCCAGCTCGCGCGCCACTCCTACGAGGACGCGCGCCGGATCGCCCTGACCGCCGGCGCTCTGCTCTGCGGCCGCGATGCCTATCCGGAAGTCGCTGAACTCCTGCGGGATCTCTGCGCGAGCCTGGATGTGCGGCCGCCGGAGATGTTCTTCCGTCACGAGCAAATTCCGTCCGCGCGCATTCTGGGCGACTCGCGGCCGTTCATCATCATGTCTTCGGTTTGGCTGGAAATCCTGGAGCCGGAAGAAATGCGCTGCCTGCTGGCGCGGCTGGTCATGCACCAGCACTGCGGGCACCTGCCGTACCTGGCGGTCTGCGATTTCCTGCAATCATTCACCGCCTACGCAGGCATCGCCGCCGCGCCGCTGTCGGGGCTGAGACTGGCGACCGAGGAGTGGCGCAGGCTGGCGGAATTATCCTGCGACCGGGGCGCGCTGCTGGCAACTGGAGACCTTGAAGCGCTGCGCGGCCTGATGCTAAAACAGGCGGGGGGGGGCTGCGGCAAATGGGGCGGAGCAAATCCCGACGCCTTGCGCGCACAGGAAAAGCTGTTCAACGACGCGGTGGCTGACGCCAAACTCGGGCGGCTTTATCGCCTCGCGATGTACCTGGATGCGGGCATCGCTTTTTCCGCTCTCAGGCTGGGCGAACTGGAACGATGGGCGGCGGGCGAAGAATACCAGTCTTTTTCCTCCGGCGATTTTTCCCGCTCGCGGGAGGCCGATACCCAATCGCCGCCGGAATGGGGCGCGTTCGCTCCCGGAATGCCTGCCTGGGGGCCGTCTTTCGCCGACCGGGAAGACACGCGCGAATCATTTTTCGACAACATCAAGGACGCGGCGGCCGGAGCGGCTGATCTGGCGCAGCAGGGAGCGGGCGCCTTGTCCAAAGCGCTGTCCACTTTTTTCGACAGCCTGCAGGAATCCGGCAAATGAGCGGCAATCCGCGCAGCAAAAGCATAGTGCCGGAAACCCACGAAATGATCCGGCAGGAAGATCTGGACGAGACGCTGGAGCATCTCGCCGACAAAACCAACACCCACCTGCCACAGTTTGGACAGGAACACATCGACTGGATCAGGGTCGCCCTGACCGAACGCCGGGAGCTGGCGGCCAAGCAATATCATACTGACGGCCGCACCGACGAGGCCGTAACCGCCCGCCTGAAGGAACTGGACGGCCAGATCAACAGCGTCTCCCCGACAATACTGAAAATTCTCCACTTCCTCAGCCGGGTTCGGGCGATTATTCCCGCGCTGCTGGAACTGCAGCAGGACGTCTCCGATGTCGACCCCAACCCGGAAAAGCAGATGATCAAGGAAATGAAATACCAATGCTCCCGCGCCGAGGTCGAATCCGCGATCAAGGGCCTGGCGGAACTCCGCATCCGTCCGCGCATTCTCGATCAGATGGCGCGCGGCGAAGTGCCGAAATAATTCAGCCCGTCACTTCGAACGAATTCCACCCAGAGTTTTTGTAGTCGCCTTCCGCCGGAACCAGCTTGCGCAGCAAAGACGCCATGTTGGTCAGGTTGAACGGGCCCTTTTTCCTGAACTCGCCGAAAGCTTCCTCGCTTCCGCTCCAGGCCGAAACCGCCGCTTCGAGCATGGAATACGGGTGTTCCGGCAAGGTATGCCAGGTGGTTTCGAGAATTCCCAGCCCTCCGTTTTCCGCCGCCGTTTTGCCCAGCGTAATGATGTTGTCAGGATGAAACCAGGGCGAGAGCAGCACGTCGAAGCCTTGTTCCTTGAAGTGGGCAAACGACGGAACCTCCTTGAGTTCGGAAGAATACTGCCAGTCCGCAATGACCAGGTCGCGGCTCAGGGTCGGCAACGCCTCATGGGTGCGCTGATCCGGGCGGCTGGTGGCGGTGATCGGCTTTTCCCATTTCGTCGAATCGAGCAGCGCATCGCCCCAGATGATTCCCCGCCTGCCCCCTTTCACCAAATCGGCCGACACGGAATTCAGAAAATCGCCCAGCAGCGCGGCGGCATTCTTTTTACGGCACAAGTCGCAGGTGGCGTGGGAATAGGCCTCGTCGCAGCCGAGATGGAAATATTTTCCCTCGCCGCAGACTTCCGACAGTTCCGCCCGAACTTCTGACATTATTTTCAGGGAATCCGGATTGCTCAGACACCAGGTCCAACCGTCGGGCTCGAACAGCAGCGCCTTGGACGGATCCTGATCCAGCACCACATGCCGACCATAGCGCGAGCGTGAACCGGCGGCGTGTCCCCAATGGTTGAACATCGGCACCACCTCGACGCCCATCTGTCGCGCGGCGTCTATGATCGGCCTCACCTGTTCTTTGGAGAACGCCTGCGGCCAGGCCAGCAGGGGAAAACTGTCCAGTTTCAACATGCCCCAGAATTCCAGCACCACGTGCGAATATTTCAGCAACCCCGCCAGACGCAAAATCCGCTCGATAAAGACGAGACTGGTTTCAGGAAAAACGCACAGGTGCAGTCCGCGAAACGCCAAAGCGGGACTGTCGCCGATTTCGACGTGCGGCACCGCGAACAGTTCCTTGCCTTTATCGAGACAGCGCGGATGCAGCAGCTGGATCAAAGTCATCCAGGCGTGCAGCAGCGATTTTTCGTCAACCGCCCGCGCCGCAACTCCGCCTGCATCCACGCGCAAGGCATAGGTATCTCCAGCCTTGATTTCCGGAAGAACAGGCGCGTCTCCGCCAACAGATAATGAAAATCCGGGCGTGCCAGTCGCGCAAGCTGTCTTAGCTTTTCCCGTACCGAAGGTAAAACGCTTCCACATGTCCTCGAAGCATTCTGCCAACCCCGCACCGCCGCTTGGGGAAAATACCTGAAGCCTGGGCCTGGTTGAAAAAATGATTTCCCCGTCATACCAGTTTGCCGATTTTGGAGTGGGATAAATCGCACGCGGCGCGTTTGCTATTGACATGGGTTCTCCCAAGATAATGAGAATCAAAGTACGTCGGCAACGGATGACAGCACAGCGGAAAACTCCCCGACGGTGCATCTGGTTTTGCGCGGCGCCATCTGTTTCAAGGGCGTGGCGTAGAACGCATCCACCACCGGCTTTTTCTCTTCCCTGAAATCTAGCACCTTCTTCAATGAAGAACGGTCGCCGCGCGCCAGCCTGTCCTCAACCCAGCCGAGAAAAGTTTCCATCTCCCCGGGGAAAACGTAGCGTACCAGTTCATAAATCTGAGTGCGGCAATAACCGCATTCGGTATTTGCTTTCAACGTCTGCTCGGCGTGGGGATTTAGCGGCGCATCCTTTGCCAGCCGCAACATGCTGTAATAGATCGAGAAGTCCTCTGAGGTTTCCAACAGGTCGCCCAGTCGCGCCAGCAGCGTCCGGATTTTATCCGCAGATTTTTCCACCGGCGCTTCTCCGCCTTTTTTATGACGCCATTCGCTCAGGCAAATTGCCAGGCGATTCGATTCCGCGGTCAAGGCCACGGTATAGATGCTGCGTGCGAGGTCAATGGCGTCACGTTTCCATAGTTCATCTTTCGCGTGATTCGCCGAAATTTTGGCTAACGCCTGGATGACGCTTTTGCCTTTGCGCAGATCAGGCTCGATTCTTTTCAGTTCCATTTTGTAAAATGCAATTCTGCCAGGCTGGTCGTCAGCCGCATGTACATGAAAATAAGCGGCGCGAGGAATCTGGTATTTTTTCAAGTATTTTGAGTCGCGGTGCCAGTGCGTATGGCGGGTGATGGCAAGAGCGTCAGTCCAGATTTTGCGCATCGCCGCCCGGTCTTTCGCCGCGTAACGGTCGGCGCAGAACCGCTCGATGGCGTGGACGCGCGAGGGGTCGGACGGATTCCAACTGTTTTCCGCCAGATACTCCAGCAGAAAAGTGTCGCTGTGGGAAAGCTCGGGCCAGAAAATAAAGCCTTTGCATTTTTCGTCAGGCGCGATTTCCTTGACCCGCCCGGCCAGCATGTCGTAGTCGTTGCGGATTTCGTTCTGGCTGGCGAAGGCGTGGAAAATGCCGAACGTCCAGGGGAACTTTTTCAGCAAATCCCAATCGCGGTAGACCTTCCGGTCATAATCGTCGGAAGTGTATTCCAGCATAACCACCTTTTCCGGATCCATCTGTTTCAGCATCTCGCGTACTTCCTCGTTTTTCCAGCCATGCCAGAAATCCCAGCTTGCCAGCATCAGCGGCGCATCAGGATAGCGCTGTTTGATTTCCTGCTGGATTTTGCGCAAAGCCGAAGTCTTGATGCGGAAATTCTCTTTCGGGTCGCCGCCGAAACTCCGCTCCGCAAGGCCGATAGTGTGAAAGATACGCGACTGCTCCTTGCCGTATTCGTCAATAGCGGTCTGGGTCAGTTTCCAGTAAGCGTCCCACGCGCGCTGATCGTCGGTGTCCCAGATTGCCGCGCCTTTCTCCCCGGCATAGCAGCCGGAAGTCTGGTTCGCCAGCGGAAACTTCGGAAACTTTTTGTAAAAGCTGGACGGCGTGTGCGAGTACCAATGCGTAATAGTCCCCGCGTCAGCCGGGTGCAGCAGGCCGCGCTCAAAGGCATAGGCCAAAACTTTTTTGCGCAATTCGCCCCGATATTTCAGCGACCAGGGCGAGGTGCGGTCGTTGAAAGAGCGCTCGATCCGATCGGGGTCGCCACCATTTTCCGGCGGATAGGGCAGATTGAAGGCGCGCTGAAACAGGTCGTCGATACCGGTGCGGAGCATGAAAAAGTTCATCCGTTTTTTCATGATCCAATCGATCTCGCGCTTCCAGTCTTCAAAATTCCAGTGTTCCGCCTGGAAGCGGTGCAGGCCGCGATGCGCGAAATAACGCAGACCCCGATAACTGAAACGCGGGCTTTCGGCGATATCCATGTCAGGAATTTTCAGGCCGGGATTTTTTTCGATCCGGTCGCCGTCCCAGAAATAGCGCGAGCCTGCCGCTTTCTGGAAAAAGTCATAGACCGCGTAAATCGTCGATCGCCCCGAGCCGCCGGCCAGAAACAAAATTTTCCGTTTCCCTTCGCGGATGGTCAGCATCTGGTAATCGTCGCTGCCGTAGCGCAGTTTGAAAGTCTCTATCTTGTTTGCCTTCAATAATTCAAACGCGAGCTGGTTGACCGAGTCCGCACCGATCAGGATGAGGTCGCCAGAAGGGAGTTTCTTCCCGGCTTTTTTCACCGAAAGCTTATTCCCGGTGACTTGCCGCCAGAGAGACGAGAATTCGTGTCCCGCGATTTCGTAAGCCTTTTCCCCTGTCGCGGGAACCATGACTTTCGGATTCGACGTTTTCATTTTTGCCGCCTTTGCGAAAAGATTAGAATTTGACGGGCTGCCCCGCCTGCACGCTTTCGTAGCACGCATTCATCGCCTCGATGGTGCGGCGATGCCATTTCAGGTTTATCTTGGGCTGTTTATTGTTTCGCACGCAATCGACAAATTCATCGATCAGCCCCACCCATTCGTCGAAATAGGTATATTGCACGGTATAACGGTCGTTGGGGCCGCCGTTATGATAAACATTCGGGCCGAAACAATCGGCTACCATCGAACCTTTTTCGCCGTTAAGCACCATGTTCACTTCCATCCGCTTGGGGAAAACTTCCCAGCCGGGACCAGGCACCTCCAGCCGTTCCTCCATCCGCGACCAGCTCGGATCGAGCAGGAAAGACGTTCCGTCTTTCATCTTGCCGCTTACCAGCAGCATATCTTCCACTTCCAGGTCGGCGCGGATGTTGGGCGCGACTTCCGCGAAGATATGCGCGAAATCGCTGCCGGTCAGCCAGCGGATCATGTCGAAGATATGCGGGTGGTCGCACAACGCGCCGCCGCGAAAACGCGAATCCCCGTCCTTCAACGGCACGCGTGCGCCGTAGCTCAACTCCGGCACGCCCTGCCACGGGAACGCCCACACCGGCGACAACGTGATATTGGTAGCTTGCATCGATTTTATTTTTCCAATCGCGCCGCCCGCGACCTGTTCCTTGATCCGATGCACAACCGGGTTATAGTGCATTTCCAGTTCTATCTGGCAGACGATTTTCGCCTTGTCCACCAGTTCGATCATGCGGTCGTATTCCTTCATGTCGAAAGTCGGAATCTTCATCGACAGGATATGAATCCCGCGCTGGCAGCACATCTCCACCTGTCGCAGGTGTTCGCTGTTGCCGGAAGCGATCACCACCGCCTCGATTTCCGGATGCGCGACAAACATTTTCTCTTCCGAATCGTAGCACGGCACGCCGTGTTTTCCAGCTTCGAAAACTTTTTTCACTTTCGCGTTTTCCGCGCAGACCGCCACCCATTCCAGCTTCGGATTATCCTTCAAAGTCTGGTAATACTTGCGCGTATGCCCATGCGTCAGCGACAATATCGCGATTTTTATCGGTTTCATGCGATTGTCCTTTATATGGATACCCGTACACATTCCGCGTCAGACTTTAGTGCCGCCTGCACCAATCTGCGGAGATTTACGTGCTGCTCCTGCCATTCTGACTTGATCTTTTCATTTGCCAGAACTTTATATGCCGCACGCACCGCGAGAATCTCCTCCTCGCTCAAGCCATAAAGTTCCGCGTCGGTGTCGGTGAACCGGTTTTCTCCTTTTGCGTTCATGACGTACACCGAGTGCTGCGGCATCTGCGTATCGACCACGCGGTCTGAGGCCACGCCCCGCGCGGCGATGATTTCGTGCCGGTCAACGGGAGCGCTTCCGGCGGGAAGAGTCGCGCCTACCTCAACGCTAGCCGCCACCCCGCTGGCGAGTTTCACAATCACGTTAGCCGCGTGGGGCGCGTTGAAACTCGCAAACAGGCTGACAATGCGACTGCCGCCGATCCACTCGCACAGGTCGAATTCGCGGTAAAGCAGCTCTGCCAGATTCGCACCCGCCCGCATCGAGGCGAAACGCAAAGTCGAAACCTTTTCCACCGTTTTATTATCCACCAGATTTTTCAGTTCCACGAATCGCCGTTCCACCCGCCACGGCAACAGCGCCGCCGCGCCCGCAGGCAAGTCCTTTGCCGCGAAACTGTCGCCCGGTACAAGCGCGCCGCTTTCGCCACAAAGCGCGATTTTTGCCTTGGTACCCGCTGCGACTCCGTATTTTTTCAACAACATCTGCAATGCGGCATTGGGATCAGCCGCCTTCATCAACACGCTCATGTCGCGCTCCTCTAGCAGGCTTACAAACTTTTAATCCGGGGAGAATACTTCGCCAGATACTTCGCGTTAAATTCGTCGCCGCCGGGAGCGTTGGCGCTGCGCCAGACCGGAGGCTCGATCCCGCGCGCGACGCATTCCTTCACGCACTCGATTTCCAGCCGGTGGGCGATGTAGAAATCTGCCATATTTGAGATTGGCGCGATGGGCGAATCAAAACCGGGAACATTGACCACTGCGTCGCCGACGGGGTTATCGTCGTCGATGCAGACGTCGGCCAGATCGAACAGGTTTTTCTTTGACGGATGACGGATGAAATGATCGGCTGGCATTTCGTCCTGCCAGTGCGAGGAACTGACTGCGATTATTTTCGCGCCTGCGCTTTTCGCCTCTTCCGCCGCGTCGATAGTGGCGGCGTTGATGCCGATGTTGTGAAAAATTATAAGCAGGTCGTCTTTCTGCAAACGATAATACTTCATGATATGCTTGCCATAATTGACACAGCGCTCCAGCTCCAGATATTTCAGCGCCTGGTTGAACACCGACAACCCGGTTTCCATAATGGGATTGATATTCGACAAACCGCCGGCGCGGAAAAACATTTCGCCCATCACCAGGGTGGTGTGCCCGCCGCCGCCGTAGACGCTGATGAGCCGATCATCCGCGATAGCGTCGGCCATCAACGCGCCTGCTTTCTTGATATTGCCGAGCTGTTCTTTTTCAATCTTTTCCAGATTTGCCATTACGGCTTTCAGATAACCCAAATCTTCGCCAGCCATTTCTATCTCCTATAAATTTATTTAGCTTTCAGCACTTCCCCGTATGCCTCGCCCAGCGTATCCCACAGTTTGAGCGCGCTTGGCGCTGCCAGCACCGTGCCGTAGCCTCCGCGATACGTCCACGCAAACAGACTTTCCGCGCCCAGGTCGGCATAGAGGTGGACTGTCTTTTTAACTTCCTCCAGTTTATCCGGCTCCTGGTAATAACCCATCAGCCAGCGCTGGGAAGTCTTGCCGTATTTTTTCGCGACATTAACCGTGCGCTCGGTGATTTCGCGGAAGAACCTTTCCGGCAGGCGCGGCGAGACAATCGTGGTGCTGAACACGTCGAACACATCGCTGCGCGCGACCTTGTCCCAGTTGTCGTAGCCGCGATACTCGGTGACGTAATACGAATTAAGCGTGGCGTGAACACAGCAGGTGATTTTGCTGTCGGGACGGATCTGCTTGATTTTGCGCGACGCGGTTTCGAGAATGTCCAGCGCCCGTTCCTGGCGGAAAGTAATCACTTCCCTCGTCAGCAGCTTCGGCATTTCATAGCCGTACCGTTCCTGGAAAAGCTGCTGGCAGACCGAACAGCGGCACGCCCAATCGTCGCCCGCTCCGCCAGTGATGGAGGCGTAACTTTTGGGCAAGGCGTAGTGCGGCTCGTCCCAGAAAAATCCGTCGGCGTCGACTTCGTAAGCAAGCTTTTCGCAGACGTCGAAAAAATATTCCCGGAAAGCGCGGGTGACGAAACAGGCGTGCGGCAGTTTATTGCCGGAGAAGGCCGACACCTGCCGGTTTTCGGGATTGTCGTTCAGGAACTTGCTCGGGGGTTCGCCGCCAAACCACTTGCCGATGCCCCAGGTGTCGAGGTAGACCTTCAGCCCCATCTCGCGCCCGGCCTTGGTGATGGCGACGATGTTGGGAAACCAGAAATCGATGTCGAACTCCGACAGCGCGAGAATCACGGCGTTGCAGTTGTGTTCCAGCATTTCCTGAAAGTCGCGCTTCGCGTGTTCGACGTAACTTAATCCGTAATAACTTACTCCCGTTTCCTTGACAGCCATGTTTTTTCCTTTTCAAAAATCGATCACTGCAGACATTGATAAAACAAAGGGACTAGGGGAAATCTTTCTGTTTTAAATAAAAACTTACGAATCGTCATTCCCGCGAAGGCGGGAATCCAGGGGGAAACCGCACGCAACACCTCCTGGATTCCGCTGGCAGCCAGCCCCTGGCCTTAGCGGGAATGACGGTACAAGTTTTTCCTTACTTAAACCGTATTGCCCCTAGTCCCTAAAAAACTTGATAATTTTCCATCCGCGCGCGGCCGGTGCGGATTGCCGGTTGTGCCTTCGGGTCGGTGCTGGCTCGGATAATAAGTTCCGGCTCCAGCAGAATCCGGTCAGGTTTTTTGTCGGCATCTGCCTGCATGGCGTTTAGCAAGGCGTGGACGGCGAAACTCGCCATCGACTTCACCGGGTAGCGGATCGTGGTCAAGGCTGGCGTTGTCACCCGCGACTCAGGCAGATCGTCGAATCCCGCCACCGCCACGTCTCCGGGTACGCTCAGTCCATTATCCGTCAGGCAGCGCATCGCTCCGATCGCCAGCAGATCGTTAAAGGCGAACAGCGCGCGCGGCATTTCCTTTTTCCGTGCCAGCAGTTTTTCCGTCGCCGTGTAACCGTGCTCGATGTCCCACCCGTCGCCGTCGGAAAGGTTTTCATCTGGCAGTTCCACGCCCAGTTCGTGCAGGCGCAGACGGAATCCGCGTAGACGGTGATCCCTGGTCAGGCGCGGACCGAAACCGATATAGCCGCAAGTCGCATAACCCAGCGCCGCGAAATGGTCAGCCACGAACGAGCCGCCGAGTGAATTGTTGGCCGCCACCACGTTCACGTCCAGCGCGCCGGGATTGCGGCCAAGAAAAACCATCCTGCGTTTTTCCTGTTGCAGCCGCGCGTAAAGCCCGACGCTTTCCTCGGACAACCCCGGGCAAACCAGCAACCCGTCCACTCCAAGCGAGAGGAAAGACTGGACGATTTCCCGTTCGCGCCGGTCGTCGTAACCGCTGCTTTCAGTCATCACCTGGCAGCCGCGTTCCTCTCCCGCCTCCTGAATGTAACGGCAGAGAAGACTGAAGAAAGGACTGGCGATATTGGTTACGACCAGGCCTATCAGCTTTTTATTTTCCGGCAACCGGCTGACAGCCGTGTCGCTGAGACGGGCTGGGTTGGTCGAATCCGCGAGCAGCAGTCCCGCCTGTTTCAACGAAGTCATGACCTTGTGCGCGGTCGCAAGAGAGACGGAATACTTTTCCGCCAACTCGCGGACAGTGATGAAAACCGTTCCCGCCGCGCCGAAATCGCCGCGCTTCATGGCTTGTTCCAGTTGATCGAGCACTTTTTCAGCTTTTGACATCGTTACTCCTTAACAGAACAATACCATAACAATTGTTATAGTCAAGCAATCTGGTGGAAATTCTTGCAAAATACTTTTATTCCTATTTACATGAAGCATTTATATCGATTAATTTAATGTATACCTTCACCCTAATCATTGCGTGAGGGAAAAAAGATGGCTGCGGCACAGCTTGATTATACTGATTTCTCGAGGGTTTTTGGGACGGCAGGAAAAAGCAAAGTTTGGCAGAGTTCAGAGTGGTTTAAACGATATAATCAGCATTCAGAATCGGCAGGCAGTGGCAATATTCTTTACAATTTCAGCAGAAAGTTCACCATCGGCGATACAGATTTTGTAATCGAGTTTAAGCGAGTCTCCATCCGCCAAGGCAAGAATTTCGTCAAACATGAACGCGCAGCAAGCCATCGGCGCATAGCCGTTGCGGGCAAACCACTGGGTCGGATGCCGGGGATTGGCGGGGCTGTCGAGGAAAATCAGGGTGGAAAAGTCGCTGGTTTCGTCGTGGCGACCGGTGTAGGACAGATATCTGCCGCGCTGCCCCATGATCGCTTCTTCCCCTTCCAAACCGTTATCCAGCATTACCTTACCGCCGCAGAAAGAACGCGGGCCGCGCCAGAATAACCCGCCATAACCGGCGTTTTCCCTGCCTTCGGTAGTAGGCGAGCCGAAATCCAGGACTTTTCCGCTGATATTAAGCAGATTCGTGCTGAAACGCAAAACCCAATAGCTTTCCTTTTCGTTGACAGTTTCAACTGAAATCTGCCTTTTTTCCTCCAGCAACCGCTTCCCGTTTTGCGTCAGCCAGTGCAGAGTTTGCGTCATTCTTGGTAGGTTGTTATTGAAATCAATCGCGTCCCAGGCGAGGTGCGACTGACTGCCGTTGTTGGGTAGTTGCACATAACCCTTGTCCCTGACGTAAGTTACCCCGCCCCAGAAATTCTCGCCCGACAGGACGGCGCAGGTCAGCGACAAGCCCTGATGCCACAGATGATCGGTCGGCCGGAAAATAGTCACCACGCTGCCCTGCAAAGTCGACAACGGATGAAAATACGGACGCGGGGATTCTATCTGCGGAGTCTCTGGCGCGTAGACATAGGAAAACAGTTTACTGCCGTGATAGATATAATCGATCTGCTGATTGTACGCATGGTTGAGTTGGACTGACATCGTGATTGTCCCGGCATGAGAGAGAAATTCAGCGGGCGGTTTCGGCGAGGTTTTGCGACTCGTCCCATTTCTGGGCGCGCAGCCAGGAATGCCAGCCGCTTTCCACCTCCGGCAGCGATTTTCCGAAAGCCTGCAAGACGAATTTCAGGCCAGTGTTGTCCTGACTGTAGCCATCGCGGAAAAGGTGATAGAACTTGCGCAAGACGCCTTTTTCTTCCATATACTTGCAGAAGTAACGGCTCTCGGCGTAATGCAGGCTTTCATGGTCGCGGCGGAAATTACGCACACTCAACCCGAGCAAAACATCCAGTGGCGTGACGGTTTTATTGGCAAGCGCGTCTAGCAGTTCCGGCAGACGCCAGTTGGGATCGCCCTTGAGGGTGTCTTCCTCCACGCGGCACTGCTCGTACAGGCTGGCAATGCCTTCAGACACCCAGATCGGCGCCTGGGGGAAATCGGGAGCCATCAGCGCATGGGTCAGTTCGTGCACCAGCGTACCCGGGCCTGTGTCGTAATTGACGACGATATAACGCTGGCTGTGGCCATAATGCCCGTAGGGGCTGATCGGCTCCATATTAAACAACAGCCGCAGGTGCGCGGCATAGCTGCGCTCGTCGCGGAAGACGTAAACCGTAACCGCCTTTTTGCCCTTGGCGTCGAAATAATCGCGAACCAGATATTCGTGACAGCAGGCCAGCACCCCGTCAACCAAGGTGCGGAACTCCTGCGTATCCACGTCGCTGGCGACGAGAAATTCGCCGCGGCGGGCGATCTGGAAATCCTCGCCCATCTGCTCACGTAAATCACGGAGAGACTTGGGCACTTTTTGCGGTCGCGAGCGGGGAGGAGTGCAGGCGTTGCTGAATTTTTCGTGTTGCAAATTTTCCGGAGGAATGCTTTTGCTGACGTCATTATCAACCTTGCTGTTAGCTTTGGCATTGTCGACCGGCAAGAGAGCGGCGTCGTGGGCAAGTTCCGCGCGTTCGAAATCGTCCAGGGGAGGCGGAGAAATCCGATTGCGGGCAGAGGCGGGCGAAACCGATTTCGACAGCGAAACGACCGGCGTTTCGTTCTCAGCCGCCAGTGCCGCGCCGATACCAAGCAGAATAAGGCACAAACCCGACGACAAAACGCGCAAGGCGTTTTCCCGGCGGAATTTTGTTAAAATCATGTTTCCCCCAACAATCCGCAGGCTCCCTGATCCCGCGTTGCTTGTTGCATCCCGAAGCGGAAAACCCTCTGTTGCTTTCCATAGCCTGGGACAAGTGAAAACATGATCGCAGATATCCCCAAAAAATCAACAGGTTATCTGCAATTTATCTCGGAAAATGGCTGGTCGCCTTTGGCGTCAGTACAGCGCCCCGCAAGTAAGTGAACAATAATAATACCTCGCCTTCCAGGGGAGGTTAGTGCCTTCAGGCGAGAACGTGCTAAAAAAAACAACGTTTTGCTTTGAAGAAAGTGCAAGGCGAAGGTTTTCACTGTTGGACATAGGGGGATGAGAGGCGTTCCAGCGGTTCAAGGTCGGACAGGCAGCGCGAAGATGACATGGTTCCGGACGTTTTCCCGCCGCCTGCCCTGGGACGTTCCAAAGGCTGGCGCCTTTTCCACTGTGTGCCGCGTGCAGAGCACGCGCTTCGGCTATTCGCCGAAGT
>JAGUZQ010000053.1 GCA_020060765.1 Planctomycetota bacterium | reverse complement strand
CGCCGCGAGCCTCGCGATCACCCCGGGAAGCGCCTTCCTGCGGCGCGGGAGCAGCTTGTTTTTCTTCGTTCTCAGACATGAGCTTCCTCTGTTCCTAGAATGTAAGTCCGCCTTCACGCGCCGCATCGGCAAAAGCCTTGAGGCGACCGTGAAATTTCCTGCCACCACGGTCGAACACCACGGTCGTGATGGATTTCTCCTTGGCTTTCCCGGCCACCAGCAGGCCGGCTTCCTTGGCCGCAGCCACGTTGCCGCCGTATTTCGCGAATTCCGCCGAATTGGTGGAAAAGCTGAGAAGCGTTTCGCCCTTCTGGTCGTCGATGATCTGCACATGCAAATGGCGCAGGCTGCGGTAGACCGCCAGGCGAGGACGCTCTCCGGTGCCGGACAATTCCTGGCGCAGGCGCTGGTGGCGCCGCTGCAGCAAGGCTCTTTTTTTCTTGATCGCTTTCATTACGTTTCCACTCCAATATAAGGTACAAAACTGCAATGAAATCCAGCTCGCGATTACGCGGAGGCGAAACTCTTGCCTTCCAGACGACGCACCTTCTCGTCGCCATAACGGATGCCCTTGCCTTTGTAAAGATCCGGCGGACGCACCCGGCGCAACTGCGCGGCCGCTTCCATCACTTTCTGCTTGTCTATGCCGCGGACGATGAAATCCATGTATTCGCGGCTGGTCGACTTGGGCAGCTCGATTTCCACGCCAGCCACCGGGGTGAAATGCACCGGATGGCAGTAACCGGCCTGGATAACCAGGGTCTTGCCGGTCAGCTCGACGCGGTAACCGGTGCCGACGATACGCAGGCGGCGCTCGTAACCCTGGGTCACGCCGATAATCATGTTATTCATCAGCGAACGGTAAAGACCGTGCAGCGCCCGGGCTTCCTTCTGGTTGCCATCACGGGTAAAAACAGCCTGCTTGGCGGCATTGTCCACCGCGATTTTGATCCGCGAATCGTACTGCTGGCGCAGTTCTCCCTTGGGACCCTTGACCGTGAACTCTTGAGCGCCAACCGTAACGGTTACACCGGAGGGGAAGGCTACGGGTTTATTTCCTACGCGTGACATCTATCGCTTCCTTTTCGCTGATTGCCGTGCGACCGGGTCGCTTCGACAAAGTCCTACCAGATAGTGCAGAGCACCTCTCCGCCGACATTCTGCTGGCGGCATTCCCGATCCGACAACAAGCCCTTGTTGGTGCTGACAATGGCTATGCCCAGCCCGTCCAACACGTGCGGCAGGTCACCGACGTTGCGGTAACGGCGACGGCCGGGAGTGGATTCGCGCTTGATGTTCTGAATCACGAACTCGCCTTCCTTGCCGTATTTGAGCGTAATCGTCAGATCATTCTGCAGGGGACGCTCGACAATCTCGAAACCCTCGATATAACCCTCGCGCTTCAACACCTCGGCGATGCTGAGCTTGAACTTGGTCGAAGGCATCGTGACCTGAGCCTTGCGTACGGCGTTGGCGTTGCGAATGCGCGTCAGCATATCCGCGACCGGATCGGTCATACTCATATTACAGTCCTCTTTCCACTCTAAAAGCCGCTCGCGGGTCTCCGCCCGGCTCTGACCTGTTACTTACCAACTGGCTTTCCTCATGCCCGGAATCTCTCCCCGGTTGGCGAGGTTGCGCAGGCAGATTCTGCAAATATGGAATTTCTGGTAAACCGCGCGCGCACGCCCGCAAATCTGGCACCGGGTGTAAGCGCGGGTAGAAAACTTGGCCGGCCTGCTGCACTTCACTTTCCAAGACGTCTTCGCCACGTCAAACTCCTATCTAAACCTTGCCGCCGGAAGCG
The DNA here is from genome assembly GCA_020060765.1 of Planctomycetota bacterium. Lineage (GTDB taxonomy): Bacteria > Planctomycetota > SZUA-567 > SZUA-567 > SZUA-567 > JAGUZQ01. The sequence goes on along the minus strand of JAGUZQ010000053.1, from coordinate 9,625 downwards.
GCGTTAAAATCACGTCCTGAACGGCATTCCCATCATGCGCAGAAACTCGCGGCTTTCGTCGGCACCACCGGTGTTGCGGATGACAAAAGTCACATCCATGCCCAGGAAGCTGTCGATCTTGTCGGGGTTGATTTCCGGAAAGATCACGTGCTCCTCGATGCCGAGGGAATAGTTGCCGAACTTGTCAAAGGAATTGGGGTTCACGCCGCGGAAGTCGCGGATACGCGGGATCGCGATGTTGATCAGGCGATCCAGAAACTCGTACATCCGCTTGCCCCGCAGAGTCGCGCGGCAGCCGATCTTGTAACCTTCGCGCAGGCGGAAATTCGAGACCGACACCCGCGCGGCGGTCACCGCCGGCTTCTGCCCGCAGATCGTGCCCATCTCCCGCACGCCCAGCTCGATCAGCTTGGCATCGTCGATCGCCTTGCCCATACCCATGTTCAGGCAGATTTTCTCAAGTTTCGGCACCGCCATCGTGTTGGTGCGCCCCAGCTTGTCCTTCAGCGCCGGGACAATCTCTTTCCTGTATTTTTCGAGCAGTCGCGCCATGGCCTAGCTCCTCTCGGAAATATCAGCGCCGCTGACCTTGGCCACGCGGATACGCTTGGTTTTCACTTTGCCGCCGTCACGTTCGTGCTTCTCCATCCGCACTCCGACCCGCGTGACTTCGTCGCTCTTGGGATCGACCAGCATGAGATTGGAAAGGCTGACAGGCCCCTCTTTCTCGATGCGCCCCACCTTGCTGCCGGTCGGGTCGTTGCGGTTGATCCGCTTGTGCTTGAACTGCATCTTCACGCCCTGCACGATCGCGGTACCCTTGTCCAGATCGATGCTGAGCACCTTGCCGCGGACTCCGCGTTCCTTGATGTCGCCGCCGTCCTTGACACGGCGCTGACCGGCTCCCTGTCCGGAAATGACCTGGACGAGGTCTCCCTTGCGGATGCGGGTTTTGAATTTCTGCTTGCTCTTATCCATATTCGGTTACTTTCTCCAGGGCGCTACAGTACTTCGGGCGCCAAAGACACGATCTTCATGTAATTCTTCGCACGCAATTCGCGAGCCACGGGTCCGAAAATGCGCGTGCCGCGCGGATTGTGCTCGCCGTCGACCAGCACCAGCGCATTGTTGTCGAAGCGGATGGAGGAACCGTCGGCACGCTTGACCGGTTTCTTCGTGCGCACGATCACCCCGCGCAGCACCGTTCCGGCCTTGATGTCGCCGCCGGGAGCCGCCTTCTTCACGGTTACCACAATCTCGTCGCCGATAGACGCGTAGCGGCGACCAGTGTTTCCCAGCACCCGGATGCACATCGCCTTGCGAGCGCCGGTGTTGTCAGCCACGTCCAGAATAGTCTGTTCCTGAATCACTTCGTTTCTCCTGCTAGACGGCCCGTGCCACAACCTTGGTCAGCCGCCAACACTTGGATTTGGAAAGCTTACGGGTTTCCATGATCTCGACGCGGTCGCCCACATGCGCCTCGTTATTTTCGTCGTGCGCGGTATAGATGGAACTGCGGCGGATGCGCTTTTCGTAAATCGGGTGTTTCATTTCCCGCTGCACCGTCACCTTGATCGTCTTGTCCATCTTGTCGCTGGTGACTGTTCCCACCACCAGACGCCGCTTGTTGCGGGGGGTTTCGTCAGCCATTATTTATCTCCCTTGCCGGCTACAGCTTTTTCAGTCAGCACGGTGTTCATCCGAGCGATATCCTTTTTCAAATTGCGGATCATGTGGGGATGCACTTCCTCCCCAAGAGCGACCTGGCAGCGCTGCTCCAGCAGCTCTTTTTTCCTGGTTTCCATTTCCGTGCGCAGGGCGGGCTCACCCATGCCCCTGAATTCCTCAGCCTTCATATCGAATGTCTCCGTTTCGCGAAGCAGGTCTTGACCGGCAGCTTGTACGCCTGGCGGCGGAACGCTTCGCGCGCCAGTTTTTCCTCGACTCCCGCGATCTCGAACATCACCGTCCCCGGCTTCACCGCCGCGAACCAGTAGTCGACTTCGCCCTTGCCCTTGCCCATGCGGGTTTCGGCCGGGCGGGCGGTGGCGGACTTGTGCGGGAAAATCCGGATGAAGATTTTCCCCTGACCGCCGATGGCACGGTTGGCGGCCACGCGCGCCGCCTCAATCTGGGCGGAAGTCACCCAGCCCGTCTCCAGGGACTGAATGCCGAATTCGCCGAAAGCCACGAAATTTCCGCTGGTGGCATTCCCGCTCAATCTTCCGCGTTGAAACTTGCGGTGTTTGACCCGCTTGGGCATCAAAGCCATGATTCATATCCTTCCTGCGCTATTTCAGGCGCCCACGTCGCCTTTGTAAAGCCATACCTTCACGCCGATGTTACCCATGGTGGTCGCCGCTTCCGCGAAACCGTAGTCGATATCCGCACGCAGCTTCTGCAGCGGCAGATTACCCACGGTATAACCGTCGGCGCGGGCGATTTCCGCTCCGCCCAGACGCCCGGAGACGCGCACCTTAATGCCGTAGACACCGCCCTGGATGCAAGTTTCTACTGCCTTTTTCATCGCGCGGCGGTAGTTCATGCGCTTAATAAGCTGCTCGGCTATTCCCTCAGCCACGAGCTGCGCGTTAAGTTCGGGCTTGGTCACTTCCTTGATCTTGATGGAGACCTTACGGTCAACCAGCGCTTCCAGATCCTCGCGCAGACGATCAACTTCCGCCCCGCGGCGACCGATCACCACGCCCGGGCGGGCGGTGTGGATCAGCACCTCCACCTCGTCCTCGGTGCGCTCCACCTCGGTCTTGGCGATACCCGCGAACTTGAGGTTCTTCTTGATGTACTTGCGGATATTGAAGTCCTCGACCAGGTAGCGGCCGTATTCCTGCTTGGAGGCGTACCAGCGCGAATCCCAGTCGCGCGTCACGCCAACCCTGAAGCCGATTGGATGAACCTTCTGTCCCACGAAAATCTCCAGTATTGCGTAAATCCCAAAAAATGATTATTCCGTACGGGTGTCCAGTTCCACGCACAGGTGGCTGCGCCGACGCAGAATCGCGGCAGCCGAGCCGCGCGCCCGCGGGCTGAAGCGTTTCATCACGAAACCTTCGTTGGCGTAGACCTTGCTCACGAACAGGGTGTCGACATCCGCCACCCCGAGGTTCTCGGCGTTGGCCTGGGCGCTCTGCACGACCTTGCGTAGCAGCCTCGCCGCACGCTGGGGCTGGAAGGCGAGGATGTTCAACGCATCGCTCACTCCCTTGCCCCGGATCAGATCGACCATCAGCCGCGCCTTGCGGGCAGAAACAGGAGCATGACGGTGTTTTGCGGTATAAGCCATGTTAATTTCCTATCGATCAGTGGCCGTGGTAGTTGCGGGTAAGCGCGAACTCGCCCAACTTGTGGCCTACCATGGTTTCAGTCACGAAAAGTCCGGCGAACTTATGCCCGTCGTGAATGGCAAAATTGTGGCCGACGAATTCAGGAACGATGGTGCAGGCGCGCGCCCAGGTCTTGAGCGGATCGCGTGAACCGGATTCCTTCTGCTTGAGCACTTTCCCCAGCAGCTTCCCGTCGACGAAGGGACCTTTTTTAATTGAACGACCCATGTCTCTCCCCTTTTATTTCTTCTTACGCTTGCTGATAATCATGCTATTCGAACGCGCCTTTTTATTGCGGGTATTGCCGCCGCGGGCGTATACGCCGGTCGGGCTGCAGAAATGCTTGCCGCCAGCGCGACGTCCCTCGCCGCCGCCCAGAGGGTGGTCGACCGGGTTCTTACAGCTGCCGCGTACATGCGGACGACGACCCATATGCCGCTTGCGTCCTGCCTTGCCGATCTTGACCATCGCGTGATCCAGGTTGCCGACCATGCCGATGGTGGCGCGGCAGCGCAAGTCCACGCGCCGCATTTCACCCGAAGGCATCAACAGAATTGCGTGCGGGCCGTCCTTCGCCATCAGGGTCACGTCCATTCCCGCCGCGCGGGCGATCTTGCCGCCCTGCCCCGGGAGCATCTCGACGTTATGCACGGTAAGACCGAGGGGAATACTTCCCATAGGCATGCAATTGCCCACTTCCGGCTCCACCCGTTCGCCGCTCATAACATGCTGGCCGACCTTGATGCCGTTGGGAGCCAGGATATAGCTCTTGATGCCGTCGGAGTAGTGCAACAGCGCGATGTTGGCGCTGCGGATGGGATCGTACTCGATAGCCGCCACCTTGGCGGTGATGTCATCCTTGGAGCGCTTGAAATCGATGATGCGGTACTTGCACTTGTGGCCGCCGCCGCGGTGCTGGGCGGTGATGATGCCTCGGTGGTTGCGTCCGCCGCACTTGTTCAGTATCTTGACCAGCGTCTTTTCCGGCGCCTTCTTTGCCAGCTCTGAATTATCGAGCCGCGTCATGTTGCGCAAAGAAGGAGTGGTCGGATTATATGTCTTTATTGCCATTTTCTCTCCCGGGTCAATTCCATTAACGCAGCGCGTCGATCGCCTGTCCCGCCTTGACGCGAACTACCGCCTTCTTCCACGAACTGCTCTGGCCGACCTTGCGCCCGAAGCGGCGCTGCTTGGCCGGCATGGTGACGGTGCGAATACTGACAGCGTCCACGTTCCAGATGCTCTTGATCGCGGACTTGATATCGGTCTTGGTCGCGCCCTTGTCAACCTCGAACACGTAAGTGTTCTGTTCCTGAATATACTCGTGGGCCTTTTCCGAAACGTGGGGCCGACGGATTACGCGATAGGCTTCCATCCTATTTCATCTCCTGGGAAATGGCATCGAGCACATCCTTGGTGATGAGAACGTGCTTGCGCAGCAAAACGCCGTAGGCGTGAAGGTCGCCGAAATTGGAAAAATCTGTCTTGGGAAGGTTGCGGAAGCTCTTGTAGGTGTTTTCGTCGCGATCCTTGGTCACCACCAGGCAGCCGCCGTTGATCTTGAGGTTCTTGAGGGTTGTGGCCATTTCCTTGGTCTTGGGCTGTTCGGCCTTGAGTTCGTTGATGACGATAATCTCGCCGTCGCGGAACTTGCCCAGCAGCGCGCTTTTCAACGCCGCGCGCCTGGCTTTCTTCGGCATCGACAGCGAGTAGTCGCGAGGCTTGGGGCCATGACAGGTGGCGCCGCCGCGCGAACCCACGCGCCGGGGCGTACCCATGCGGGCGCGACCGGTGCCTTTCTGGCGATAGGGCTTGGTGGTTCTGCCCACCACTTCCCGCACGCCGCGGGTGTTTACCGTGCCCAGGCGCTGGTTAGCCTGGAACGTCACGATCGCCGCGTGCAGCAGCTTCATGTTGACGAACTTGCCCAGGCAGGTCTCGTCGAACTGCACCTTGTCCTGCACGTTGCCCTGTTTGTCGTATACTGGTATCTCAATCATCGTCGCAAACTCCTGCGCATTCCGAACCGTTGATTCTCGGCAGCGCAAGCCACAAAAACCTCAAACCAAATAAAAAATCCCCACACGAGGCGACCACGGCACCGGTTTCAGCCACCGGCCGTTAACCGCCCCACAATAGTTCGGATTCTCGCCCCCATAATCTACTCTCAGGCAAAATAACGCATTAATGCCCGAGCCCCACAATCATGTGCGGAATCCCGAGTACAAATGGGGAAAAGGCATTGTAATGACCCTTTCCCCGGAGTCAACAAATATTTATAAAAATTCAATTATTTTTTATTAGCATTACCCATCTCTTTACCCATCAACAACTTAGCTAACAATAAAAATCCGAAGAAAATTTTCAGGACATCGCCTTACTGGCTTGAAGGCAAGAACTTAGGGGATATTTTTCCCTCCTGCGCCGATTTCATGATAAAATTATCGCGTCCGGACTGGCTTTTGCGCTTGCTTTTTACCGTGTTTTGGCTTGAATGAACTTGGTTTCGCGGCTTTTATATGAAAGACCTTTCAAAATGAGCAAGCATCAGGGCGAAAACAACGAAACAAGCACAATACAGCACACCGAACACGTCAATGCCGATAGCTGGACTGTTGGTTCCTATCTGGTTGAACGGGGCAAACCCCTGCCCTACGGCGCGTCGGAAATGGCCAGCGGCATCAATTTTTCCCTGTTTTCACGCAATTCCCTCACTGCCAGTCTGGTTTTGTACTGGCCTGAAGCTGACAAGCCTGTCGCGGAAATCCCGCTTGACCCGTTTCTGAACCGTACCGGCAATGTCTGGCATATTCTGGTTCGGCGACTTGACCCCGATATCTGTTACGGCTGGCGGCTGGACGGACCTAACGAGCCACACAACGGGCACCGCTTCGACAAGAAACATCTGCTGTTCGACCCCTACGCGCGCGCCCTGAGCGGCGGTTCGGTCTGGAGCCAGCCGGAAATCTCGCGCGAAATCGAATGCGCGGAGGAGCCCTCAGACCGCCCGCCGCGCATGTGCCGCCTGGAACCGGAAGGCTTTGACTGGCAAGGAGATGCGCCGCCGCGCATTCCCATGGAAGACAGCATCATATACGAGCTGCACGTGCGCGGCTTTACCATTCACAACTCCAGCCGGACAGATAATCCCGGAACTTTTCTCGGGCTTACGGAAAAAATCCCCTATCTGAAAGAACTCGGCGTCACGGCGGTGGAGCTGATGCCGGTGTTTGAATTCGACGAAAACGAAAATCTGCGCCACCATCCGCGCACCGGCGAACTGTTGCGCAATTTCTGGGGCTATTCGCCGATCGCGTTTTTCGCGCCCAAATCCAGCTATGCCGCTAACGGCCACGACGGCAACCAGATCAACGAATTCCGCGAAATGGTGCGGCGTTTCCACCGCGCCGGGATAGAGGTTTATCTCGACGTCGTTTTCAACCACACTGCCGAAGGCAATGAAAAAGGCCCCACCATCTCCTTCCGCGGTATAGACAACAGCATTTACTATATGCTGGACAAACAGGGCAATTACCGCAACTTTTCCGGCTGCGGCAACACGCTTAACTGCAATCATCCGCTGATCCGCGAGATCATTCTCGACTGCCTGCAATACTGGGTCTCCGACATGCACGTCGACGGCTTCCGTTTCGACCTCGCGTCTATTCTCGGGCGCGGCCCCGACGGCGAGGTGCTGGCTAATCCCCCGCTGCTGGAAAGAATCGCGCTTGATCCCGTGCTGGCAGATACTAAAATCATCGCCGAAGCCTGGGACGCCGCCGGGTTGAACCAAGTAGGCAAGTTCCCGTCCTGGGGCAGATGGGCGGAATGGAACGGCTATTTCCGCGACCAGATGCGCCTGTTCTGGCAAGGACAGAACGGCCTGGTCAGCGCGGTAGCCAGCCGCATCTGCGGCAGCGACGACCTGTACGAAAAAACCGGCCGCTCGCCCTATCATTCCATCAATTTCATCACCGCGCACGACGGCTTTACGATGAACGATCTCGTCTCGTACAAGGAAAAACACAACCACGACAACGGCGAGGACAACATTGACGGGGAAGTCTACAACCACTCGATGAATTTCGGCACGGAAGGCGCGACCGGCGACCAGCACATCAGCCGCCTGCGCCGGAAACAGATGAAAAATTTCTTCGCCACTTTATTGCTCAGCCAGGGCGTGCCGATGCTGCTGGCGGGGGACGAATTCTGCAAGACGCAGAACGGCAACAACAACGCCTATTGCCAGGACAATGAACTCAGTTGGATCAACTGGGAACTGGCGGAGAAAAACGCCGACATGGTGCGTTTCGTGAGACTCATGAACGCGTTCCGCAAGCGGCACCACAGCCTGCGCCGCAAGCATTTTTTCAAGGAAGGCGCCAGCGACATCTCCTGGCACGGCGAAAAAGCCTACCAGCCCGACTGGTCGGAAAACGCGCGGTGGATGGCTTTCATACTGGACGGTGACCGCGCCCCCGGCGGCCGCGACAAACATATCATGGTGATGATGAACGCGTCGGAGGACTGGCGTCATTTCGAAATCCCGGACAAGGGCGGCGACTGGCGCAGGATCATCGACACGTCCAAGCAATCGCCGGAAGACTTTTTCGAAAAAGAGGCAGACGCCCCCATCATCGGCCGCCGCCACGACCGCTACGCCGTGGAATCCCGCAGCGTGGTCGTCCTGGTATGCGGGTGAATACGGGTTGACAGGTTACTGGTGTGATGGGTTTGCGGGTAGCCCGCCCATAATAAGGGGTGGCGCAGACCTCATATACCTTGAGCCGGATTTATCCGAAAGGTCAGGAGAAATAAGATGACACTATGTCCGATCGCAATTGTTTCAGGCTGTAAAAAATGTCCCTTCTTTGCGGTCTGTCCCCTCAAAACCGTAATCGGCGATCACAAAAAAGACGAACCCAGGAACTGCTGTACAAAAAACTGCTGCCAGGATAAAGCCGAAAAGGAACCGGGTGAATCCTGACATGCGCGAGTGGCGCAGACGTTCACGTCTGCAAGCGAAGCACAAGAGGAATGGCCTGTGCCTGTGGATTCAGGAAAACTATTTGCACGGCCTGTGCGTAACGCCAAGGGCGAATTGCGGGATGATTGGTTTACGAACGGTTCAGGGATTTCCTCTTGCGGCTTCCGCCGCGCAAACATAAAAACGCCTGCGCCACCCGCACACTTACATATCCACGTTGAACCGTTTTAATATGGAGGGGAGAAAAGACAGGAATAGCCCGACCAGTAAAATCAGCCAGGTATTGGTGATACAATAGGGGTATAGCATTAACCCGCCGCCGCACAAGCCGATAATCAACCGCCCCTGTTTTTTGGCATAAATCACAAATGCCATTCCGACCAGACTGAAGAACCCCGACAGCATAAGCCCCGCAAGCGTCAGCCCCATAAAAAGGTCATCAGATGTATTCGTCGGAATTGCATCCTGGGGTGGGCTGGTGCCATTAAGCATATCGTTGATGGCCTTACCGACAGCAGCAGGGTCGCCTTTAGTTATTCCATCTTCAGCCATTGCCTGCTTATACTACGATCACCCGCTTTGAGCAAGAAATAATTACACTGCCGGATAGTTCGATCAGCGTTGACCGAGTTCGAGTTTCGCACTTTTCCGACAAACGTTGCGAGTCGAGAATCAAGTTCCCTCTCCCCCAGTTGGGTGAGAGGGGGATATTTATCGCAAGCCTTGCTTTCTCCCGCCGCAAATACCGCCCGAACCAGAGGCTGGGCTGCAAGCAATTCGCGCAACTTGGCGGCCACATCAGTGGCGGATATTTTTCCCAAGTCCATATTGTTCCGGCACACGACGATCTGCGTTTTACCGTAAGCGATGGCCATGATTATTTCCCATTCAGAATGAAAAAGGGCTAATGCCAGCCCGATATGCGCTGAACAAGTTTATCTCCACGGAGAACTCTCCGCTATTTGAATTGCGGCAGCCAGGCCTTGGTCGCTTTCATCAGCTCCAGTCCCATCTCCCGTACCCGATCCGGAGTAAGGTGACTGCACAAAGGGTCGAGCATGAGCGACTGCAACGCCAACTCTTCATCACCGGCCAAGGCCGCCTGCAAAGTCATCTGCTGCACAGTGCAATGCGGCTCCACTATCCGGCGCAGGTTTTCCGGCAGACTGCCCGCGGCCAGGGGACGGAACCCTAGCCCGTCGATCCTGCCCAAGGTCTCCACCACCGCCCCGCGCGGCAGGTTGTCGACCTGCCCCGCGTTAGGCAGATTGACCACGTCGTTGAAAGCCTTGCCGTG
>JAGUZQ010000006.1 GCA_020060765.1 Planctomycetota bacterium | reverse complement strand
CCGTTCACCCAAACCGCGTAATGAATCCGTTCCCGCTGCACCGCCAGCCGGAGTTGTTTCGCCGTAGATGATCCGAACGCCAGATCAGACAGCGTCGTGCAGGCGTTGTTGATTGCCTTTTTCTCATCCCACAGGGCAGGGTTGAGCGGTCGGTGACACCAATACCCCATCGCCCTCGTTCCATATACCAAAAAGAGCCATCCTTGTACCCGCATTTCGTAGGGGCGGGGTTCGCGGGGAACTTCCGGAGGACCGTAGCTGCCATGAATCCAGGCCGCAGAGGCCTTGCGCCCGCGCGACAGGTCGTTGATGATTCGCGCCGCCGGAACCAGTTTGTCCAAATCGAAAAATACCGGCTCGCCGAACGGATATTGATCCAGCCAGATCATGTCGCAGGCCGCGAGCGTGCCGTATGGTTGGGTTTTCCAGAGATGGTTGAAATTGATGAAATTCGGACGGTAAGGGTCAATTTCCTTAACCGCGTCGTGCATGGCCAGGATATCCGACTCCTTGTAACCGTGCTTGTTCTCCCACCGCACATCCATCTCGTCCAGCAGATACCAGGCGATAATCGCGGGGTGATCCTTGAGCGCGGCTACCACCGTCGTCACCACTTTTTGGAAATTCGCGAAGTTGCCCTGCAGTTCCGGCGCGGTGAAGAGATCGGGCATGCCCCAGAAAACAAAGACATACTTCATATTGGCCGCAGCCATGCGGTCGAGATGCCCGCGCAGTTCCGCCAGTTTTTCCGGAGTGACGCCGTGCTTGAGTATATCCGCCGCGGAGAGGCGCGCCACCTGCGTTGCCATGCAGTTGAACCCTTGTGCCTTGTACAACGCGATTTCGGCATTTGTCATACGATCCGCCGATTGCGGGAGGAACACCGGGAAGAAGGGCGTGCGGTTTATTTCCAGGCCGCGAGTAAAGCGGTTAGTGCGGACTTCGACCGGGTTGGAGGCAAGTTTCTTCAGCCGATCCGGAACTTCCAAAGTCTTTCCTTCTTTTGTTACCGCTATCACCCGCCACTCGTAAACTCCCGGCGTCAAGCCCTTCAGTGGCAGCTCAATTTCGGTCATCCCCGGTTTTTCTACCGCCCACTCCCGGGTTGCCTCCGGGATTTCCTTTCCGTCTGCGCCATGCAGCGTCGCCCTGATTTCAGCCGCGCCGGAACCGCTCCATTCCACCCGACCGCACGCCGCCCGGTCGTCGGTATAGTAATCATATTCCCAATACGCCGACAACGGCAGGCCGGAAGTCAACAGGTTCACGTCATCCGGCGCGATCACCAGCGGGATGCGCGCATATTCCGTATCCGCGTCGGAATCGAGAATCCTGGCTGCCGCCGGATAAAGAGGAAGTTCCGGCATGATCCGCAGACCGGTAAGGGAAAATGAAGCCGGTGTTTTGGCCAGATCGACCACGGTTTCGAGAACTCCTTCCGCCGAGTTTTTCACAAACTCGAAAACCAGCCGGGCTTTTGTCGCGGCCGGAGGCTTGGTTGTCACTCTGCCTTTCAGCGCAAACAAACCGTCCTTCCCCTTTGACAGGCGCACATCAGCCACCGCCCACCGGAACGCCTCTACCGCCTTCGCGCCCAGTCCGGTCAGCCGACCGAAGCGCGCGCGGTCGTGGAAACCCGCGACCACCGGCGACCAGGTGCTCCAGGTCACCGACCGGGTGGAACCGTAGCGATTGCGGCAGAGATTGAAACGCCAGGTCTCGTCCACCGCTTGCAAGGGAAGCGCGGCAAACGGAATCGCTATCTCCACCGTCCATTCCGCCTCGCCGATTTTCACGGCGGAAGCCCACTTCGGATCCCACGAAAACGCGCCTTGTCCCAGATTCATCGCGTCCCAGGTTCCGCCGCCGATGCCGACGGCAAACTGACAGTAGGACTCCGCCGTTTCCGTCGGGCTGAGAAACAACTCAACCGAATCGCCGTTGAACAGCGAGGTGTCGTCGATCTTGCCTGCGGGAACCGGGGTTTTCGCCATGTCGGGCTCATGGCAACGGACGGCAATGTAAAGGTTTGACTCGTCCCGGGCGATAAAAGCTTCGGTAGCTTGCCCCGGAACCGCTCCCGTCGCCAGGGTAAGATGCGAAAGTTTCTTCGCCTCCTCATTGTTGAATAGGGCGAATCCCTCCAGTTTCTCCGCCGCTGTCCAAGCCGCGTCATTCAGCGCACCGTCTATAACGGGAGCGGTTTCAAGAATAGGCACGTTCGCTTGGCGCGGCGGCGCTTCGAATTTGATTTCCAGCGATCCGCCTTCGGCGGGAGCGGGACGGTATTCGTGAACGGTTTCTCCCGCCTCCAACTGTGGTGCGGCAAGCCAGAGCCGGGTGTCGGCTTGCGGCAATTCCAGCCCTGCGCTTAATTCGGTTTTCGTTCCCGTCACGATATAACGGTTCCAGGAAGTGCCGACATTCCAGGTGGCTTTGGTTTTACCGGAAGGATGACTGAATTTGATTGCCGTTCCCTCGCGGGCAGCTTTGAGATAAATGGAAAAAGTATATATTCCGTCGGGCATGTTTTTAACCGGCACCCAGCGAAGCCAGAAAAACGGCGGGGCGATCGTGTCGCTTTCCGGGGGATTGAAAACCTGGAGTACGCGCACGCCGTCAACCGGCGGGGTTTCCTTGTCCGTCAGGCCGAAATTTTCGTGGCTCCAGTCGCGAACCCGGTACGTCGCCCCTCCCCAGAGCCCCCAGCAATCGGGCTGGCGCGGATGCGAGTTGCACCGGGCGAAGCGGCTGTTGGGCAGAAGGTTCACGGTGGTGTCGTCGCTTTCCTCCACGACAAAATCGTCGAACCATACGGTTCCTTCCGCGGGTTCCGGCACCAGCAGCCTTAGCCGGAGATTTTTATCCAGCGTTTCTAGGTTGGCGAAGGCTTCGCCCTTGATCCATTCCGACGTTCCGCAAACAGAGGCAATCTCGACGTCGGATTGCTTGAAACCGGCAAGCATGATTTGAGCATTACGGTTGCCCAGTCCTTCCGAACGGAGCCAGCCCGAAATTCTGATCCGTTTGACACCTCGGGCGCGCAACGGTTCAAGGTCTATGTTTTGTTCAATCCGGCAACGATTTTGACGCGGCGAAACTCTGAGACTGGCGTTTCCGCCATGACGAACCGCCATGTCGCGGGAGATTTCCGCGAAACCGGTCGCCGCGCTACCGAAAGCGGCTCCAGCGTAAGCCCACCAGCCGGGATAATTGCGATAGTCGAAAGACGGCTCCTCGAAGGAAGAATTGCCTATGTAATCGTTACCTTCGTCATCGGTGATCCTGACCTCGTCGTACCAGACCGCGCCGTCCGCTTTTTTGCCGGTTTTAGCCGCCCCCAGGGATATCTGGAAGCCAAGATAGGCATACCCCTTGTCGTTTCGTTCCGAAGCGGGAAGAGGTATTTCAATTCTTTTCCAGTCAAATACGGACTGGTCGGTCAGCCCCGTCACGCTCTGTTCCCTGGCGTACTTCATATCCATGCCCAGGCGCGGCGTCGCTTCGTCCGCCTTGACCCACAGGGAAAGCGTATAGTCTTTTTCCTTGCGCAGCGGAATGCCGTAACAAAAAACTGAACCGCGCGAGATGCGGAGCGAGCGCACGCCGGAATGGTGTTCGGCGGCGGTGACGGCGGCGTCCGCCAGGGGGCTGCCGTAGGTCATCCAGCCGATCATGAACTGCGAGGTTGACGGTGCGGATTCATCCTCGAAACCGCCGTTTGTGGCAATGTTTTCACCAGCCACAGCCGACAGCGAAAACAGAAAAAGAGCCGACAGGATAAGTCTCCGTGCTTCATTCATGTAAGTTCTCCCATATGCGTGAAAACATCGTCATTCCCGCGAAGGCGGGAATCCAGGCGGTTTTGCGTGCGGTTTCCCCACTGGATTCCCGCCTTCGCGGGAATTACGGTCGATAGATATTTCCCCTAAACAACATTACACTGTTTCGTCAGCATTACCCGAAAACTTACGAGAACCTTCTTTTTGTAACTTTTACTTTTTCCAGCGTATTTTAACGACATCCACCAAGCCTTTCCGCTCGCTTGCGGGAATAGCGATAGTGATGCTGCCAGCTTGCCGGGAGATCCCGATTTTTCTTCCGCTTGCCAGCATTTTCGCGTCAATCGGTTCGCCCGTGGCGGAGATCGAAATCGGGTTTTCAAAACCGGCTGGAGCGAGAAGATACCACGTATCGCCCCGGATAGTGGCGGGGACATTGACTTCCGCCGGATAAGGTCCAGGTTCAACGTCGAAAACCGCTTCCCCGTTGCGCTGCATCCATTCCGCCACCTCGCGCATCCGCTGGTAATAGCTTTCCGGCTGGGTGCCGTCGGGACGCGGGGCGACGTTTACGAGAAAATTACCGCCCCACCCGCGAACTTTGGTGAAATCCGACAGCATCCAACTATTGGGTCTGAAATCCTCGTATTTCTTCGTATAGCCCCAGGAACCACAGCCCCAAGTGTCGCACAGCTCCCACCACCCTTCGGGACGGCTTTCCGGCATCCGGCATTCCGGAGTCAGGAAATCGCCTTGGCCGTGCATCCGGGGATTGATAAGAATATGCGGCTGAAGCTGGCGGATTTCCTCAACCGTAATCGCGGGATAATCGCCTCCGTCAAACCAGAGCAGATCGATTTTGCCGTAGCGCGTAAGCAGTTCCAGGGTCTGTCCCCTGATGTACATATGATAGTATTCGCCCCAACCGGCAGGTTTAGCCTGCACGGAGGTTATTTCCTTGTGCCTGAAATCGTAAGGTTTTTTCTCCGGAGTTGCGCCGGTATTGTCGCTGCCGTAACGGAAAGACATGAAATTACGATTCAAATGCCAGTCTGGCGGAGAATAATACAGCCCAACCTTCAGGTCGCATTTGCGGCAGGCTTCCACGAATATTCCCACCAGATCAATCCCGGGAAGGTATTTCTGCACGCCCAGATCGGTATAAGCGCTGGGCCAGAGGGTATAGCCGTCGTGGTGTTTTGTCGTCAGGACGGCATAGCGGAAACCAGCCTCGCGCGCAGCCTGCAACCACTTCTCCGGCTGGAAGGAATCAGGCCGGAAGCGCTCGGCAAGTGCATAATAATCCTGCGGTGATACATGACCGGTTTTATCCCAGGGTTTGTCGGCAATCATTCCCCAGGAAAGGTCAATACCACCATGCACCGAAGATATGCCCCAATGCAAGAATAAACCCAATCCCGCCTGGCCAAACCACAAAGCGTCAGGATGTTTTGTCTTAACAAACGCTTCCTTAGTCTTTGCTCCGCCAATTCCGATCACTTCGTGCTGTAACGCCACCGTATCAGCAGCAGCATTCTTGGAATCAGCCATATTGTTTCTCCTTTGGTACGATTATAGAATGAAGATAAATTGAGTCCCGCTAATGCAACTGTTGCATTTTCAAGAAATATCCGACCATAACTTACCTAAAAAACTAATGTTATATGCACGTACGCATAGGCATTATACCTTCACAATCAATCATGTCAAGGGGAGAGATAAAAATATACATACAACTTGACAGGATGTCCGTATATGATATAATTCTGGGGGTAAAGGACTCTTCGTTCAGCGAGATGCTTTCTTTAATATCAAACAGGAGTGCCGAGTATGGGTAAGCAAAAAAAGACCGAAGTCCCGTCATCCGCACAGCAGCAACATGCCATGATCGGTGTCGGCGCATCACCGGAGCGCGACAAATTCCGGCGCACGACCCATCCCGATGCCCAATGGTTTCCAGAAGCAGGTCTTGGATTGTTTGTCTGTTGGGGAATTTCGGCCGTGCATGGCGACATCGACTTGTCGTGGGGAATGATCGCGGATAGGCCGTGGGACAAAAGACGGCAGGTGACACCCGAAGAATATTACGCGCTAGCGGAACGCTTTCGTCCCGACTCGTTTCGTCCGGAGCGTTGGCTACGCGCCGCGCGGGAGGCGGGATTCCGCTATGCGGTGTTCACGACCAAACATCACGACGGTTATACTCTGTGGCCCAGCGCTTATACGGATATGGGCGTGCAGAAATATCTCCCTGGCGTCGATCTCGTGGGGGATTTTGTCGAGGCCTGTCGGCGTTGCGACCTGAAGGTCGGACTGTATTATTCGCCGCCGGACTGGCATTTCAACCGCCAGTACATGTCCTATCGTTACAATTCGGGAAAAGAAGGCTCGACTATCGCCCATTACGATCGCCGCCACCAGGAAATCGCTGCGCTGCCCGTCAAACCGCCGGGTTGGGACGAGTATTTTCACGCCTACATCCGGGGGCAGACGCTGGAACTGCTTACGCGCTACGGGAAAGTAGACGTCCTCTGGTTCGACGGCGGCGATTATCCGTCGATCTCGGTCGAGGAAATCCGCTCGCTCCAGCCGTCGATCGTGATTAACCCCCGGATGCACGGCCAAGGCGACTTCCTTACGCCCGAATGCAAGATGCCAGACGATCAGCCGACGGGTTGGTGGGAACTTTGCGACACCTGGGGCTATGGTTCCTGGGGCTACACGAAGCGCTACGAGGAATTGCGCCCGAATTCGTGGATGCTGACCGATTTCGCCAAGGTTCGCGGCTGGGGAGGGAACTTCCTGGTGAATGTCGCGCCGCGCCCCGATGGCGAACAGCCGGACAGCTATTACGACCGAATGCGCGAAATCGCCATGTGGATGAACTACGGCGCGGAGGCGGTCTTCGGCGTCGAGCGCGGGTCGTATCCCGCCGTTGTCAACGTGCCGACGACGATCAAGGGAGATGTCTGGTATCTTCTTGTGCCGCCGGACTTTTCCGAACCTCTTTATGTCAAGACCGGTGGTCGGAAAATCTGCGACGCCCTGCTTCTGCGT
This sequence comes from Planctomycetota bacterium, assembly GCA_020060765.1. Classification (GTDB taxonomy): domain Bacteria; phylum Planctomycetota; class SZUA-567; order SZUA-567; family SZUA-567; genus JAGUZQ01. The sequence continues at coordinate 5,653 of JAGUZQ010000006.1, read as the reverse complement.
AACGGAACCCGTCTCTCCGTCGCGACGGAAAGCGATACCGCCAGGATAGATCTTCCGACCGCCGAGCGATCGGGATTGGTGGACATTGTTAAGGTGAGGTGGACGAAGACCACCGGTGAATGACGGAAAACCCCGACCTCAAGAACCTGTTTTCAATAAAATCCTTTTTTGAACCAATGGGGGTTAATAAAAGAAAAAACTTGTACTGTCATTCGCGCGAAGGCGGGAATGACGATTCGTACGCCTGTTTCTTATAAAACATGAGTGCCAGTAAAACGCGGGGGTTTATTGAAAACAGATTCTAAACGATAGGAGTCCTTATGATGCGAATAATCGGAATATCGTTGTGGTGTTTCATTTTCATGGGTGCGGTGGTAAGCTCCGCCGCCGAACCCCCGCTCCTGGAACCGGCGGAAGCCTGGACGGCGCGGGACGGACTTCCCAACGTCAGAACCAAGCTCGAAGCCGGCGGCGACGTCACGGTGGTGTTTATCGGCGGCTCCATCACCGTCGGCGGTGGGCAGCCCTGCGGATATGTCACGTTCGTAGGCGACTGGCTCGGGAAAAACTACCCGAAGGCCAAAGTCAACGTCCTGAACGCCGGTTGCAGCGGCACCGGTTCGTACTATGGAGCCAAGCGTCTTGACCGCGACGTGCTCTGCCATAATCCGGATCTGATCCTGATCGAATTTTGCGTCAACGACGGTGATCGGGACATGACAACCGCAATGGAGCGAATTGTTCACAAAGCCTGGCTGAAAAATCCCCGCACCGATCTGCTGATCTTCTATACTCTGCGGGACGATAATCTGCCGCACTACCAAGCAGGAAACCTTCCGCCCTCCGCCAGCGCGCACGAGCACGTCGCGGCATTTTATGGCATCCCGACGGTCGGAACGGCGCGGGCGGTGGCGGAGAAGGTGAACGATGGGACGATCCAATGGAAAGATTTTTCCGGCGACGGCTGCCACCCCAACGCTAATGGCTATGCGCTGTTTAACGCCGTATTCGCCGCCGCATTGCCGGAACTTCTGAAGTCTGGCACGCCGGAACCGCACGTATTGGGGAAATCCATCACGCCGGCGCTGGAAGTCTACCCGCCCGCGCCGGTCGCCGAGCCGCTTCCGGCTGTGGAGGCGGTGACAGACGCGGCCGGAATCCGGGCGCTTCACACTTACTGCCTGCCGGCTGTTGGCAAGCATTGGGTCGAGACGGCGGATTTCACCGATCCGGACGGGAAGCCGCTCTGGCGGATTTCCTGGATGACTCGACCGGACGAAGCCGCACCGACCGCCGAGCTAGGCGCGGACAGGGCGGCCTGGGACGCCAATCTCCCGGAATGGTTCGCCGAGGACAAGACGTTTACCGGCCCCTCCGGCATCGCACTGCTCCAGGGGGATGGAGCGCTGACCAACCGCCTCGGCATCACGCGCCGGGAACGGACGATTCGTCACGGTATGACGCCGCCGGAACTGGCCGTGCTGCGCTTTCTCGCTCCCGCGACCGGTCGCTATGCCGTCCGCGTTCGCGCCGACGGCATTTCCATGTGGAAGAACGAAGGCAAAACGATGACGCTGAACATTCTCCGTTTCTCGTGGAATTCATCGCGCGGGATTCCCGTCGCCTTGCTTTCGGCGGTGAAAAAAACCGGAAAGGAAGGCATCGAAACCGCCGTTGAACTTTCGCTCGCGGCCGGCGAGGAACTGGTGTTCATTCCGGGTCACGACGCGGGGCCAGCGGCGCCCGCCAACTGGACGCACTTCGGCGTTACGATCGGATATTTTGAAAAGTGAATCGAAGGCGAAGGAAGCCTTCGCCATTTCTCAAGGAGGGAGCTGATGCGAAACTGGAGACTAGCCGGGTGGATTGCGCTCTGGAGCGCGACGACAGTTGTGTGTGGAGGCGAAGCACCGAAGCTGGCGGACGCGCCGCTCCACGTGAACGCGCTGCAGAACGGCGACTTCGAGGACGAGTCCGCGCCGACGACGACGCAGTTCATGATCGGCTGGATGACCTACGGCAACCCCCTGGCGGACGCCGCCGTTACCGCCGCCGAACGCCATTCCGGGGAGCGCTCGCTCCGCATCTCGCGTGGCTCCGTCTTCTGCTACGGCATTCCGCTTCGGAAGGAAAAAGACTACACTCTTTCCTTCTGGGTCAAGGCGGACGAGGCGACGCCACGCCTGAGTTTGGAAATGAAAGAGACCAAGCCGCAGACCATTCCGGGACTGACCGACCAATCCAATTTCGACTGGAAACGAATCGAGTTTGCTCTGCCCGCCGCCGCCCGGGACGACAAGGTATTTTCGCTGATTCTCGGCGCGGCCAAGACCGGGAAAAAGCCGAACGGCGCGGTCTGGTTCGACGACGTCCGCATTACAGACGCCGACGGGAACGACTACATCCGCAATCCGTCGTTCGAGGAGCCGACGTTCGATGTCCGCAATTATCCTGGCTGGTGGGCGTATCTCGGCTTCGAGTATGGCAGCGTCGCCACCGGTTTCGCGGCTGTTTCCCGCGATACGGCGATACGGCGCGGCGGGAACGCCAGTCTCCGCGTCGAACCTCATGGCAACCGCGCCCGCATCGCGACTAACGTCGATCTCGCGCCGCTCCGGGCGAAGGGCGTCAAAAAGATACGGATTTCCGGCTGGCTTCGCACGGAAGGCCTGCGAAACCGGTGCGCGCGGATATCCCTCGCCGGTTTCGAGCAGGGAGCCGTTACCCTCGCTGCCGTTTCCGGCACCACCGACTGGACTTATGGCGAAGCCTTGGCCGAACTCGAAACGCTTGGGAAATCGCTCCAGGTGACGCTGTCCGTGCCGGAAGCCGCCGACGGGATCGTCTGGTTTGACGATCTCGTCGTGGAACCGGCCGGGGACGAGGTTGTCAACCTTCTCCGGAACACCCGCTTTTCGCAATGTTCCTCGCATCCGCTTCAGCCAGACTACTGGGGGCTCTGGGGCGGCGCGACCTACAAGGTGCGCGACTGGTCGCATGAAAACTTCGGCCTGACGAAGACGGAAGTGCCGCCCGTGCCCGGCGTGCGCGTACTCCAGGTCTGGAACCCGTCGGAGAGCAAGACGGTCGCGAAGCCGTATTTCTGGTTTCGCTGGGTGCCGGTTCCCAACCTTGCGGATGGCAAGTATACGTTCTCGGTGTTTCTCAAGGCCGCACGCGAGGGAACGCCGGTCAAATTCTGCCATCCCTCGGGCAAAGTGACAGTCGTATGGAGCGTCGGCACGACGTGGAAACGCTATGTCGTGACCGCCACCAAGGAGGAGATAAACTCCGGCCTGGAAATGCCCGAGGCAGACAGTCGGCTCTGGATCGCCGCGCCTCAGCTTGAAGCGGGAGAAACCGCGCACGACTACCGACCCGCCCCGACTGAAGGCGGACCGAAGCTGATCGCCGGAGCCGCGCCTCCGCGCGAAGCCGCCGTGCCGCTTCTCGCCGCCGCGCCGACGGTCGACGGAGCGCTTGACGACGAGGCATGGAAGCACGCGACGAAGCTGGAGGATTTCATTCTCTTCGGCAGCGAGGCGTCGAGACGGCTTGCAGGCGCACCCGAAGGGTCGGCGCCCGCGCAGGCGACGGAGGCCTATGTCGCCCGCGACGCGGATAACCTGTACGTCGCCGTCCGCTGTCACGAGCCCGATCTGGCGAAGAAGCCGGTTCCCGAAGGCAAGTTCGACAACCAGTCGATCTTCAACAGCGATTCGGTAGAGCTGTTCCTCAGCACGACGGAGGCGGCGGAGTCATACTGCCAGTTCGCCGTCGGCATCGGCGGCGGCACGTGGGACGCGATGGGGATCGGGGGCGACGCGTTTTCCTGGGATCCGCAGTGGGCGTCTGCGGTAAGGCGCGGCGACAACGAGTGGACGGTCGAGATCGCTATCCCGTTCACGGCGTTGCCGCTCCAGGCGGTGGACGAGGTCTGGCGCTTCAACGTCTGTCGCAACCGCTACGACGCGGCGAAGACAGTGACATATAGTTCCTGGTCGCGCGTGGTGGAGGGCTTCCATGACCGAGCGCGTTTCGGCCGCCTGACTGGTCTCGGCGCGAAAGCGGTCGAGGCGTTCCGCTGGGCGGCGGACGACTTGCGCCTGTCCAAGGGCGGGGACGGCTTTTTCACGCTGACGGGGCGGGTGACAACGCGTCCCGCCGGTGCGACCCGGGCCCGGATCGCCGTCGACTTCGCGAAGACGGCGGTCAAGGGTGTTCTGGAGACGAGTGTCGACCTGGCCAAGACGCCCGCGGCGTTCGCAATAAAGGATCTGCGGATCGCGCCGGAATTGCCGCTCTACCCGGCAGCGGTGCGAATCCTGGACGCGGACGCAAAGACGGAGTTCGCGCGCATTCCGGTCAATATCGCGCCGGACGACGTGAACCTGCTGACGCCGGGGTTGCCGCTGGTGGCGTACTGGGAGTACGACTACTACACCGATGACCGCACGGCGCGGGGACGGATCGAGTGGAGCGGTCACGGTACTGCCAAGATTCGCGCGACGCTGTGCGGTGCAGACGGGAAGGAACTCCCGAACACGACGCGGGAGTGGACGATGGAGACATCGGGGGCAACGGAGATTGAACTTCCGCTAGAGAATGTGAAACCCGGCGTGTACGCCTGGAGCGTCGTCGCAACCCCGGCGGAAGGCAAGCCGCTGGAGGCGCGGGATCAACTGACGAAACTCGCCGGCAACACGATTGAGGTCAGGACGAACCGCTACACGCGTGGGATGGAAATCAACCGCACGCCGTATTTCCCCGTCTTTCTCCCCTTGTCGGCAGACCGGCTGACTAATGCGGAAATCGCGATCTTCAAGGCGCAGGGTTTCAATTGCATGGCAACACACGTGGCGCAACTCTCCGCCGTCGATATTCTGAAATCCGGCGTCACTCCCGATAAACTGAAGGAGTTGCGAGGGCATCTCGACCGCATGGCTGCGGCCAACATGAAGTATGTCTTCGTTTTCTGGGGTATGCCCGATCTCTTCACCGCGCCGGAACTTCAGGGCAACTTCGCGAATTTCCAAAAAGTGGTGACGACGGTGGTAACCGCGCTCAAGGATCACCCCGCGATTATCGCCTGGTATCTGCTGGACGAGATGGACGTGCGGTGGGAGAACAAGCACGGCTATAAGGAGTCCGACATTCTGGCGTTGCATGAGGCGGTGCGCGCGGCAGACCCCTATCGCCCTAATTTCATTAATTTTAACCATCTCTGGAAGACCGAACCATACGGCACGCTCGCGGCCTGCGACATGATCTGGCTGGATCAGTATCCGTTCGGCGACCCGTTTTTTTTCGATCTCGACAAGCTGGTTCCCGCGGCACGGATAGTGAACGACCTGTCGCGCGGTCGGAAGTCCTCTGCGGCGTGGATTCACGGCAGCATGGGACCTCCGGAAGTTCCCCGCGAACCGCGTCCCTACGAGGCGCGCGTGCAGGGCTGGCTCTTCCTGGTGTACGGGACGCGCTCGCTCGGTTACTGGAGCCACCGTCCATTTAATCCCGCCTTCTGGGACGAGATGAAGGCTATCAACAACGCCTTCACGACGCTGTCTGATCTGGCGTTCGGATCATCTACGGCGAAACAACTCCGGCTGGCGGTGCAGCGGGAACGGATTCATTACGCGGTTTGGGTGAACGG
>JAGUZQ010000101.1 GCA_020060765.1 Planctomycetota bacterium | reverse complement strand
CTTCGCCGCCGGGCGCGTTATCGCCGCCCGCCACCGGACCTCCGTTGTCGCCGGGCTGACCGTCCTGTCCGGCGTTGGCATTGCCTTCTCCGCCGCCTTGGCCGTTTGCTTGCCCGTCGCCTTTGCCTTCGCCTTTACCATTACCTTGGCCGTCACCCTCACCCTTGCCGTCACCCTTGCCGTCACCCTTGCCGTCGCCTTTGCCGTCGCCCTTGCCTGCGTTGTCGCCGTCGCCGCCATCCCCGGAACCCTCGTCAGGCCCCATGCTGTCCATTTCCTTTTTCTCAAACTGCCGTACCTCGCCCACTCCACCCTGAGGGGTGACGCTGACGCCGAAGTTGTTTCTGGTGATGACCACGGTTTTGCCGGTCAGGTCGGTGACGACGATACCGACGCCCTCGATCTTCGCCACCTTCAGCACACCGTTGAAAAAGCTGCCCTGGTAGCCAGAGCCGCGGATGCCGATAGTGGCAGTGGGGGTTTCGGTCTTGAACTTTTCCGGCGCGATCTTGGTGATGACACCGCCGTTAACGCGGAAGGAGCCTTGCTTGACCTTGGTCACCATCTCGCCGGTTTTTTCTTCCGGCTTGTATTCGTACTTCTTCAGTTCCATCTCGCTTTCGCGACCGAGGCTGACGATGGTGTTGTCGGTGAACATGATCTGGATGCGGCCTTTCTTGCCGGTCTTGATGGTGTCAGACCGGAAGAGCGGGTCGTTGTTGGCCAGCGCCCGGGTAACTCCGTCGGCGCCTACCGCCTCCACCTCGCCGCGCGCGGCAGCCACGACGCCGATCGGCTTCTCCGCGTTTTCAGCCGCCAGCAGCCCAGACGCGCAACCAATTGCCATCACCGTTAGAAAACCGCACACCAATCCCAAGCGCTTCATCGTACCGCCCTCCGCTAAAAAATCTTTGATTTACTGCCGTAAATCCGGGGTATGCGCTTTCCGGAAATCAACCGCAAGCGCATAATATACATATAAGTTTGCCCTAAAAACGGGAACTTGTCAAGGGCTTGTGCGCAAACTAATCCACAAGAGCATGATATAAAAGACTTTACAAGTGCATTTATTTATCGTTAGCGCCAAAAAACCTTGCCTTTTACCGGGGCAAGGAAATAAGCCCATCGGCTAGAACGAGTAGGTAAGGCTGAAGGCCAAAGCCTTGTTGTCATAACGGTACAAGCCGATATTGGAATAGGACTTGGTATAGGTATATCCCAGCGCGGCTGAAACCTGTTTGGAAAGCTGCTTGTCAATCCCGACGTTATATTCATGCACGTTGTCCACCCGGGTCTGCGCGAACAGGGCGGATTCAGCTTCGTATTCGGTTTCCTGGTATTTATAGCCGAGGTGCGCGCCGAAGCCCTTGGGCAGTTTCCGGTCGTAGCGGAAATTCACGCTCCAGCGGGTATATGAATCGGTGTTTGCGGAAGTATCTTCACCCTCGTACCCAAGTTGCGAGCTGAAGCGGTTGTTGCCATAGACGAAAATCGGCCCCAGGTTGAAAGAGGTGTTTTTCGCGTCCTTGTTGCGGGTCTGGCAGAGTTCCTTGTTTTCGCACTTCACGCTGCCGGTCAGCACCAGTCGCGGATTGATGATCGCCATTCCCGACGCGCTCAACCCGAAGGATTTCAGGTAGGTCTTGAAGTCCTGTTCCATGTAATTGCACAGACCCTTGAAGTCGAAGATGAACTTGTTGTCAATAGTCAGCGAAGGCCCGGTCTGGAACGCCAGCAGTTGCGCGTCCTGGTTGGTTTCGTTGGTATAGCCCTGCTGGTAGAGCACGCCCACCGACTTCCAACTGAAGGGGGAGTTGGCGAAGTTATAGCGGTGCGACAACACCAGTGTGTTATTGTAGGAAGTGTCATGCGGTGAATCCGACGCCGGGGTCAGCCTCACATTACCCAAAATGGTTTTGACCGTGTCGTTCTGCTGGGTGGGGTCGGAGCGGACGTTAGAGGAGTAGCCCCAGCCCGCGGTCAGCGCGCCGTTCAGGAAATGGCGCTTGCGCATCCGGCTGATAGTGACCAGAAATATCTGCACGTTTTTCTGCACCGCGTCGGGAATGCCTTCGGTGCCCATCACCTCTTTGAACATTTTTTCAGCTTCGTCCAGGTTTTTCATCTGGAAGTAGCAGCGCGCCATTTCCAGCTTGATCCGTGCGGTAGCGACGCTGTTCAGATCGGCGGAATTGATCATGATGCGTTCGTAAGCCATGAGCGCGGAGTCGTAATCGCCTTTCTGGAAAGCAGTCTGGGCAAGCCAGAAATTGGCATTCTTGTCGCCGGGATTTTTCTGGAACGCTTTGAAAAATTCCTCATAGGCTTTTTCAAAATCCTTGGCCTCGTAATACTTTTTTCCCTGCTTGATATGTTCGGACGTGTCCTCTTCGCCGCCGACGGCGAATCCGGAAAAAATCAGAACCAGCAGGGCGCAGCCAAGAAATCTCTTCGGATATTCGCTAATCAAGAAAAACCCCCGTTATGTTTTTTCGTGTTCCGGCAACAGATCCCAGGCAAAGCCGGGGTTTCCCGACCCAGCCGCACACATTATTAGAGACGCATTCAAAATGTTAGTAAACGGCCGAAATAAGTCAAGTGGCAAAGTGTAAGTCCGATAAAAAAAGTCCGATTTCCGATAATAATCTTATCTTGGCACGTGATGAAATCACGCTGTCGGCGCAGTCATGCGAAAAACTTTTTATTTTTTTACACTATTCATCGGCAAATTATTGCAATGTTTGCTGGTTTTGGTTATGTATAAGTGAAATTTGCCGCCGCAACACCGGCAAACCATATCCAAAGCAGGGAATAGCCCCGACCTTAATACAAGGAGTCCCGACGTAATGTTTGAGAAATTCACCGACCGCGCCCGGAAAGTGATAAATCTCGCCCGCCAGGAGGCAGAGCGCCTCGGGCACGAGTTCATCGGCACGGAACACATTTTACTGGGATTAGTCAAGGAAGGCTCCGGCGTCGCCGCCAACGTGCTGGAAAATCTCGACGTCGACTTGGAAAAAGTCCGCCTGGAAGTGGAGAAATACGTCAGCACTCCCGGCGAGACCATGTCCGCCGCCAGCAGCCTGCCCTTCACGCCCAAAGCCAAGAAGGTGCTGGAGCTGGCGATGGAGGAGGCGCGCAACCTCGAACACAACTACATCGGCACTGAACATCTGCTGCTGGGTCTACTGCGCGAGCAGGAAGGCATGGCCGCGCAGGTGCTGCTCAACCTCGGCGTCAAACTGGAGGATGTGCGCGCGGAAGTAATGGAACTGCTGGGAGCCGAACCCGCCATCGACATGCAGGCGGGGGGTGAAGCGCCTGCCGCTCCCGCCGGGGAAAGCCCCACGCCCGCGCTGGACAGTTTCGGCCGCGACCTCTGCCAGCTTGCGCGGGAAGGAAAACTCGATCCCGTCATCGGCCGCGAAAAGGAAATCCAGCGCGTGCTGCAAATCCTCAGCCGCCGCACCAAGAACAATCCCGTCATCCTCGGCGAGGCAGGCGTGGGCAAGACCGCCATCGTCGAGGGTCTGGCGCAGGACATCATCTCCGGCAACGTGCCGGAAATCCTGCTGGAAAAACGCATCGTGGTGCTTGACCTGGCGATGATGGTGGCGGGCACCAAGTACCGCGGCCAGTTCGAGGAGCGCATCAAGGCGGTCATGACCGAAGTCCGCCGCGCGCAGAACGTGATCCTCTTCATCGACGAGCTGCACACTTTGGTCGGCGCGGGCGGGGCGGAAGGCTCCATCGACGCCTCCAACGTACTTAAGCCAGCCCTGTCGCGCGGGGAAGTGCAGTGCGTCGGCGCGACCACTCTGGACGAATACCGCAAGTATATCGAAAAGGATTCGGCGCTGGAGCGGCGCTTCCAGGTTATCATGGTGCATCCGCCGAGCCGGTCGGAAACCATCACCATTCTCGAAGGCCTGCGCGACCGGTACGAGGCACACCACCGCGTGCGCATCACCGACGAGGCGATCGAGGCGGCGGTAAAGCTTTCCGACCGCTATATCTCCGGGCGCTTCCTGCCGGATAAGGCGATTGACGTCATCGACGAGGCAGGCAGCCGCGTGAGACTTGCCTGCATGACCCGTCCGCCGGATTTGAAGGATATGGAAAAGCGCATCGCCAATCTCGAACGCGAGAAAAACGAGGCCGTCGCGGCGCAGGAATTCGAGAAGGCGGCGGAACTGCGCGACACCGCCGAAAAGCTCAAGAAAGAAATGAAAACCATTCAGGGCGAATGGCGCGAAAGCGGCGGCGAGACCGAGGGTCTGGTCGACGAGGAGGTCGTGGCCGAGGTGATCAGCCACATGACCGGCATTCCCCTCACCCGCATGGAAAGCCACGAGACCGAGCGACTCCTGCACATGGAGGAGGAACTGGGCAAGCGCGTCATCAGCCAGGACGAGGCTATCAACGCCATCTCCCGCGCTGTCCGTCGCAGCCGCGCGGGGATGAAGGATCCGCGCCGCCCGGTCGGGTCGTTTCTGTTCCTTGGCCCCACCGGCGTGGGCAAGACCCTGCTGGCGCGGGCGCTGGCCGAATTCATGTTCGGCGAGGAAGACGCGATGATCCAGGTCGACATGTCCGAGTACATGGAGAAGCACGCCGTCAGCCGCATGGTGGGCGCGCCTCCCGGCTACGTCGGCTTCGAGGAAGGCGGGCAGCTTACCGAACAGGTGCGCCGCCGCCCCTACAGCGTGGTGCTGATGGACGAGATCGAAAAGGCGCACCACGATATCTTCAACATCCTGCTCCAGATCATGGAAGAGGGTCAGCTTACCGACAGTTACGGGCGCAAGGTCGATTTCCGGAACACCGTTCTGGTCATGACCTCCAATGTCGGCGCCGATTTGATTAAGAACCAGGGCGGCATGGGCTTTGTCAAGAAAGATAACGCCACCACCCACGAGCGGCTGAAGGCAAACCTGACGGAAGCGGTCGAGCGGGAGTTCCGCCCTGAATTCGTCAACCGCCTGGACGAGATCATCGTTTTCCATTATCTCACCCGGGAGGATTTGTCCAAGATCATCGACATCGAGATCAAGGGCGTGCGTACCCGGATGCGAGAGCAGCGGCTGGAATTGGATCTGCTCCAGGAAGCGCGCGACTTCATCATCGATGCGGGCAATGAAAAGGATTACGGTGCGCGTCCCCTGCGCCGGGCGATCGAACGCTATATCGAAGACCCCATCGCCGAAGAGATTCTGCGCAAGCGCTTTACCCCTAATTGCCGGGTACTTGTCGGCGTGAAGGACGGACACCTCGAATTCAACAGCGAGCCGGTCGATCCGGCGATTTTCGAGGACAAGAAAAAAGCTTCCAAGGAAACGCCGGAAAAACCCGAGAAAGCAAAAGCCGGAGAATAACGCGAGATGTTGAGCCAGATAGCAATGCTGGGCACGGTGGTAGTCAGCGGCCTGCGCGGTACCGGGCGCGTGGCGCTGCTGTTTGTCGACGTGATCCGGTGGATGTTGCATTCCGCGCCTGACCGGCGGGTGCTGACCTGGCAGCTTTATTTCGTCGGCGTGCAGAGCCTGCCGGTGATTCTCACCACCGGCGCGTTTACCGGCATGGTGCTGGCGTATAACAGTTATTTCGAGTTCCTGCGGCTGGGGGTCGCCAGTTGGACCGGGCCGCTGGTGGCTAAAGCCCTGGTGAAGCAACTCGGGCCGGTCTTGGCGGGGCTGATGCTGGCGGGCCGAGTGGGCGGGGCAATGGCGGCGGAACTGGGCACCATGAACGTGACCGAGCAGATTGACGCCCTGAAAACCATGGGCACCGATCCGGTGAAATACCTGGTAGTGCCGCGCGTGATCGCCTGCACCCTGATGACGCCGGTGCTGACCGCTTTCGCCATGGCCATCGGCATCGCCGCCGGCTTCTGGCTCACGATCCACGGCCTGGGGGCGGAATCGCACTTCATCTGGGAGCAGACCCGCGATTTCATGGACACTTACGATTACGTGCAGGGTCTGATCAAATCGGCGTTTTTCGGGTGCAGCATTGCGCTGATCTGCTGCTACAAGGGACTGGGCACCCGCGGCGGCGCGGAAGGCGTGGGCAAGGCCACCACCGAAGCCAACGTCGCCAGCTGTATCTGCGTGCTGATCAGCAACATGTTCCTGACCATGATTACCATGATGTTTGAATAAGGCTTCGCGAAGCGACGGGATTCACAAAATGTCGGAAGAAGGCTCCATCATCACCCTGCGGGACGTGTACAAGTCTTTCGGCGCTCTGCACGTGCTGCGCGGTATCAGCATGGAAGTCAGGCGCGGCGAGACGCTGGTCATTATCGGCCAGTCCGGCACCGGCAAGAGCGTGACATTGCGCCTGATGATCGGCCTGCTGATTGCCGACAGCGGCCAGAGCCTGTTCGAGGGGCGCGATATCGCGAAGATGAAAAACGTGGAGCTGGCCGACATGCGGCGCCACTTCGCCATGTTGTTCCAGGGCGGGGCGCTGTTCGACAGCATGACGGTGGGCGAGAACGTCGCCTTCGGCCTTCGCGCCCAGGGCGAACGGGACGAAAAGAAAATCGAGGCAACTGTCACCGAAAAGCTGCGCCAGGTAGGTCTGAGCGGGACGGCGGAGAAGATGCCTTCGGAACTTTCCGGCGGGATGAAGAAGCGCGCGGCGCTGGCGCGCGCCATCGCCGAGAACCCCGACATCATCCTCTACGACGAGCCTACCACCGGCCTCGACCCTATCATGAGCGACGCCATCGCCGACCTGATTATCGAAACCCGCGAGGCGCTGCGGGAGCGCAACATCACCAGCATCGTCGTCACCCACGACATGCACGTGGCCTTGAAAACCGCCGACCGGATTATCATGCTGCACGCGGGAAACATCGTGGGCGAAGGCACGCCGGACTATTTCCGGAATATTCACGACGCGGCGTCGGCGGAGGACATGTCGGAAAGGGAAATCATGATCCGCCAGTTCGTGCGCGGCGAGGCCGAGGGGCCGATCAAGGCGGTGTTGTGAAAAGCTTTCAGGGACTAAGGGACTATGGGGACTAAGAAAATCTTTATAAGGCGCATGACGATAATCCTTGATTGCAAGACAACTTGCGGCAATCGGGAAAATCACCGAACGGGGTCTTAGTCCCCTAGTCCCTTAGAGCCTTAGTCCCTTTGTCAACCGAACTTTGCGTTCAATGATATTATATACGTTCAATGATATTATATAGATGAAAAAGGAGTTCACGGTGGCGACTCAGAAAAACCAGGAAATCCTGATCGGCGCGTTCATTCTCGCGGGCGTGATCATAGTCTCGGGCATGATTATCATGGGAGGCAGCACCAGCTTCTTCTCCAGTACCTACAAGGTGGTGGTGGACATCGCCCACGTCGGCGACCTGCGGGTGGGCGCGCCGTTGAAGCTGGGCGGCTTTCCCATCGGCCGGGTCACCGACATCACCCTGGGGCAGCGCAACCTCGAAATCGAACTCGACGTCGACGCCAACCGCAAGCTCCCCAACGACTGCACCGCCCATATCACCACCGCGGGTCTGGTGGGCGACGCCTTCCTGGAAATCAAACTCGGCACCTCGAAAGTGTTTCTCAAGCAGGTAGCCGCCGCGAAGGAAGCTGACCGCATCAAGGGGCAGGGGCCGATCGATTACAACGAGCTGCTGGGGCAGGTTAAGGTTATCGGCACGGAAATCACCAGCATCGTCGGCCACGTCAACGACCTGATCGGCAACCCCGACGTAAAGAAAGATATCCGCGAAACCATCGCCAACCTCAACGCCACCTCCATCGAAGCCAAGCGCTTTCTCATCAGCCTGCGCAAGAGTTCCGATTACATCCAGACCGCCGCCAAGGACGTGTCGGATACCGTCAAGCGCGTCAAGGAAATGTCAGGCACCATCAAGAACACCGTCGACAAGACCATCGGCGACGAGAAAAACGTGGAAAAGATCAACTCCATGCTGGCCAACGCCGAAGCCATTACCAAAACATTGAAAAATACGCTGGAGGAACAGGAGAAAAACATCAAGTCCGCCATCGCCGACGCCAAATCCATCATCGGCGACGTCAAGAAAATCACCAGCGAAATGGGCCCCGACAAGGGCGTGATGCCGCTGTTCACCTCGGACAAGTATAAGGACGATATCAACAAGGTGGTGGATTATCTCAAGAATTTCATCAGTAATCAGGGCATAATCACCGCGCTGGAAATGAACCGCTACGCCGACGCCATCGCTACCGACCGTCTCAAGGAATGGAAGCGCGCGGGCGTGCGCAACAGCGACGAACTGAAGAAAAAGGCGGTCGAGCAGATCAGGAAAGATTTCGCCAGCGCCACCAATAAAGAAGAACTCGGCAGCAACATCATCGACAAAAACGAGGAATTGAATTACTGAAGCGAGCCTTTCGCGCCTGACTGAAAAATCCCCTTCGCGTGCCGGAGGGGATTTTTTTGTCTGTTGCCGAGCTAACAGAAAAATATTTTTTATTCGGCTAAAACCCGGTATGATAGGCAGGGTTGGCGCATCGCGGACGCGGGCGCGTAAGCTGGCTGATTCGGGGGGCGATCTCATGAACGGCGAACCTGTCATCATCATCGGCGGCGGCCCGGCAGGGCTGGCGGCGGCCTATTACCTGGCCAAGCGGAAAGTCAAGGCTCTCTGCCTGGAGTCTACCGAGGAGGTGGGCGGCATCTCCCGCACCGTCGAACATAACGGCTACCGCTTCGACCTCGGGGGACACCGCTTCTTCACCAAGAGCCGCGAAGTCAACGAACTGTGGCGGGAAGTCCTGGGCGACGAATTCTTGCGCCGCCCGCGTCTCAGCCGCATCTTCTACCGCAACCATTTCTTCGCCTATCCGATCAAACCTCTGGATGCGTTGCAAGGGTTGGGGCTGGTCGAAAGCGGACTGATCGGGCTATCGTATCTCTACCGCCGTGCGTTCCCGCACGCCGACGTTTCCAACTTCGAAAACTGGACCAGCAATCTTTTCGGCGAGAGGCTGTATACGCATTTCTTCAAGGCTTATACCGAAAAGGTCTGGGGCATTCCCTGCAGCCGCATCGCCTCGGAATGGGGCGCGCAAAGAATAAAAGGTTTGAGCCTCTGGTCGACGCTGAAAGCGGCGATCTGCAAACCCAGGCACGGCGAGATCAAGACCCTGATCGAGGAATTCGACTATCCCAAATTCGGCCCCGGCCAGATGTACCAGGCGATGGCCGACCAGGCCAAGCAGATGGGCGTCCCGGTATTGCGTCGGCACGAGGTTAAATCGCTCAAGCGCGAGGGCGACCGCATCGTCGCCGTGGTCGTCAACACTCCCGAAGGCGAAAAGACTTTCCCCTGCTCCCACGTTATCAGTTCCATGCCGCTGACCGACCTGGTGAAAGATCTCGCGCCCGAACTGTCGGAAGAAGCGACGGCGGCGGCGGGGAAACTGGCGTACCGGTCGCTGCTGACGGTCAACCTGATGCTCGATCAGGAAAAGACTATTCCCGACACTTGGATTTATATCCACGAACCCAGCATCCGCATGGGACGGGTGCAATGTTTCAAGAACTGGTCGCCCGCGATGGTGCCTGACCCGGCGAAAAGTTCGCTCGGGTGCGAATATTTCGTCACCGAAAACGAGGGACTCTGGAACGAGCCTGATGAAAACCTGATCGAAATGGCCAAGGCGGAACTGACGGAATTGCGATTGATCGCGCCGGAAAAAGTTTTCGACGCCTTTGTCGTACGCGTGCCCAAGGCCTACCCGGTGTTCGACGTGGATTACGCTGAGAGGATGAAAACCGTCCGCGCGGAACTGGACAAAATCGAAAACCTGCAACCGGTGGGGCGTTACGGCATGTACCGGTACAACAACATGGATCACTCGATCCTGACGGGGCTGCTGGCCGCGCAGAACACGCAAGGCGCCAAATTCGACATCTGGAACGTCAACACCGATTCAGATTACCACGAGGAAATGAAAAAAGAGAACTGAGTCAGTATTCCCCGTATTTTTTGCCATATTCAACCAAGGCCAGAATATTTTCGCGCGGCGCGTTGACCGGCATCTGATCGCCCACGGCCAGAATAAAACCCCCGTTCTCCTTGGCGGCGGACATGCAGCGCATGACATCCTTCTCTACCTCAGCGGGCGAGCCGTTGACCATCACGTGGATGGAGTTCACGTTGCCCCGCAGCGAAATCCTGCTCCCAAAAGTCTTTTTAACTTCAGCCAGGTCGACGTTGCCGGTCGGCGGCGATTCCAGCGCGTCAAAGCCGTCTACCCCCATTTCCGCCGTTATTGCCAGCGCCTGGCGGGATTTGCCGCACATGTGGTATTGCACCGGGATAGCGAATTCGTGCGCTTTATCGCACACGGCGCGACCGAAGTCCAGCGTATGCTCGCGATGTATTTCCGGACTTATCACGCTCATGGAAGTGGTCGACCCGCCAATTCCCACCGACTGCACTCCGGTCTCTGTCAACACATGCTCAACCAGTGCCACTCCGTACTCGCGATAAGCGGAAAAAAGTTTTTTTATGAGTTCGGGATAGTCGTACAAATCCATAATCATGTTTTGCGCGCCGCGCAATGATCGCCACCAGTCAATCGGCGAGGGGAGCCAAAAGCCCACGTGCGCATTTTCTCCCGTGAATTCCACTGCGGCATGGATCTCCCCCAAATCCTTCGTGTCCGGATGTTCAAGCAATTCCAACGCTTTCGGGAAATCTTTTTCCGGATCGTTCACCGCAGGTGAAATCACGCTGGGCACGCAGTCCAGCCCTATCAGGTGCCGAGAGCATAAATCTCCGTACCGGGTATGGACGATGCGGGAGAATTCGACCTTGGCGGCTTCGGCTTTGACCTCGCAGATTTCGCATTCCGGATCGTGCGGTGATGTATCCGCGACCACGTGCAGATACGAATCAGAACCGAATTTTTCATGTTCCGCCAGAAAACGGGCTTTCCATTCGGGAATTTGCCGCTCCCAATAGAACTGGATGTTGTCGATGCCCAGAAATGGGCCTGGCTCGCTCAAGCCCAGCGAAACCGGTACGCGATCCGGCTGACCGTTTCTGATCGCCACGCAAAGCCTCTCTCGCGAATTCATGCCTGTATCCTTTTTGAAGTGCGTTGGATGTTTAACAGTACACATACAATATATTACGGCTGAAGACGATTGACAACTTTACAATATTGATTTAACATACACTATCTTAACTATTGGGCAGGAACAAAAACATGGAAGCTTTCCCTATTTTGCCCGTCATGTCGGGACATTCCATCTGCACTGGCAAGTGGACTACGGAAAAAGAATTCTACCCGCCGATTTTCAGGTTTTACTTCGTTGTGAAGGGGGAGGCGTTTGCTTGCGTGGGGGAAACCAGGCACAAGTTATCGGCGGGGTATTGTTACTTTCTTCCCGCCAACATTTCCTCCCGAAATATCTGCCGGAACCGGATGGAGGTCTATTGGCTGCACGGGGTTTTCAATCCCCTGGTCAGGTCTGCCTTTTGTCTTAAAGCCGACAAGGTGCTGCGGTGGCGGCTGGAAACTTTCCGCGTTTGGGATGATTGCTATTTGCGCCTGGGAACTGGAGAGGAAAACCCGGGAGGTGCTTCCCGCTGGCAGATACAGAGCATGCTGCTATGGATCTATGCCAGTTTGACGAGGCAATGCGCGACCGAACCGGAACATATCGATGCCATGACAAGAAAAATGGCGTTGGCGCTTGATTTCATGCAGGAATGCTACCGGGGAAATCCACCCCTGCGTGATATCGCCGCCCAAGCGGGTCTGGCGGCAAATTATTTCCATCGCGTGTTTGTGAAATTCTCCGGCGGCCTGACGCCGCACAAATTCATGGAGCAGTTGCGGATGCGCGATGCGTGGAAGATGTTGATGTCTTCCGACATCAGTCTGAAAAGGCTGGCTTCCGAACTCGGCTATAATAATGTTTTTTATTTTTCCCGCGCGTTCAAGAAAATATTTGGCCGTTCTCCGCGGTATCTGCGCAACGACCAGGAAGAGGCTTGACTCATGTGGATTTAACTATAATTCCAGGCCGTTGCAGGATTCACATCGCGCCCAGGGACTTGAGTTTTTCGATCAGCGTTTCGGGGGGGAACGGCTTTTTCATATAGGCGTTGGCTCCGGCGCGGAACACCGCCACGATCAGTTCCTTGCGCCCGTCGGTGCCGGTCAGGATGACCTTGGCGTCGGCGAGTTCCGGCGCGGCCTTGAAGTGGCGCAGGAAATCAGCCCCGTTCAGCACCGGCGCCTTCAGGTCGACAATCGCCGTCACGGTGCTGCCGATTTCCTTGCACTTCATCAGGCCTTCCATCCCGTCCTTGGCCTCAATCACGTTTTCGCAACCGGCCTTGCGCATGTAGTTGATCAGATTGCGGCGCGCGGCGAGGGACGGCTCGACCACGACGTAACTCCACATCTTGTCATCCAGCAAGTCGCGGAACTTGGCGTCGAGATCCTTGATGTCTAGTACCGAATATCTCTTTGCCATCAGCTTTCCTCACTGTCGTCCACGATGCCCTTGCCGGGAACGTATGCGGCGGGGCGGATGGTGGAAGTGTCGATGTCCTCGATCAGCGCCACCGGGCCGGTAAGCTGGGTCTTGAACTGGCGCATGCACATGTCGGTGCGGATAAACACGTCCTGGTAGACCAGCTTGCGCGCGATCACTTCCTTTACTGGAGTATACTTGGAGGAAGCCAGAATTTTGTCCCGCTCTTCCGCGACTTCGATATAGCGATTTTTCAACTCTGTGAAGTTCTGGTAGGTTTGCTTGAATTCGTCTTTTTTCTGCTGTGGCAGACCCCGGTAGCGGACGCGGTCACCGAAGAAGTTGCGCACAGGCCGCAACATCTCATCGATTTTTTCCATCATTTCGCCAAGCTGCTCGTCCAGCGCGCGCACCTCGAAGTTGGTACCAGGCTCGATAGTGGTGCTGACTCCCAGTTCGGAGCCGAGAATGCTGGCCTCGACCCCGGCCAGACCCAGGCAGTCGCCGCCGATGATCTTCTCCGCCTTCACCCGCCCCCGGCACCAGATACGGGAGTTGACTATCTCCCGGCTGACCTTGAGGTTGGCCAGCACCGTAACCTTGGCCTGGTTGATGTATTTGATATTGGTGTCGCCTTCGGCGTAGATCTCCGCCTTGTCGCGACCGTTGACGCCGCCGCGGATAGACAGGGGGCCGCCGCTGCGGATCTTGACCGCGCCTACCACTCCCATGATTTCCACCGAATTGGCCTCGATGGTGAAATCGTCCAGCACGTTGCCGGTGACGACGACGTGCCCGTTGAACTTGACGTTGCCGGAGGAGAGATCGACATCGCCCTCCACCGTGAACAGGGGGCTTACCTCCAGCGACTCGGCGAAGAAAATCGGTCGACCCTCGGAGGTGGCGGTGAATTTAGTGCCGGAACGGTCGGCCTCGACTCCGGAACTGGCGCGGAGCGTTACTTTTTTTCCTTCCCGCGCGGGCAGTTCGGTGCCGTTGAGGGTATAACCTTTCTGTCCCGCCACCGGCTGCGCCAGCTCGGCGATCAGGTCGCCAGGCTTGACCGAAACCACCCTCGTCGCCTCCTTGTAGTCGACGACGTCTTCCTCCAGGTTGTCCGAACCCTGGTACTTGGCAGCCCCGCTGACGTCCATCTTGAAATCGATGTAGCCGTCCTTGCCGTGTTTAGGGAATTTGCCGCGGGCGATAACGATGACTTCGCTTCCCTCCGAAAGTTCGTTAATTCCGGCGAAAGCCTTGGCAATAGCTGCCTCGTCGAGGCCGAAGGTAACGTTATTCTCCCGCAGTTCCTTATCCAGCCCTTCCCGGTCGATAATCGTCCCCGGCTCACGCGGAACCACGCTGAGACTGGCCACCATCTCGTCATGATCGGCTTTTAGTTTGTAGGCGAATGCGGTCACGATCTGATCCCGACTTTCAATTATTACGCAAGTGCGGAAAACATGCCTTCATAAACCAGAATATAACCAAAAAACGGGACGCTGTCAAGGAAAGGAAAGGTGTTTTTCTGCTTACATCTTGTCCGGAAGATGGTTATGCTGAACATCTTCCGGCGGCTCGATATGAATGATCGTTTCCACTACGTCTGACGTTGCAGAAATCAGGCGATGCTTGACCTGCGAGGCAATGTCGTGACCCGCTTTTACCGAAATATCGGCGTCGACCAGCACATGCATGTCGACTTCAAGTCCCGAGCAGCCGACGTATCGGGTGCGCAGCTTGTGTACGTCTTTCACTCCGGCGGTGGCACGGGCGATCTGTTCGATCTGCCGCAGGGTCGCTTCCGGCGCGCCTTCGTCGACCAGTTTGCCCAGCGGTGCACGGAGTATGCTCCAGGCCGCCTGCAGGATCATGACCGAAACCACCATTGCGCCAATTGCGTCGACAAAACCAAACTGGGGATAAACCAGAGCTACGCCCACCGCAGCAGCAGCAGGAATCGAACTCAGCGCGTCGGAGCGGTGATGCCAGGCGTTGGCGATCACGGCGGAGGATTTTATGCGGATGCCGGTACGCGCCGTCCAGCGGTAGAGGAGTTCCTTGACGACAATCGAAACCAGCGCCGCAATCAGCGGCGGCCATTCCGGATGCGTGTCGGAATGAATCCGGAACCCTGTCAGCGCCTGGTAAATCATGCCGACGGCGACCGAAGCGAGCACTATGCCGATAAAGGCGGTGACCAGCATTTCGATACGGCGATGGCCGTAGGGGTGGCATTCGTCCGGCGGCTTGTCCCAGTACCGCACGCCGATAAGAATCGCCACGTCGGTGGCCATGTCCGACAGGCTGTGCACCGCGTCGGCGATGACGGCGTGGCTGTTGCCGAAAATGCCGGCCGCGAATTTCACGCCCGACAGCAGCAGGTTGATCGCCATCCCCACCCAGGTGACATGCTTGATCACGCAGGAGGTATCCTGTCGGTTGGAAGAAAGCGTATGATCTTTAATATGCTCGGTCATGGGAGTTTCTTAGACTCTCAGGAAATTGGTATTAGCGTGCGGAGCGGAGCTGTCATTTTTCGCAGTGGCTGTTTTCGCCTGAGCGCAGAGGGAGGGAACCTTTTCCCGCCAGTCCGACAACGCGTTCAGGAATTTCTCCAGGTCGGTTTTAAAGCTATGGTAATCGACGGTTTCTACCGGATATTTCAGATACATCACTATCTCGCCCAAGGCGTCGTCGAGAGCCAGCACTGCCCCGCCGGTACCTTGTCCGAAGAGATTGGCGGCCAGCATTTCCGCGTACGCCTTTTCGCAGCCGCCAGCAGGCAGTTTGGCGACCGGCGCGTGAACGAAAAGAATCTCTCCGCCGACCTTTTCAAAATCCACTTCCAGCACTTCGTCAAACACTATGCGGCAGACATTGTTGTCGCCGAAACTTATTTCGCCCAACCCTATCTCGTTGCCCAGTTCTTTCAGAATCGCGTCCGCGTTCATTCCGCTGTCTCCTGCAAAAGTTGTCTTCGTCTGTTTTTAATTCCGCCTGACGGATAAGTCAACAACAAACAGCCGCCGCTTCCCCGTCGGGATAAAGCGGCGGCGCAAATCATAAGCAGAGCGCGGCTCACGTCGAGGTCAGTTCGATGTCCTCGCGTGGCGGCGTGGCGAAGGTTATCTGCGACAACATTTCCTGGGCGGTGGGACTGCCCTTGAGTGCGGAGCGCGGGATTTCGATTGTCACCGACTGATGGTTGGTGCTGTGTTCCGGGTCGCACATGAACGCGCCAGTGCCATCGGTGACCAGGCCGACGTTGATATTGCGGGTGATGGAAATCTGAAAATTGCCGTTCTCCAGCACCTTCACCGAACTGGATTTCCGTTCGGGGGTGTTGCCGTCCCGGATGGAGGAGCCTTTTCCGCCTTCCATCTCCACGCCGCACTTCATCTCCATGAGATCCAGCAGGGAGTTGCCCATCGACTGGGTCATGACGCGCGAGAGGTTGAACGCCACCTCGGGGTCGTCGCCGCAGAACTTCTGCCACTGCTGTTCGACTTCCTGGTAATCGGTGTTTTCGGCGCTTTTTGAATGCAGCGATTGGGACGAACCGTCGGAGCCGATCAGGGTGTAGGTGTCGCGGTTGATGTCGATCTTGAACTGGTTGCTGAAATTAAATTCCGGCCCGGACTGGTCGCCGACCTTGCTGCCGACGGCTTTCTCGTGATGGTTGCCGATTTTCGAGGCGAGAATATCCTTGAACAGGGCGAGGTCTTCGGAGCCGCCCAACTGCTTGCTGGAGGAGGAGGTGAGTTTGACCTCTCCGTTGTCGATCGAAAGCGCCAGATTTTTGGGGATGCCGCCGTTGCGAAGCAAGCCGTTCAGCTTGTCCTCGGCCTGCTGCTGCTGATCCTGGGGCAGTTTACCGGCCTGCGACGTCAGCCTGCGGACGGTGCCGGGAACGCCATCGTTCACCTGGGCGGCGCGACCAGTGCCGCCGGAGCCGCTCAGGCGTGCGGTGAACTCGCTCAATCCCTTTTTTATCGCGCCGCCGATTCTGGCCAGAAGATTCCCGATGCCGCGCGGGATTGCCAGCGCCAGCCTGGCTAATTTACCGGCAAAGGAAGTAGGCTTGGAACTCTGTACTTCCTGCGCCTGATTGGTGGTCTCTGGTCCACGAATTCCGCCGATTCCGCTGCTCATGATTTATCTCCACTGGGAACTTAAAACACGATAACCGTACATATTACTTTACCGGAAGAGAATTCTCTTTGTTACAAAAAAAACTCTCCCCGGATTTTTTTAATGACTCTACTTCGCCAGTACCGGATAATCTCGGCATGTGCGGAATCTGCGGAATAATCGGCATGGAGGAAGCCCGTGCGCGGCCAGGCGTCGCGAGGATGTGTCACGCCCTCGCGCACCGGGGGCCGGATGGGGAAGGTATTTGCGCGGGGGAGGGCTTCGCGCTCGGGCACCGGCGGCTGGCCGTGATCGACGTGGAGGGCGGCGCGCAGCCGCTGATTTCCCGGGACGGGAAAGTTTCACTTGTTGCCAATGGCGAGATTTACAACTTCCGCGACTTGCGGAAAGAACTGGAACAGGCAGGCGCGGTTTTCCAGACCAACTCAGACAGCGAAACCATCCTGCATTTATATTGCGCCGCGCGCGGGGAATGGGATTCGTCTTCTCCGGAAAAAATTCTCTCGCGGCTGGAAGGCATGTTCGCGTTCGCGATTTACGACGCGGATACCAAGCGCCTCTTCTGCGCGCGCGACCGGCTGGGACAGAAACCGTTTTTTTATAGCAACGCGGGAAGTATTTTTGCCTTCGCTTCCGAACTTTCGGCGCTGGCCAGGATGAAAGAAATTTCCCCAAATCTTTCCCGCGACGACGACGCTACCGCGCATTATTTCAAATACGGCTACATCCCCGCGCCGCTGACGATTTACCGTGAAATACGCAAACTCCTGCCCGCGCATTACCTGCTATACGAAAACGCTAAAATTGCAATCAGGCGTTACTGGGATTTGCCGCCGCCGGGTGAAACGGATTGCAGCTACGAGGAAATTCTGCTGCGGGAATTTGAAGACCTGTTGTCGCAGGCGGTGAAAAAGCGGCTGGTCAGCGAGGTGCCGCTGGGGGCGTTTCTGTCGGGCGGGCTGGATTCGTCGGTGATTGCTGCGCTGATGCGGCAGGCGGGACAGGTGAAAACTTTTTCCCTCGGTTTTGCCGACAGCAGTTACGACGAATCCGCCTCTGCGCAAACCGTCGCCAAGTTTCTGCAAACCGAACATCACGCGGAAACCGCCACGGTTTCTGTCCGCGAATTGCTGCCGCGAATGGCGGAGATTTTCGGCGAGCCGTTCGGCGATTCCTCGGCGGCGAATGTGTGGCTGTTGTCTGAAATGACGCGCAGGCACGTAACCGTCGCCCTGTCGGGAGACGGCGCGGACGAACTGCTGGCCGGTTACCGTCGGCACGCGGCGCAAGCGTGGAGCAATTATTATCGGAAAATTCCGCGCCTCCTGCGCTGTGGCGGGGAACGTTTTTTTAAAATGCTGCCGGTCTCCCCCGGCTATTACGGCGATTCGGTGATAAAAAAAGCGCGCCTGTTTTGCGAACAGGCGGAGCGGCTGGAAAGCGACCCTCTCGCACTGGCGACCATGCCCTTCAGCGCGGAAGCAACGGCGCATCTTCTGCCAAGTCTTTCAGGAGAAGACGACCTCATCCGGCAGGCGGCGGAAAAATGGCGTGAGTGCGAACCGGTCGAACAGATGTTGCGGGTCGATCTGCAGACCTATCTGCCTGACGACATTCTCGTCAAGGTCGATCGCATGAGCATGGCGCACGGACTGGAGGCGCGCAGTCCCTTCCTAGATCATAAGCTGGTCGAATTCTGCTGCCGCTTGCCGATGAACATGAAACTGCTTCGCCTGACCGGTAAATATCTGCTGCGCCAATGCGGGAAAAAAATTCTGCCCGCCGCCATTATCAAGCGCAAGAAACACGGTTTCATGCTGCCGCTGGATAGGTGGCTCAAAACCGACCTGCGCCAACCCGCGCAGGACGCCACGCTGTCGCTAGATCCCGCGCTGTTCAACCGCGCCGACATCGAAACTCTCTGGCAAGAGCATCTCGCCAACCGCGCCGACCACTCCCATCGCCTATGGTTGCTGTGGACGTGGAGCCAGTGGGCTGGGGTGGGGTAAATGCGCCTCTCGCTGCACTCCCTCTTAATCTCTCCCCGGAAGGGGGATAAATCCTAGCAGGCACGCACTTTACATGCAAGTCTTTGTAAATAAAGCTGATAGCAATACGAAAAAAGTTGAGGATAACCAGACTTAATACAGGTATATTTGTAAATACGGCTAAAATGTTTCACGTGAAACATTTTAGCCGCGGTTTTTTTTGTCGGAAAAAAATGCGCGTTTTTTTTCGCGCAGCAACGGCAAATATTTGACCAATGGCTTTTTGGTGCTATAATAGCATTGAAATATGTTTCATCTTTTTTCTGCGAGGTAAAAATCATGGCGCTTAGAACAGTTAAACATGAACCGGATTTCTGTGTGGTCGGGGGCGGGTTGGCGGGGATGTGTGCGGCGATTTCGGCGGCGCGGCACGGGGCGAAAACAATTCTGGTGCATGACCGCCCGATGCTGGGCGGCAACGCCTCGTCCGAAATCCGGATGTGGATCTGCGGCGCTCACGGCGAAGACAATCGCGAGACCGGCCTGCGCGAGGAACTGGAACTGGAAAACCTGTACCGCAATCCTAACTGGAACTGGTCGATCTGGGACAGTGTTTTATACGGCGCTGCCAGAAATGAAAAAAATCTCACGCTGCTGCTGAACTGTTCCTGCAACGACGCAACCATCTCAGGCGACCGCATCGCTTCAATCCGCTGCTGGCAGACGACTACGCAGACTTGGCACGAAATCGCAGCCGCGAATTTCGCCGATTGCAGCGGCGACAGCATTCTCGCGCCGCTGACGGGAGCGGAGTTCCGCCTCGGGCGGGAAGCGGCCTCGGAGTTCAACGAGGATATCGAACCGCCGGTTGCCGACAAAAAAACCATGGGCATGAGCTGCCTGATCCAGGCGCGCGAAACCGGCACACCGCAGAAATTCATCCCTCCGACCTGGGCGGAGAAATTTCCCCCCGACGCCTTCCCCCATCGCGGGCACAACATCACCGGCAAAAGTTATTACTGCAATAATTTCTGGTGGCTCGAACTCGGTGGCGACCGCGACTCCATCCACGACACGGAATCACTGCGCGACGAGTTGCTGGCCGCCGCTTTCGGCGTGTGGGATCATATCAAGAACGTCGAAGGACACGAAGGCGAGAACTGGGCGCTGGACTGGGTCGGCTTTGTTCCCGGCAAGCGCGAGAGCAGGCGCTACGTCGGCGACCATATCCTGACCCAGAACGAAGTCCGCGCCGAAGGCAGGTTCGACGATCTGGTTGCCTACGGCGGCTGGACGCTGGACGACCATTATCCGGCCGGCCTGAGGCATCCGGGAAAGCCCAACGAATTTCACCCCGCGCCTTCGCCGTTCGGAATTCCGTACCGTTGCCTGTATTCGAAAAACATCGCCAACCTGTTTTTCGCCGGGCGCAATATCAGCACCACCCACGCGGCCTTGAGTTCGACCAGAGTAATGGCGACCTGCGCCATGCTGGGGCAGGCTGTCGGCATCGCCGCCGCCCTCGCAGCGAAAAATTCCGCCACGCCGCGCGATATATATAATAAACATCTAAGCGAATTGCAGCAGACTCTGCTCGACGACGACTGCTATCTTCCCTGGCGGAAACGAGAGGTATCGACGCTCAGTCTGAACGCGAAACTCTCTGCCTCGACCGGCGACCCGGAGGCGCTGCGTAATGGCCTCGACCGCTCGCTTGAAGGCAACGACAACGGCTGGTTTTGCGCGCCGGGAGGATTTGCCGAATATCGTTTCACGAAAAAGGAAAAACTCTCTGAAGCGCGGCTGGTCTTCGACACCGACCTGAACAAACGCAAGCTCAACATGCCTTCCTGCGTCAGGTTGGATATCGAGCCTGCCGCTTTGCCGGAAACTCTGGTCAGATCCTTCCGCCTCGAAGCAGAGATCGACGGCAAATGGAAGGAAGTGGCCCGCGCCGACGACAACTGGCGGCGCTTGGTGCGCGTCCCGCTAAATGTCACTGCGACTGCGCTCAGGCTGATTCCGGAAAGCACCTGGGGTGCGGAGCAGGCGCATGTGTTTTCTTTCGATGTAACATGATTCTGAAGTGATTCATATGGCCTTGCAGGCGCGGGAAAATTCCCGCGCCTTTTTCATGTCCACGATTATGGCGAAAATATCTTGCCTGCGAGGGAATTAGGTTATAATCTGGGCGGGACAGAAGACTGTACTCCGGAAATATTAATCCGAACTTATCCGCGATGTCTCTTTCAAGGAACCGATATGAAGCATCTTCTCTTTCGTTTTTTGCCCGCTTTTTGCCTGCTGGCCGGATGCGCCGCGCCGGAACCGGGCGAAAGGAAACCAGCCGCCGACGCCGTGAACCTGATCGACAGCGAAGACGTTTCCCAATGGGAAGGCATGGTAAAGCCCAACGAGGAAGTTGTCCAGACCGGCAAGTTCAGCTTTGAACTGTTCGGCAAATATCCCACCGAACTGATAACGAAGGAATACCTCCCCATCGATTCCGGCAAGACTTACTTCCTCTCCGCGTGGATGCGGACAGTGGACGAAAAGCTGCCCGCCAGCGCTTACCTGGGTCTGCGCCTGTATGACGAAAACAAGCGGCCGATACTTATCAACAATGTGGCTTCCTATTCCGAAACAGAAACAAAACTGGCCGCGGCTGTCGGCAAGGGTGACCAGAAATTATTCGTCGAGAACTGCCCGAAGTGGCTTGAACAAAAATACTCCGCCATCGCTTTCAATGTCGAGCAGAATTTGTCCGATCTGCCTAATCGCGACCTGTCGCCCCAGGTGGAGAAGATTGAGGACGAAGGCGGACGCTACGCGGTTTCGCTGAAAGCCCCGCTGCAAAAAGATTATCCGGTCGGCACCCCCGTGCGCCTGCATTCCCCCTGGGGCGCTCCCATGTACAATACCGGAGTAAGCGGCTGGATGCCTGCGGAGTGGAAGCATTTCTCGGTTTCCCTGAAAGGCGAGGCGCAAAGCGGTAATCCCGGCAACCAGTTCTGGCGGAGTACGAAATACGCCCGCGTGTTTGTCTGGTTCGGCAATTGGGATAAAAAGCCGGAGGAAGGCGCCAAGCTTTTGGTGGATGATATCAGTTTTACCGTAGAATAGTTCGCGGGAGGTGCGGCAGTGTCTTTTTTCGGCAAGTTCTATTTTTCCTCGTCGCACGACTTCGACGTTTCCGCCGAAGCCACGATGAAGGAATTGCTGCGGCTGCGGCGCGAGTCCAAGACGGAAAGCTGGCAGCCGCCGACCGACATTATCGAAACCGCCGAAGGTATCGTCGTGCTGATGGAACTGGCCGGAGTCGCGCCCCACGAGGTGCAGGTCTACATCTCCGACGAAGTCCTGACCGTGCGCGGCCAGCGCCGGGAAATCTGCCCCTTCTGCAAAAAAGGCTACCGGCAGATGGAAATCTATCACGGACTGTTCGAGCGGGTGCTGATCCTGCCGGGGCCGGTTTCGGAAAAAGGTTACGCCGCCCATTTTGAAAACGGGATGCTGTCGCTGTTCCTGCCCCGCGCCGAAAAGCACCATCCCAACGCCACCGCCGTGATGCTCAAGGTGGATGTGGAGAAAAAATAAGCCGCTGACTGGAGATTGCATAAAGATGCCGGAAAATAACAACAGGAAAAACAACAGGAACAAGGGCAAGCCCGAGATTTTCGCCGCTCCCCCCGCCGTCGAGGAAACGCCTGCGTTGCCGGAAGTGTTGCCGGTCATGCCGGTGCGGGGGATGGTGCTGTTTCCCGACATGATCCTGCCTTTGCTGGTGACCGAGACGCGCGACACCTCGCTCGTCAACCAGGTGCTGCTGGGCGACCGGTTCCTGGCGCTGGCGCCGTTTTTCGGGGAAAACGAAAATGAGGTCAAGTCCGAGGAACTGTACGAATTCGGCTGCGCTGGGGTAATCCTGAAGATGCTGAAAATCCCCGACGGCAGCGTGCGGCTGCTGGTGCAGGGCATCCGCCGCCTGAAGCTGGAGAAATATCTGCAACAGAAGCCTTTCTTCATCGCCCAGACCCGCCAGTTCGACGACGTGCTGGAGGACGGGATGAAGCTGGACGCGCTCCACCGCTCGGTGCGCGACCAGTTCACCCGCCTGATCGAACTCCTGCCGCAGGCGCCCGAGGAAGTGCGGGTAGCTGCGGTGAACATCACTCATCCCGGACGCTTCGCCGACCTGGTGGCGGCCAACATCAATCTGTCGCTCCAGGAACGTTGCATGATCCTGGGCGAGCCCAACGTCCGCGCGCGGCTGGAGAAGGTTTCTGCCCTGATCGGACGGGAATTGCAGATCGTCGAACTCGGAAGCAAGATCCAGGAAGACGTTAAAGAAAAAATCGGCAAGGGCCAGCGCGAATATTTCCTGCGCGAACAGCTTAAAACCATCCGCCGCGAGCTGGGGGAGGACGACGACGCGGCGCTGGAGGTGGAGGAACTGAAGGAGGCGCTGGCCAAGGCCAGACTGCCGGAAGAGGCGAAAAAGGAAGCCGACCGCGAATTAAAACGGCTGGAACGGATGCAGCCCGGCAGCGCGGAATATACCGTCGTGCGCACGTATCTGGACTGGATGGCGACCCTGCCCTGGAGCAAAAAAACCGACGATCGGCTGGACATTCCCGGCGCGCGCAAGATTCTGGACGAAGACCATTACGACCTGACCAAGGTCAAGGATCGCATTGTCGAATATCTCGCCGTGCGCAAGGTTCACCCCAAGGGACGGAGCCCGATCCTCTGTTTCTCCGGGCCGCCGGGAGTGGGCAAGACTTCTCTCGGACGCAGTATCGCGCGGGCGATGGGGCGCGAATTCGTGCGCATCTCCCTCGGCGGCGTCCGGGACGAAGCCGAAATCCGGGGGCACCGCCGCACCTACATCGGCGCGCTGCCTGGTCGGATATTGCAGGGCTTGCGCAAGGCCGGCACCAACAATCCCGTCTTCATGCTGGACGAGATCGACAAGCTCACCAGCGACCTGCGCGGCGACCCCTCGGCGGCGCTGCTGGAGGTGCTTGATCCAGAACAGAACAATTCCTTTTCCGACCACTATCTCGACGTCGCTTTCGATTTGTCGCAGGTGATTTTCATTACCACCGCCAATCAACTCGACACCATTCCGCCGCCGCTCCGCGACCGGATGGAGATATTGCAGATTCCCGGCTATTCCGAAGAGGAAAAGATGCAGATCGCCCGGCGGCATCTGCTGCCGCGCGTTTTGTCCGAACACGGCGTCGACCGCAACCGCATCCGCATCGACGCTTCCGCCGTCCGCAAAATCATCGGCGAATACACGCGCGAGGCAGGCTTGCGCAACTTGGAGCGGTCGCTGGCGACGGTGGTGCGGAAGCTTGTGGTAAAGATCGCCTCCGGCAAGCGAGGCGTCTTCAAGGTCGGCGCGCCGGATGTGAAAAAATACCTGGGCGCGAAAACCTATTTCGATCAGAACGTGAGTCGTGCGGAAATGCCGGGCGTGGCGGTGGGGCTGGCGTGGACCGCCACCGGCGGCGACGTGCTGTTTATTGAATCGGCGAAAATGGCGGGCAAGAAACACCTGGAACTGACCGGCCACCTCGGCGACGTGATCAAGGAATCGGCGCAGGCGGCGCTGTCCTGGACGCGCTCCCACGCCGCCGAACTCGGCGTACAGGACAACTTTTTCGAGGACGCCGACATCCATATCCACTTTCCCGAAGGCGCCATGCCTAAGGACGGCCCTTCGGCTGGCATTACGCTGGTAGCGAGCCTGGTCAGCCTGTTGACGAAAAAATCCATCGCGCCGCGCCTGGCCATGACCGGCGAAATCACCCTGCGGGGCAAGGTGCTGCCGGTGGGGGGCATCAAGGAAAAGATGCTGGCCGCGCGCCGAGCGGGAATCAGAAAAGTGATTATTCCCGCCGCCAACATCCACGACCTGGACGAACTGCCGCCGGAAGTGAAACGCGACCTGGAGTTCCACCCGATCCATGAAATCAGCGAAATGCTGCCGGTGGCGTTTCCGGAAAAGAAACCGCATCGGAAAAAGGCTATCCGGAGAATCTGACCTGTTATACGTTGAACGGGTTTTCTTGGCATTGTCATTCCCGCGCAGGCGGGAATCCAGTATGTGTTGCGTGCGGTTTCCCCACTGGATTCCCGCCTGCGCGGGAATGACGTTCGTAAGTTTTTGAAAAAAAAAAAGCGACTAATTCATGAGCAAGAAACGCACCGTCTTTGCCTGCGCCGAATGCGGCTATGTTTCGTCGAAGTGGGTGGGCAAATGTCCCGCCTGCAAGGCGTGGGATTCGCTGGTGGAGGAGGTGCAGCGGGACGAGCCGGTCTCTTCCGGCAGCCGCAGTTCGCGCGGGAAAAGCGCGCCTGTCCCCATCTCTGAAATTTCCGCCGATGAGTCCTCCCGCCTGCCGACCGGCCAGAAGGAACTCGACCGTATCCTCGGCGGAGGGCTGGTAAGCGGCAGCGTCATCCTGCTGGGCGGAGAACCGGGCGTCGGCAAAAGCACGTTGCTGCTGCAAGTCGCGCACTGGCTGGCGCAAAGCGGCGTGACGATGCTCTACGTCACCGCCGAGGAAAGCGGCATGCAGCTCAAACTCCGCGCCGAAAGGCTGGGTTGCGTGTGCGATAATCTGCTGGTGCTGGCGGAAAACAGCCTCGACGCGATTCTGGAAGCGACGGAAAAATCCGGCGCGGGCGCGGTGATTATGGACTCAATCCAGATGGTGTTCTGGCAGGAGATGGGCGGCGCGCCGGGCTCGGTGGGGCAGGTACGCGAATGCGCGGCGGGTCTGATCGCGCAGGCCAAACGCTGCGGGGTGCCGCTGTTCCTGGTGGGGCACGTGACCAAGGAAGGCTCTATCGCCGGCCCCAAAGTGCTGGAACATATGGTCGACGTGGTGCTGTCGTTCGAGGGCGACCGCTTCCATGCCGCGCGGATTCTGCGCTCTTCCAAAAACCGCTACGGCGCGGCCAACGAGGTGGGCGTCTTTGAAATGACTTCCTCCGGCTTGCAACCGGTGCCTGATCCTTCGAAACTGTTCCTGTCCGGCCACGCCGAAACCATGCCGGGGACGGTGGTCACCGCGCCGCTCTCCGGCACGCGGCCGTTTCTGGTGGAGGTGCAGGCGTTGGTAGCTCCGACCTATCCGGGTTCGGCCCGGCGGCGCGTCACCGGCGCAGACCCCAACCGAGTGTCGATGCTGCTGGCGGTATTGGAAAAAAGCTGCGGCTTGGGATTGGCCGACCAGGACGTGTTCCTGAACGTCGTGGGCGGGGCGGAACTGCGCGAGCCGGGAGCCGACCTCGCGATGGCGATGGCGGTGGCGGGCAGTTTGCGCGAACTGGCCTTGCCGCGCGATACGGTGGTGATCGGCGAAGTGGGGCTCGGCGGCGAGGTGCGACCGGTGGCGCAACTGGAAAGCCGCCTGCAGGAAGCGGCGCGCCTGGGCTTTTCCCTGGCGGTGATTCCCGCCGACAGCAAACCGCTGAAGCCGCAAATTAAGACCTGCCCCGTCTCCCGCATCGGCCAGGCGATGGATATACTCAAGCAATAACACCTGATGGCTTGATGGCTGGTGATCGATTCCGAAGAGGCAACATAGAAGTATTTTCGGTAGTCATTGGCTATCTGTTTTGTCTAATTTTTCGCAAACTTGTTGTTTTCTTGCAACATTTTGTCCAACAGCATATTACGCTATAAATCCATAGCTAGCAAGAAGTTATGAAATGCAGGGCATGGAATTTGAAAACCAGTGTGGGGCAACCCACCGGGGGTTCGAATCCCTCACGCTCCGCCATTATATGCCAAGGGGTTACAGGTTTTCCGTAACCCCTTTTCCGTTGAAATCGTCAAGCAAAAAAAGCAAGTACAACGGTATTACAACGGATTTTGGAATGCCCCGGTTACTGGGAGATATTCTCAGCTTCCCCAGGATTTTTATTTTTTTGCTGGTGGCGGTTCCAGACTTTTGAAATGCCCTGCCGGATGTGTTCGTTGCGGATATGCCGGTAGCGATTGGCCATCGCCTTGGTCGTGTGCCCCACCATCTGATCGATGATCTGTTCATTTACGCCTTCCAGCCACATGTTGGTGCGGAAGGAATGCCGAAGCTGGTGGGGTCGCAGGCCTATGAATTTCGTGTTCACAGTCACCTTGTCAAGCTGTCGATACAGCTTATCGATAAACGGCTTGCCGAAGACATAAGGCGAATCATGGGAGGACAGCCAGATCGCCAGCCTCTTGACTGTATCAGGAGGCCAGGTCGCCTTTTTGTTCAACGTAGACGGTAGCGGAATGCTCCCGAAGAAATGCGATCATCTCCTCGATTTCATCTAGGGAATATTCCCCCGTGACCCCGTTTTTCACAGGCGCCGCCATTACGGCAAGGTGAAGAGGCTCTCCATCTGTTTCACGAGGGAAGGATTCCGCAGGTCAACGACGAAGACGTACAAACTGGCTGTCTTGTGTTGTTGGCTGCCTGTGGTGGGTCTAGAAGCAGTATGGGCGGTATCGCCAGCGCACCGTAGGCCGTGACCGCGAACAGCGCCAGCAACGGCAGCCCCCAGTCGCGGCGCTTGCCGGCAACTGGTTCTTGTGGATCAGAAACACTCATGGCAATTTCCTTATCGATTTGCGGCGCACACGCATATTACGCAAACGCATTCCGTGCAAAAATCTTACGCGCTTTCTATGTTCGCGGCGTAGACGCGCAAGTGGATTTTCAATTACAAGTATGCTTGCAAAATATGCGTGTGGCGCAGCCATCTATTTCTTCTGTGCGCCCAGCGCCGCGCTTACCGTTTTCGCCACTGCTTCCAGATTTTTCACATAGTCCCGCGCCAGCGGATCGATCGGCACCACTGCCCCGTTAATGGCAGAGGCGACGGACTTGGCCGTGGCCTGGCTGAACTGGGGTTGCACGAAAATCACGCGCACGTCTTCCGCCTTGGCCTGGTCGATGATGCGCGCGAGTTGCTGCGCGCTCGGATCCTTGCCTTCGATTTCGATCGGCTCCTGGTTCAGGCCGTAGGCGTCGGCGAAATAGCCCCAGGCGGGATGGAACACCAGAAAAGTCTTGCCCTTCACCGACGCCAGCGCCGAAGCGAGTTTCTGGTCGAGGGCGTCCAGTTCGGCGGCGAATGACTGATAGTTCGTTTCATAAACTTCCTTCCCCTCTGGATCGAGCGCGATCAGCGCGTCGGCCATGGTGCGCGTCTGCACCTTGACCAAGCGCGGACTGAGCCAGATATGCGGATCGGTGCCTTCGTGGTGATGTCCCTCTTCATGTTCGGCATGTTCATCTTTTTCATTGCGCTTCTCGTGTTCCTCGCCGTCTTCGTCGTGATGATGCGCTTTCATTTCCCTGAGGTTAATGCCTGCGCGCGTGTCAATGATTTTAAGGTTGGGCAAAGTCTGTTCGATTTTGGGCAGGAACGAATTTTCAAAAGCCACCCCGATGCGGAAAAAAAGTTTGGCCTGGGACAGCTCCACCATCTGGCGCGGGGTCGGCTCATAGGTCGCGGGGCTGCTGCCGGGTTTGACCAGCGCCTGCGCCTGTACCCGTTCCCCGCCCACGCGCCCGATAAAATATTCCTGCGGCACGATGCTGACAAAGACCTTGATTTTCTCTTCCCCGGCGGCGGCGGGACGGAAAAACGCGATGGCGGCGATTGCGAAAATGACTGCTATGATTCTGGACATGTAAGTTCTCCCGTTAAAGATAATTTGTATAAGCGCGACCTGACGCGAGGGGTTTCCACATTATGCTTCGCTAACAAAAATCGATAGTCAATAGGTGACCCCCTCACCCTAACCCTCTCCCCCTCAGGGGGCGAGGGAATTTGTTTTCACTTATGTGAAGCTTTCATGGAAAATCGCGAATGCTCATGCTACCGGCGGGGCGCGCGGCGAGGCCGAGGATAGAACGACGCGAACCGGAACCGTGCGGACAAAAGGCGCGGCTGCGGAACAGGCGGGAGCGACCGTCGCCGCGGGGGCGGAAACCGCTGCCGAAAAACCCTTGGCCAGCGCCGCGCACATACGGCAGAAAGGACAGGCGTGGGAGTTGTGGTACGGCTCGGCTTCAGGAGAATTGCTGTTTTCGGCAAATGAGGTTTTCAGGTAGCCTCGGAGATGCGGATTGCAAGGAGCCTGATTGCGACAGGCGGAATGGCAACAGCCGCAGTCGTGTTGCGACAGGTGAACCTGCTGCAACAGCGGCAGCGCCGCCAGCAGCAACGTTGCGCACAAGGCCGACAACGCCGGGATTATTCGGTATGCGAGACGAATGCGCATGATTTCCGCCCATAGATACTTAAACAGAAAACAATTGGAAATGTTGCCTGTTTACCTGTCAAGTCAAATACGTCGTATGCTCAGGTTTGCACTATGCAGGCGTGGCCGGCGGCGATGCGCCATTTCCCGTCTTTCGATTTTACCCATACCCGGGTATAACGGAAATCTCCCTCAATCGGCGCGCCCGCGAATTTTCCCGACAGTCGCATCCTGACCGAAAAGATCGCGTTTGATTCTCCCAGGATTTTCAGGCGCTGTTCCGACGGAACCAGTTTTTCCAGCGTGAACAATCCCGACCGGTGCGCGGCGAGGTCATCCTGCTTGCCGACGACCTGCCCGGTATGGGTGGTGAAAATCAGTTCCGGCGAGAGCAATTCTTCAAGCGCTTCGACGTCGGAGGCCAGCATCGCCTGCCGCAGATTTTCCTCGGCCTGGATAATTTCGTCTTCGATTATTTTTTGCACAGTGCCTCTCCCGATTTATCTCACCGTCAGCGCGGAAAATCTTTTCAGTTCGGCGGAGATTTTTTCCAGGTGCCGCGCCGGAAGTTTTGCCGTCGCGTTCAGCGCGCGCAGGTGCTGCAGGCAGCCCGGCACGGCCTGGTGCAGGCCGCGGAAAATCGCTTCCAGCATTCTTTCGATCAGCCGCTCCTCACTGCCGCCGCGGATTTCGAAACTTCCGCGCAGGGCGGTTTTCCCCAATATCCTCAGGTAGGCTTCGTGATCCTCGGTCGTCAGGTCTTCGGCCTGGTCGATAATCTTCAACAGCCGCAGCACCACCGCGCCCGCCATCCGGTCGAACAATGCGGATTTGTCCCCACGCGCGAGAATGCCGGAAAGCGCGGCCAGCACCGATACTTCCCCCACCCGCCTGGCCAGCGTCTGCGCGATCCGTTCCCGCAGCGGCAGCGGCAGGTTTTCCGCCGCCCCCGCCCGCCCCAGCGACGCGGTCAGGAGCGCGACATTAGCCGGCCCCCAGGCCTGGTCGTTGGCGAGAGCCGCCTGCCAGTCTTCCAGCAGGCTTTGCAGGATTTCCTCCCGCAGATCGTCGGGGCAAAGCGCCGCCAGCGCCACGTTTTCCAGCGCCGAAATACAGGCGGGAATCAGTTCGGAATA
Organism: Planctomycetota bacterium; assembly: GCA_020060765.1. Taxonomy (GTDB): domain Bacteria; phylum Planctomycetota; class SZUA-567; order SZUA-567; family SZUA-567; genus JAGUZQ01. Next base: position 3,355 of record JAGUZQ010000101.1, on the reverse strand, counting down.
CATGCCTAGTTCCCCGCCCAGCCGGAAAATTTCCTCGCCGTTAACGGAGTCGACCTCGACGGTCGGGTCGGGATGTTCGTTTTGCAGATGCTTCATCGCCAGCCCCGCGACGGTGCGCAGGCGGTTATCGTCGGCGCCGTTGCCGCGGCAGGCGTAACCCAGCGCTTTAATGGTCGCCGCGTCCGACGGCTTTCCTTCCAGCCGGTTCAGAAGCGAACGGATAATCAGCCCGCCGATTTCGCCTGACACGCCGGAACTGGCGCAGATTTTTCCCAGCGCGAGATTGAGCGAATCCCGGCAGGCGGGATCGGAAAAAGTCAGCGTCTGCAGGGCGCGCAGAATATCCTCCGCTTTTTTCACCAGCGCGGGATCGGCGGCGGTCGAAATCTCCGCGCCGATTTTTCCCAGCGCGCCCGCGACCACCGCGGCGGCGGCGGCATTGCCCCGGTGCTCCTGCAAGGCCTGTTGCAGCGGCTCCACCGCGCCCGCTCCCAGATGCGAAAGCGTGTTCTCCATCGTCTCGCTCAGCGGCCAGTGGCTGTAATCGCGCAGATCGCGCAGCAGTGCGCGGGCGAGACTCGCGCCGGTCTCCTCCGGCAAACCTTCCGCGCGGCACACGCTGGTTTCGATAATATCCACCCGCACCTGCTTGGGCGAATTCTCCAGCATCCGCAGCGAGGCGGCGGCGAGGGCGCTTTTCTCCTTCAGCGTCAATCGGCGCGAGTGCGGCAGGTTGTCGAACAGGCGCACGAAATGCCGCTGGTGCGCGTTGTCCATTTCCGGCATCCGTTCCGCCAGCAGGCAGACCGCCTCTTCCCCGCAGGACAGGACAAACCCAGCAATCAGCCGGCACGCCTCGGTGTCGGTGGGAGTCTGCTCGACTGTCTTGAGCGCGACCGGCGCCAGTTTTTTTCTGTCAGCGTCGTTCAGCGGCAGGGCGGAAACCAATTCCAGCAAACCCCGCCGATAATCGTCGGAACCGGTCTGCGCGATTTCCGCGAGAAGAATGGCGAGAGCCCAGCCGGGCGTGAGCTGTTCCAGCACGCCCAGGATCTTTCGCGCCGCGCGGCGGAGGTCGTCGGGCGCGCCGTTGGCCTGTTCCAGCACGACGCGCAGAATGTCGTCGCGACAGAGGCGGGCTGCTCCCAGCCTGCCGCCGTTCTGCGCCAGGGTTTCCATAATCTGCGTGCGAGTTTCAATATTATTTTCCGCATCGCGCAAGCCGCCCAGCAGCGCCATCAGCACCGCGTCGAGATCGAGGCTGTTTCCCGTCGCCGCAAAATCTCCCAGCCGCTCCAGCGCGGAGTTGCGTTCACGGTCATTGCCTTCCGCCAACAGGCGCGCGGTTTCAGACAAATCCGGATTCAAGCCCAGTTGCCGGAGCGCCTGCGCCGAGGCCGCGCGTAGCGAGCGGTCGGGGTCGGCCAGCGCCTGCAGGCAGACTCCGGCTTTTTCCTCGGCGGAAATTCCGGCAAAGGAAAACTGTCTCAACGCCGCGACCTTGTCCTGCGAGGTGTTGGCGGCGAAAATATTCACCCGCAGGCGCATTACTTCCTCGGCGGTGAACGGCGAGGCGGGGGGAGAAATCGGCGAGACTGCCGCAGGCGAGGCCAGGGCCAGCGCGTTTGCCTTCGGTTCGGAACTCCATCCTTCCTCGGCCAGCGTTTCCTCTTCCGCCGCGATTACGGTCAAGCCGTCCTGTTCAATTGTGGTAAGGGGAAAGTCGAGTTCCGCGAATTCCTCGGTTTGCAGCAGTTGCGCCAGCGCGGTCGGCAGATCGACGCAGTCGAGGAGTTCCTTTTTCAGCAGCAGTTTTTCCAGCTTGCTGCCGGGTTTGGCCTCTTCCGCCAGAGTCGCGCTAAACGTGAAGCCCTTGGCCTGCAACGCCCCCATCCGCGCCGCCAGCCGCCGCGAACAGCCGAACTGACCGATCAGTTCCTCCCGGCCGCCGCGAATAAGTTCAATCATTTTGCGTCTCCGGCTGTCGGCAGCTTCTGCTTGAATTCTTCGCGCAGGGCAAACAGTTCGCCCTGCACCGCTTCCTGGATTTCCCGGGGAGCGACTACGATCAGGTTGCCGGATTTTTCGTGATAGACCGCGGCGGTGGAGACGTCGTGCCACAGTTCCGGGTGCGTGCGGTCGATGCGGCGGCGGATCTGGTGGGCCAGCACTTTCCCCCCGCCCATTGCCGCCGCCAGTTCCTGGCAGGCGAAAGCCTTTACTTCCATCCCTTCCCACTGGAATTCGCGGCTGGCGGTCGTGCCCCAGTTGCAGGGGCGGGCAGTAAGCCACACGCAGCCCGGGGCGTCAAGTTCGCAGCCGCCCAGCCCCATTTCCGCAGCCAGTTTCTCCAGCGCCTCCCGCGCCGTCACCTCGCCCAGTTCCAGCGTGATTTCCGGCAGCGGGCGTTCCCGGAACGGCGTGTGGTCGAAAGCAATGTTCAGCCCCGTCTGCAGCGACAAGTCGGCCAGCACTTCGCGTAGCGGTCGCTTGCGGTAGCGCACCACGATTTTCGCGCCCAGCGATTTCAGCAGCGCCGTCTCCGCCGGGGAAATGACCCGCGCAGGCGGAGCGACGATTTCGGCGCCCCGCTTCGTCATCAGTTCCAGCGATTCCGCCAGGTATTTTTTCAGCGTCGCTGGCAGCACTGCCACCAGCTTGCAGGTGAATTCCTCTCTTCCGGCGCGCTCCTCCTCGATGCGGAGAAAATATCTTTCGCCAAACAGGGAGTTGGCCTTGACCAGTTCCATCAGCTTCATCTCGAAGGATGACGCCTGCTCTTCGGAAGACATCAGGCTGTTAACCGGCTGGTCGGGGATGAGGACGTCAGGCTCTTCCTTCATCCAGTCGTAACTGCCGCTCAGCCACACCGAGGTGCGCCCGTCGATACGGTAGCGGCAGCCGATGGCGCGCGACAGCCATTCGATCGCCTGGCGGGCGGTGATGCTGTTGGCGGCGAGATAAACCTTCACGCTTTTGAAGTGTTCCGGACGCATGTAGGAAGGGCTGATGCGCACGTCGATCCCGGCGCGCTGGGTGATCTGGTTATAGGCGTCGACCAGGTTCTTGCCCCAGAGGTCGAGCTGGATTTTCTGGTCGAAGGCCGCGTGGCGTTCCTCCCCGCCGCGCGCGTATATCGTGCAAGCGCAGAACAGCAGGACGCAAAACAGACTTCTCGTGCTCAAGGTCATGTGTGAGGTTTCCAATAAGATAGACGGTTAAGTACGGCACCTCGAATAAGGGACTAAGGCGCTAAGGGACTAAGAAATTTCTTTACCGGCGCGGCACTGATAACTTCTGATTACGAAAAACTTACGGCAAGCAGGGAAATCTTCGACCAGTGCCTTAGTCCCCT
>JAGUZQ010000049.1 GCA_020060765.1 Planctomycetota bacterium | reverse complement strand
GGGCTATACGATCGCGTCGCTGCCGCTGGTGGTGATGTTCATCTTCTGCATGCGCCTGTTCGTGCGCGGCCTCTCCGACGGCGCCGTCAAGGGGTGACTTAAAACGTGAGTTATTTCAATATTTCCGGATGAAAGCGAAAAATCATGGATACCACTGAATCAGCAACTTGCAAGCAGTCCGCAGTCGCGGAGGAATCACTTTACGCCTGGCTGCACGAACCGCATGGACGTGTCTTCAATAACCTCACTATCCCCGGCACGGCCAGGGCGTGCGAGGAGTTGGCGAAAATCACCGGTGAAGGCCTGATGGAGGTGGCTGCCCGTGCCGGGGCGCGCGTCGCCATTTTCGACGGTCGTAACCAGTTTTACGCCTTCCACGATGGCCCGGTTTGCCGCAAGCATCCGGGATTGGGCGAACGCGATCTGGTTGCCGAAATGATTGAGGCGGGAGAACGGCTTGGGATTGTCTATGTGCCGTACCTGCCGATGGACTGCGATCAACGCGCCTGGGAAGAACACCCGGATTGGCGGATCGTGGACTGGGAGGGCAAGGAGCGGCCTGACACTATGCCGCGCCTGTGCAAGAATAGTCCTTTCGGGCAGTATCTGGCGGATTATCTGCGCGATCTGGCGGCGCGTTACCGCATTGGCGGGTTCTGGTTTGACGGTTCCGGCGTCAGTCAGGCATGTTACTGCCGGTATTGTCGCGAGGGGTTCAAGCAGGCGCATGATCGCGAGGCTCCTGCGTCGGCGGAGGAAAATCCCGACTCCTGGCGTCTGTGGCTGGAGTATAAGGAACACGCCGTCGCGCGGGCGCTGGCCTTGTTCATGGAAGCCGGGCGTTCGGTCAAACCGGGCTTGCCGGTCTGCACGGCCTGGGTGCCGGGTGTGAGGGCATCCAGCCAGAAGTGGTACGAAGCCTGCTGGACCTGGCCGACGGCGACGCTGCAACTTCTGCGGGGAGACACCGGGGCGACGGCGGAATTCTACATCCCCGGTCACCAGTACGCGCCTAGCCATCCGATTACCCTGACCACGCAGGAATTGCGTGACCGCGCCATGACCTCCATCGCCAGTGGCTGCATTCCCGATTTCACCCTGACCAGCCGTCCGGAGCGAATCCGCGTAATCAACGAGGAACTGGCGGCGAGAGCCGATTGGCTGGTAGATACGAAACCGGTAAAATACGCAGGCGTTGTCTTTTCGGAAAATTCGCAGTTTCTGTGCGAAAAAGACCGCTGGAAAGACGGCCCGGCCTTTACCTTCTACGGAGTGTTACGATCTTTGCTGGAAGAGAAAGTTCCGGAGACCTGTCTCTCCGATTATAACCTGGAGCACGACGATCTTTCCGATTACGCGGTGCTGGTTTTGCCTGACACCGGCATCATCAGCGACGCGGCGGCAAAACGGCTGCGCGAATTCGTGGAAAACGGCGGCGGGCTGTTGGCGGGCGCGCGCACCAGCTTGTGTGACCGGAGCGGCACGGAAATGGCGGACTTCGCCCTGGCCGATTTGCTGGGAGTTCATTTCAAGGGAAGACTGGAGGAGAAAACTCCCCTGCCGTCCTGGGACACGATTGTCCAGACCGGGGAGGAAACTCCTAACAGCATCCGTTCAAAGCTGATAGTCCTGGGCGATCACGAGATCGTGAACGACGACTTGATCCGGGAAACGTTGATGACCGAGGTGGTGCCTGCTTTCAGGCGGGGGCATCCCACTGAGTATACTTTGAGTTATCCCGGCGAGATGCTCAAGGTCGAAGCCGACGCAGACACCAAAATGATCGCGTGGGAGCAGTATCAGGAGCCGGGCAGGCAATGGCCGTTTATGACTGTGCGTGAAGTGGGTAAGGGGCGCGTGGTCTATCTGGCGGCGAATCTCGGGTTCCAGTATGCCAGTCATTGGACTTGGCCTTACGTGCGGCGGCTGCTGGCAAATGCCGTGCGCTGGGCTGCGGGGGGGCACAAGCCCCAGTTTGAAGTGGACAGTCTGTTGCAGGTGCAGGCGACGCTTTTCCGGCAGAAAAATCCCCGGCGGACAGTGCTGCATCTGCTGAACGCGCCCGATCCCCAGGGATTTCCTCCTTTCACCCGGCAGACGTGGGAAGGGTATTTCACCAGTTGCGGTCGCCAGCGGGAAGATATCGCGCCGGTCACGGATATCCGCGTACGCCTGCTAGGCAACTTCCGTAAAATATACATGGCTCCGGGCGGGGAGAAACTGGCTGTCGGGCAGGTTGGGGAGTATGCTGAAGTAACTGTGCCGCGACTTGACACGCACTGCATGGTGGTGGGGGAAGAATAGGAGACGGTCATGTTAATTTCAGGCAGGCGCAAGGAGCGGGGATTCACCCTGGTGGAGTTGCTGGTGGTGATCACCATTATTTCGATCCTGGCGGCGCTGCTTCTGCCGACGCTGTCGCAGGCGGTCGGCCGTGCCCGGGCGCTGCAATGCAGCAACAACCTGCGGCAGACCGGAATCGCGGTGCTGATGTATGCCGACGCAAACCGCGACTGGGGTCTGTCCACCCGTATATGGGAGCCTACACCCAAGGGAACGCGCTATCGTTATTGGCCCGACGCCCTTATAGAAACAGGCGTACTGCCTGACGTGGCTATACAGAAATACGACGCCTGGGGCGCGCCGTTTCGCCGCGTACCGTCTTCGGTCTGTTTTCAATGTCCCGAGATTGCGCCGCCACAGGTTGCATATACGGTAAACGGTATAAATCTTTCTGCAGGCGATAACTCCACCCGTTTTTCCTATGGCTTGCGGGACATGGCTGTCAAGCTCCCGTCGGAACGGATCGACGCGACTTATTATAACCCGAAAATGAGTTCGCTTGATTTGCACCTGCCTTTCCTGGGGGATTCCTACGCCAGTTGTTACGGAGGAACGCAAGGCAACTGGATTGTCTACAATTTCAACATCGCCACTTTCGGCACGGGTTGGCCTTCGGAATGGTGGGGCGTGATCCACCGGCGGCATCTCGACAAGGCCAACCTCTGGTTTCCGGACGGGGCGGTGCGCACGCTTGGCTACGAGGCGATTACCAACCTAAGTTCGGCAACTACCATCACTTCTTATCCTCAGTAGTTTTTATGACAGCTTCAGTATTATTCCCGCCTCAGCAGGAGATATGTATGCGGAAACAACGGATCAGGCATTCCCGAAAAATCATTACGTCCCTCTTCTTGTCAGCATTTTTCCTGATCCGATGTTGTTCGCCAGTTTTCGCGGCGGAAGAAATTGCGCGGAAACTTTATCCCACCCGCGAACTAATCGTAAACGGCGGATTTGAAAGCCCTGCCGACGAAACCGGAGAAGTGCCTTTTTGGACGCTTCGCGGCGATGCCGAAATAGCCACGGAGGGCGGCAATTCCTGCCTGCGGCTGCGCAATCACGGTTCGCCTGCTTCTTCATCCTGCGGGCAGGAATTCGCGCTCAGGCCGGAATGGAAAACGCTGGAAATTTCACTGCGGGCGCGGGTTGCGCGAATATTTCCCGGTCTGGAAGGATGGCACAATGCTCGTGTGGCGTTTACCTTCAAGAACGCGGCGGGGGAAGTCTGGCATAGATGTTTTCCCGAATGGAACGAGGCGGCGCCGCAGTGGCAGGAATACAAGGGCACGATGGATATTCCTGCTGGTGCTGAAACCGCCGTGGTTGCTCCCGCGATTTTTGCATCCGACGGTGAGGCCTATTTTGACAATATCAGTATTATCGCCAACTCTACCGTCGCCGACGATGGCAAATACTCGCCGATAGTAGCGCCGCCTGCTTCGGTTGCAACTCTGCCGCAGTGGGGAACAGAGCCGGTGGAAAAGATTTCCGATGCCCGCGCCTGTATCTGCCTGAACGGATTATGGCAATTCCTGCCTGGCACTGTTCCGGCTACGTCTGAGTCGTGGGGAGAAATCCGCGTTCCCGGAAGCTGGCGGGCTTACGGCGTCATGCCCGGCGTCAGCAAACGCAACGACAATTGGAATGTGTCCGTGGGAGATCAGGATCAGGCCTGGTTTCGCCGCACGCTCGCCATACCCGCCGACTGGAAAGACCGGTCGGTGGTGCTGCATCTTGACCGAGTGTCGACTGACGCGCTGGCGTTTATCGGCGGGCGCGAGGCAGGTTGGATTCACTGGCCGGGCGGGGAATTGGATATAACCTCTTTTGTCAAGGCAGGGGAAAGCGCGAGGCTCGACCTGTTCGTGCTGGCCGCGACCAAGTTGTCGGAGATCACCCGCTATATGGGCACCGGCGAGGGGCAGGTGTTTCAGGAAAAAGCGGTGGTGCGCTCCAAGGGGCTGATTGGCGATGTTCTGCTGGAAAGCCGTCCGCGCGGCATTCACGTCAAGGATATTCTTATCAGCACCTCGACCCGGAATAAATCCCTCTCGATAGAAACCGCCCTGTCTGGCGCTCCGGGAGGCGCGGTCACGGCTTCCGCCCGCATCCGCGACGCGGCGGGGAATGTTGTCCTGGAGTTCGATTCCACCCGGACGGCGGAACAGTCGGCAGATGGCTGTAAATTGCGGTTTGTCCAGACCTGGGATAATCCCCATCTCTGGGACGTCGACGATCCATATCTGTATACCCTGGAACTGACCTTGAAGGGTGAAGCGTTGTCTGATAGCGTAAGCCAGTCTTTCGGTTTCCGCGAATTCTGGACAGAGGGGCGCAACTTCTATCTTAACGGCATTCCGATCCGGCTGCGCACTGCTCCCACGCACGAATACGGCGGCATTCTCGGGCTGCGGAACCTGATCGCGGCGAATCTGGCTGGACTGAAAGCGTGCGGGTTCAATTGCGCGGAAATCTGGCCTGACGACCGGTACACGCGCGGCCTGATCGAATTCGACAATCTCTGGTGCGAAGAAGCTGACCGCCTGGGCATGTTGTTGATTGTTCCGGTAACAGACATCGGTCATTCGATCATGAAGTTGGAGCGTCCACGGGTAGCCGCTTTCTGGGAAAGCCAGGCGCGGGAAAGAATCAAGCCGCTACGTAATCACCCGTCGGTGGTGATCTGGACGCTGGGCGCAAACCGCTTCGGTTTCGGGCAGGATCAGAATCCCGCAGTTATCGGCAGTCGAGAAAAGATGTTGAATCTGGAGCCGGGCACGAGCCAGCGCGCCGCCAGCGGATTCATCGCTATGGATCGCCTTAAAAGTTTCGATCCGACCCGCCCCGTTTTCATGCACGCAGGGGCATTCGTCGGCGATGTTTATACTATTAATAATTATCTCTGCCTGCTCCCGCTGCAGGAGCGGGAAGATTGGCCTTCCCATTGGGCGGAGCGGGGCGACATGCCGCTGGTTTCAATCGAATTCGGTTCGCCGCTTTATACCACCTTTTTGCGCGGTCGGAACGGCTATGGCAAAACCTGCGTCAGCGAGCCACTGGTGACGGAGTATGCCGCGACATATTTCGGCGCGGAAGCATATGTCCGCGAAAGCCAGGATTATCGCAAGCTGATCAGCAGCCATTTCGAGTCGGGACAACAATATCAATCCTATCACTTGCAAGCCAACGACATGATGAAGGAGGAGAACGCAGCCTTGTTGCACGCGTTGTTCAATCGCAACACCTACCGCAGTTGGCGGGCGTGGGGCGTAACCGGCGGCATGGTGCCCTGGGGAATGCACGGCTGGAATCGACCGCGCTCTAGCTGGCAGGGCGGGTCAATGGCAGACGCGAAGCCTTTCCAGCCGGGACAGCGCGGGCTTTATCTGGAAAAATATCCGGTGGAATATCTGCAATCATATCTGCCGGAAAATTTCCGCCAGCCCGGAAACGCGGGAGCGATGGCGCTGGTGGAAACCAACCGGCAAACCCTTTCCTTTCTGGGAGGAAAGCCTCATGAATTCACGGAAAAGGGGCATTCGTTTTTCGCCGGGGAAACCGTAGCCAAGCAGGTGGTTCTATTGAACGATACCCGCGCCGAACAGACATTCTCCTGGACGGTGCAGGTGAAGATAGGGAACGACCTTCTCGCGGAACGTGCGGGATCAGGTCGGTTTGAACCGGCTGGAACCAGATTTGTCCCGTTTGATTTCACATTGCCGCAGGTGACCGCAAAAACCAGCGGCGTCATCGAGGTGATGACAAAAATAGGCGAGACCGAGTCGCGCGATTCATTCCCGTTCCGCGTCTTTCCCCAACTTCCGGTCGCGACCCAGACGGTATGTGTATTAGACCCCGTAGGTGAGACGACCGGTTTTCTCCAGAGCCTGGGCTATACGGTAAAACTCTGGAACGGCGAAAAAGAGACGCGGGTGGTGATCGGGCGCAAGGCGCTCGCTTACGATTCATCCTGCCTGGCAAAACTGGAACAATTTGTCCAAGAGGGCGGCGAGATTCTGGTCATGGCGCAGGAGCCGGAATGGTTGCGTACGCGGCTGCAATGGCGAGTGTCGCGCCACCTTTCCCGCCGGATGTTCCCCGTGCCGGGAACAGGCGGATTGCTTGGCGGTGTTGACGCCGAAGACCTGCGGGACTGGCGCGGGGAAAGCAAACTGATCTCTCCCTGCGATGTCGCGGTGCCTAACGGAAGATATGACCGGTCTCCAGAATATGGCTGGCGCTGGGGAGCGAAAGGAACTGTGTCGAGCTGTGCGGTGGAGAAGCCGCACTTCTCTTCCTGGACACCGCTGCTGGAAGGGGAGTTCGACTTGGCATATAGTCCGCTCATGGGATTCAGGTATGGCGCAGGCACGGTCATCTTCTGCGGCCTTGACCTGGAGGATCACGCCGCCGACCCAGTAGCTCGGGAAATCCTGCCGCAATTATTGACACTTGATTCAACCGGCATTCTGGCGCGTAAGGTCGAGACGGTGTTTCTGGGCGCTCCGGAAGACGAAGTTGTGCTGAAAAATGTCGGCGCGATTTACACTGTCGCCGAAACCCTGCCTGCTCCGGGCGGGTTGGCGCTGATCGGCGCTGGCGCCAAGCTTGACGACGCAGCCTTGACCGCGTGGCTGGAAAAAGGCGGAATCGCGCTATTCCTCCCGACCCAGGCGGCAAAGACCTTGCCTTTAGGCGCGACTGTCGACAGGAACGACGCTTTCACGGGAGCCACTGAAGTTCCGGAGTGGGATTTGTGCCAAGGGTTGAGCGTTTCTGATCTGCATGGCCGTTGTGAGCGGACGGCGTATCTTCTGACTGGCGGGTGCGACATTTCCGCCGCCGGGCTTCTCGGTCGCAAAAAGATCGGCGAGGGGCTGGCGGTATATTGCCAGTTTGATACTGCTTTGGCCGAGGCCGACACGAAGACTTATCTCCGTTTTACCCGCTGGCGGCAGAACCGGGCGTTTTGCCAGGTGCTGTCGAACCTGGGCGCATCGTTTAAATCAGATTGCTTTTTCTTCAAGCCGCGCGCTCCAGGCGAAAACCGTATTGCCCTGGCCGGGGTCTGGCGCGGAATTCAGACGCTTCGTTTGCCGGAAGCGCAGGAGACCAGCAAGTGGAACGACGAAGGCCCAAGCGAAGTGGCGCTGGCCGCCGTGCGCCCGGAGGCGGCTGAACAGGATTTCGCCAGCGTGACGCTGCCGTCTCCGTGGGAGGATTTCGGCGGTTCGTGGCTGGGCGCGGACGGAGAGGCGGTATTCCGCAAGGTGGTGCGGATTCCCGCCGCGTGGGAGGGAAAGGAACTGCGTCTGTCGCTGGGGCCGGTGGACGATTTCGACACCACCTATTTCAACGGTGTAAAAATCGGTTCGACTGATGCCGGGACGCCGAATTTCTGGAGCAAGCCGCGTGTCTATACTATTCCCGCCGAACTGGTGAAGCAAGGCAGGGCGGTGCTTGCCGTGCGCGTGTTCGATCATTTCGGGGGAGGCGGCATTTGCGGCAAGGATTCTGATATGTTCCTGGAACCGGCTGCTGCAGGTCAATCTACCGCAAGTGCATGGTATCATGATGATTATCGCGTAGATTTCGGGCTGGGTGACGATCCTTATCGGTATTACCGGTGGTGATGTATAGCGGCAGATGATTGTGTAACTTGTTTTGATTTTCGCAGTTTATACAGAACGTCATTCCTAAGATACAGGAATGACGTTCTATGTTAATACATGCTCAATTTTAGATCAAGTTCAAGTGTTTGCCCCTTGACAAGAATTCAAAATACGGGTACTCTGTCAAGTCTCTTGGTGGCTGATTTGGTTGTTTTTCGAACTCGTTTCTTGCCGGTAAAGGCATACTACAGCAACTTTTATTGGCAGCGATTCTATATATCATTAGGAGTAATCTTTATGGAGTTCAAAACGATTGGTGTGGTCGGTGCCGGAGTAATGGGACGGGGACTGGCGCAGAATCTGGCGCAGTTCGGGATGCAGGTGGTTCTGGTCGATATCTGCGACAGCGTTCTTGCTTCCGCCCGGGAGGAAATTAATAACGGCCTTCGCTTTAACTCCTTTCTTGACAAGCAGAAAGCGCAGGAGGCTGGCGAGGCGGATGAGGTGATTTCCAGGATCGATTTCACGACCGATCTGCAGAAATTGGCGACGGTGGATTTTCTCGTCGAGAATATAGTGGAAAAGCCTGATCTGAAGGAGCCGCTTTATCGCAAGCTGGAATCGATCTGTCAGCCGCAGTGCGTCTTCGCCGCCAATACCTCCGCCATCTCCATTACCCGCATCGCCTCCTGGACTAAACGACCGGAAAAGGTGGTGGGAATGCACTTTATGAACCCGGTACCGATGAAGCCGGTGGTGGAGGTGATTCGCGGTTATCATACCACGGACGAAAGTATTGCCACGGCCAAGGCTTTTCTGAAAACCATGAAAAAGAAAGCGGTAGTGGTCAACGACATGCCGGGGTTTGTCTCTAACCGCGTGCTGATGCTGACGGTTAACGAAGCGATCTGGCTGGTGCAGGACGGGGTGGCGACGGCGGCTGATGTGGACAGGATTTTCCGCTCCTGCTTCGGCCATCCGATGGGGCCGCTGGAGACGTGCGACCTGATCGGGCTGGACACTATCCTGTATTCGCTCGATGTCCTTTATGAAAGCTACAACGAAGATAAATATCGGCCCTGCCAGTTGCTGAAGAAGATGGTGGATGCCGGGCTGTACGGGCGCAAGAACGGCAAGGGGTTTTACGAGTATTGATTCCGCGCGGCGGTTTATGAGAAATACGGTTTAGTTAAGAATTAAAACGGATATTTAGCTGTTGAATATTACGAACGTCATTCCAGCGAAGGCGGGAATCCAGTAGGTGTTACGTACGTCTTCCCCACTGGATTCCCGCCTTCGCGGGAATGACGATTTGTAAGTTTGATCGTTGATATCGAACGACCTACTCCTTGACTAAGCTATAATTGGACTTACAAGTTCACCCTAATTGTCAAGAATGGAGTAAAAAGATGTCGGATTCCGAGGTGCGGCAAAAGGTCAGGGATTTTCTGTTGAAGTATGTCAAGGACGACGAGTTGGAGGATGACGACAATATCTTCGAACTGGGGTATGTCAATTCCCTCTTTGCCATGCAACTGGTGTTGTTCGTGGAGAAGGATTTCGGCATCGCGGTCGGGCGCGATGATCTGGACTTCCGTAACTTCAACTCGGTCGACGCCATTGTCGCGCTGATCGGCAAATCCGGGGCAAAGGCATGAATCTGACTACCGAACAGAATAATATAAGGAAAGAAGCGGCTGCCTGGATTGACGAGTCGGTTATGCCTTTCTCCAATATCTGGGAAGAAAAGCAGGAACTGCCGCGCGAGGTGATCGATGCTTTCGCGGGGCGGGGCTATTTCGGTGCGGCTTTACCCAAGGAATGGGGCGGCCTGGGGCTGGACAGCATTTCCTTTGGCTTGCTCTGCGGCGAGATTGCCCGGGGCAGCGTTTCTCTCCTCAGTCGGCTAACGGTTCACAACATGGCTTCGCAGGCGATTCTGCGCTGGGGTACCCCTGAACAGAAAGCGCGTTTTCTGCCGACTCTGGCTACTGGTGAAAAGCTGGGTGCCTTTGCCCTGACCGAGCCTGAAATCGGCAGCGATGCTGTAAATATCAAGACCCGTATCAGCGAAACCGGGGGCGGCCTGCTGGTGGACGGGGTCAAGCAATGGACTTCGATGGGCGACCGGGCAGACGTTTTCCTGGTGATGGGCGGCTTGGCGGAAGGAACTGGAGCCGCCGCCGTGCTGGTGGAACGAAACACTGAGGGGCTGTCGACCGAGGAAATGAAAAACCTGCTTGGATTTCGCGCAGCCGGGGTTTCAAAAGTCACGCTGGATAAATGCCGCATCCCTCTGGATAACCTGATCGGCAATCTGGGCGGCGGTTTTACCTACGTGGCTTCCCATGCGCTTGACCACGGTCGCTACTGCGTGGGCTGGGGCGGGGTGGGGGTGATGGACGGCTGCCTGCAGGCCTGCGTGGATTACGCCGCAAACCGCAAACAATTCGACCAGCCTTTGCGCGGACACCAGTTGATTCAGGAAATGCTGGCCAACATGGCGATGGATTACGAAGCCGCCCGGGCGCTCGCCTTGCAGTGCGCGGTGCAGCGCGAGGAAGGCGACCCCAACTCCATCATGTCCACTGCCATGGCAAAATATTTTTCGTCGCGCGCCAGCCTCCGGGTAGCGAGCGACGCGGTGCAGATTCACGGCGGCAACGGCTGCGGGGACGAGTATCCCGTGCAACGTTATTTCCGGGACGCGAAAATCTGCGAAATTATCGAAGGCAGTTCGCAGATGCAGCAGCTCATGATTTCCCGCGCCGTGTGCATGAGCCGCAAGCGGCGTAAAAAAGAGAGGCGCAAGTAATGTCAGAGAGCGTTGCGGAAGTTGCCGGGGGTCACGTTAAGTGCGTGGTCTGGGACTTGGACAATACGGTCTGGGACGGAATTCTGCTTGAAGACAGTGACGTCACTCTGCGTCCGGGCGTGGTCGAGGCGCTGCGGGAGCTTGATTGTCGCGGCATTCTGCATTCAATCGCCAGCCGCAACGAGCATGAGGCCGCGTCCGCCAAACTGGCGGAGTTGGGGATACTTGATTACTTCCTGTTTCCCCAGATAAATTTCGGCATCAAGAGCCAGTCGATCAAGGCTATTGCCGAGGCGATCAATATCGGCATTGATACTCTCGCCTTTATCGACGATCAGCCTTTTGAACTGGACGAAGTGCGCCACGCCCATCCCGCCGTGACCTGTATCGACGCCGCCGAACTGCCGGAACTGGTGAATATGCCTTGTTTGAAACCGCGCTTCATTACGGAAGATTCGGCTTTGCGCCGCAAGCTTTACCAGGATAATATCCGCCGCGTATCTGCCGAGGAATCGTTTGAGGGGCCGCAGGAAGCGTTCCTGGAAACGCTGGAGATGCGCTTCACGATCGCGCGCGCGAACGAGGACGATCTTCAGCGCGCGGTGGAACTCACCGAAAGAACCCACCAGCTTAACACCACTGGTAAGACTTTCGATTACGATGAGCTGGATGCTTTGCGTAAATCGGACAGGCATATGCTGTTTGTCAATTCGCTGGAGGATCGGTACGGCACCTACGGTAAGATCGGCCTGACTCTGGTGGAGAAGAAAGACGACGCCTGGGTGATCTGCCTGCTGCTGATGTCGTGCCGGGTGATGTCGCGCGGGGTGGGCATGATCATGATTCAGCATCTGGCGCAGCAGGCGCGGGCGACGGGCGTGAAGTTGCAGGCCGAATTCGTGGAGACGCCCCGCAACCGGATGATGTATGTCACCTATCGCTTCGGCGGGTTCGAGGAGGTGGCGCGGGATGGCGACTGGTCATTGCTGCAATTGTCTGAGGATCGACCCGTGGCGTTTCCTGAATATGTAAAGGTGACTGTCGATGAATAAGTCTGCTCCGCTGCGGCTGTTCTGTCTGCCTTTCGCGGGAGGCAATTCCTTCGCGTACCGCCCCTTCGAGAAAAGCCTTGAAGGAGAGATAGAAGTCGTCGCGCTGGATCTGCCGGGGCACGGCTTGCGCTTCGGGGAACCCCAGCTTGAGTCTCTCGACGAGATGGCTAATTACCTGATCTCTGAGATGCGACCACTGTTGGACGAGAAGCCCTACGCAATTTTCGGACATAGCATGGGGGGAATGCTGGCGTTTCTGGTGACGCGCAGGATTCATCAGCTTACCTGTCGGCAGCCGCTCCGGATTTTTATCTCCGCACGGCGACCCGGCGCCTGCCTGCCCCTGTTCTACTGGACGGAACTGTCGCGGGAGGAGTTTCTGGAGCGGATCTCTCGTCTGGGTGGTATTCCGGACGAAGTGATGAAAAACAAGGAACTGATGGCGTTGTTCGAACCAGTTCTCTATCAAGATGTCAAGGCGCTGGAGACCCACGAGCATGACGGCGTGCTGCCGGTTTTCTCCCCGGTGACGGTCATGATCGGGGATGACGATGATATTTCCCCGCAACAGGCCGCGCTCTGGTCGAGGGATACGGTCGGAGCGGTTCAGATTGAAATTTTCCCCGGCGGCCACTTCTTCGCTTTCCGGCGTAGCGACGAGGTCTGCGCCAAGATTAAGGAACAGTTGTTCAAGCAGCACAGCGAAGACGAGTCCTACCACAAGGCGGTCAAGCGCGTGCTGGCCGGGCATTAAGTGACCAAGTGACTGAGTTTTCTGCGAGAAGCCGAAATAAAGCGTAACAATAGTCTGTTGGCTTGCGATAATCTGTAGAGGCCTGCAGCAGGAAATCTCAGTATAGCGCACCGCAAGTAAGTGAACAAAAATAATTCCTCCCCTTCCTGGGGAGGAGGGGTGAAAGGTATTTATCTTCCTTATACCCTCTCTGCTCCCCCTGAAAGGGGGAGAACGCCTGTGGTATTTTGTTCATTTACCGAGGCGACATGTTTGATAACAACAACGATGAAGGCGAAAGTATGACTACCCATCCCCGTGCGGCATTTGTTTTTTCCGGCATAGGCACCCAGTGGCCCGGCATGGCGCGGGACTTGCTGGATCGTGACGCAGCGTTTACTACGGGCGTGCATGAATTTGACGCGGCCTTTTCTCAGCTGTCTGGCTGGTCTGTAGCCGAGATGTTGCGCGGCAACGATACCGGGCGGCAACTGGAACTTTCGCGGAACGGGCACCCCTGCGTCATGGGGGTAGCCTTCGGTTTATGCCGATTGTTTGAATCGCGGGGCGTGCGTCCCGATTGTGTCATCGGTCATAGCGGTGGCGAGGTGGTCGCGGCGTGGTATGCGGGAATACTGGGTACTGAAGACGCGGCGCGCATCGTGTACGAGCATTCCTCTCTGCTGGCGGAACTTTCCGGCAGGGGAGGGCTGGCGCATATCAACCTGCCTTTCGCCGACCTCCAGCCTTTTCTGCCTGAAAACGGCTGCATCGTGCGGGCGGCAGAAAACTGCCCTGGCGCGGTCGTGGTCGGCGGCGACACGGATGCCCTGAATGAACTGATTAACACGGTGACGATTAAGACTGGCGTCTTCTGCCGGATGCTGCGGGTGGATGTGCCGTTCCACACTCCGGCGCTTGATCCTTATCTGCCTGCTTTTGGAAAAGCTCTTGCCGGAATCCGCCCTGTGCCGGGCAAGTTGCCGATTTATTCGACAGTGACAGGCGAGTTGGCGGGAGAAGGGGCTTACGACGGCGCGTACTGGTGCAGGCATATCCGGCAACCGGTTTTCTTCGCTAAAGCCATGGCTGCCGCTTTGCGGGACGGTATCACGACTTTTGTGGAAATTGCCCCTCACGCCGTGCTGATGGACAGTATGCGGCTCTGCGCCACCGCAGCCGGGGTGACCATGGTGGGCGTAACTTCCATGTGCCGGGACGAGTCGCTGGAGAATACTTCGCGGGACGCGCTGAAGGCGCTGCAACGGGCTGGCGTGAAACTGGCGGCGGGAGCGGTTTCCGGCTCTGGCGGCGGCGGCAAAGCCTCGGAGGAATTCAAGTCTGTCCTGGCCTTGCCGGAGAGACGGCGGCAAGCGGCGTTGAAAAATCTGCTCTGTAAATGCATCGAGGATGTTACCGACGGCGTCATTGTTCCGGACGCGGAAACGCCATTTGTGGACATGGGGCTTACTTCCCTGCTGGCGGTGAGATTCAAGCTGCGCCTGGAGGAAATTCTCGGGGTGGAGTTGATCGCTACAGTCGTGTTCAATCATCCCGATATTCCTTCGCTGGCTAACTATATTTTGAGCGAGTATAATTTTTCCGAATCCGAGCCCAAAGCTGCCGATGCTGTCCGTAATGTGAATTCCACCGAACCCATTGCCGTGATCGGCGTGGGGTGCCGGTTCCCCGGCTCGGCCTCGACGCCGGATAAATACTGGCAACTGTTGGAGGAAGGGGTGGACGCGGTCTGTGAGATTCCTTCCGACCGCTGGGACGTTGAAAGATACTATAATCCAGACCCCGATGTTTTGGGAAAGATGTATGTGCGTGAAGGCGGTTTTCTGCAGGAATCGGTGGATCTGTTCGACGCCCAGTTTTTTGGCATTTCTGCGCGGGAAGCCAGGCAGCTAGACCCCCAGCAGCGGCTGTTGCTGGAGGTGATCTGGGAAGCTTTTGAAAACGCCGGGATTAACACCGACCGTCTCCGGGGAACCCGCACCGGTTGTTATCTTGGTATTGCCAGTAACGATTATTCCCACGCTCATCGGGATTCTTATGCGCGGGATCGGATCGACGCGTATTCCCTGACCGGAACCACCTTCAGCGCCAGCAGCGGACGCCCCGCCTATTTCTTCGGATTGGAGGGGCCGTGTTTCGCGGTTGACACCGCTTGTTCCTCGACTGTGGTGGCTCTGCATTGCGCGGTGCGCAGTCTGCGCAGCGGCGAATCAGATCTCTCGGTGGTGTCCGGCGTAAACCTGATGCTGATGCCTGACATACATATCGCCTTTACCCGACTGGGCGCGGTTTCGCCAGACGGGAGAAGTAAGGCCTACGACGATTCCGCCAATGGTTACGGTCGAGGCGAGGGTTGCGCCTCGGTTATCCTTAAAAGGTTGTCCGATGCCGAACGCGACGGCGACCGAATTCTGGGGCTGATTCGCGGTACCGCCATCAACCAGGATGGTCGCAGTAACGGTCTCACCGCTCCAAACGGCCTGGCGCAGGAAAGAGTGATCAAAGAGGCTTTGGCGGATGCCGGAGTGAAAGCGACCGACATCTCGTATGTGGAAGGCCACGGAACCGGCACCGCTTTGGGTGATTCGATTGAGCTTGCTGCAATAGCGGCTGTCTACTGCCAGGATCGCGAGCAGGACAATGTCTTGCGCATAGGTTCAGCCAAGGCAAATATCGGGCATCTTGAAGCCTGCGCCGCACTGGCAGGGGTAATCAAGGTGCTTGCCGCGTTTCAGCATAAACAGATTCCCGCCAATATTCATGTCAAAACGCCTAATACCCATTTCGCCTGGGATCGCCATCATATAACCGCGCCGGTGGAACTGACGGAATGGAGCGTGGCTGGAAAACCGCGCCTGGCCGGCCTCAGCGCCTTCGGTTTCAGCGGAACCAACGGCCACGTCATTCTGGAGGAATACTCTCCCGCCGCGCCGGAAACGAAAAAGGAAAAATGGACAGGCGGTTATCTGTTGCCGCTGTCCGCGAAATCGCCTGCTTCCCTGGAGCAGTTGGGGGTACGGTATCAGGGATTGCTCAGGGATTTGCCGGAAGACGCGCTGTTAAACGTTGCCTATACCGCCGGAATCGGCAGGACGCCGATGGAATGGCGTACAGCGATTTCCGGCCATAATCGCGAGGAACTGGTGGCGGCGGCGCGGGAACTGCCCATGCCCCTCGCGGCGGCGCAAGCATCTACGGTGGCGCTGGTCTTTACCGGGCAGGGCTCGCAATATCCCGGCATGGCTCGTGCGCTTTTTGAAAAATATCCGGTTTTCCGGGACGCGCTTGATTACTGCGACGAAATTCTCCGGCGGCACAATTTCGCGTTGCTGGATAATCTGTATAAAAATGAAGACGCTGATTTTCTGGCGCAGACCGAGATTGCCCAACCTGTTATCGCGGCGGTGGAGTATGCGTTGTTCCGACTCTGGACTTCTTGGGGAGTTCAACCGGAAGCGGTCTGCGGGCACAGCATCGGCGAATATCCGGCGGCGGTGGCGGCGGGGATTCTGAAAGTCGAAGATATGCTGGCGCTGGTGGTGGAGCGGGGGCGCTGTATGGCGGAGGCTCCGCACGGCGGCGGCATGGCGGCGGTTTTCGCTTCACGCCAGCGGGTGGAGGCGTTGCTGTCGAAGGGATGCGGGGTGGCGGTGGCGGCGGTCAACGCGCCGGAAAGCCTGACCCTTTCCGGCAGCGAGGCTGAACTTAAAAAAGTTCTGGGCATGATGGAGCAGGCGGAAATCCGCTCCAAGCCGCTCAAAGTTTCCAATGCCTTCCATTCCCCGGCCATGGCTCCGGCGCGCGACCGTTTCAGAAAAACACTGGAAGGCGTGACTTTCCATCAGCCACAGTATTGCGATTTTGTCTCGTCTGTCAGCGGCAAGGTGAACGAGCCGGAAGTCTGTTCGGTAGAATACTGGGCTGATCAAATTGTCAAGCCGGTTAATTTCGCTGATGCCGTAAACACACTGGATGGGGTGTGCGACGCCTTTCTGGAAATCGGCGGCACGCCTGCGTTGAGCGGGCTGGTGCGGCAGTCTGTCGCGCCGGAAACAGCCGTGGTTTCTTCGCTTTCACCCAAGGAAGACGCCGATTCCGTTATCTTGCGCGCGCTGGGAAAAATATGGGAAACTGGCATTGCCGTGTCGTGGGATCAGGTTTACGCGCCGTTCCAGGTCGAGAAGGCGGTATTGCCGAATTATCCCTTTGAGCGGCAGAGCTACTGGATGCCGGTTCAGACCGATCCCCTGGCGGGCGGGGTGGAGACGGGCAGCAATGTAATCGGCGCGTTGATCGACAGTCCCGCATTGAACGGAGCGGCGGTCTTCGAGACCGAATTCAACGACGAAGGCCCGGCATTTCTCCACGAACATATTATTCTCGGTCGCGCCATCAGTCCCGCCGCCGGGCATATCGCCATGCTTTACGCCGCCGCGCGCGAGATGTGGGGCGATCCTTGCTGCGAGCTTTCCGACCTGGAATTCCTGCAACCTCTCCTGGTGCTGGAGGGCGAGCGGCGCAAGGTGCAGATCGTGATCGATAACCCGGTGGCCGAAGCTTCCGCTTTCAAGCTGGTCAGTCGGCGGCTGAACGAGACCGGCAGCCAGTGGCTTACCCATTGCACCGGAAGCATTGCCCGGGGTCTGCCGAAATTGCCGCGGGAGGAGGTTGATCCGTTTGCCCCGGCGCTCAAGCAGAGATTTCCGGAGAGTACGACGCACGACGAGTTCTACGGCAAGTTTATCGCGGCTGGTTACGATCTGGCCGAGGGCTTCTGCCGGATCGAAGATATCGCCATCGGCAAGTCGGAAGCTTTCTGCCGGGTAAAAACCAGAAGCGGCAAGCCAGCAGAAGCGGGGCACGTGATTTATCCGGGTGCGGTGGATTCCATTCTGCAAACCAGCATCCCGAGTTTTCTGCACGACTATATGGATGAAATGATGGACGGAACGGCGTTGCTGATTCCGATGCATATGGATTACGCGCGCCTGTTCCAGGCGGATATTCCGGACGAGGTTTATTGCTTTGCTAAGGTAAAGCGAATTGACAACACCCTGATCCGGGGTTACAGCCTGGCGGTAGACAAAGCCGGAAAGCCGGTGCTGGAGTTGGAGGGTTCGTTGATGCGCAAGACCGATCGCGAAACCCTTTATCGCCAGTTGAATTCCGACGTCAGCGAATTGTTGTATGCGCCAATCTGGCAAAAAGAAGACGTTTCTTCTTTGAGAGGTGTGGCTGGCGGCGGTGTGGTGGTGAAATTTGGAAAAGGTGAACTGGCCTCCGGCGTGGCCAAAAATCTGGGCGCGGAATTGCTCAATGCTGAGGAAATTATCCGGGATTCGCAGGTTTTAGTTAGCGCCCTCGGTACGAGGAAACAGCCGCCGGTGGTTTTTGTGCGGGAAAATTCGGATGCGGATGATCCCGCCGGATGCGAAGTCGACGCTTGTTGTTCGCTGCTTGCCGTTTGGCAAAAACTGATCGGGGAGAATTCAGACGTCAGGGGCTGGCTGGTCACTGCCGGTACGGAAGCGGTGTTGCCGGACGAAAAACCGGTTTTGGTCGGCGCGTCGCTCCGAGGTTTCGGTCGCACGATAGCGGTGGAGCAACCGGCAGTCTGGGGCGGCATCATCGATATCGACCGTAATCCGTCGGCGAAATCATTGGAACTGATTGCAGAGATCGTAGCGGGAAAAGGCGCAGGCGTATTGGGTGCGATTCGCGAGGGCTTATATTACGGCGAGAACCTGAGCAGGATAAAAAACACCAACTCGCAAAAGGAGGTCAGAATACTTCCCGATGCGTCCTATCTGATCAGCGGCGGCACTGGCGCTTTGGGCGGACATGCAATGCGGTGGCTGGTCGAGCAGGGGGCGGGTTGCATCGCGCTGCTGGGTCGGCGGGAACTTGCTCCGGAATTGAAGGAAGAAATTTCCCGGTTGGAAAGGGAAAGTTCCGCTCGGATTGTGTATCTGCAGGCTGATGTCGCCGACCGCGCCGGTTTGGCAGAAGCGCTATCCCGCTTTGGGAAAGATCTTCCGTCGCTCAAAGGCGTTTTCCATGCCGCCGGACTGCTTGACGACCGGATGCTGTCCGAACAGTCGCGGGAACTGCTGGAACGGGTCATGCTGCCCAAGATCAGAGGCGCGCTGAACCTGCATGAACTTACGCTTGATTGCAAGCTGGATATGTTTGTGCTGTATTCCTCGGCGGCGACGCTGCTGGGGAGCAAGGGACAGGCGAATTATGCGGCGGCCAACCAATTTTTGAACGGCTTGGCGCGTCACCGCCATGCCGCTGGACTGGCGGTGAGCAGCATCTGTTGGGGACCCTGGCTGGCTGGCGGAATGGCGGCTGGCGAGAATCGGGGCAACCGTCTGGCCGGGCAGGGCATTCTGGGCTTTACTCCCGAACGGGCAATGGCGGCGTTGGATCTGGCTTTGCGTTCAGACTGTCCCGTCTGCGGGGTGATGGCGATAGACTGGAAACTTTTTTCCAATGCACCGACCGTGAACCGGCAAGGCTACTTCGGCTTCCTCATGCGCGACGAATGGTTTGAGGATTCCGCCTCCAATGCCAAGGGAGCGGTCAGGAAAAACTATCTCGCGATCGAACCCGAAGCGCGCGCCGAAATGTTGATGACTTATCTGCGCGAAATTTCCTGCAGCGTGCTGGGCTTCCGCAATTCGTCTCAGATCAGGGCGGATCAACCGCTCATGGAACAGGGGTTCGATTCCCTGATGGCGGTCGATATTCGCAACCGCCTGTGCAATGACCTGGCTTTGCCGCTGCCTGCGTCCATCCTTTTCGACTATCCCACCCTGGAAAAAATCTCCGGTTATCTGCAGGGAGAATTGCGGGAAAAACCAGAGGGCGATTCTGTCCGGGACGCGCAGCCGGAAACTGTTTCCGCCAGCGCGGGTGTGGGGGATTTGCTTGACGACATAGACAACCTCCTGGCGGAATAGCCCCATATGGCAACACCTTTGGAAGAGAAATACAAGAAGACCCTGCTCGCCGCCAAGGAAAAGATCCAGGCCTTGCAGGAAGAGCTTGCCACCCGTGCCGCGCCTGCGATTGAACCGATTGCCGTCGTAGGCATGTCTTGCCGCTT
This sequence comes from Planctomycetota bacterium, assembly GCA_020060765.1. Classification (GTDB taxonomy): domain Bacteria; phylum Planctomycetota; class SZUA-567; order SZUA-567; family SZUA-567; genus JAGUZQ01. The sequence continues at coordinate 83,511 of JAGUZQ010000049.1, read as the reverse complement.
TCCCGGCGGTGCGGATAACTGCGACTTGTTCAGGGACTTTCTGCTGCGCGGCGGCGACGGGGTGGTGCCTGTTCCGGATTCGCGGTGGGATGTGGACGCTTTTCACGATCCGGAAAAGGGTCGGCAGGGCAAGGCCTATAATCGGGAGATAGCGCTGCTGGAAGGCGATATCAGCCTGTTTGACCCGAACTTTTTTCAGGTGTCGCCAGCCGAGGCGCTGGCGATGGATCCCCAGCAGCGGATGTTGCTGGAGACAAGTTGGCGGGCTTTCGAGGATAGCGGCATCGATCCGGTTTCGCTGCGCGGGAGCGACACCGGCGTATTTGTCGCGCTCTCGACTGTCGATTACGTGCAGTCGCATGTCTGCTCCTCGCTTGCGGATCGCATCGACCCCTACTCGCTCACCGGCTGCATGGGTTGTTCCACTTCTGGCAGGCTTTCCTATTTCTACGATTTCACCGGGCCTTCCGTGGTTTTCGACGCCGCCTGTTCGTCTTCGCTGGTGGCGATGCACGACGCTGTCCGGGCTTTACGGCAGCATGACTGTGCGCTGGCGCTGGTGGGCGCGGCCAACCTGATTCTCAGCCCCGGCCCGCATGTAGCGCTCTGCGCCATTCATGCGCTGGCGGAGGACGGCAGATGCAAGGCTTTCAGCGACGGGGCGGATGGTTTCGGCCGCGGCGAAGGTTGCGGGGTACTGGTATTGAAACGGTTGTCTGAGGCCAGACGGGAAGGCAACCGCATTCACGCCCTGGTACTCGGCAGCGCCGTGGGGCATGACGGTAAAAGCAACGGCTTTACCGCCCCCAATGGTCCGGCGCAGCAGAAAATTATCCGGCGCGCCTTGGCCGACGCGAAGGTGTCGCCTGACGAAATTGGTTATGTTGAAACCCACGGCACCGGTACGCCGCTGGGCGATCCGATCGAAGTCTCCGCGCTTTCCGCCGTCTTTGCCGGGCGCTCCGAAAAACTGCGGATCGGGGCGGTCAAAAGCAATGTCGGGCATCTCGAAGACGCCGCCGGCATGGCAGGGTTAATCAAGACCATTATCGCCTTGCGCGACGCCAGAATCCCTCCCTCGATCCACTGCCAGCCGTTGGCGAAAAATATCAACTGGAACGCCTTGCCGGTGCGGGTAGTCGCTGCCGTGGAGGATTGGGACAGCCCCGAGCGTATTGCCGGAGTCAGCGCCTTCGGCATTACCGGCACCGGCGGGCATGTCGTGCTTTCCTCCTACGCGCCGGAGATTGAACCTGACCCGGAACAGACGCCTGTTCCCGGTTGGCAGGTATTACCGCTTTCCGCGCCGAATCAGGATTCCCTGCGGGAACTGGTCGGGGAATATGTCAAGCGCCTGGCAGGATTGAATAAGAATGACTTTCCGGCTTTCTGCACCGCCGCCGGAGTTTCGCGCACGCCTTTCCCTGCGCGCCTGGCGGTCTCGGTGCAAAGCCCTGATGAGGCGCGTGCTTTGCTTGCAGGCTATCTTGAGGACAAGAAGAAGCGCCAGTGCGTGATTGGGCGGGATGACGGCGCGGGAATTCGCAGTCTGTTTCTGTTCGGCGGGCAAGGCTCGCAGCAACCGGGCATGGGAAAAGAACTGTATGAGTCCAACAGTACTTTCCGGGAGGTGCTGGATCGTTGCGAGCAGATCGCCGCGCCGTTGCTGGGTGTCTCATTGCTGGAGACTATGTTCGCGGAAGGCGAAGACAGTCAACTTCACCAGACGCGTTTCACTCAACCCGCGATTTATGTCATGCAGATGGCGCTGGTCGCATACTGGCGGAGTCTGGGCGTAACGCCGTTCGCGGTGCTGGGACACAGCATCGGCGAATATGCCGCCGCCGCGACTGCTGGCGTCTTTTCGCTAGAAGACGGTTTGCGGGCGGTGATCAGGCGGGGCGAGTTGGCCGGAGCGGTGACTATCCCCGGCGCAATGGCGGCGGTGCTGGGTGGCGAAACGCAGGTCAGGGAAATCATGCAGGGGCGCGAGGGAGTCGATATAGCGGCCATCAACGGCCTGGATAACGTGGTGATTTCCGGCGAGCGGGGAGCCGTGACCGACCTGCTGACGCTACTGGAGCGGCAAGGAATTCCCTCCCGGCCCATGCCGGTTTCTCATTCGTTCCATTCTCCCCTGGTCGATGGCGTGCTGACTGATTTTCGTTCCTTTCTTGGCGGTATGAAGCTTGAGCGTCCGAAGCTGCCATGGATATCGTGTATGAGCGCGGAAGTGAAAAAAGACGTGTCGGCGGAATATTTCTGCCAGCAGATGCGTTTTCCCGTGCGCTTTTACGATGCTTTGCAGACTGCGGCCAGCCTTAATCCCCGTGCTTTTCTCGAAATCGGCGCCGCGCCGACCCTGACCAGTCTCGGTCGCCAGTGCGTGGATCTGCCCGACTGCAAGTGGTTGTTCTCTCTCTCCGGTCAGGGTGATTCGTACAAGACTATCTCCCTGTCGCTGGCGCAGCTTTTCGTAATTGGTGCCAAGGTGAACTGGCAGGCATATTCCCCGAGCAATCGAATAACCGACCTTGCCGTGCCGGGAGTATGTTTTCAAAGAAAAAGTTATTTTCTAAAACCCTATATGCAGTTGCCCGGAACGCACGAAACCAACTCCACGGCAGGCGCCGCGCAGATTCCGAAACTTAGCGGATTGGTGGATGTTTCCACCGCTGCGGCGGTGATGCTGATGCAGGACAGGGTCATGCGGGAACTGGCGGAAGAACAACTGAGCGTCTTGGAATCGTTGATGGAAATGAGCCTATGACTACGAGCGTTAATGATATATTGAAAGAAGTTTGTGTAATCGCCGATCACGCCTTCGGGCTGAAACAGGACGAACTTGATCTGGACGCCAACCTGTTGGAACTGGGGCTGGATTCGCTGATGCTGCTGAAGTTCGGGCAGGAAGTCGAGCGCGCCTTCGGGGTGACGCTGGAGATGGCCTGGTTTTTCCGCAACCTCCCCAGCCTGACCACGCTATCCCGGCATATTCTTGACTCCGGCGGCAAACTTCAGGGGGCGGCTCCAGCCGTTCCCGCGCAGGAGGAAAAGCGTAAGGAAGAAACCGTGACTCCGGTCAAACCGGTTGCGGTAATCGCTATGACGGAGGATCCGGTGGCGGCGCTTTTCCGCCAGCAGGTGGAATCGATGCAGCAGGTTTTCCAGAAGCAGCTCGCCGTCCTGAAAGGCGCGGGAACAAAGACCGGAGAGGTTCGTCGTTCTCCCCGCGAAGATGACGAAGGCAGGATCGAACATAATGTAAGAGGTTTCATGCTGGGAGATGAACCCGGGCTGAACTCCGAGCAGGAACGTTTTATCGATGATCTGATGAAGAGGCACCTGGCGCGGACTCGGGGCTCGCGTACGCATACCCAGAAGACGCGCGCCGCGCTGGCGGATTGGAAAAACAGTCTGGCCTTTCGCAAACGCTTGAAAGATGTAATGTACCCCATCGTCGCCGATTCCTCCGAGGGGGCGTATTTCGTCGACATCGACGGCAACCGCTATATCGACATCGCTTTGGGGATGGGCGTCAACTTCATGGGACACCGTCCGCCTTTTGTCGTGGACGCGGTGCAGAAAAGACTGGATCGCGGCTTTGCCTTGGGGCCGCAATGCGACCTGACCGGCGAAGCTGCCGAGTTGGTCAGCCAGGTTACCGGCGCGGAGCGGGTCTGTTTCGCCAATACCGGTTCCGAAGCCGTGATGGCCGGTATCCGGATCGCGCGCGCCGTCACCGGCAAGCGGAAGATCGTGCTGTTTAACGGTTCGTATCATGGCATCTTTGACGGGGTGCTAGGCGTGTCTGACGGTGAGCGGGTGTCTCCCCTTTCCGTGGGCACGCTGCCCGGCATGGTCGAGGACTTGGTTTTTCTGGATTACGGCGCGGAAGAGTCGCTGGCGAAAATTGACGCAATTAAAGACGAACTCGCTGCCGTATTGGTGGAGCCGGTGCAGAGCCGCAAGTCGATTTTGCAACCGCATGTTTTTCTCAAAAAACTGCGCCGTCTGACCCGCGAAAGCGACGTTCCGCTGATTTTTGACGAGATGGTAAACGGCTTCCGGGTCGGTCCAGGTGGGGCGGGGGAATATTTCGGCATCAGACCCGAAATCACCCTGTACGGCAAGATTATCGGCGGCGGCCTGCCGGTCGGGGTCATCGCGGGCAAGGCGAAGTTCCTCGACCTGATCGACGGAGGGTGGTGGCAGTACGGCGACGACAGCGCGCCTGACCCGCAGGCGATCGTGTTCGGCGGCACCTTCTGTCGGCATCCGCTGTCGATGGCGGCGGTCACCGCGACTTGCCGTTACATGCTGAAGGAAGGCCCGGCTTTGCAGCGACGGGTAAACCGTCTGGCCGACCGTCTGGCCGATACCCTGAACCTCTGGTTCCAGAATGAGGAAGTGCCGCTGCGCATCTGTCATTTCGGCAGCCAGTTCAAGTTCGATTCCTACGGTCGTTATACCGCTCTGGCTAATCCGCTTGAACTCGACCTGTTTTATCTGCTGTTGCAGTGCAAGGGCATTTACACCTGGGAGCGGAGAACCTGCTGTCTCTCCATCGCCCACAGCGACGAGGATATCGGTCAGATCATCGCCGCCGTCAAGGAGGCGATTGCCGAATTACGTGCGGGCGGCTTTTCCTTCCGGCAGTCTACCGGCGTGCCGCAATGGTTTGTCCCGCTGTCGTCGGTGCAGAAACGCCTATACGCGATCTGCCAGCGCGAAAACGGACAGGCTCCATATCACATGCCTGCCGCCTGGATCGTGGAGGGCGAACTGGACGCCGAATGGCTTGACATCTGCTGGGGCGAGTTGATCCGTCGGCACGAGGCGCTCCGTACCGGACTGCATCTGATCGACGGGCAACTGGTGCAGAAGATCATCGACGAGCCCCGGTTCTCGATCGAGAGAATTCCTCATGACGGAAAGAGCGTTCCGGAAATAGTCTCTGATTTTATCCGTCCCTTCGATCTGGCGTCGCAGTCGCTGCTGCGGATCGGGCTGGTCAAGCTGGAGGAGAAAAAACACCTGCTGCTGCTGGATACTTTGCATCTGGTGCTGGATGGATTGTCTTTGCCCGCCATGACCAGGGAGTTGAAATCGCTTTACGAAAGACAGGCGTTGCCTCCGGTCGCGTCGCAATACCGGGACTATGTTTCATTTTCCCTGTCGGAGGATTTTCAAAGCGCCTGCCGGAAACAGGCCGACTGGTGGCGCGGGGTGCTGGCGGAAAAGGTGGAGCCGTTGCAGGTGCCGCTGGATTGGCCGACCGCTCCGCGCGATTATGTCGGCGGACACAAGCGACTGGTCATTGACCGGAAAATGACGGCTGATCTGCGTCAGGCCGCTGGCAAGCATGGCCTGACCATGCACATGCTGCTGCTGGCGACTTATGGTATTCTGCTCAGTCGTCTGACCGGAAAAGATAAACTCTGGGTGGGAACTGCCGTCGCGGGTCGACCGGGCAACCGCTTTGACGAAACCGTCGGCATGTTTGTCAACACGCTGCCGCTGTTGCTGCGGCCGGAAAGTGGAATGTCCCGGGAGGAATATTTCGCCCAGGTGCGGATGTTCTGCGCCGACGCTTACGAACACGTGGATACGCTTTACGAGGATCTGGTCGATATTTACGGTGGCGATTTCGTGCAGAGCCTGTTCGCGTATGAAAACGCCGACGCCAGGACGCTGGCTATCGGCGACCTGTCGCTGACGCTGCAACAGGCCGATATCACCGGCGCGATGTTTGATTTCAGTCTCGACACCATCGAGCGCAGCGGCGAGATTCACCTCGATTTTGAATACGCCACCGCGTTGCTCGAACCCGCGACCGTGCGCCGCTGGGCGGATTGTTACAAACAGATTCTGCGCTGGTGCCTGAGCGGAGGCAAGCCACGGCTGGACGAATGTTCGATTATTTCCGAGACTGATGTAAAACTGCTGGAAGATTTCGGGAAAGGTGTAGAACTGACTCTGCCGGAATCGGCAACCGTGCTTACTCTTTTCGACGAAGCCGTGGCGAAAGCTCCGGACGCGGTGGCGATCCGTTTTGGCACGGAGCAGGTTTCATACCGCGACTTGAAAAGAATGAGCGACAACCTGGCGGTGTCGTTGCGCAAGTCACACGGCGCGCAACCGGAGACTCTCTTTGGCCTGTGCTTGCCCCCTTCACCCCGGGCAATTGCGGCGATGCTGGGAATTTTACGGGCAGGCGCTGCCTATCTGCCGTTTGATCCAGCGCATCCCAAAGACAGGTTACAGGCTGTTGCTCGTGACGCCGGGCTCAAGGCCGTGCTGGTGGAAAACGCGACTGCCGGAATTTTTGCAGGCGTGATTGAAACGGTTAATCTGCAAGCCGATACCTCCTGGCTAAAGGCGGAACAGGACACCGGTTCACACCCGGCGGTTTCTCAGGACAGTATGGCTTACGTCATTTATACTTCCGGCTCGACCGGCAATCCCAAGGGTTGCGAACTGACGCACCGCAATCTGCTGAACTATCTTCTCTGGGTACGGGACTATTATTTCAAGAATAAAGAGTACGGCAATTTCAGCCTGACCAGTTCGCTGGCTTACGACCTGACGGTAATGTCGGTCTTCACGCCGCTGGTGCTGGGGAAAAGCCTGCGTATTTATCCGGGCGAGTTGGACATCGCCGCCATGCTGACCGACAGTCTTTCGCCGGACAGTGAAGTCGATGTGCTGAATCTCACTCCGTCCCACGTGCGTATGATCGCGGGACTCGGGCTGCGAGAGACCAATGTCGCGATTGCTATTGTCGGCGGCGAGGCGCTGGAACAAAAAGACGTAAATACGCTTATCTCCCTGAATTCCGGGATGAAAATTTACAACGAATACGGCCCGACCGAAACCACTGTCGGCTGCACCGCCGGAGAGATATTGCCAGGGTACGCGATTGCCATCGGTCGACCGATTGCGAATACCTCGGCGTTCGTCGTTGACCGCGAATCGCGTCTGGTCGCGCCGGGAATCTGGGGCGAACTTCTCATTGGCGGGGCAGGCGTGGCGCGGGGATATCGTAATCGTCCCGACCTGACGGCGGAAAAGTTTACCGCAAATCCGCACGGCGAAGGACGGGTCTACCATACCGGCGACCTGGCGCGTTGGAATTCTTCGGGAGCGCTGGAAATCGCTGGTCGGATCGACGATCAGATTCAGCTCGCCGGTTATCGCATCGAGCCGGGCGAAATCGAAACGGCGCTTGCCGCTCACGCCGGAGTTACCGCAGCGGCGGTTATGCTGCAAAAAGATAAACTGGTTGCGTTTTATTGCGGCACCTGTCCGGAAGAGGAATTGCGGAGTCACGCTCAGTCCTGTCTTCCCGCTTACATGACGCCTGCGCTTTGGCGCAAGTTGGGCGAACTGCCTCTCGCGGCCAGCGGCAAGGTTGATCGCAAGGCGTTGGCGGCCCTGCAGCTCGATTCGGCTCCAACGGAAGACGCGCCTGCGCTGGAAGATTGGCGCGACGACGAACGTCAGATGTACAATGTCTGGAAAGAGGTGCTGGGTCATGGAAACATCAGCCTGGCTGAAAATTTCTTCAGCGCCGGAGGTTCCAGTCTGGATGCGGTTGCGGTGATTGCGCGCTGCCAGACGGAATTGAAAAATCCGCCCACGCTGCGCGACTTCTTCGCCGAACCGACTATCCGCGCGCTCTGCGCCAGGCGCAGCACCGGCGGCAGTTACGGCGAGTTGACAGTTTCCGGTCGCCGGGAAGGCGCGTTCCAGCTTTCCGCCGGTCAGTTTGAAATCTGGCTGGCTGCGCAATCCGGCTCTGCCTACAATATGACGGAATCGTTCCTGCTGGAAGGCGAACTTGATTCTGCCCGCCTGGAAAACGCCTTCCGCGCTTTGGTCGGTAAACATGAAATACTGCGAACTTCGTTTGTAGTTGTCAACGGCGTCCCCCGGCAGCAGGTGCGGAAGCAAGGCGACTCTGCCTGCGACATCGAGGCGCTGGATCTGTCGGCGGAGAATGAACCGCTTGCCGCCGCGTCGGCGCTGGTTCAGGCCGAACGCGCCCACGTTTTTTCCCTGGAAAATGATCCGCTCTGCCGGATCAGGCTGGTGCGCGTCGCCCAGCGCCAGTATGTTTGCATCATGAATATCCATCACATAATCGCCGACGGCTGGACTGCCGCGCTGTTGCTGTCCGACGCGGTTGAGTTTTACACGGAACCGGAAAAAATCGGCCAACCAGCTCCATTCCAGTACCGGGACTTCTGCGCCTGGCACGAAACCTACCTCGCTTCGGAACGAGGCGGCAAGGATCGCGCGTATTGGAAAAATAGCCTGGGCGGCAATACCGCGTTGCCCGCCTTGCCCGGCCGCAAGAATATATCTGACGCGGGCAGGGGGATTGGCCTGGTTCCGGTGAAGTTCTCCGCCGGGACAGTAGAAAGTTGCCTGAAGCTGGCGCGCGAGACAGGAGCCACTACTTACGGCGTTCTGCTCGCGGGGTTGGGCGCGCTATTGTTTCAACGCAGCAACGCCGAAACAATCTGCATAGGCACGCCTGTCGCCGGGCGGGTGCTGCCTGCGCTGGAGCAGATGCCGGGGTATTTTCTCAACACGCTTCCGCTCGCAATTAATGCAAAAAGCGAATTCACTTTTCGCCAGATGCTGATCTCCGCCAACCAGTCGCTGGCTGACGGGCTTTCGCACCAGCTCTATCCTTTCTCGCGGATGGTGGAGGATGCCGCTTATAAGGCGACCGACGGGCGCACGCCGTTCTTCGACGTGATGCTGATCCTGCAGAATACGGCGCGTTACGATCTGGCGCTGCCTGGTGTCGAGTCGAAACGTTTCCTGACCCCGCCCGCCACCGCCGCCAAGTTTGACTTCATGTTCGAACTGGAGGAATCGGTCACGGGCGGTATTGAAGGAATTTTGGAATACGACAGCCTGCGCTACGAGGCGGCAGTGGCGGGAAAACTGGTGTCGGATTATCTGAGCCTGCTTGAGCTTTACGCGAAAAATCCCGAGCGGAAACTGTCTGAATTGTTTTCGCTGTTTTCCGGCGTCAGCGCTTCGGAACGGAACGCTTTCGTCTCTACCCTTTCTGATGTAAGTGATGAATTCTAGCCATGTGTGGAATCGCAGGAATTTTCGGATATAGCAGGGATTACCCCATCTCGCGGGATCTGGTCTCCGCCATGGCGGAGACATTGACTCATCGTGGTCCTGACGAGGGAGGCGAGTTTATCGCGGGCGGAGTCGGACTGGGATTCCGGCGGCTTTCAATTATCGACCTCTCGGGCGGCAATCAGCCGCATTCCGCCGCCGACATGATTCATTCCGTCTGCAATGGCGAGATTTATAATTACAAGGAACTGCGCTCCGCTCTTCAGGCGAAGGGGCATAGCTTCAAGACCCATTGCGACGTGGAAGTGGTGCCGCATCTCTACCGGGAACACGGCTGCGATTTCGTAAGCCGTCTTAACGGGCAATTCGCCTTTGCCGTCTATGACGCCGAAAAGCACGAGCTGATGCTGGCGCGCGACCATGTGGGCATCGCGCCGCTTTTTTACACCGAAATCGAGGGAGCGCTGCTGTTCGCTTCCGAGATCAAGGCTCTCCTGGCGCATCCCGGAGTGCGCAAGGAAGTGAACCTGACCGCTCTTGACCAGGTACTCACCTTTCCCGGCCCGGTCAGCCCCGACACTTTATTCAAGGGAGTTTACTCGCTGCGCCCCGGACACTTCCTGTCGGTAAAATCCGGCGGCTACCGCGAGCATTGTTACTGGGATTTGGATTATCCGCTGGCCGCGGACGCTGGATCGGGCGACGAGGAGCAACTGTCCGCAGATGTCGAAGCGGCGCTGCTCAAAGCGGTTGATTACCGTTTGCAGGCAGATGTCCCGGTCGGTTTCTATCTCAGTGGCGGCATGGATTCCAGCCTGATCGCGGCCTTGATTCACGACCTCGCCCCCGACAATCACCGGCATTCTTTCTCCATTCTGTTCGACGACGTGGCGATTGACGAACGCAAATACCAGCGCATCATGAGCGAAGCTGTCGGGTCGGTGCATCATGAAATTCATTTCGGCTGGGAAGATATTGAAAAGCAGATGCCGCGCGTGATCGGCCTGACCGAAACCGCGCTCAAGGAAACTTACGACACCTGTTCCTTCGTGCTTTCCCGACTGGTGCGCGACAATAACATCAAGGTCGTGCAGACGGGGGAGGGGGCAGACGAAATTTTCGCCGGTTACGTCGGCTACCGCCTCGACCTGGAGCGGCAGAAATCCGGCGGCGGGTTTCCCGACGCCGAGGAGATGCTGGAAGCGGAAATGCGGGAGCGGTTGTGGGGCGATCCGGATTTCATTTACGAACGCAATTTCTTCGCCTTTCAGGAAACCAAAGAGGCGCTCTATCATCACGATCTCGCCGCCGCCTTAGATTCGTTTACCTGTACCAACCGACCGCTGATCGACGTCTCAAAATTGAAGGGGCGGCACATCACTCACAAACGCAGCTACCTAGATTTCAAATTACGCCTGTCCGACCATCTGCTTTCCGATCATGGCGACCGGATGGCGTACGGCAATTCGGTTGAGGCGCGCTATCCTTTTCTGGACATTAACGTAATCGACACCGCGCGAAGGATTCCTCCGGCGATGTTGCTGAAAGGCGGGGTGGAGAAATATCTGTTGCGCAAGGTGGCGCGAAAATATCTGCCGTCGGCGGTGCTGGATCGCGAGAAATTCAGTTTCGTCGCGCCCGGCAGCCCGTACTTGCTGGGGCGCGGGATTGAATGGGTGGAGGAGATTCTCGCGCCCGAGACGATCCGCCGCCAGGGTTATTTCAATCCGGAAACCGTGGAGCGCCTCCGCGCCATGTACGCGCAGCCCGGCTTCAAGGTTAACCAGACTTTTGACAATGACCTGCTCATGATCGTGCTGACTTTCGGCCTGTTTCTGAAACAGTTCCAGATGCCTGACCGGGTGTGAGGATTATATGGACAAGAGAATTACCTTCAGTGTTTTCGAGCATCATGCGGCCTCGGCTCCCGAGCGGCTGGCGGTTCAGGATTCCGGCGGTGAATTCACCTACGGCCAGCTTAACCAACTCGCTAACCGCATTGCCCGGAGTATGAGCGCCGTCACGACAGTCAGGGGCGCGGTGGTGGGCGTACTGATTCCTAACAGCCGGATGTACGTAGCCGCCATCCTTGCCGTCCAGAAGGTGGGGGGGGTCTTTCTCCCCCTGGGTCTGGATACGCCGCCGCTACGGATGCAGACCGTGCTGCAAAAAGCCGAACCGGGAATCATCCTGGTGACGGAGGAAACCCGGCAGGCGCTGGATGACTTTCTGGCGGGCGGGTCTTATCATCCCCAACAGATCGTAGTCGTGGGCGATGAGGGAGTAACCTCCATAACGTCAAAAGGTGAACATGTTCCGCTGCCCGCGATCGATGATTCCGGCAATCTTGGATATTTTCCCGACCCGGACGACGATCTTTACATTATATTCACCTCTGGTTCGACCGGCGTGCCCAAGGCGGTGCTTGGTCGACACAAGGGTCTGGCGCACTTCTGCCATTGGGAAGTGACGGAATTCGGGTTTGACGAGACGTTGCGTTGCAGCAATCTTTCGCCCACGACTTTCGATGTCTCGTTGCGGGATATCTTCGTGCCGCTTTCCTGCGGCGGTTCGGTTTTCGTGCCTGACAACGATACCAAAACCACTCCTGCGAAACTGGCGAACTGGCTCGGCGACAACCGACTCACCCTGATGCACATCGTGCCCAGCGTTTTCCGGCTGGTGCTGGACGAGTTGGACAAGATGGGCGAAAGTCGCGACCGGCTTTACGAAAATCTGCATCACGTCCTGCTGGCGGGGGAAGCGGTGTATGGCCGCGACGTGGCGCGCTGGCAGGGGCTTTTCAAAAATCCGGCTGAACTCGTCAACCTCTACGGCCCCAGCGAAACCACGCTGGCAAAAATCTGCAACCGCAAGCTGCAACCGACGGAAAATCCAACCGAGGTAATTCCCCTGGGACAGCCCATCGCCAACACCGCTGTGCTGATACTCAAGAACGGGCGGCTGGCCGAGATAGGCGAACTGGGCGAAATTTACATCAAGACACCGTTCCGCAGCAAAGGTTATTTCCGCGATCCCGAGCGGACGGCGGAGGCGTTTATTGTCAATCCCCTGAACAACGATGCTGAGGATATTATCTATAAGACCGGCGACATGGGCAAATATCTCGCAGACCGCGGCATCGCCTTCGGCGGTCGGATGGATCGCCAAGTCAAGATCAATGGCGTGCGGGTCGAGCTTTCCGAAGTTGATGCGGCGGTCGGCAATTATCCCGGCATCGGCACTGTGCTGACCATGCCGCATCGGCGGGAAGACGGCGAGGTTTTCCTGATCTGCTATTACACCGTCACCGCCGAGGTGGACAGCCAGGCGCTACGCGCCTCGTTAAGCGATTCGCTCTACAGCGCCATGGTGCCGTCGTTCTTCGTAAAGATGGACAGTTTCCCCCTCAACATCAACGGCAAGATCGACCGCCGCGCCCTGCCTAAACCGGAGGAATTGCTGTACGAGCGCGGCGACTTCGTACCGCCCGAGGGCGCGGTGGAGGAGACGCTGGCGGAAATCTGGAAAAGCGTGCTGTCCATCAAGACCGTGGGCGTTACTACTTCTTTTCAGGAACTTGGCGGCAACTCCATGCAGGCGATCCGCTGCATTGGTCGCATCAGCCAGGAATTGCAGAAAGAGATCAGCATCCGCGAATTCTTCGCTGCCGCCAGCATTCGTGAGATCGGAAGAAAAATTGCGGGAGCCGCCGTTGCCGTTAAAGCGATTCCGCATCTCCCTGCGCAACCCGATTATGCCCCGGCACACACCCAGAAACGCCTCTGGCTGTTGCAACAGATGCTGCCAGATTTTACGGCTTATAACATCCCCGGCTTTTTCCGCATCACCGGCAAACTGGATTTGAAGAAACTCGAAGCCGCCATCAATAAACTGGTCGAGCGTCACGAAAGCTTGCGCACTGTTTTTGTCGAGATTAACGGCGAGTTGCGGCAAAGGGTGCTGGACAAACTTCCTGTGTCGCTGGAGGTGTTTGACCTGCGCCAGGCAGCGGATCAGGAAGCCGCGATACGAACGATCGCCGAGGAATATTGCGCCACTGTTTTCGAGTTGGACGAGCCGCCGCTGTTCCGCATTGGCATCGCGGTCTGTGATGACGAAAAATTCGTTCTCTTCTTCACTATTCATCACATTATTTCCGATGCCTGGTCGATGCAGCTCATCATGAACGAAGCCATGGCGTTTTATCGCCAGAGTGACGGCTCCAGCCTGGAACCGCCGGCGCTCCAATATCGCGATTATGCCGCCTGGCAGAATGAACAGGTCGCCCAAGGCTTGTGGGATAAACAGAAAAAATATTGGCTGAATCAACTGGGCGGAGAACTGCCGCGCCTGGATCTGCCGTTGGATTATCCCCGCCCGACGGTTCAGAGCTATGCCGGCGCGACTGCCGTCACGAATTTCCCCGCTTCCTGTTCGCAGGCGCTGTTGGAGTTCTCTTCCCGTTCCGGCCAGACGCCGTACACGGTTTTGCTGGCGCTGGTAAACGCGCTCCTGCACCGCTATACCGGACAGCAGGACATTCTGCTCAACACGCCTGTCACCTTGCGCGACAATACTTCCCTGCACGGTGTGATCGGCGATTTCACCAATGCCCTGGTCATGCGAACCAAGGTGAGTTGCGAGGATACTTTTGACAATCTGTTGCGGCAGATTTCGCGTAACGTCGGCGAGGGGCGGGAGAACGCGGACTATCCGTTTGACCTGCTGGTGGAGCAACTGGAGGTCAGGCGAGACCCCAGCCGCGCGCCGCTTACCGACGTCGGCATTACGCTGGTGGAAAGCGCCGAGTTCGACGGCAGCGGCGAGCTGCGCCTGGAACCGCTGGAAGTCGATGTTTCGGTCAGCAAGTACGACCTGATCTTCCACTTCACGCAGAGCGGCGGCGCTTTTACCCTGGCGCTGGAGTACAACACCGCGCTATTCCGGCGCGAGCGGATGGAGAGAATGTCGGCGAATTTCCTTGCCCTGACCGCCAATGCCATCGCCAACCCCGGCCTGCCGGTCAGACAATTGGAATGTATCAGTCCCGAGGAACAGGAGTTATTGAATCAGTTCCGCCGCCCGTATGTTGAAAATTTTGAGCCGCGGACCATCACCGGCCAGTTCGCTTCCATCGTCAATGCAAAACCCGCTTCTCCGGCAGTACTCTGGGACGGCGGCAGTCTCAACTACACAGAACTGGATAGTGAATCAAATCGCATTGCGAATTGGTTGCTGGCGGAATGTAGTCTTGAAGTCGGCAGTCGGGTAGGTGTCCTGCTGAAACGGGATCATCGGATAGCGCAGGTGTTGCTGGGCATTCTCAAGGCGGGGTGCGTGTATGTACCGTTTGAGGAAGAGCATCCGGCGGAGCGCATCCGCTATCAGGCCGAGGTCGCATCTTTGTCGGTGCTGATTACCGAGCCGACGCTTCTGGAGAAATGTCCTGCCGGAGCTAGGACACTCGCGTTTGCCGATTCCGTTTCCGCGTCGACCGAGCGTCCCGAAGTTGCGATTACGCCTGAATCCGAAGCTTATATTATCTTTACCTCCGGCTCGACCGGCAGGCCGAAAGGGGTTTTGCTGCCGCACTGCGGTATTGTCGACCGCGCGCGTGACGTTCATCTGCGGCTTCTGGGAGATAAGCAATGGCGACTGACGCAGTTTGCCTCGCTTTCGTTTGACGCCAGCGTGTTTGAGCTGTTGATGATGCTGCTGACCGGAGGCTGCACCGTGCCGGTCACGCGGGAAGTGTTGCTGGATGTTGAAAAATACCAGGAATTGCTGTTGCGGCATAAGGTGAATTTTATCCTGCTGCCTCCGTCTTACCTCCGCCTGTTGAACCGTGCGGAATTGCCGACAGTGGAGTTGATCAAGACTGCGGGCGAGGCTGCCTACTCCGCCGATGCGCTGCACTACAGCCAGTCGAAAACCTATGTTAATGCGTATGGCCCGACTGAGGATTCCGTGTGCAGCAGTTGGTATCAGGTTGATCCGGCTCTGGTTTATCCGTTAGGTATTCCGATTGGACAGCCCGTTATCGATACGGAAATCCTGATCCTGGATTCAAATCTGTGTCAGGTGCCGGTCGGCGTGGAAGGCGAACTTTGCGTCAGCGATGCGGGTCTGGCGCTGGAATATATCAATCAACCAGAACTCACCGCCGCCGCTTTTGTTCCGCATCCTTTCGACAGTCGGCGGCGCATGTATCGGACCGGTGACCGCGTGCGCTGGGAAGAGGACGGTTCCATTCTCTTTGTCGGTCGACTTGACCAGCAGGTTAAGATTAATGGCTACCGCATTGAACCGGGTGAAATCGAGACCGTGCTGAACAGTTATGGAAATGTGGAAACCGGGTGTGTAGAGGTTATGTCCGAAGGCGAGGGACGGTACAGCTTGGCGGGTTACTATGTGCCCCGCGCCGGAGGCTGCGACCGGGAGGCATTGCGCCAGCACTTGGCGCGGTTGCTGCCGCATTACATGGTTCCTTCCTTTCTGGTCGAGTTAGGCGCGATGCCGATCAACAGCAGCGGCAAGATCAATCGCGCGGCCTTGCCCAAGCCGGAGGTCGCTTCCGCGAACGAGGCTATCGCCGCTCGTGACGAAGCGGAGCAGGTGCTTTTATCCATAATGCAGGAAATACTGAAAGTCGATTCCTTCGGCATTCACGACAATTTCTTTTCCCTGGGCATCGACTCGATCCGCACGATCCAATGCGTCTCTCGCCTGCGGTCACAGGGCTGGGAAATCAGCGCGGGCGCGTTTTTCCAATTCCCCACCGTGGCGGAACTGGCGCCTGTGCTGAAAAAAGGGGTGGGCGAAATCGACCAGTCTCCCGTCACGGGAGAAATCGGCAGAACTCCGATACTGGAATGGTTTTTCGAATCGGCGTTCCCGGAGCCGCAACATTTCAATCAATCAGTCCTGCTTAAACTCAAGCGAAAACTCAATGGAGCGGTTGTCAGGCAGGCGCTGAATACCTTGCTGGGCCACCATGATATGTTGCGCCTGACTTGCGACGGCAGAAGTCTCTGCATTAACGGTACAGATATGCCGATTCCATTTTCGGAAGTAGACCTGAAAGACGAGTCCGCGCCAGCCGAGGCGGTTGCCGCGCGTTCGACTGAGATTCACCGTCTGTTCAGGTTTGATTCCTCGCCGCTGCTGCGGGTTGTGCTTTTCCGTTGCCGGGATTTCGACCGTTTGCTGCTGGTTTTCCATCACCTCGTCATAGACGGGGTTTCGTGGCGCATTCTGATGGAGGATTTCGATTCCGCGTTGCGGGATATCCTGGCCGACCGGAAACCGTCGCTGCCCCGCAAGACTCATTCTTTTAAAACCTGGAGCGAGGCCGTCGCCAGATATGCGGCGGGAAATACTCTGGCAAGTGAAAAACCGTATTGGGAAAGTGTCGTCGCGCAGACAGGCGATACGCTAAAAACCTCTGGTTCGCAAAAGGGTATTTCCCGGCTGGCTGAAACTAGAATGAAACTGTCGCGTGTGCAGGGAATCTTTGCCAGCCGGTCGGAACAGTCGGCTTTGCCGCTGTTGTTGGCTGCGTTTGGAGTTGCGCTGAAAAAATGGCAGGGAATAGGGAAAACTACCATCCTGTTGGAAAGTCACGGACGCGAACCGATTGATCCGGCGATCGACGTCACTCGTACCGTGGGCTGGTTCACTTCTTCTTGGCCAATGGTGCTTGATCTTGGCGGAGAATCGGATGCGGCGCTGGCTGCCCGGCGGGTGGAGGAGGATTTGGCCAAGGTGCCGTTGCATGGCATTGGCTATGGAATGCTGCGGTATCTTTGCCCTGAACGTATCGCGCCGATCAATCCCGCGATCAGTTTCAACTATCTGGGACAGATGGACGGAACCGGCGACAATGACTTGTATGAATTGCTCTCTACCGGCGACGAATCCGCCGTGTCTGCGGCGAATCACACCGGCGAAAGCCTAAGTGCGGTGCTGCTGGCTACGGATGAGGAACTGGAAATCGGTCTGTCCTTTGACGCAGGCGAACTTGCCGCCGACGCGGTGGAGGAACTGCTGAAGCTTTATGTGCAGGAACTGGAAAATCTTTCTGGGAAGATGTCGAGCCTGGAGCAGACCGTTGACTACGCGGGCTTCGTGGCAGGCGGCATCGACGATTTTCTGGCGGGAATCTGAGCATGGTTGACAAGGCTAATGTGCAGAATATCTATCCCCTTTCGCCGATGCAGGAAGGGATGCTGTTCCATGCGCTGGCCGACGGCGAGGGCGCCTATCTGCTCCAGTCCCGGCTGGAAATAACCGGCCTGCTCGACCGCGACGCGTTTGAAAAAGCTTGGGCGCTGCTGGTGAAACGCCACGACGTTTTCCGCACCCTCTTTTCCGCGACCGGCGCGGATCGCCCTTTGCAGATTGTGCTGCGGGACGTGCTGCTGGCGATGACGCAGGAGGATATCAGTTCCCATTCTCCGGAAGAGCAGCAGCGAAGAATCGAAACCTTCTGCGACGAAGACCAGAAAAAACTTTTCGACCTGAAAACACCGCCCCTGCTGCGGCTGCATCTGTTTGCCCTCTCTAGCGATCGCCACGTATTGATCTTCACGGTTCATCATCTCATGATGGACGGCTGGTGCCAGGGAGTGTTGCAGGAGGAATTACTGTCTTCCTATTACGCCTTCCGCGAGGGAACATCGCCGACGCTGCCACCTCCGGTGCCGTACGCTTCTTTTATCAAAAAGATCGAAAGCCGGAATGAAGCTGAAGGTATCAGCTTCTGGCGGGAAACGCTGGACGAATATCAGCCCGTTCCGCTGTTTAACTGGAAAGGGTCACGGGACGGTTTTGACTTTGCCTGTCTCGAATCTTCCCTGGATGCGGAATTATCCTCCTCCCTGAAAATGGCAGCCACTGACCTGGGCGTGACCCTGCATGTTTTGTTTCAGTCTCTCTGGGGACAGGTGGCGGCGCGCTTCAGCGGACGGGACGATATCGTGTTCGGCACCGTAGTCTCGGGGCGGTCGCCCGATATTTACGGCAGCGAGCGCATTATCGGCCTTTGCATAAACACCGTACCGGTGAGGGTGAGGTTGCGGGATAATGAAAGCTTTGCCGATCTGGTCAGGCGCATGAGGGCGCAAATCACAGCCGCCATGCCGTGGCAGCAGATGCCGCTGGTGGAGATAAACGCGCTTGCCGGAAGCGGTGCGGAGCTTTTCGATCACCTGACTGTTTTTGAAAATTACCCGACCGGGAACGACGAGCCTCTGACGGATGGGCAAATCAGGATTCAGCCGTCCGGGAATTTATACGGTTATACCAATTATAATCTCGTGGCGGTGTTTGATCCCGGTGACGAAATCGTGATGCGGCTCAAATACAATTCCCGAGCGGTCGGCGGCGAACAGGTGGCATTGCTGCGCGATAGTTTCCTGCTGGCGGCGCAGGCGGTAGCGTGCGAGGTCGGGGCGAATGTTTCTTCTCTGCCGATTCTGCCGGATGCGGAAGAGACACGGATTCTCCGTGATTTCAGCGAAGGCATCTCGCTGGTGTTGACGGATGAAACCGTGGTCGCTATGTTTGAAAAGCAGGCGGAGCAGACGCCGGAACGTACTGCGATTGTCGCGACAGACGGCAGCCTGACCTATGCGGAATTGAATTGCCGAAGCAACATTATTGCCAATCGAATTATTAAGGAAGCAAAGGCGGCTTGCGGCGAGTGCGTCGGCGTGGTGATGGATCGCGATTCCTGGATGCACGCGGTTCTGATCGGCGTGATGAAATCCGGCGCGGCTTATGTGCCGATCGACCCGGCGTATCCTGACGAGAGAATCGCGTTTCTCGTGGAAGATTGCGATTGCAAACTGGTATTAACCAATAACGCCCATTGCGAGCGATTGATGGGCATTACTTCGGCGACGGTTATTGACGTTACTGCGCGCGATGAAAAAGAAAATTCGGACAAACCCGCGCTGACTGTTTCTGGCGATGATCTGGTTTATGTCATCCATACTTCCGGCTCCACCGGCAAGCCCAAGGGGGTGCGGGTTTCACATCGGGCGCTCGCCAATTTCGTGCAGGGCTTTGTCCGCGAGGTACACGGTATTTACGACCAGCCCCTGCAGGAAGCTTTCGTGGCGAACTATGTTTTTGACGCCTCCAGCCGCGCCTTTTATCCGCCCCTGACGCGGGGCGATACTGTTCACGTGATTGATGCAGAAATGCGTATGGATCCGCAGGCGTTTTTCCGCTACCTCTGTTCCGCCGGAATCCAGATTCTTGACGGCACTCCGAGTCTGTGTTCGATGCTGCTGGAAGGGGAGGGGGGGGAGCCGGAACTGCTGCATATCGTCTGCGGCGGTGAAGGCTTGAGCGCGGGCATGGTGCAACGCATCCGCAGAAGTTCCCTGGCAAAGGCAAAAATCACGAACGTCTACGGCCCAACCGAAACCACGGTTGACTCCACGCTCTATCACGTGAATCCCTTGCTGGCGGAAAAATTCCCGGTCTGTCCCATCGGCCGTCCCTTGGCCAATCAGCGGACATATATCCTAGATGCGAAAATGAAACTGCTGCCAGTCGGCGCGGTGGGAGAACTGTTTATCGGCGGTCTCGGCGTCGCACAAGGTTATCACAACCGCCCTGAACTGACCGCCGAGAAATTTGTGTCTGATCCTTTCCGCCCGGGCGAAATCATCTATCGCACCGGCGACCGCGTGCGCTGGCTGGAAAGCGGCGACATCGAATTCCTTGGCCGCATGGATCAGCAGGTCAAGATTCGCGGTTTCCGGATCGAGCCGGGAGAAGTTGAAACCGTCATGTCGCAGCACCCGGAGGTGCGCGCTTGCGCCGTCGCGGTGCGCCAGAATGCGGAAAATGAAAACGAGTTGCACGCATTCTACTCTGGAAAAAATCCTCCTGCCGCCGACGAGCTGCGCCTCTGGTTGGGCAAACGCCTGCCGTCTCATCTGGTGCCGTCGCGACTGGTTTGCCTCGAACATATGCCGATGACGGCGACCGGCAAGATCGACCGTAAGTCCCTGCCGGAAATCGCCGCCGAACCGGTGACTGCGCAGTCTCATCTGCAGGGCGCAACTGAGGAAAAACTGGCTGGTATCTGGCGGCATATTCTGGGGCAGGACGCTGGCAGGGACGACGACTTTTTCGTGCTGGGCGGCCACAGTCTCAAGGCTGTTCGCCTGGTCTCGCGGGTAAGCAAGGAGTTCGGCAAATCACTGCCGATGACCCTGGCTTACCTTGCGCCTACCCTTCGGCATATGGCGGAGCTGATAGAGCGCCATGATGACGCGGCGCAGGACAAACTGTGCGAGTCGGTCTTTGTGTGCAATCCTAATGCCGAGAAAACGGTTTTCTGCTTTCCTCCTTATGGCGCGACCAGCATTGTCTATACTGGACTTTCCCAGAAGCTGCCTGAATACAGGTTCGTCTGTATCAATTTCAAAAGCCCCGAGACTTTTTTTGCGGAATCGGAGCAAATCCTGACCGAATACGGCAACAGCGAGCCGGTTTTGCTGTTGGGTTACTCGGGTGGAGGCAACCTTGCTTTTGAAATCGCCAGCCGGTGGGAGCAGAAGGGCAACAGTGTCGCCAAGCTGATTCTGCTGGACAGCTACCGCCGCCTGAGTGTATCTGAAATTCCGGATGAGGTCTTGCGCAACGAAGTTGCGGAAATCATGAACGATCCCCTCCTGCGGAGTTGCCTGTCGACGGCGGAAATGCGATTGAAACAGGCGGAGGCCGCGTTCTCCTATGCCAAGTATATTTCCGGTTACCAGGAGGGCGAACGCCAGATTTCCGCCGACATACATATTATATGTTCAAACGATAAAACCACGGAAACGGATGTCAGCATCGATCGCTACGGCACCACGCGGTCGCGTTCTGCCTGGAAAGATGTAACTTTATGCGATTTTACCATATATGAGGGGCAGGGCAGTCACGACGAAATGCTTTGGGGACAACAGCTTGCCGGAAATACCGCCATTTTGCGCAAAGTTCTGGGATGACTCGTTTTTTTTCAACCGCAACCAAAAACATTCTATTAAATACTTGTGTTTTTTGCAGATATGACTATGCTATCGATAGTTTATCCTGAAGCGGGGGCTTAGGGAGCCGGTATTCATTTTATCGTCAGAGTTATAATGAAAAGGAATGTTATGAATAGGATGAGAATCGTTGGACTCTTGCTCTGCGCGGTTGCGCTGTGTTCAGCAAAAGTGTTTGCCGGCGACGATGGCGCTTTCCTGCCCGGAGACAAGGTGGAACTGATCCTTGGCACGGAAGACGTATCAGGAATCCAAGTTGTCAAGTGCGGCACCATGGTGCTGCTCAAAGGCAAGATGAAAACCGCTAATGCCAAGTTTTTAGTCTGGCGCCTGCGCCAGCAGTTTGACAACATCGTTGACCTGACCACCATGACCAACGACGCCTACGATGATCTGATTAAAATCGAATCCGGCTTCAGCGAGGAACTCGCGCTCAGCTTCAATAAGGAAGCGCAAAGCGATATCGCTAAGGGTTTGACCTTCCGTCTGGTCGAGGGCCGCCTGGTGGTGTCGGGCGAGGTGAACAACACCCCCGACATCAAGCGGGTCGAGGATATCGCCAAAATCTACGACAAGAACCCTGTGATCAATCTTAAGGTCAAGGAAGCGATGATCGAGGTGGACGCGATTTTCTGCCGCATTAACCGCGACAACAATCACAAGTTCGGCGTTGACGGCCTGCAGTCTGCCACTATCACTCTGCCGGATCCCAAGATTACTTCCGCCTACAAGACTTCCGGCAGCTTTGGCGAAGCCTTGGCGTCAGGTCGCAGTTCCTATACCGCGCAGCCTTGGAGTTTGGGCGTAAAGGCCGGCGGCACCAATTCCCAGCTCAGCGCCTATTTCGGCGTGGAAGAGAATGACTTCAAATTGCTGGTCAGACCCCATCTTTCTACCGTGAACGAAAAAGAAGCCGTTTTCCATTCCGGTGGCCAGCAGGCTTTCGAACTCAATAACAGCGACGCCCAGTCCGTGGTCTGGAAGGATTACGGCACCAAGCTGACGGTAACGCCCACCCTGACCACTTCCGGCGCGATTGATATTTCCGTCACCCTGGAATTCACGATTCCCCAGACTGTCGCCGCTACCAACCGCTTCTATACCAAATTCAGCCACACTGGTCGGGCGGTGCTCGAGAAGAATCAGGCGTTGGTACTGAGCGGCCTGGTGCAGCAGCTTTATAAGATGGACATTTCCCGCACCCCCGGCATCAGCCGCGTGCCGATCCTGAACTACTTCTTCGGCTCCAAGAAGAAGGATCACAACCAGGAAGAGATGGTCGTGATCGTGGTTCCCCGGCAATCGGAGTATGCTTCCAAGGAAATCGACAACAAGTTCCGCTCTTCCACTCATTTTACCGACATAGTTTCCGAGCTTGAGGAACGGATGGGCCCGGTGCAGGATCTCGAGAAAAACGCTCGTCCGATGATAAACGAAGGAATCAAGAAATAGTTTGCAGCCTTTTGGCCGACAGTGACGACGCGAGGTTTCACCGCGAGATTGGCGTCTGTGATGAATATGTGAAAGGGGTTGCGTGAAGACGAGTCGTCTGGTATTTACTCTTATTTTTGCCGGATTATTCGTCTTCTCTCCCGTAGTCGGCGCGGGAGAAGAGCCCCCCTTGACTCCATGCCGCCCGGTGGAAGAGGCTTCCAACCAGCGCGTCTGCAAAAAAGCGCCGCAGGAATGGGTCGATATTCTGGATTATTACACGCGGGAAAACATTCTTCCCGGCGTGGGCGTGCTGATCAAGTCTCCCAACTGGGGTGTGCGTTTTTTCAGCTCCGGCAAGCCGAATCTTTCCAAGCCGGAGGAGAAATTCCTCCCCACCACGCAATTCCGCATCGGCAGTTGCACCAAGGCGTTCATGTCCAACGTGATCCTGCAACAGGAATACGAACACAAACTGCGCCTCAACCAGACCATTAATGAAGCTTTGCCGAAGGATGTGTCCTCAATTATCCAGAACGGCGATAGAATCAATCTGGAAAGCTGCCTGGACATGACTTCAGGTTTGTGGAGTTACACGGAACTTCCCAAGTTCAGCGACCCGACGGAAGATAACGCGCTTGACGAGTACACGCCGCTACAGTTGATGCAGGAAGCCATGCGGGACGGATATCCGGCTTTCGACCCGGCTAACGCGAAAGATGGAGAGCATTACCATTATTCCTATAGCAATTCAGGATATACGCTGGTGGGAATACTGGCCGAGCAACTGGATGGAAAAAAGCTGCCTGAAATCTTCAAGGAAAGGATTTTCGACCGGCTGGGAATGCACGACACTTTTCTGGCGACTGAACCATGGATAACCTCGCGTATGGCGCATGGCTATACCGCTTTTTACGAGACCGGCGCCTGGCAGGATTGCTCAATCTACACCATGACTGTCCCCTGGTCGGCCGGTGCCGTAATTTCCACGCCCTTCGATTTGCTGGCATTTTACGAAGACATCTTCAAGGGTGGCAAGGTGCTGCATAATTGCTCCAAGCAGAAATTCCTGCGGATGAACTGCGCCCAGGAAGACGGGCACAAGGGCTACGGCAAGGCGATCTTGGAGGAAATGAGCGGCGTGACTCCTG
Source organism: Planctomycetota bacterium (assembly GCA_020060765.1). Classification (GTDB taxonomy): domain Bacteria; phylum Planctomycetota; class SZUA-567; order SZUA-567; family SZUA-567; genus JAGUZQ01. The sequence continues at coordinate 59,765 of JAGUZQ010000049.1, read as the reverse complement.
CCTACGGTCACGGCGGCACGGTCTTGGGATTCCTGACCCTGATTCTGTACGTTCCCGAGGCCGATTTCTACTACATCTCTTTTTTCAATACCTGGGATAACAAGTTTACCCGGGGCGAGATTTTTGAACGAATCGCCCATATAATTCTGGCCTCCACCGCCGAACCTACTCCTGGAGATGACAGCAAGGCTAAGCTGAACAATGAGGGAGAAGTAACCCTCTCCTGGCAAGCGGGATATCAGTATGGCACCGATCACCGGGTCTATATCGGCACTGATGAAAAAGCTGTCGAGGAAGCGTCTTTTGAAAAACACGACGGCGTTACTCTGGATGTGGTTGTCGGTTACGAAATAAAAAAGAAGGAACTTATTCCCGGCAAGACCTACTATTGGCGTGTTGATGCCAGGCGCGTCCGCCCGGTGCAGGAAATCGAAGACGAGCAAAAGGTGATCAATGACTTGGTAGGCAACGAGAATTCCTACACAAATAGACTGCCAAAAGACGTGGAAATAATCCCCGGGCCGACCTGGAAGTTTACTGTCGAAAGATAAGAGTGACTTGATGAACCGAGTTCTCCAGTTTTCCATTTTAATCTGCCTGCTGTTGCTGCCTCAGGCTCATGCCGGAGAGGCGTCAAATGCTATTCCCTGTCAGGAAGCTCCGCTGAGTTGGCAGAAGGAACTGGCATATTATACCGACCGAGGCCTGGTGCCTGGAATCATGGTCATGGTTTCCTCACCCGAATGGGGAAATGTCGTGAGCCAGAGTGGCGTTGCCGCTTTTGGCGGAAGTTCCCCCATCCAGCCTGACATGCAGTTCCGCCTTGGACCTCTCACCCGGTTGCTTACCAGCGTCATCATTCTGCAACTTGAAACCGAGCATAAATTGCGACTGGACATGACTGTTGATGAGTTCCTGGGCGGCGGTCTGGTTCCGAATTCCGACAAGATCACGTTGCGGGACTGCCTCAACATGCGGGGAGGGATTTTTGATTACCGCAAGGAGCCGATGCTGAACGGGGAGACTCCGCAGTTGGGCGCGCGTCCGATTGTCCCGGAAGCGATACTTTCCGACCTCTGGCAGCAGCTTCGCGCCGGAGCCGGAGAAGTCGACGCCCAGTTTTCACCCTCCGATACCGGCTATCTTCTGGCAGGCAGGCTGATAGAGCGCCTTGAAAAAAAGTCGTTGCCAGAAGTCTTCCAGGAGCGGATTGTCAAGCCGTTGAATATTGTCGGCGGTTATCTGGAGGACGGGCGGGAAATCCCGGCAAATATGGTGCACGGTTATACCGGCATGAAAGGCACGATGCGGGATCGAACCGGTGCCGATTCCCTGCTTCTGGGCGCGGCTGGCGGCTTCGTTGCCACGCCTTTCGACGCGATGCACGCCATGCAGGCGGTAATGAAAACCGACAAGCTTATTTCCCGTCTTGCGTACGCCAAACTGAGCAAGTTTATGAACGCCAGTTCACAGCGAGAGGAGGACTCCTATGCCCTGGGTATGGTCGAGCGTGTCTCCAACCGCGGCACCTTCAGGGGCGTAGAGGGTTCGGTTCCCGGATACTATACCAGCGCCGTCTACTATCCTTGGGGCGACGCGATGTTGCTGATCCTGATCAATACCTCCGATAATGAATTTGTGGGGAATGAACTTACCAACGAAATCATGCGCAGAATTACCGGAGCCACACTGGTTCACACTCCGGCCGATAAGGCCGAGGTTGGATTGACCGATGGCGGCTTGCGCCTGGAGTGGCAGGCAGGCTTCTATTACGGCGAAACCTACGAGATTTATCTGGGCGAGTCTGAAAACGCGGTGCGGAAGGCGAATCCCGGAAGCAAGGACGCCAGGCTCCTGACTGTCGACAGGAACACTTTCAGCATCGAGGTCAGGGAATTGGCGCCGGGGAAAACCTATTACTGGCGGGTGGATGCGATTCGTCACCTGACCGACGATGAACAGGATAACGAGCGCAGACGAAGAAAAAATCTGCGAGGCACCTATGAGAAGATGCCGGTGCGGCTGGTCGAGGAAGTGGAGCGTATCGAGGGGCCGGTCAAGTCCTTTGTCGTGCGCTGATTAAGACAGAGCCTTTCGTCGATAAAAGCCCGGACAAAACCCTGTCCGGGTTTATTTTTGCAATGCTCGTGCTTGTCGCGACATGAGTTATAATCGGAGCAGGACTAATTGCGCCAGCGCCGAGGCGGGGAGCAAGCCGATGATGATGACGAATAAACCCGGCCTGAAATGGAAAGGCGAGATCGGCGGCGGGATTACTTCCGCCCTGATCGTTCTTCCGCGCGCGATGGCGATGGGCGCGCTGGTGTTTGCACCGCTGGGTCCGGAGTATATTCCGGTCGGAATCGTGGCGGGGCTGATTTCGCTGGGAATTTCCAATCTGGTTCTCGCGCCGCTGGGCACCATGTCTATCATGACCAGCGCGCCCTTTTCCCTCTCATCTTTTATGCTTATGGGCGTCGTCGGCATAGTTGCGGGAAAATTTGGCGGCGACGTCAGTGCGCCCGGAGTCGCGGCGCTGGCCGTCACGGCGCTGTTCCTGACTGTTTTCCTTAGTGGCGCCATCCAGGTGCTGTTCGGTCTCTGCCGATTGGGAACCCTGGTCAAATACATTCCCTATACCGTATTTGCCGGGCTGATGAACGGCACGGCAATCCTCATCATTCTGTCTCAGCTCAATCTCCTGTTGGGACTGCCTGCTTCGGTTACGCCTTCGGAGATAATTTATCATCTTTCTGAGATACAGATATATGCGCTGAGCGTGGGCGTGGTAGTGTGCGTCGCCATCTGGCTTGGTCCGAAAGTCAGCGACAGCATCCCCGCGCCCTTCTATGGCATTTTCGTCGGCACCGCTGTTTTTTACCTGTTGAATCATTTTTTCCCGGAAGCAGTCGGCCCCGTAATTGGCGAAATCCCTTCCGCCATTCCCACCCCGCGCTATGCCACGGAATTCTGGCCGGCAATCTCGTCAATGTCTCCTTCCCTGCTGCGGCAGCTGTTGCTGATAGCGGTGGGCATTGCTGCGATCAATTCCCTGCGCTCGCTTCTGGTCTGTGCTGCTGGTGAAAACCTGACGCAGGAACGCGTCGACGGCAATCGGGAGCTTGTGGGACAGGGGGTGAGTAACATGGTTACGGCGCTGTTTGGCGGGATTTCCGGCGCGGGCAGCCTCTCCAGCACTCTCGCGAACCATCGCTACGGCGGTCGCTCCGCGCTTTCGCGGGGACTGGGCGGCGCATTTGCCCTGCTGGTTCTGATTCTGCTGCATCGACTGGTCGCCGGCTTGCCGACCGTAGTGCTGGCCGGAATGCTGGTCATGATTGCCCGTGAATCGTTTGATGGCTGGAGCCTGTTTCTGGTTTTCAAGCTGAAATCGGCGTTGGCCTCAAGTGACCGGAAACCGCTGGTAAACCTGTTCGTGGTGGCGCTGGTGATGGGGGTTCTGCTGACTGTTGGCTTCACCCAGGCGTTGGCGGTGGGATTTGTGCTTTCGATTCTGCTGTTTCTGCACCGCATGAGCAAATCGGTTATTCGTTGCGAAATGAAAGGCGAGCAGTTCCATTCCAACACTCTCCGCCCGGTACGGGAGTTAAGATTGCTGGAGCAGGAAGGCAAACGTATCCATATTCTCGAACTGGAAGGCGTTCTCTTTTTCGGCACGGCGGACAAGGTTACCTGCCGGGTTGAGCAGCTCTTCGCCGAAGACGTTGATTATATCATTCTCGATTTCCAGCGCCTGTTCGAGATCGACGGCACTGGCGCCAGCATTATCAGACAACTGATCAGGAAATGCGCCTCCAGGCAGGTGTCGTTATTTTTAAGCTGGAATAACACTTCTGCTGGCGCGAAGGCTTTTGACGAACTCAGATATATCCTGACCGACGAGGAACTGAACGAGGCCTACTGCGACGGGTTGGACAATGCGCTGGCGCGGGCGGAGGATCGGCTGCTGGATAAACTGCTGCAGGAAAACCGTTATGAGGAAATGCGGAGTATTGGCGACCAGGATGCACTCTCTACCCTGACCGCCGAGGAGTTCGCCCTGATTCATGACAGTTTTGACAAGTGCTCTTTCAATGACGGGGAGGCGGTTTTTCAACAGGGCGATTCCGGCGATTGCGTCTATTTCATCGCTTCCGGCCAAGCCAACATCATCCACCGGGCTGGTAACGGCGATGCCCAGACGCTTACCCGACTGGCGACTATCTGTCCCGGCACCTGTTTCGGCGAGATGGCAATCCTGGACAGCAAGCCCCGCTCCACCAACGTCACCGCAAAGGGTAAGCTGGCCTGTTTTCGCCTTTGCAATGCCGAATTGCAGAAGATGATGCGCGAACACCCGTCTATCGCTTTCAAGATATTGGCTGGTCTGGGGCGCGATCTGGCCACGCGGGTACGGGTTGCCAACAAGCGTAATGAACTGCAGAAAACGTAACTGGATTCAGCCTTCCTGTCCGGGTATCGAGCCGGCGCGCGAAATTTTTTCCTGTTCCGCCTTTCTGCTGCGTAGTGCCTCGTTAAGCGCAGCCGCCATTTGCGGAAATTCTTCCATGGCCTGATGCACGTTTTCCCGGTCGAGGGCATACACGGAACAGGGCGTGATTGCCTTGACCGTGGCCGAACGCGGCTCGGGGGAGAGCAGGGCGATCTCGCCGAAGAAATCCCCCGCCACCAGCGTCGCCAGATCGGTGTTTGCTCCGTCAAAATGGCGCGACACCCGCACTACTCCCCGCGCGATCAGGAACAGTGATTTACCCAGTTGCCCCTGTTCAATTATAACTTCGCCTTCCGACAGCGTACGCAGCCGCATTTGCGCGGCAATACGGGCAAACGCTTCGGGCGGCATCCCGCTGAAGAAGGGCACCGCCCGCAGCAGTTCGCCTGGCTCGATATGCAGACCGGCGGGTTCGATGTTTTCGACTGCGTGCATGTCGTGTTCTATTTCCGTCAGCATCTGCTCGGTAATTCCCTTAGGAAGGGCTCCCTGCCGCTCCTGTTCCTCGATTTCCTCGGCTTCGGCTTGCAGAATTATCTGGCGCCCCAGCCGCTCCTGCATGGCGTTGAAAAACTCAGGATACTGTTCCGCCACATGGTCGAGTTTGCTCCGGGAATGCTGACGCCAGTTTCGATAGATGATGGTGAACTCGCCAATCAGTTCCGGCGAGAAGGCCTTTACCTTGGCGAACTGTTCGAGTTTCATTAACACTTGTCCGCCAGCCTGGTATTCTCCCCAGGCTTCTTCTTGATTGCGTGCTACCCGCGCTTCGCGCAGGCGTTCGGCCAGGGGCGCCAGCAGAGGCGCCTTGTCCAGGATGTTGTTTGCTTTTTCCTGCAGGATGCGGAAAAAGGATTTGCGCGTGCGGTCTGGGATAAAAGACGGGTCGTAACGGGCATGGTCGAGCAGCATATCGGTGCGCAGTGTCAACTCCCGATACGCGCTTTCGGAAAGTTGTCCGTGCTTGAACAACTCCGCGTAACAGGCCTTTTCGTCGGCGAAGACGCGCATGAACAGCAGGTGTCGCTCCTGCCTGGGATCGAGTTCCCGTGCGCGCAGTTCGTCCAGCTCGTTATGCAGGCTGTCCATTTTTATCATGACGTCGCTTTGCAGGCGGGTGGCGATGGAACCGGAAAAAAGTCCGCCGCGCGAAATTTCGCTCATCCGGTTGCGCGCGTGCAGGTTGGCTCCCAGCGCCAGTTCCAGGCGCGCCAACTGGTCGGCCAGCGGGGGTCGATCCAGTTCCAGCTTTTGCATGAGCGGGCGGATAGTAAAGCCTTGTACGAACAGCGTGAACAGTACCGCTCCCATCACTGCTGCGGAAATGATTTCCGAGTTTTCAAATACCGGCAGGCTGAGTGCGATAGCCACAGCGATAGCGCCGCGCAAACCGCCCCAGAACATGACGGTCTGGTAACTGCGCGCCACCGGCATCTGGTTGTGGATGCGTCCCAGCACCGGCATCAGCCCGTAGATCATGGCCGCGCGTGCGCCCAGCATGGCGAGCACCACCACCGCCAGCAGTTTCCAGATGCTGAACATGCCGCCCAGGTCGAGACGCAAGCCGACCATGAGAAAAATCAGGGCGTTGGCGATGAAGGACAGGTATTCCCAGAAGTGATCGAGATATTTTCGTACCGCCGGAGAAATTTTCGTGCGGCCCCAGTTGCCCAGGGTCAATCCCGCCGCCAGGGTAGCCATCACCCCGCTCACGCCCAGCACATTTTCCGCGAAAATGAAAGACGCGTAGGCGAGGACGGTGGTGAGGGTGATTTCGATCGACGCCACCGATCCCACTTTTCCCAGGATCAGCGCCGCCAGCATTCCCATGATCCAGCCGCTGGCGAAGCCGCCGAAAAACAGGATGAAAAAATTCGCCATGCCGGACACAGCTTCGGTGGTGGTGAAAGAACCGACATGGATGATTTCCAGAATAATTCCCGCCACCACCATGGCCGTGGCGTCGTTAAACAGGCTTTCACCTTCCACCAGTATGGTCAGGCGCTTAGGCGCGCCGATTTCCTTGAACAGTGCAATTACCGCGACCGGGTCGGTGGCGCTCAGAATCGCTCCCAGCAGCAGCGCCCCGAGAATGGCGGTCTGGGTTAGGGCGGCGACGGAAATGCCGATCAGGGCGGTGGAAACCAGAAAGCCCGGCACCGCCAGCATCATGACCGGGATCAGGTTATGCCTGAGCAGGCGGCCGTCCATGTTGTAGGCAGATTCGAAAATCAGGGTTGGCAGAAACACGAAGAAAATCAGGTCGGCCGATATCTGTAAACCGCTGAGCGGCTCCAGTATCGGCAGATAATTTTCAAGGTAATGCAGCGTCATTCCGACCACGACCAGCATGATGGTGAAGGGGATATGCAGGCGCCGGGTGACAGCCATAACCGCCGCCGCTATCAGCAGCAGGATAATTATCCCGCTGACAGTCTGGGCCACCGAGGACATATGATGCATGATTTCTCCAGTGATATGCTCTCTACCCGGGATAAATCATAACAGCACGCGCCATTTTCCGGCAAGAGGGAAAATAATTGATGCGCATGGCGTAATGATAGATGTGAAATGTGCGAAATCAGAATTTGGTTTGAATTGATCGAGGATTGATTCTATCCCGCTTTCTCATCTGGTTCGTCAGCCGGATTGTCGGAGTCGTTCGCCACGGCTACCGTCTCCCGGGTTTTGTCCTCTCCGGCCAGGCTCAAGGTTTTCATCCGCCGAATAACCTCTGGCGCGGCTTCGCCCAGCACTACGGAAAGGTTGGAAGAAGTGGCTGGGAGCCGTTCGCATTCCAATGCCCACATCGCCACCTTGATGCGCGCGTGAATCAGCCGTTCCTGTTCGGTCGGAGTCAGGTGACTCTGTACCTTCAGCCGCTTGATCACGTTTACCGAGTTCTTTACAGAAGCAGGCATTTCTTTCGGCACTGGTGATTTCTCCGCTTGACGGTACTGGGCAATAATCGCCACCGCCAATTGTAGAAATGATAGTGATGCGGGTTAGAAAATCAACTTTTTTCCGATATATTTTCACTGGAGGTTTCCCGTCGGGATCAATACGTTCAACGGCTTGATGTGTAAAGCGTTAGCGCGAGCGGCTATGCCAGGTTCTTCTGCCAGAAGTCATCTACTCTGCGATGCAGGTCGCGGATGCGGGAGCGATCCTTTTTCCGCCAGTGCATTCCGGTATAGCAGAACGACAGACGCGGGTGCTGGCGGTAATACTCGAAATCCCGGCGGATGGTTTCCTCCTCGTGTCCTTCAGGCAGTTCTTGGCCGATGGCGAGTATTATCGGTTTTCCGTCCAGCGCCGCCAGCGCCTCGTCTACCAGTATAGGCGGGCGCACGGTTTTGTCGATCCAGCCCGCTTCGGTGTAGATCACGTTAGGCAGATTTTCCAGCGTGGCGTGGAACACGTGCTTGCCGCTGCAGGGGTGGATGCGCACCGCGCCAAACTCTTCGGCAATGCGGCGGTCATGGGGCAGCACGTGCTCCTCGTAGGTTTCGCGGCTGATGAGATTGCAGGAACATTCGGCGATCAGCGGCGCTTTCCGCTCGTATGGGGACAGATACTCCTCGCCGATTTCGCGCAGCAGAATCTTGCGCGTGGCGATCCAGAACGTGGTGATCCGCTCCAGCAGTTCCGCAAACAGCTCCGGTTCTTCGTAAGGGGAGTAAAGCGCTTCCTCTCCGGTAATAGACATGGCCAGGTTGAACGGCCCCTGCAGGTCGGGAAAACCGATGGTGAATTCGCCTGCGGGAACCTGCTCCCGGAGCAGCGCGATCTCCTCTTTCATCCGCGGCATGAGACCGGCGGTTTCAGGATCGGGAACCGGCTGCGACAACACCTCGCTCAGGGGAAGGGTGAATGCCGGGGTGTTCTGCGCCTCGGCATCAAGGGGAATGCCGAACGCGGTAACCAGCGTGCCGGTGCCTTGCCCAAGCCCGAACGAACCGCCGACAGGATTAAGCATCCGGAGCGGAATAAGCATGTCGACAATTCTTTGCGCCAGCTTTCCTTCCGTGTTGGAGCCCGCCTCGACGACAGGCGACTCCGGTTCTCCCTCAGGCTGATACATGTCGCCCGGATCGTTAAGATGGTTAAGGCTGAAAAGCGGATATTCCCGCGCCTTGCCTTCAATCAGATAGTTTGGCAATAACCGCCCGTCCTGTTCCGGGTGGGCGCGCAGGGTCTCCCGGAAATATGCCACCGCTTCCCCCACCGAGCCGATTGTTACAGTCGCGTTGTTCATTTTTATCTCCCGAATTGATGAAATTTTGGACAGCGCCCCAGGTAAAAGGAGGCAATAATTCCTTCCCCTAACTGAAACATACTTCCTGGCGCTGGCGTCGGCCTTGAATATACCACCAAAAAAGGGTAAAATATCACCAGGCTGAAAATGAGGAAATACGCGTTATGTCTAAAGCATCAAGCTTGCGTCTGCCCTGTCATTGGGAAGAATTCCCCCTGTCGGTCGAGATCGGCGGCCTGGATGGAAAAAATTTCCCCCGCCACAGCCATTCCTTTGATGAACTCGTCATCGTGCATGAAGGCGCGGCGGAGCATTCCCTCGGCGACAATATTTTTCAACTTGGCAAGGGCGACGTTCTGCTGTTGCGACGGGGCCAGTCGCACGCCTATCTCGCTCCCCGGAATTTTCTGCTGACCAATATCAGGTTCGACAGCGCCAGACTGCCGGAACACCGTTCTCGCCTCGCCGTGATGCCGGGCTATCATGCGCTGTTTACCCGCGACTGTCCCCGCAATGATTGCGTCAGGCTGCAATTGACTCCGCCGGAACTCGCCCGGCTCGGCGAACTGGCGCGCCATATTCAGCAGGAACTCGCCGCAATGGAAAGCGGCTACGCCAGCATGGCCGAGGCGTATTTTCTGGAACTTATTGTCTATCTTATCCGCTTGTATCAGAAGTCGCAAAAAAGCGACGGCCGCCCCCGCAGCGATATGGCGGAAATCTTGAGTTACCTGCACCAGAATTTCGCCGAAGCGCTGACTCTGGACTGCCTCGCGACCAGGGCACACATGTCGACCAATACGTTCTTGCGGGCATTCCGCCGGGAGACGGGAAACTCGCCGATTGCTCACCTGGCACGTTTGCGGGTGATGGAGGGGGGGAGGTTATTGCGGCATACCGAGTTGAATATTACTGAAATCGCGCATGCGGTCGGCTTTTCCGACAGCAATTATTTCGCCAAGTGTTTCCGCAAACTGGTCGAATTATCACCGCGCGAATATCGGAAAATTTACCGCTGATACTTACCGCTGGCCTTCCCGGTTGAGGCACTTCACCTTGCGGCCTTCCTTGGGCGTGTGGTAGCGCAGCGCACCCAGTTCGGAGTCTTCCTCGAATACCGGCAGATTGTCCCGGCAGAAGGGGCAGTCCTGGGACTTGAGGTCTTCCTCCCGCCAGCCGACCAGCAGCTTTTTCTGCCGGTCGATGTCGTTGCCATGCACCAGCGGAATGGCGCTGAGTAGTTTTTTTGTATAAGGATGCAGCGGCATTTCAAACAGTTCGTCGCACTCCGCCTCTTCCACGATCTGCCCCCGGTACATCACCGCCACCCGGTGGGAAAGATGGCGCACCACCGACAGATCGTGCGAGATAAACAGGTAGGCGAAGCCGAATTTCTTCTGCAGATCCATCAGCAGATTGATAATCTGTGCCTGAATCGAAACATCCAGCGCGCTCACTGCCTCGTCGCAGACGATGAAGTCGGGTCGCAAAGCCAGGCAGCGCGCGATGCCGATGCGCTGGCGTTGGCCGCCGGAAAACTCGTGCGGGTAGCGGAACGCCTGATCCGGCGTCAGTCCGACGATTTCCAGCAGTTCGGCGACGCGCTCCTTGCGCTCCGTGTTGGTGCCGATGCTGTGTATAATCAGTCCCTCTTCGATAATCTGCCCGCAGGTCATGCGCGGGTTCAGGCTGGAATAGGGATCCTGGAAAATAATCTGCATCTTCGCCCGCAGCGACCGCAGCAGTTCCGGCGGCAACTGGCGGACGGAATGGCCGTTATACATCACCGACCCGTGCGTTGGTTCGATCAGGCGCAGCAGCGACCGACCGGTTGTGGTCTTGCCGCAGCCGGATTCTCCCACCAGCGACAGCGTCCGCCCCTTGGGCACGTCGAAGGAAACCCCGTCCACCGCCTTGACGTGGTCGACCACGCGGCTGAACAGTCCCTTGCGGATGGGGAAATGCTTCACCAGTCCCCGCACTTCCAGCAGAGCCTCGCCGTCGGGAGAGGTTTCGTTGGCCAGCACCTCTCCGCCCATGCTGTCGGCGGCGGTGGGCTTGGTGCCGTCCTCCATCAGCGAGAACAGCCGCTCGCGCTTGCCGGTCAAACGCGGCAGGCAGCGGAACAGGCCGACCGTATAGGGGTGCTGGGGATTGGCGAAAATCTCCTTCACAGCGCCTCGCTCGACAATCTCGCCGTAGCGCATCACGCAGACCGAATTTGAAACTTGCGCCACCACCCCGAGGTCGTGCGTGATGAACAGCATGCTCATGCGGTGCTCTTCCTGCAGTTTCCGCAGCAGTTCCAGAATCTGCGCCTGGATGGTGACATCCAGCGCGGTCGTCGGCTCGTCGGCGATCAGAAGCTTGGGTTTGCAGATAATCGCCATCGCGATCATCGCCCGCTGCTTCATGCCGCCCGACAGTTCGTGCGGATACTGCCCCAGGCAGAGAGAGGGATTGGGAATACCGACCTCTTCCAGGGCTTTCAGCGCGCGATCCTTGGCTTCGTACATGGACACGGTTTCGTGGCACAGCACCGCTTCGGTGATCTGGTTGCCGATGGTGAAGACCGGGTTCAGGCTGGTCATCGGCTCCTGGAAAATCATCGCGATCTCGCGCCCGCGCACCGAGCGCATCTCCTCGGTGGAAAGGTCGAACAGTTTTTTCCCGTCGAAGGTGATGGAGCCGCCCACGATTTTTCCGGGAGGGGAGGGGATCAGCCCCATCGTCGCCAGCGATGACACGCTCTTGCCGCTGCCGGATTCGCCGACCAACCCCAGCGTCTCCCCGCGCGGAATCGAGAACGACGTGTCCTTGACCGCGTGCACGACGCGCCCCGAGGAGGTGAAATCCACCGACAGGTTTTCTATCTTGAGCAGCGGTTCTTCAGTCATTTATTCTCGCAGAAATTACTGGCGCAGGCGCGGGTCCATCGCGTCGCGAATGCCTTCGCCCACCATGTTGTAGGAAAACACCCCCAGGAACACCAGGAACCCCGGGAACAGCACCAGCCACCAGTAGTCCAGCGGCGCCTCGCGCGCCTGGTTCAGAAGCTCGCCCCAGGTCGGCGTGGGCGGCGCGACGCCGAAGCCCAGGAACGACAGCCCCGCCTCGGTCAGGATCGCCGAAGCGATGCCGAAGGAAATCGCCACCAGCACCGGCGCGATGGCGTTAGGCAGAATGTGGCGGAAAATCGTGCGCGAGGACTTCGCCCCCAGCGCTACCGCAGACGTGACGTAATCCATCTTCTTCTGCCGCAGCACCTCGCCCCGGATCAGGCGTGCTATCCCTGTCCAACCGGTGAAACCGATCACCAGCATGATATTCAGGATCGAGCGCTTCTCCATGATCGCGATAATCGTGAGGATGAGGAAGAACATAGGAAACGACATCATCAGCTCCAGCAGGCGCTGGATGATGAAGTCGATCTTGCCGCCGAAATAGGCGCTGATCGAGCCGAGAATCACGCCGATGATGGTCGAGATCGTGATCGACACGAACCCCACCGACAGGCTCACGCGCGCGCCGTGGATGATTTTCACCAGGATGTCGATGCCGACCTCGTCGGTGCCCAGCAGGTGCCAGCCCGGCTTGTCGTCTTCGGTTTTTTTCTTCAGCTCGTCTTCCCACCAGCTCGGCGGCAGCTTGGGGCCGAAGCCGGTTTCGGTCGGGCCGTAGGGGATGAGCGCGAACACCCCGTGCCCCTTGCCTTCGGCATGCAATACGCGGTAGTCGTGCGGGTCGTTGCGTTTCTTGGCCAGCAGGAACGGCGTCAGACACAGCAACGCCACTACGATCACGAACAGCCAGCGCGGCGAGGCCTGCATCTGGCTGGCGGCGGTGAGAATGATCGCCGACATCGCAGTCATGCCGCCCAAGACGAAAAAGCCGAGGACACCGCAGGAGTAGTAATAACCTTTTGTCCAAAGCGTGCCCGCGCCGGTAGCGTACAATACGCCGCAGACGCAGCCGACGAAAACCAGCGCCAGCGCCGCGCCCACCACCAGCGCCATTTCGCGCGAGGCTTTCTTGTCTATATCTGGGAACAATCTCCCCGCCACTTTCCACGCCAGCAGCGCCAGGGGCAGGAAGATCAGGCAAAAATTGAATGCCAGTTCCAGCACCTGCTCGGTGGTGTTCATCGGCGCGAAGAATTCGTTCAGCAGGGGATAGGTGCGCACGCCCTCGGGGTCGACCCAGGTCAGGGGCAGGCTGTGGGCGATGAACGGCGCGAAAAACGCCAGCGCGAAAAAGAACATCACGATGTAGAGGCCGATCATCGCGGTCCGGTTGCGCCGGAACTGCTCCCAGATCATCTGCGCGTAGGTGGGCGAGATAATTTTGTCTTTAGTCAAAGGTGATCCTCGGGTCGACGATCGAATAGGTGATGTCGGAAATCAGGATGCCAAACAGCGTCAGCAGGGTGCTGAAGGAAAACAGGGTGATAAGCACGGGATAGTCGCGGCTGCCCAGGGCGTCCAGGCCGAGAGTGCCCATGCCGGGAATGCCGAACAGGAATTCGATCATCACGCTGCCGCCGATCATGGCCGGCAGCATCCCCGCCATCATGGTGATAAGGGGAATGACCGAGTTTCGGAGCGCGTGTTTCATGATCACCTTCCACTCCGACAAGCCCTTGGCGCGGGCGGTGCGGATGTAGTCCTGGCGGATGACTTCCAGCATTCCTACCCGCGAGAATCTGGACAATCCCGCGAAACTGCCGTAGGACATGCAGATCACTGGCAGGACGTAACGCTTGCCGGTGTCGAGAAGAATCTGCCAGTAGGTGGAATCGGCAGGCAGGTTGGAGTAAATCCCGCTGGTGGGCCACGTCGGGTAATATTTCGAAATAATGAGGATCAGTACCAGCCCCAGCCAGAAACTGGGCACCGAATATAGGATGAAAAACAGGGTGCTGAAAATGCGGTCGCCAACGGAATTGCGGAATACCGCCGAGTACAGCCCGAAGGGTATAGCCACCAGGTAGACGATCGCCATTGCCCAGAGGTTGAGCTTGATCGTCACCGGCATCCTGTCCTTGATCAGATCCCACACCGGCGTACCGAGCTGGATGGTGAGTGAGCAACCGAAGTCACCCTTGGGCATGTAAGCCCACAGCCAGTGGTCACCGGGTTGAATATTTTTTTCGCCTCTGGGCATGGCGATGTTCTTGATCCAGAGAAAATAGCCGACGATCCAGGGCTTGTCGAGATTGAAGCGTTTCTTGAATTGCTTGGCGGCGGTTGATTCCTGCCCTGCCTTCATCGTGCCCAGGGCGTCGTCGCCGCCGCCGCCGGAAGCCATCATGTTGGCGCGCACCGGGTCGCCGGGGGCGATGCGCATCATGCCGTAACTGATCATGGTGATTACAATGATGGTGGGAATCATCCAGAACAGGCGCTTGATGATGAAGGTGCGCATTACTATATCCTTGACATATGCCAACGGTAATCCGGAAGTTATCGATCCTGCGCTACCCCACACCCTCTTACGGACTCACGCAAAAATAATTCAACTTACGAACGTCATTCCCGCCTTCGCGGGAATGACGCTTCGAAGTCTATTCCACCTGCAACGCCATCGGCAACCACGACTGGCTGCCATCGAGTCCGACCTTGTATACCCGCACGTTGCGGTAACGCGGTTGCCGCGCGACCGTGCCGTGTCCGGCGAATAAAAAGGTATAGGGCTGTTCCTCGTGAATCAGGCGATGGAATTGGCGATAGATTTCGGTTCGTTTATTCTTGTCCATGGTGACTCTGCCGGTTTCGATCAGTTTGTCGGCTTCGGCATTCTTGAAATAGATATGGTTGCTGCTTTTGGGCAGATCCGCCTGCGAACTGTGCCAGATCTGGTAGGGATCGCTTTCGAATACTCCGCCGCTCCAGCCCAGACTGCAGACGTCGAAGGTTTTTTCCTCCAGCATCTGCAGATACACCGACCATTCCAGCGGGCCGATCTCCATCTTGATGCCGGCTTTCAACATGTCTTCGCGGATGATCGAAGCCATCTTGCGCTGTTCAGCGCTGACCGAAATGGTCATGAAGCGGAAAGTGAATACTTCCCGTTTGCCGTCACCGTCCAGATCGTTGTCCAGTAGCCAGTCCTTGTCTGAGTCAATCCAGCCTGCTTCCGTCAGCAGCGCCTTGGCTTTTTCGACATCAAACTCAAAGGGCTTGACGGCGGGGTCGTTGTAGGGGCTTTGCGGCAGGAACGGCCCGGTCTGGATCGTGCCCAGATCCTTGTAAACCTCGGTCAGGATACGGCGGCGGTCGACCAGATGCGTCAGGGCTTGCCGCACCCGCTTGTCCTGGAACATCTTTCTCTTCTGGTTGTAACCGATATACGAATAACTGCCGCCCAGATAGCGGTATTTCTCGAATTCGAAATCGCCGGCATCTTCCGGTTTTTTGCCCTGCTTTTTCAGGTCGTCATAGAGCTTGGAATCCTCGATGGCGGTTTCCACCGATTTGGTTACCGTGTAATACTGCGGTTCGGGGGTCTGCACCGTCCACTGCGTGGGACTTAATGCCATCAGGTCGAGGTTGCCTTTCTTGAACTCGTTGAACATGATTTCCGGATCCTTGATCTCCCGGAAGGAAATCCGTTCAATATGCGGCTTGGTACCGTAATAGTTGGGATTGCGCACCAGCGTCAGCCCCTGTCCCGATTCCCATTTCTCCAGCATGTATTTTCCGCAACCGACTACCCACTGGTTGCGCGGGCTGCTTTGCAGTTGTTCCGCCCAGGTCGCGTCGTCCACCGGCTTGTCTGTTTCGGGACGGTAATAATGCCGGGGATAGGGGCTGAGTCCCAGGGTCTGTTCCTCGGAAAGACTGTAGGGCTGCGTCCAGACCACCTTGAAGGTATAGCGGTCGATCACCTCGATTCGATCCACGAATTTGAAGTAGGAGCGCAGCGGGTCGCAAGGCACGTTTTCGTTCTGGATCACTTCCCAGTAAAACAGGAAATCGTCGGAAGTGACTTCCTTTTCCGGCACTTTTTTCCCCGTCACCAGATCAGTGTACGGATGCCAGAAAGCTCCCTTGCGCAGGCGGATTGTGTAAACCAGCCCGTCGTCGGAAACGTTCCAGTTCTCCGCCAGCATCGGTTCGAATTCAGTGGTATTGATGTTGTGCCGCTCTGCCAGCGAATCATTGCAGTAACCCCAGAGAGTGCCGACAAACGACTCGCCTTTTATGATATAATTAAAATTGCCGGGAAAGGTTCTCGTCGCAGTGCGGGTGACTCCGCCGTTCACCGCGTTGGGGTCGTCCAGGTCATCGTTGGCGAATTTGTTCTTTCCCTTGTATCCGTTGAACTCGGAACTGGCGGTCTCAGGCTGACTGTTGGTGGGATTTTTCGTAATCGGCTGGGCGGTTTCGATATCCCCGTTATTCTCGTTTGTCGCGTTTTCTTGCTGTTTTTTGCAGCAAGTTTCAGCAGCGCACGAGGGGTTGGCGACATCGCATGAGGGGTTTGCAGCAGCGGTGCGACTGTTGGCGAGGGAATTTCTCAGCGCCTTGGTCAGGGTTTCCGCCGAGTCTGCAATGCGCGACATGGCTTGTTCGTTCTTTACCATCTGATTTTTAACCACGCTGATGTTGTCGTTGACCATCCACAATCCTAACACCAGTACTATCAATAGGATAGTCAATATCAACGAGGCATAGACCGACCGTTCGCCCATGTTTATTCTCCCTGCAAAGTCTTGTCAGACATAAAGATAAGCTAAAAAAACTATTCCTGCGCGTCTTCAGGTTTGCTCTCCGGCGTCGCTTCCTGCTTTTTACCTGTTGATTCCAACGATTTAACCCGCTGGCGCAGTTTTTCGATTTCGCGCGCCATGCAACGGTATACCAGCAAATCATTTCGGTGAAGTTTGGCCTTTTCGATCAGGATAAAAACCACTGCCAGCAGCACTGCCGCGCCTGCCAGGAGATAGATGTCCTTGCGCAGCTTGGTATACATAAGTATAGGCCACTCCGGCGGTTCCGAGGAGGAGGTGCGGGTTACGTAAGTCTCGCGGTCGCGCCGCACCTGGTTGCTGACCATGCTCTCGATTTGATCGGGAAATTTGGTGGAGAATTTCAGCAGATCGTTGGAGTCGTAGCGGGAGTAATACATAAATGCAAGCGCGATAATGAGTAAACCCACCACTGTCAGGCCGCCGACGATGCTGTGCGCCTGGTGGCCTTTGGCGATAAAGGCTTCCATTTCCCGAGCTTCCTCGGGCGGAGTTTTCAGCAGATCCTGTTTATGCGATACTTCCTTAACTTCGTTTTCCGGCATTTTCCTTCTCCCTCAAAATGGTTTTGTTTCGGGAAATGCAGTCTCGCACAAACGTCAAGGATATTCAAATAAAAAAAGGATTGCCACAACTATATTAAAATCAAAGCTTCGCGTCAAGGGCAAGTTTTCGGGTATCGTTGTTTTTTGTCATTTTTGTATGAATATTCTTCGCCGATATCGGAAAATATACAGTCAAGCGATGGGAATTTTATCTGATTGGCTGGTTTTATGCAGTATGCAGATTGTTTTGCAATACTGCTTGCCTGTAAAGTCGGGATGTGTATACTTTCCACAAAATATCTTTTTCAATCAGCAGTGCCGCGATTGGCGAAGGATTCTTGTCTGGTTAAAGACAAAGATGGTATGTATTTCTTTTTACATATTTGCATCAGAGGAGGAGTCTGCACATGATCGAAGCGCAAGACCTGACGATGAAGTATGGCTCGGTGGTGGCATTGAAAAACGCCAGCTTCAAGGTCGGAAAAGGCGAGGTGGTCGGCTTGCTGGGGCCTAACGGCGCAGGCAAAAGCACGACCATGAAAATCATCACCACCTATCTCGTGCCGACTTCCGGCACGGCCAAGGTAGGGGGGCACGACGTGGTGGACGACCCCATCCCGGTGCGCAAGCTGATGGGCTATCTGCCGGAGGTGCTGCCGCTCTACCTTAATATGGAGGTGGCGGAGTATCTCGATTTCGTCGGGCGCGCGCGCGGCCTCTCGGGAGCGAAACTGCGCGAACGGACGAAATGGGTGGTCGAGCGCTGCGGGCTGAAACCGATGTATCGCCGCCCGATCCAGGAACTGTCCAAAGGCTATCGCCAGCGCACCGGCCTGGCGCAGGCTCTTATTCATGACCCGGAAATCGTCATCCTCGACGAACCCACCAGCGGCCTGGACCCGCACCAGATTCAGGAAGTGCGTGCTCTGATCCGCGAAATCGCGGCATCCAAGACCGTGATTCTCTCCACCCACATTCTGCAGGAAGCGGAAGCCATGAGCGACCGTATCATTATTATCAACCAGGGACAGATCATTTCCCAGGGCACGCTGACGCAGCTTCGGTCGCAGGCGCACGAAACCAACCGGGTGCATTTTTCGGTAAATGCGCCCCGAGCCGAGGCCGATAAGGCGCTGGACGGAATTGCTTCTATCAAACTTCGCACGTTCCGCGCGGAGGAAAAGGGGTGTTGCTCTTTTGCGTTGGTCGGCGCAGACGCGGCGGAGATGATCGACGCGGTGGGCAAGCTGGCGCTGGAGAAGAAATGGCGCGTAGCGGAACTGACCGACGTACCTTACAGCCTGGAAGAGACATTCCTTACCCTGACCCATAGCGCCTATGCCAAGAAGGGAGGTGCCGCGTGAGAAACAGCCTGACCATACTCCGGCGCGAACTCAAGAGCTATTTTACCGGCCCCATCGGCGCGGTCTACCTGGTCGCGTTTATCCTGTTCACCAATTTGCTGGCGCTGTTCATCATCGGCCCGGCGTTTTTCGAAATGCCGCTGGCCGATATGCGCAAGTACATGCACGTCATGATCGGCGTCTCCGCGTTTCTCGTGGCCGCCATCACCATGCGGCTGTGGTCGGAGGAGCGGAAAGAGAATACCTTTGAAATGCTGCTGACTTTTCCCATGAAGGCGCACGAACTGGTGCTGGGAAAATTCCTCGCCAGCATGGCGTTTTACGGCATCGCGCTGGCCTGCACGCTGACGGTGCCGCTGATGATGATTACTCTCAGCCGCCCCGACGACGCGGTCGCCGCCAGCGCCCTGGGCAATTCGTTTTTCGGCCTGCTCGATCCCTGGACGACGGTGAGCGGCTATTTCGGCGCGGTGCTGGCTGGCGCGTTTTTCATTTCCTTCGGCCTGTTCCTGTCCAGCCTCTGCCGCGACCAGATCGTGGCGTTCGTGCTGACGGCTCCGGCCTTGTTCTTCGCCTATATTCTCGGACTAAACTGGATCAAGGACGCGATGGATTCGGCGCTGGCCTCCTTCGGCAAGGAAGTGGGCACCAAACTGGGCGAATTCATCGGCATCTTTTTCCACTTCGACAATCTCGTGCGCGGTCTGGTAATGGGTTCGGACATCGTGTTTTTCCTGATCTGGATCGCGATTTTCCTCGTGCTGAACGGATTGGCGATTGAGCGTCGCAGCCGCCCCAACGGCAACCTGATGTTTGCCATCGCGACGGCGATCATGCTGGTGGTGGGACTGGTCGCCAACTGGGTGTTGGCCGACGTCAATCTTGGCCGCCTGGACGTGACGCAGGAAAAGGTTTTCTCCATCGACGAGGTTTCGATCAATGTGCTGAAGCGCCTGAAGGAACCGGTCAACATCCGTTACATCGTCTCGCCCCGCGACAAGCTGCCTAACGAAATGCAGAACCTGGAGCGCGACGTGCGCGACAAGCTGGACGCCCTGCGGCTGGCTTCGGGCAACATGCTTCGTTATAAGATTATCACCCGCGGCGTCGAGCAGGATCTGAAGGAAGAGAGCGCAGAGAAGGAAAAGCAGGATCCGGTCGAGGAGCGCATCCTGAAGAAGATCAAGCCTTTCCCCGTGGGTACGGCGGATGAAGGCAAGCAGACTGCGCAGTTGGTCTACAGCGGCATGGAAATCATGTACAAGGAAAAGGAAAGCGAAGTGATCCCGCAGGTCATGATGGAGCAGTTGCCGCAGCTGGAATATTTCCTTGTCAAATACATTGACAAAATGACGCGCGAAAAAGCGCCGGTGGTGGCGCTGGTGGCACCGGTGAACCGGGTCAACGCGCAGATGGCGATGATGTACCAGCAGATGGGACGCCCCGTTCCTCCGCCGGAAGACCCGTATAATTACCTGCAGGCTTATCTGGAGCAGGAAAATTACCAGGTGCAGCGCGTCGACCTCAGCCAGGAAAGCCCGCTGCCGGAAGATTACGACGTGCTGGTAATGGTCGGCCCCAAAGAACTGGACGAGCGTCAGCAGTGGGAAGTGAACCGCGCTTTGGTCAACGGCAAGAAGGTGTTCCTTGCGGTGCAGAATTATTCTTTCGACTACCAGATGCAACGGGATAGCCTGTCGATCCGCAAGATGCCGGAAAATCCGAAGGTAAACACCTTTCTCGCCGCCAGCGGCGTCACGGTGGGCGACGAGGTACTGATGGACAGCTCACCCGCGCGCATCCAGATGCCGATCCGTACGCAACTGGGTTACATGCGGATGCCCATGCCCGCTATCGCGATCCAGGCCGAACTGGAAAGCGACAGCATGATCGACGCCTTCGGCCTGGGCAAGAACATCCCGCGCCTGTCCTATAACTGGGGCACTACCGTCAACGTCGACGAAAAGCTGGTTAAGGAACTCGGCCTGAAAGTCACGACTATTCTCCGCAGTTCCGATGGGTGCTGGAAAAAATCGCTGGTCTCCGACATGCTGACCCAGCCTGATGTCGAAAAGCCGGGCGACACCACCAAGCTCAAACGCTGGCCGCTGGGGGTGTTGGCCGAAGGTCAGTTCAAGGACGCTTTCGCAGGCAAGCCCGCGCCCAAGTGGGCGGCGGAACAGCCTAACCCCATGAACCAGATGCAGCAGCCTCCGCCGCAGGAAGATCATCCCGGCGAAATCAAACCCGCGCCGGGCAAGCTGGTTCTTCTCGCGAACGCGCGCCTGTTCCATCGCGATTTCATCAACATGCCGGAAATGACCTATTTCCTGAATTGCGTGGGATTGCTGGGACTGGATGAAACCGGGCGGCAGATTCGCGCGCTGGCCGACAAATCCATGCAGATGCGCGCCATCGGCGACATCGAGAAAAAGGCCGGGTTCTGGAAATTCGTCCAGGTGGCGGGGCACCTGATTGTCATCACGCTGTTGGGAATCCTGGTCTGGGTTCTCCGCCGCCGCCGCCGCGAAGCCTACGCCGCAAGTCTGTCGTGAGCGTTCCGGGTTCTTCGTCAGTTTTACGGGAAAGTCTCCAATCTCCAGTTGACAGTCTCCAGTGTTGTTTTCCGAGAGTGTCTTAAATAATTAAAACTTGTTCCCAGGAAAACTGGAGACTGGGGACTGGAGGCTGGAGACTAAAAATAAGGAGTATGAATAGTGAAGCTTAATCATATTGTCATCATGCTGGCGTTGCTGGGAGTGCTGGTTGTGGTCGGCGTCCTCACGAAAAAGCCGGAACCGACGCAGAGCGTGGAGGAGCAGGTGGATTTCCGCGCGCTCATGCCTGCGGGAGTGACGGCTGAGTCTGTCGCGAAAATCGAATTTGCCTCCGGTCGTAAACCGGCTGACGTCGTGCTGGAAAAGCAGGGACAGGAATGGGTTATCTCCTCGCAGTGGAACGCGCCCGCCAAAGTCGACAAGATCGACAAGCTGCTGAAAGCGTTGAAGGAAATGACCGGCGATTTCGCCTCCGACCGGCCGGAAGTGCAGACCGACTACGGCCTGGACGACGACAAGGGCATTCACGTGCGCCTCTACAATACCGGAGGCAAAGATGCGGTGTTTGACTTGATTATCGGCAAGACCCGCTCGCAGTACGGTTCGGAATCGTGTTTCGTGCGTCTGGCCAACGAAAGCAAAGTGTACGAGGCGGGAAGCAACCTGCGCACGGAACTGGGGCTGTGGGGGGAGGATACGGAAAATCTGAAGGCGCAGCCGTGGCTCAAGACCATCCTCGCCCAGATTCCCAAGGACGACGCGCGCAAGGTGGAATTGCAGATGCCTGATTACGCGCTGGTGTTCGAGAAGGTGGAAAAGCCGCAGCCCGAGCCGAAAGAAGGCGAGGCTCCGGCCAAAAAGGAATTCGAGTGGAAACACGTCTCCGGCGGGCCGGGGGGCGATTTCGTCATGCAAGAGTTTGACACGGTTCTGCAGGAACTCTCCCAGTTCGATGTGGACGAGGTGTTCGACCCGGCGAAGAAGGCCGAACTGGGGCTTGATAAACCCGCCTACCGTTGCACCGTGACCAAGGCGGACGGAACGACGTTCGAAATCCTGGCCAACCGCGACCGCGCGACCGATACGCCGTATCTCATCGCTTCAAGCGTGCCGGGACAGATTTACAAGATGGCTGACTGGCGCTTCGAACGCATCTTCCGCAAGGCTTCGAGCATGTTCAAGCTGAATACGCCGAATGTCGTTGCCGACCAGGTGGTGGGAATCACTGTAACTCGTGGCGAAAACAGCATCACCGCCACCCGCAAGAACAAGGACGATAAGTGGGAGGCGAAAAGCAGCATCGCGGGACTGGAGGTGAAAACATCGGTTTTGGGAGACGCGGTATCTGCTTTCTCCAGTTGGAAAAACGAGGACTATGCCGTGTCGGAGGGATTGGTGAAATACGGGTTGGTTATGCCGGCATGCAAGGTTGCGCTGAAACTGGAAGACGGCACTGTCCGCGAATTCCTGCTGGGCAAGGAACATCCCACCCAGAAAGCCTGCTACGTCACCGACGATTCTAAAACCATTTTCGTGATGAAAGACACCGATGCGCAAAAGGCGTTTCCGGAGATGGACAAGCTGTTCGATTTGTCCAGCCTCACGAAAGTCAAGCGCGAGGAGATAACCGGAATCACGGTCGCGGAAAACGGCAAGCCTTCGTTTGCCTTGAAAAAGGCGGACGCGGAAAAATGGGAACTTGATATCGACGGCAAGACGTCTCCCGCCGACGCCGACAAGGTCGCTATTCTCGCGCATACAATCGCCAATCTCAAGGCGGAAACATTCCTGCCTCAGGCCGAAGCGGCGGCGGGCTTGACCAAGGACAACACCTCGACCCTTACGGTTAAGACCGAAAAGGGTGAACTGAAAATAGAACTCGGCGGGGAAAGCGGCTCCAACTTGGTGGCGCGCCTGTCGAATGTGCCGCGCCTGTTGGCGGTGGGCAAGAGTGTAAAGGGGAACCTGTTCCGCGACGTGGCCTGGTTCGCGCCGGTCGAGGAAAAGAAAACCGCCACGACCAAGGTCGCTAATCCCTTTGAAAAGGAAGGCGCGGGCGACGGCGGCAAGAACCCAGGCAAGCCGGAATAGCGCAGACTGGCAACTGGAGACTCAAAGATTCCGCCTGTCATGCTGTGGCAGGCGGATTTTTCTACAATGATTAATATTTATCTGCTGGCGTTCTGGGCAGACCTTTTGCATGGCCAATGCGGGAATTGTCACGCAATATTCTTCGATCTGATTCCCCCGGCAATGTTTGGTCAAGGCGGGGCGGGGTTCCGCTCAGGCTTTGGGGTTGACTTTTTTCACCGGGTAAAATATCTTTGTCCTTCTGGATTTTAAGGCAATATAAGGAAAAAGCATGGACATGGATGAACTGCGGGGCGAAATCGACGGTTGCGACCGCCAGATCGTGGAGTTGCTCAACCGCCGCGCCGCCGCCGCCAGCGAAATCGGCAAGCTGAAACAGAAGGACGGCAAAAGCGTCTTCGCTCCTGAACGGGAAAAGGCGGTTTATGAAAAAGTTGTCAGTCTGAGTTCAGGGCCGCTTACGGCGAAGAATCTTCAGGCCATTTACCGCGAGGTGATGAGCGCCTGCATCTCGCTGGAAATGCCGACTCGCATCGCGTACCTGGGACCTCCCGGAACTTTTTCCCATCAGGCGGCCATCCAGAAATTCGGCTCGTCCATGGATTATTACCCGCAGCCGGAAATCCGCGACGTCTTTCTCGCCGTCAGCAGGGGGCACGCCGATTATGGCATCGTGCCGATCGAGAATTCCACCGAAGGCTCGGTTAACGAAACCAACGATATGCTGATGCAGACGTCGCTGAAAATCTGCTCGGAAGTGTTTCTGGAGGTGCACCAGAACCTGGTGTCGAATTCGCGGATGAACGAAATCAAGCTGGTCGCCAGCCACCACAACGCGCTGGCGCAGTGCCGGCAATGGCTGGCGGGAAACCTGCCCGGCGTGCCGGTGCGGGAAGTGCCGTCGACAGCGCTGGCGGCGGAGCGCGCCTCACGGGAGCCGGGGGTTGCGGCAATCGCCAGCGAAGTGGCGGCCTCGCTCTATTCGCTCAGCAACATCGTGCGCGCCATCGAGGACATTCCCGGCAACGCTACCCGCTTCGTGGTGCTGGGAACTGCTTTCGGCGGCCCCTCCGGGGACGACCGTACCAGCGTCATGTTTTCCTTGCGCCACGAGTCTGGCAGCCTTTACGGCGCCCTGTTGCCGTTCAAGAGCAACGGGATCAATATGACCAGGATTGAAAGCCGACCGTCGAAAAAACTGAACTGGGATTACTCCTTCCTCGTCGATATCGAGGGACATGCAACCGACCCGAAAATCGAGCAGGCTTTGAAGGCCGTGCAGGAGCATACCGACGAATTTGTCGTGCTGGGCAGCTATCCCCGCGCCATGCACCTGGTGAATACGCCGCCGCCGCTGGAATAGGTGACACTGACGATGAGAGACTAAGCACAGCGCCCCATAATAAAGGGGGCAAATCGGATTTGGGACTAAGGGACTAAGAAAAATCCTTTGCAGGCTCGATGCCGATATAGCTCCCGAGTGCGAAAAACTTACGGCAAGCAGGGAAATTTTCGACCAAAGCCTTAGTCCCCCAGTCCCTTAGAGCCTTAGCCCTTGCATGTATTGCCCCCTTAATTGTGAGGTGCCGGACTCCGTTCGCGAATTTAAAGCAGACAGCAATCATAGGAGTATCGAATGATCATAGTAATGAGATCGGGCGCGACAGACGCCGACATCAAGCGGGTGGTGGAAGTAATCGAGGAAAACGGTTACGAAAGCTATCTCGACAAGGGCGTGGAGCGTTCCATCATCGGCATCCGCACCGGGCGCCACGACCTGACGCCGGAAAATTTCCGGATGCTGCCCAACGTCGAGGATGTCGTACGGATTCTGAAACCATACAAGCTCGCCAGCCGCGAATTCCACCCCACCGACACTGTGTTCGAGGTCAAGGGCGCGACCTTCGGCGGCAGCGACATCACCCTCATGGCCGGGCCTTGCAGCATCGAAAGCGAGGAGCAGATTTTCTCTACCGCGCGCGCGGTCAAGGCGGCGGGAGCTAAGGTCTTGCGCGGCGGCGCGTTCAAACCGCGCAGCTCGCCCTACGCTTTCCAGGGTATGGGGGAGGAAGGTCTTAAGCTAATGGCCGACGCGGGGCGGGAACTGGACATGCCAATCTGCACGGAGGTCATGCACCCGCGCAACCTCGACCTGGTGGCGGCGTATTCCGACATTCTCCAGATCGGCGCGCGCAACATGCAGAATTACGATCTTCTGAAGGAAGTCGCGATGGTGCATAAGCCGGTCTTCCTCAAGCGGGGCATGGCCGCGACGGTGGAGGATCTGCTGATGTCCGCCGAGTATCTGCTTGACGGCGGCTGCGAAAACGTTATCCTCTGCGAACGCGGCATCCGCACCTTCGAGACCGCGACGCGCAACACGCTTGATATTTCAGCCGTGCCGGTTTTGAAAAAGTTGTCCCATCTCCCGGTAGTGATCGACCCTTCGCACGCTTCGGGGCATGTGGAATATGTCAAGTCGCTGTCGCTGTGCGCGATTGCCGCCGGTGCCGACGGGCTGATGGTGGAAGTGCATCCCTGTCCGGGGAAGGCACTGAGCGACGGCCCGCAGTCACTGACGTTCGAAATGTTCGCCGACCTCGTCGCCGCCTGCCGACGCGTGGCGGAAGCAGTGGGGCGGACGTTATAATAACATTCAGTTGCGGAGTTGCCTAAGTACAGCGCCCCAGAAGAAAGGGGGCCATAGTTCCTCCCCTTGGAAGGGGGAGAATATAACACCTTGCGTTTGCCCCCTTATTTGCGGGGCGTTGTACTAAGGAGCGCCGATGTCCGATTTCAAATATTCCATCAATACCAACATCATCACCAAGACGCATTCGCGGGAGCAGATTGTCGAACTGGCTCAGGCGGTGGGTGTTGATGGGATCGAGTGGGGGTTGCCTGCATTGGAAGAGGCTCCCGCAGCCGCGCGCGAGATGGCGAAGATCACCGCCGATCACGGGCTGGAAATAGCGGGCTGGCTTAATGCGGGCAGACTGTGGAACAAGGATTTGATGCGCAAGTGGAGCGAGGCTGTGGCGGGGCTGGGTGGAAAGACCCTGCGTGTGGCACATCCCTGGATTGCCTACAATTTCGACGAGCATCTGCACCAGCGCGAATCGTTCACCGACATTATGAAAAAGACGCGCGCCGGTCTGGAAATGCTGACCGGACTGCATAAAGAGTATGGCATCCGCTACGTGGTCGAGTTGCACAGCGGCGCGGTCGCGGCCTGCCCGGCGGTGGTGCATATTCTGATGGAAGGTCTCGACCCGGCGGCGGTGGGCGCGATCTACGACGCGGCCAATACCAGGATTGAAGGCTGGCTCAGGCCGCGCGCCTCGGCGGAGTTGCTGGGGCCGTATCTGGCCTACGTGCACGCGAAAAACCTTATATTCGAAAAGGTAGAGGATAAGAATCTGCCGGTGCCGGAGGTAAAACGCACCATTTGGCGCAACAAGTATTGCAAGATGGATGAAGGTGAGGTAGATTGGGTGGAGGTTTTCTTCGCGCTCAATACTGTCGGCTTCAGCGGCTGGATCTCCATGGAGGAATTTTTCCGCGACAACCCGCAGGATCAGATCAGCGAAGCGCTGGTTTATCTGAAAAAATGCGCGGCGGCAGCTCCGGATAAACCCCAGGAACCTTATACTACTTTCAATGATTGATTTATTCATAGGCCAGGAGAAAAAAATGCGCAGAGCTTTCATTGCCGGTAACTGGAAATTGAACAAGACGATCAGCGAGTCGGTGGAATTCGTCAACGCTGTCAAGGCGTCAGTCGCCGGGGCGACCGGCGTGGATATCGGCATCGGCGCGCAGTTCGCCGCGCTCAAGAGTCTGGCCGACGCCTGCAAGGGCACTAACATCAAGATCGGCGCGCAGGACTGCTACTGGGAGGAATCGGGCGCGTTTACCGGTGAGGTCGCACCCGCCATGCTGATCGACGCGGGTTGTTCTTTTGTAATCATCGGTCACAGCGAACGGCGCCAGTTTTTTGGCGAGACCAACGAAACCGTCAACAGGAAAATCAAGGCGGCGCTGGCGGCGGGGCTGGAAGTGATCATGTGCTGCGGCGAAATGCTGGAGGAGCGTGAGCGGGGCGTCACCAATAAAGTGGTCAAGGATCACATCGTTAACGGCCTTGCCGGTCTGACTGTGGAGCAGATGAAGAAAGTTACAGTCGCTTACGAGCCGGTCTGGGCCATCGGCACCGGCAAAACCGCCACTCCCGCCCAGGCGCAGGAAGTACACGCGTTTATTCGCGGGTTACTGAAGGAAATATTCGGCGAGGCAACCGCCCAGAGCGTGCGGATTCAGTACGGCGGTTCGGTTAAGCCCGACAATGTCAAGGAATTGATGGCGCAGCCCGATGTGGACGGCGGCCTGGTCGGCGGAGCCAGCCTGAAGCCTGATTCGTTTGAAAAACTGGTGAATTTCGGCAAGTAACTGGCTACTGTGCGACAAGAGGAACATCTACCCTCTCTCCCCGCAAGGGGGGAGGGGATGTTTTTTTTCGACTGATTTTTACCAGACCCGCATTTTCACCAAGGTTTTTCTTGATAAATCGGTCGGCGGGAGGTAAGCTATTAACTTGCAAAAGCGGCTGATTTAATTAACTGGATAAGGGGAATACGAAGTGGAATACCTGTTCATGATTATCTTCTTTTTCATTGCCTTTCTGATTATCGGTATGGTGCTGCTGCAGGAAAGCAAGGGCGGCGGCATCGCCGCGATGAGCGGCGCGCAGATGGATAACGTTATGGGCGTGCGCAATCCCCTGCGCCGGGGAACTGCATACTGTTCAATCATTTTCGTGCTGCTGGCGCTTTGCATCAACTGGTATCACGCCAGGCAGAAGGTCACGATCGTGCCAGACGAAATCAAGATTGAAAAACCTGCCGAAACAGTAGCGCCGGTTCCGCAGGCAATGCCGGTTGCGCCTGCAGCACCGACGCCGGAAGTTCCGGTTGCGCCTGCCCCGGTCGAAGGAAAGGCGGTCGCGCCGACGGAAGCTCCCGTGCCAGTCGCACCGCAGCCCATTCCGGGAAAAACCGAGACTGGCGATAAGCCTGTCGACGAGACCAACAATCCCGGCGGAGAAGCGGATAAGCCTGCGGGTAATTAGCATTACGGGAGAAGTTGATTGAATGCTAAAAACGAGGCTTTTATCTCTGTTCCCTGCAAGTGTCCGATTTGCGACCGCGAGTCGCGGCACCGGTATGTAAAAAGCAAGCTTTACACTCCCGTGGAGATCGAGGGCGACCAGCACGTGGTTTCCTACAAGTGGGAATCGCCGATTTTTGAGGGTATCCATCCGAATTATTATCATATCTGGCACTGCGCCTTCTGCAATTTCTGCGACGAGAAGGAAGTATTCCGGGGCGAGGATGATTCCGGCGGCAAGCTGGAACTGATCCGGGAAAAGCTGCTGATCGCCTCCAAGGCGCCCAAATCCTTCATCAACCGCATGGGCGGGACGATCGACATGGAGCAGGAATACGTCACGCTCGAAGCGGCGCTTTGCTCCCACCTCCAGGCGATCTACATTCAGAAAATACTTACGCCAAATATGCGGCAATACGCCAAACTCGGGCGGTTGTATCTCAGAACCGCTTGGCTTTACCGCGAAAAGACGGCTTGGGACATGCCGTACGGTTCGGCGCCGGTTGGATACGCCTCTTACGATGAGTTTTTTCTCAAACTAGCCGTGGAATGGCCGGAGCTGCCGCTGGATGAGAATGTCTGTATAGACAGCGCCATCGAGTTTTACCGCGAGGCGCTTGACCGTTCCAAGCGCGTCGACGACGCCAGGTACGAAATCGGCGTGACTTTCCTGCTGGCCGACCTGCATCTGCGGCGCGAGCGGCTGGACGACGCGGCTATCTGCATCAGGCACGTTTTCCAGAACGCCACCAGCAAGCGCCAGGGCACCCGCACCGCGCTGGACGGCGGTATCAGCCGGGGCAAGCTGAACGAAAAACAGATCGAAAGTATGCGCAGCCTTATTACTTGGCTCAACAACGCCATTGAGCGGAGCAAGCTTTTTTCAGACAAGATCAACAACATGATTTTCGAGAAGGAATACCCGTCGGCTCGGGAGAAACTGCTCAACGTCCAGGGGCTGACGGTGAAGGGAATTCTGGAACTGCTCAAGACCGAAGGTTTCCACGACGTCACCTGCAAGCGGGTGGCGGCCATGTTCAGCCGCAAGCTGCTGGAGAAAAAAGGCCAGCAGCAGCCGGAGGAGGAGATTCCGCCTCCCACCGCCAGCGAGGATGAACTTGGCGGCGAGGACGAGGGCGGCGGATTCCTCGGTTCTCTTTTCGGTCGATTCAAGAAAAGCTGAGATGGCGGCTATGGTGCGCAATAAAGTTTACAGCATGACGGGGTTCGGCTCCTCCCTTACGGCTGGGGACGGGGTCGAGGTGTCGGTGGAAATCCGCTCGGTCAATCACCGGGGGATGAAACTCAACGTGCGCAGCCGACCGTCGCTGGGCGTGTATGAAAAAAATCTGCGCGATCTGGTAGGCGGAAAACTGTCGCGCGGGGCGGTAGACGTGTTTGTCAATCTGCGCCGTACCGGCGAACCCGAAAGCCTGCCGATCCGCGAGGAATATGCCAAAAAAGTGGTCGCGTCCTTGCGCAAACTTTCCCGGGAACTGAATCTGGACGAATCGCTCCGCTGCGGCGATCTGCTGCGGATTCCCGATGTGTTCGAGTACCAGGGGCTGGAGGATTCGATTACCGTCGCTGAATGGGAGCTGGTGGAACAGGCTTCCGTCGCGGCGCTGGCGCAGGTGCTGGAGATGCGTCTGGCGGAGGGTGAGACAACCGCCTCGCGCCTCGCCGAACTGGTTATGCCTCTTTCCGCCTACTCGGTTTTCGCCAGGGAGTACGCGCCCAAGGTGGTGGAGCGTTCGCGCGAAAGGTTGAAGGTTCGTCTGACAGAACTATCGCCTGACGGTTTGAGCGCTGGCGACGAAAGCTCGCTGGAGCGGGAAATTTGCCTCTTTGCCGACAAGTCCGACATCAACGAGGAGATGGATCGCCTGTCCAGTCATCTGGAGCAGTTCGCCAAGGCGCTGGAAGAAGGCGGGGAGATCGGCAAGCGGATCGAATTCCTGGCGCAGGAATTTTTGCGTGAGATCAACACTTCCGCCTCCAAGGCCAACGACAGCGAAATCGTGACGCGCGCGGTCGAGGCGAAACTGGCGGTGGAGAAGATCAAGGAACAGGCTGCCAATATCGAGTAATGACGGGACGCTCGCATGAAATCACGCGGATTGCTGGTAGTATTGTCCGGTCCCGCCGGCAGCGGCAAAAGCACTATCGCTGACGCTTTTGTCAAGGCGGCGGGAGACGAGGTGCTGAAAGCCATCACCGCCACCACCCGTCGCCCACGCACTGGTGAAGTCGACGGCAGGGATTATTATTTCATCACCCGCGAAAAATTCGAGCAGGGTCTGCGCGAAAACCGCTTTATCGAACACAATGAATTCAACGGCAATTTCTACGGTACGCCGCGCGACATGCTCGAACAATCGTTGTCGCGAGGCAAGGTGGTGATACTGGTGATCGACGTCAACGGTTCGGCGGCGATCCGCAATTGCTTCCGCAATGTCGTGCATATCTTTGTCCTCCCGCCGACCCCTGCGGAATTGTGCCACCGCCTGCGCGGGCGCGGCACAGAAAGGGTTAGCGAGATCGAGGCGCGCCTCAAAATCGCGGAGGCGGAAGTGGCGCGGATGGAGGAATACGACCATCTCGTCATCAACGACCTCCTCGACGGTGCGGTGGCGGATCTGGCCGCGATCGTTAATGTCGTCCGCGCGCACCACATCCGCGGCGGTGAATGCGAGGCGTGGCGCAATAACGCCTACCAGGACTGGCACGCGGACAGGCCTGACCTGAAGCCATGAGCAAGACCGCGGCAGTCATCGTCAACCCCGCCAGCGGCAAAACCAGGGCGGCTCGTATTGCCGAGGAATTGTCGAGCCTCCTGTCGGCGCGCGGCATCACTCCTGAAATCCTCCATACCTCGGCGGCGGGCGACGCTTTTGAATTTTCCAGAAGCCGCGTAAGTCACGACTTGCTTTACGCCGTCGGCGGCGACGGCACCCTGAATGAAGTCGTCAGTGGAGTATATAAAAGCCAAGGAGCGGCGACGATTGTTCCGGTTCCGGCAGGCACCGCCAACGTGGTTTCCAAGGAACTCAATCTTCCCCAGAATCTGGAAGAACTGGTCGATCTTTCCCTGCGCGATTGCGGCAGGAATTTCGACCTGATCTCGACTGAGTTTCCGGCGGCAGACCGGCGCAGGCTTTGTCTCATGTGCGCGGGCATTGGGTTCGACGCCGATATAGTCAGGCGTGTCAGCCAGCGCCGTACGGAGAAGGGCATCAGTTTTGCCACATACATCCTGCCGATTCTGGAAAGCCTGTTCTCTTATTCCTTCCCGCGTCTGGCGATCAAAATCGACGAGCAGGAAGTCGCCGAGGGCTGCACATTCCTGATTATCGGCAACATGCTCCGGTATGGCGGCCCCTTCCGGATTTTCCCCAGCGCTGACCCGCGCGACGGCGAGCTGGAGATATGCTGCATGTTCGGCAAGTCGAAACTGAATTTTATCCGCTATGGCTTCGCCTCGCTGTTGGGAATAATGCCCAGGCAGAGCGGCGTGAAATATTTCCGCGGTAAGAAAATCGAGATTACCTGTGCTTCCGGGGTTCCTGTGCAGATGGACGGCGACTATTTCGGCGACCTGCCTGTCAAGTTTGAAATCCTGCCCGCGGTTACACGCCTGTGCGCGCGCTGAATTCGCCTTGCAAACTTTTTTGCCCTGTGCATAATGCCATTTTTTTCGCGCAACCTTCCTCGCGCACGGAAATATTTTTTAACATGACATCCAGCAAAACATCACTGAATAAGCAGCAGCGCGAAGCGGTGGATAACATCAACGGCCCCCTGCTGGTGCTCGCCGGGGCAGGCACCGGAAAGACCCATACCGTGACCATGCGTATTGCCCGGCTGTTGGACAAGGGTTACGCTCCCGAGGAAATACTGGCCGTCACCTTTACCAACAAGGCGGCGGGGGAAATGAAGGAGCGCATCAAGCGCCTGGTGGGCAGGAAGCACAACATCGCGACAATGATTGTCAGCACTTTTCATAGCCTGTGCGTGCGCATTCTGCGGCGCGACGCAGCGGCGCTGGGCTACGGATCCGATTTCAGTATCTGCGACCAGGGCGAGCAGCTGGGGTTGGTGCACAAGGCTGCAAAATTCGTGCGCGGCGACGTGGGACTGAAGCCGGAGGAGATTCTGTACGAGATCGGCAAGCTGAAAAATCAGGGAATGGGTCACGCGGAATTTTCCCGCCGCGCCGTCGACGAATGGGAACGGGTGCTGGCCAGCGTTTACCGGCGTTACCAGGATTCGCTGAAGTCGATCCAGGCGTTCGACTTCGATGACCTGTTGCTGAAAACGGTCGAACTGCTGGAAAAGGATTCCGGCGCGCGCGACTATTGGCAAGGCCGTTTCCGGCAGATAGTCGTCGACGAATTCCAGGACACCAACGGCGTGCAATACCGGCTGGTGAAAATTCTCGCCGAGAGGCACAAGAATCTTTGCGTGGTCGGCGACGACGACCAGTCGATCTACGGCTGGCGCGGCGCGGTGCCGGGCAATATTCTCGATTTCCACAAGAATTTTCCCGGCGCTAAGGTCGTGCGGTTGGAGGAAAACTATCGGTCGGTCGAAAGCATCCTGAACGCAGCCAACGCTCTTATCGCCAATAACGAAAAACGTTGCGAGAAAAAACTCTGGTCGCGCCTGGGGCAGGGAGGCAAAATCCGCGTGCTGGAGGCGGAGGAGCAGCAGGACGAGGCGGAACTGGTGATTGGAGAAATCGAACGCCGCCTGCGTGAGGAGAATCTGAAGCCTGCCGATTTCGCGATCATCATGCGCACCAACGGCCAGAACCGCCCCTTCGAGGAAGAGCTTCGCACCGCGCGCATTCCCTATGCCATTATCGGCGGCTCTTCCTTTTTCGATCAGAAGGAAGTGCGCGACATGCTGAGTTACCTGTCGGCTGTCAGCAATCCCCGCGCCGACACCGCGCTACTGAGAATCGTCAATACTCCGCCCCGTGGAATCGGCGACAAGACCATGGAAAGAGTTTCTGCTTTCGCCTCGGCTAATTCCCTGTCGTTGTCGCAGGCGTTGAAGCGGGTCGACGAAATTCCGGAACTGGCGGAAAAGGGCAAGGCATGCTGTCGTGCGTTTTCCCAGTTGCTGGGCGGCTGGCGACAGTTGGCGAAGTCCGGCAAGTTTGACAAACTGGTTGAAAAGATAGTGCGCGAATCAGGTTACGAACAGGAAATCCAGTCTCTCTATGACGATCCCCTGGAACAGGCTTCGCGGATCAACACCGCGTACGAAGTGGGAGACAGTCTGAAAAAATATGTCGAACGCGAACCGGAAGGCGGACTCTCCGGATTTCTGCAGGAGGCGCTGCTGGTCAGCAAGGATGACGACAAGAGCCGAGAAAAAGAAAAAGCGGCGCTCAAGCTTATAACCATTCACTCGGCCAAGGGGCTGGAATTTCCTCTTGTCTATCTGGTCGGGATGGAGGAAGGTCTGCTGCCGCATAAGAACTCGGTCGAAACCGGGGACGTAGAGGAGGAGCGGCGGTTGTGTTACGTCGCCATCACCCGCGCGCGGCGCGAACTGATTATCACTTATTGCAAGACCCGTATCTCTCGGGGCAAGGGAATCGAGCGGCTACCGAGCAGGTTTATCGCCGAGTTGCCGCCGGAACTGCTGGAGCGTAAAGCGCGGAATGTTTCGGCGGAGGAGTTCGGCGATACTATCGCGCAGATTCGCGCCATGCTGGCGGGGAATTAGTTTCCCGCCAGCAGATATTCCAACACCCGCGCCATGTCGGCTGGCAACTCCGCAACAAGTTCCAGCCTCACGCCTGACACCGGATGATTGAACGACAGTTTCCACGCGTGCAGCGCCTGCCGCGAAAGCAGCGTCTCGCCGGATGTTTTATCGACAAACGCGGCGTGTTTGCTATAGTCGGCGTCTGCCAGCACCGGTGCCTGCAACGATTTCAAATGCACACGCGCCTGGTGGGTGCGCCCGGTTTTCAGAATACATTCCACTAGCGCGTGCGTGGAAAATCTTTCCAACACCCGGTAATGGGTCAGGCTGTAGCGCCCGCCGTCGGGAAGCAGCGCCTGCTTTTTCCGGTCGGAAACAGAGCGGCCGATCTGCCCCTCGACCGTGCCTTCGTCTGCGCGGGGAATGCCATCGGTAAGGGCGAGGTAATGCTTTTCCGTGGAGCGACCGGCGAACTGGGCGCACAACTCGCGATGGGCGAAATCAGTTTTCGCCGCCACCATGCAGCCTGAGGTGTCGCGGTCGAGCCGGTGGACAATGCCGGGACGCAGTACCCCGCCGATGCCGGAAAGATTTTTGCAATGGAAGAGCAGAGCATTTACCAGTGTCCCGGTTTCGTGCCCCGGCGAGGGATGGGCGACGATGCCCGGCTGCTTGTCGATGACGATGATGTGCTCGTCCTCGTACAGCACGGACAGGGGAATATCTTCCGGTTCCGCCGACATCTCCACCAGCTCGGGCAGGAACAGCGTGATTTTTTCCGCGCCCTTGAGGCGATAACCAGGTTTGACTTTCCCCGGCGAAATACTGACGAGGTCGTCCTTGATCAGCCGTTGGATAAAGGTGCGGGAAGGCTCCGCCATCGCCTCGGAGAGAAACACGTCAAGCCTCGTTCCGGCCAAGGTTGGCGGAACTTCCAGGTCAAACGATTCTCCCACGCCGGAATTATAGCGCATCGCTTAAACAAACTTGAGGGGTTGAAAACAATCGGGCAGATGGAAATTGGTTGCCGTGATCGGCGCCCACGACGCCCAATGCGGCATCGGCGTTTTGTCGCCGCACTTGTAGAAATTCGCCCGCCAGGTCATGCCGGTTTTGTCGCCGAATTTTCCCAGGTAATGCTCGAACAGGGAATAGGGGATGAAAAACTCGTTCAGCCAGACCGTGTCCTGTTCGATCGCCGGATCGACCACGTTTGGCATGGAGTGATAGATTTTCATCTGGCTGGCGATTTCCCAAGGCACGTCGGTGCGTTCCTTGAAGCCGTTTTCCGTGCGGGTGTGGTCGGTGATGTAAAATAGCAGCAGCGTGCCGCCGCAGTTCATTTCAAAGTTGAAATAGCCTTTATCCGCGCGCGGCTTGACGAAGAATTCCACGCAACTGTCACCGCAGACGCTGCTGTTGTACGCTGTCTGCACTGAGCGGACATACTTGTCCTCGACCCGGAAAATTCCGTACACGCCCCGGTCGTCGTACAGCAATTTCGCCTGGGTCTGGGGATGGTGCGCGGTGCTTTTGTCGCGGAAGATGCTTACGTCCAGCGTGTTGGCAGCGCGCCAGATTTTCCCGTCCCAATCGCCGGCCAAGGCAGGGGGGGTGGGCGCGCGCTTAATCAGATACTCCATGGTCTCTCCTATTTATATAACAATAAGTCTAGTTGAAACGTCACATCCTGCCCGGCTTCGCCGCCGAGAGCAAGGAAAAAATCGCCGTCGGGAAGGGATTGGGCGATGGCGCAGAGGCGGGCGACATTTTCCAGCGCCGCCGTACGATTCTCGACCGGAACGAAACCGTGATCGGAAATCTTGTGCGCCAGGAATTCGCGCAGTCCGGAAACAAATCTTCCGCTTAATTTCCAGCGTCCCGAGAAAGAATCGCCCTTAGCCGCAGGTTGCTGTATTGCTGGGGAGAAGTTGAGCCTGTCGTAGTTGGAAAAAAGCGCCGCGCCGTCCGCGAAACACCACGACGGTTTCATGCCGTTGAAAAACAGGGGATGCAGATCAACGTGGTAGGAGTCTGCGTTGGAATCGTGACGCAAATACGTTTCTTCCCGCACGTAGTTATAAAATGGCGCGCCGCCGGGAGCCTTATAAAAATCGACAATCTTCCCGGCGTGGTCGAACATGAGTTTTTCCGCGATATCTTTTTGCGCGACCGTCCACGACGCCTGCAGGAGCGGGGCAGGGGGAACAAGCATTTCGCCTGTTTCCTGCGGCAGCAGACGCACGAAAAAATCTCCTCGTGCTTGTGGAATGATACCGACGTCAACCGCTTCCCAGAAAATAATCGCCATCGGCGGATCGATGCCCCGGAGCGGACGCAGGTTATCTTTCCACAACAAACCCGATACAGTTTTCCAGGCTTGCGCGGGGTCACACTTGCCCGATACGCTGACGCCTTCCGGAATTTCCGCAGCAGTTTTTGGTTGGGACTCGTGCGGTGTTTGCAAGGTATCAGTGGCGTTGGACGCGGATATTCGCAGGCCGTTTTCAGCGAAGCGCGCGCCGAACTTCACCTCGCCTTTTAACTGCGCCAGCGCGGGAAAACACTTTGCCTGCTTGACCAATCCGCCGATTGACGGCGCGTATGCCATGTGCGGGAATTCGTCGTCGCGTAAGGAATTCTGCTTGGCAAACGCGGTCAGGATATCGGGATTCGGCGCGGCAATAATCAGACCGTCGCGATAGGTGACGTAAATCTTTCCCCCGTCTTCTCCTAGTTCCAGCCAGTCGTTTTTGGCGGAACGCAGGCCGAGTCTGAGCAGCAGGTTGGCTAGACGGTTGCTCTTTAGCAGCAGGAGAAAATGGCGGGGATTAGATTTTTTTCCGGCGATGGCCAGCGAACCGCGTAAAGCCATTCTGGTCAGACCCAGTCCCCATGGTTGGGACAGGATTTTTTCCACCTCGCCGAATTTCCAGTCTAGATGCGAGGTCAGGTCGGTTCGTTCAGATTCAGGTAAGTCCACCTGCCAAGGCGTGGAAAGAAGGCTCTCCCGTAGACCGAAGTTTTCGCAGTCGGAGAGAACCCCGGCGGGATCGCGGAATTCGACGGCATAATCGTAGTCGGCGGGAATTTTGTTCAGCAACGAAAACTCAGCCGGACTGGCAGGCCAGACCAGCCAGGCGATTGCCGTAATCACCATCGCCAGCATAACCGCCGCGATTTTGATCCAGCGGGATTTCTGTTTCGTCGGAAGGTTCACGTGTGTCCTGTCATTTATTGCGCATGGCTCAACCGTCCAGCAGTTTGCGGCGGTGGTAGGCTTGCAGGGTCTTGTCGGCGATTACGTCCCAGGTGAAGGCAGTCTCGATCGCCACTCTTCCGTTTCGCCCCAACCAGCGCAGGTGATCGAAATCTTTCAGCAGGCCGAGAATGGCGTCGGCCAGGGGGCGTGGCTCTGGAGCGGTCAACACGCCGTTGTTGTTTTTCAGAATGAATTCGCGCGCGCTGCTGGAATTGGCGGCGATTACCGTTTTCCCTGCCGCCCACGCCGACAGCGGCACAATGCCGAACGGGTCGAGTCGGCTGGGCACGCACACCAGGTCGCACGCGCGGTAGAGGTCAATCAGCTCCGCCCCTTCCCGCCAGCCGAGGAAACGCACCGCGTCGCGGATGCCGAATCGTTCCGCCTCGCGTCCGAGATGCTCGCGCATTTCTCCTTCTCCTACCAGCATGAAACGAATCTCCGGATTCACCGCCCCGACTAGAGCCGCCGCTTCGATAAAAAGGTCGGCGCCCTTGGCGTGGTTGAGCCGTCCCACGAATAGCACGGTCGGTGCCATCGGCGCGATGTCACAGGACAGTTTGGTTTTGCCTGGATCGAACTCGGCGCGGTCGAAATGGGAGAGATTGACGCCGTGGTAGATGGTGTCTGTCTTCCAGGCGGGAACCTGGTAAAGCTGGGACAGTTCCGACCTCACCTGGTGGCTGACTGCGATGACCGTGTCGGCGCTTTGCGTGGCTTCGTGCTCGATTTCGCAGATACGCCGGGAGTCGCCCTTGTCCGGCCACATCCCCGACCGACCCCACTCGGTGGAATTGAAAGTCATTGCTAGCGGTGTACCGGTTTCGGTTTTCAGTCGACAGCCTGCTTTCGCCGCCAGCCAGTCGTAACAGTGCAACTGGTCGAACCCGCCGAAAGACACCGCCGTCTCGTGGGCGTAATGAACAAAGGATTTGGACAGCACCTCCATCTCGTCGATAAAATTCGCGCGGCTGTCGTGGGGACAGCGGTGGTAGTGTACGCCGAAAATGTTATCGTAAAGCCGTTGCCCCGGGCCGATGCGGGTGAAGAGATGCGCTTCGTGACCGAGGCGGGACAGGGCGGCGGCCAACTCAGAGACCGAAACTCCAGCGCCACCGACTTGAACTGCGTGCACTGCGTCCCACGAAAAAAAAGCTATGCGCATGAAGTAGCATCCCTGCTGCTAAAAAAACTATTCCACCGGGGGTAGTTCCCGGCAGATATCGGTTTGATCCTCGCCCCCGGGGCACTCATACCCGAACACAGGGCAGCAGCCGACGGCATCGTCGCAACGCGAAGGCAGGTTGCGGATGCAGTGGGCGTAGGGGCAGAACAGTTGCAGTTCCTCATATTCCTCGTTGTAGCCGAAGTCGAAGGAGAAGCCGCTTTCGCAAAGATACTGTTCGATCGCTTCGGGATTATCCATCGGCTCGTCGTAGTCGTCCACTGGATTATCTGCGGCCAGCACCTGGCAGACCGAAAGCATGTCCTCCGTCTCACCCGGGCTGTCTGCGTAGAGGAGAAAATTCTCCAGGTCGTCGGCGGCCAGGGCGTACTGGCCCGCGCGCATGAACAGCCAGCCGCGCACGTAATAGGCCGTCTCCAGTTCGGGATCGAGTTCGATTGCCTTGGCCGCGTAGTGAAGGGCGTCTTCCAGTTGACCGAGATTTTTCAAAGCTTCCGACATCATGGCAAACGCCATGGCGTCGTCTTCATTGAGGGCAACGACTTTCCGGAAGTCACCCAGCGCCAGTTCATCCTCGCCAAGGTTGAGGTACGCCACGCCGCGGTTGCCGTAGGCATCCTCGGATTCAGGCGAGTCATCTATGCAGCGGGTAAAAGCCTCCACGGCGCGGGAAAATTCCTCCCGTTCCATGTATTGCCGTCCCTGGTCGAAGTCGTGTTCAGTCATGTCTGATATTGTCTGATTTAAACGGGACAAGTCAAGAGGACGTTGCAGACAATGCTATTTTCCTTGCCGAATAAAATTCTGTTTCATCTTGACAACGTCATCAGCGGGGGATATAGTAATTCAATATTCATCGTGCATGGGAGCGATAAAAATCATGATCACTGGCGCGGAAGTCAAGAACTACAGTAAATTTTACACCACTACCAAGACCGTGGTTAAGACGCGTTCCGATTAAGGCTCGGGCTTGAGAAATACTTTTTGCCCGGAGCCGACAAGCTTCGGGCTTTTTTTTCTGGGGTGCAGCTCCAAAAAGAAAGGGGTGCGAAATGGCGAAAAACGTGGCGATTGTCGGCGTAACCGGTGCGGTCGGACAGGAAATGCTGGCTTGTCTGGAAAAATCCTCGATTAAAGTGGGCGAACTGCGCGTCATGGCCTCCTCCCGTTCGGCAGGCAAGACCGTCAAGTTCAAGGGCAAGGACGTTACCATTATTGAGGCCAGCGTCGACGCCTTTGACGGCATTGACATCGCGCTGATGGCGGTGGAAGCCGACCAGTCGGAGGAGTTCAGCCCGGCGGCGGTCAAGGCGGGAGCGGTGGTGGTGGACAACTCATCGGCTTATCGAATGGATCCGAAATGCCCCCTGGTGGTGCCGGAAATCAACCCGGAGGAAATCGCCAATCGTCCCAAGGGAATTATCGCCAACCCCAACTGCTCGACTATCATCATGAACGTGCCCGTCTGGCCGTTGCACCAGGTCAATCCGGTCAAGCGCATTGTCGTTTCCACTTACCAGGCCGCATCCGGTGCTGGCCGTCCCGCCATGGATGAACTGGCGGAGACTACCAAGGCGTGGGTCGAGGGACGCCCCATCGAACCCAAGGTTTTCCCCTATCAGCTCGCCATGAACCTGTTCAGCCATAATTCCAAGATCGGCGAAAACGGCTACAACAAGGAAGAGCAGAAGATGGTGGACGAGACCCGGAAGATTTTCGCCTGTCCCGAAATCCGCGTGACCGCCACCTGCGTGCGGGTGCCGGTGATGCGCGCGCACTGCGAGTCGGTCAATCTCGAATTCACCAATCCCATCACGGAACAGCAGGTGCGTGACATTCTGGCCAAGGCTCCCGGCGTCAAGATCATCGACGACCGCGCCGCCAACCGCTCGCCCCAGCCGCTTGACGCGACTGGCCAGGGCAACGTCATCGTCGGCCGCATCCGCAGCGACATCAGCCAGCCAGACGGCAACGGAATCGACATGTTCATTTCCGGCGACCAGATACTGAAGGGCGCGGCGCTGAATGCGGTGCAGATCGCTGAGTTGCTGTAATAACGGATTGCGCCATGTGAGAACTGAAGTATAATAAGAAAGGCGTGCGGCTAGTCGCGCGCCTGTTTTTCATGAAGGACAAAACATGCCGGCAGGTTTTCTGCAATTGTATCTGAAGCTGTTTTTTCTGCTGACGCCATTTTTCACGTTGACGGCGTTTTTGACCATGACGGCGGAAATGGACACGGCTGAAAAGCGCAAGACCGCTGTCAAGACTGCGGCCGCGATTCTGGCCATTACCTTGGCGCTTCTGTTTTTCGGCAAGCATATTTTCGCTGTGTTCGGGATTACACTGGACGCGTTCCGCATAGGAGCGGGCGGGATACTGTTTATCTCCTCGGTCGCCCTGGTGCGTGGCGAACAGTATGCGCCAAAAAACAGCGAGCATGGCGACATCGCAGTTGTGCCGTTGGCGCTCCCGATTACTGTCGGACCCGGCACTATCGGCGCAATGCTTGTTATGGGTTCAGACTTGTCTTCTCCTGGGCAACTTGCAGTCGGTATCGGCGCGCTCGCCGCAGCCGCTGCGACGCTGGGTCTCCTGTTGCTGTCGTCGGAATTGATCGAAAAGATTCTGCGACGCCGGGGACTGCTGATACTCAGTAAAATCACCGGTCTTTTCATTGCTGCACTGGCCGCGCAGATAACTTCTGATGGAATTCGCGGGATGATACAGGCAGGGTCATAGCCAAGGAAAACGGAATGCCTGAAAAAGCAGTGGTGTTATTATCCGGCGGGTTGGATTCGGCTACAGCGCTGGCTGTCGCGAAAAATGACGGCTGCGAGTGTTATTGCCTGTCTTTCCGCTACGGACAGAGGCATGAGGTTGAGTTGGACGCGGCGGCGAAAGTGGCCGAATCCATCGATTGCAGGGAGAGCCGTGTAATCGATATCGACCTCGCCGCGTTCGGCGGCTCCGCTCTAACCGCCGATATAGCTGTACCCAAGGGGCGCGATGAAAAGGAAATGGCAGCGCATATTCCCGTCACCTACGTTCCGGCGCGCAACACGATTTTTCTCTCCTACGCGCTGGGTTGGGCGGAGGTGCTGGACGCGCGGCGAATATACCTGGGAGTAAACGCGGTCGATTATTCGGGCTATCCCGATTGCCGTCCGGAATTCATCGCCGCGTTTGAACAACTGGCCGCGCTCGCCACCAAGGCGGGAGTCGAGGGCAGGCCGGTCAAACTGCATACGCCGCTGATCGCCTTGAGCAAGGCGGAAATAATTCGTCTGGGCGTGAGTCTGGGCGTCGATTACGCCTTGACCCATTCCTGTTATGATCCGGATAAAAAAGGCTTTGCCTGCGGCGAATGCGACAGTTGCGTTCTGCGCCGCAAGGGTTTCCTCGCGGCAGGCGTGCCTGATCCGACCCGCTACGCGCCCTAAGAGATGCTATCGCGACGCGTGGAATTCCTGCAACGTTTTTACTCCCACCACCGGTGTCTCACGCAATTGCTTGATGCTTTCGACAAAAGCCTGCGCCCCGTCGGTGGTCGTCACCAGCGGTATGTTGCGGTCGATGGCGGTGGTGCGGATAGAGACCTCGTCCCGCTTGGGCGCCTTGCCCGAAGGCGTGTTAATGATCAGATGCACGCGGTTATCCAGCATCAGGTCGATCACGTTGGGGCGGCCTTCGGAAACTTTCTTGATCACTTCCACCGGCAATTCAAACTGCCTGATCGCTTGCGCGGTGCCACGGGTAGCGATAAGGTTGAATCCCAGTTCGCTCAGCCCCCTCGCGATGGTTTCAAGGAACGGTCGGTCGCTCGCTTTCACCGAGAGGAACGCGGTTCCCGCCAGCGGCAATTTTACTCCCGAGCCCAACTGACTCTTGGCGAAGGCAAGGGGGAAGTTGGCGTCGATACCCATGACCTCACCGGTCGATTTCATCTCCGGCCCCAGCACTGCGTCCACGCCGGGGAAGCGCGTCCAGGGGAACACCGATTCCTTCACGCCGACATATTTCAACGCCGGGCGGCGGAACAGTCCCAGTTCCTTCAGCGATTTCCCCAGCATGACTTTGGTCGCCATCTTCGCGATAGGCACGCCTGTTACCTTGCTGACGAAAGGCACGGTTCGCGAGGCGCGGGGGTTTACCTCTAGTACGTAAACTTCGTCATCCTTGATCGCGTATTGCACATTCATCAGGCCGCGCACCTCCAGCGCCAGGGCAAGCTTGGTGGTGGCTTCCTCCAGTTCAGCGATGAGTTTGGCGGACAAACTGTACGGCGGCAGCGAACAGGCCGAGTCGCCGGAATGGATGCCTGCTTCCTCAATATGCTCCATTACTCCCGCTATGTAGACATCCGTGCCGTCGCAGATGGCGTCGACGTCTACTTCGGTCGCGTCCTGCAGGAACTTGTCGATCATGACCGGGCGTGCCG
This sequence comes from Planctomycetota bacterium, assembly GCA_020060765.1. Classification (GTDB taxonomy): domain Bacteria; phylum Planctomycetota; class SZUA-567; order SZUA-567; family SZUA-567; genus JAGUZQ01. Next base: position 16,910 of record JAGUZQ010000049.1, on the reverse strand, counting down.
GGCTGATTTCCACGTCTGCCTTGCGGCAATACTCGATCAGTTCCGCCCAGTATTGTTGTAAACCCGCTTCGTCGTAAACGATTTCCATTTTCGCGCCGCCTAGGACAAAGCTGGGGCGCATGAGCACGGGATAATCAATTTTCCGCGCTTTTTCCATCGCGTCGTTAAGTTCGAAAGAAGTGCTGCTGGGGGTCTGACGCAATTCCAGTTTCCGCAGCAAGGCGCTGAACTGCTCGCGGTCTTCGGCCAAAGCGATAGCCTTGACCGAGGTGCCGAGAATTACTGCGCCTTCCGCCTCCAGCGCCTCGGCGATGTTCAGCGGAGTTTGGCCGCCGAACTGGACGATCAATCCTTTCGGCTTTTCCCGCCGTACGACCGAAATAACGTCTTCCACCGTCAACGGATCAAAATAAAGCCGGTCGGAAGTATCGTAATCAGTGGAGACGGTTTCGGGGTTGCAGTTCATCATGATGGATTCCAGCCCCAGTTCTTCCACCGCGAAAGATGCGTGGCAGCAGCAGTAGTCGAATTCGATGCCCTGCCCGATGCGGTTGGGGCCTCCGCCGAGAATCATGACTTTTTCCGTGTCGCTGCGGCGGGTCTCGTCTTCGTCCTCGTAGGTCGAATAGTAGTACGGCGTCGCCGCCTCGAACTCCGCGCCGCAGGTGTCGACCAACTTATACACCGCTTCCACTCCGCGCGCCTGGCGTTCCTTACGTACATCCCGCGCTTTCATGCCGCACAGGTGCGCGAGTTGCACGTCGGAGAAGCCCATGCCTTTGACCCATTTCAATTCGTCGTCAGATAGGTCGGACAGTTTCTTCCCTTCGATCCATTCCTCGGTTTCGACAATCTCCTTGATGTTGTCCAAAAACCAGGGGTCGATCATTGTCAGTTCGTGAATTTTTTCCAGCTTCATACCGCGTTTCATCGCATAGCGCAGATAGTAAATGCGTTCGCGATTGGGGATGGAAAGCTTGGCCTCAATTTCCTCGTCGGTCAGGTTTTTCCAGTCCAGGTCGCGCCCGTCGGCTCCCAGACCGGAACGTCCCGCTTCCATCGAGCGCAGACCTTTCTGTAAGGATTCCTTGAAGGTACGCCCGATCGCCATCACCTCGCCCACCGATTTCATCTGGATCGTGAGATGGTCATCGCAGCCAGGGAATTTTTCGAAATTGAAACGCGGAATCTTGACCACGCAATAGTCGATGGTCGGCTCGAAACAGGCCGGGGTCACGCGGGTGATGTCGTTAGGGATTTCGTCCAAGGTGTAGCCAACCGCAACTTTCGCTGCGATCTTGGCAATCGGAAAGCCGGTCGCTTTCGAGGCCAGCGCCGAGGAGCGGCTGACGCGCGGATTCATTTCGATAATCACCAGCCGTCCGGTCTGGGGGCATTGTGCGAACTGGATGTTGCAGCCGCCGGTCTCGACGCCGATGGCGCGGATAATCGTGATCGAGTCGTCGCGCAATTTCTGGTACTCGCGGTCGGTCATGGTCTGGATGGGGGCGACGGTGATCGAGTCGCCGGTGTGGACGCCCATGGGATCGAAGTTCTCAATCGAGCAGACAATCACCACGTTGTCGGCCTTGTCGCGCATGACTTCGACCTCGAATTCCTTCCAGCCTTCCAGTGATTCCTCGACCAGGATTTCGTTGACCATGCTGGCGCGGATGCCGCCGGCGGCTATACGCTCGAACTCCTCGCGGTTGTAGGCCATGCCGCCGCCGGTGCCGCCGAGGGTGAAGGCGGGGCGGATGATGCAGGGCAGGCCTACTTCCTCGATCACCGCGCGCGCCTCGTCCATGTTGTGCGCCAGCCCCGAACGCGGGAGGTCGATGCCTGCCTTGCGCATGGTTTCCCGGAAGGCGTCACGGTCTTCCGCGCGGTGGATAACGTCGCGGTCGGCGCCGATCATCTCGATGCCAAGTTCCTCCAGGATGCCGGTCTCCGCCACCTTGAAAGCGACGTTGAGCGCGGTCTGGCCGCCGAGAGTGGGGAGAAGCGCGTCCGGTCTTTCGCGGCGCAGGATTTCGGCGAGAATCTCCGGCGTCACCGGCTCGACGTAGGTGCGGTCAGCGGTTTCCGGGTCGGTCATGATGGTGGCGGGGTTGGAGTTGACGAGTACGACTTCGTACCCCTCCTCCTTCAGCGCCTTGCACGCCTGGGTGCCGGAATAATCGAACTCGCACGCCTGCCCGATGATGATGGGGCCGGCGCCGATGATGCAGATTTTCTTGATGTCGGTTCGTTTGGGCATGGGGTCTCCGTTAAATCAACAAACGCGGCATAAATCACGCGCATAAGATATTATTCATCGGTTTTCAGTTTTTCTTTGCGTTGCTGCCAGGAATCGCGAACACCAACAAACCATGTATTCCGGCTGTCCACCCACGGGTCGATCCATTTTGCTTTTACCAGACAGGAAAGCGCGTATTCGCATTGTTCTTTTTCAGACATTTGCCGATAAAATTTTGGATTCCATTTGCTGACAGCTTGGCCAGCATAATAATCAGACGCAAACATCATAGCCCAACGCAGTGCGGCAATGACGAAGGCAATGCACAATGTCTGCAATAATCGTTTCCTCAGACATGTTTTCATATGCAAATCTCATTGACTCTCACCCGCAGCACACCGGTTTGCCAGCCTCGATCATTTTCACGAACCGCTCGAAGAGGTAGCGGCTGTCGTGGGGGCCGGGGGCGGCTTCCGGGTGGTACTGGACGCTGAAGACCGGCAGTTCCTTATGCGCGAGCCCTTCCAGGGTTTTGTCGTTAAGGTTCAGGTGCGTCATCTCCACCGGGTGATCTGTGATCGTGTCCACGTCGACGGCGAAGCCGTGATTCTGCGAAGTGATTTCTACCTGCCGCGTGTCCATGCGCATCACCGGCTGGTTACCGCCGTGGTGGCCGAACTTGAGCTTATATGTCTTGCCGCCGAAAACCTGTCCCAGAATCTGATGCCCCAGGCAGATGCCGAAAATCGGTTTCTGGTCGATCAGCTTTTTCACTTCTTCAACTATATACGACAATGCCGCCGGGTCGCCGGGGCCGTTACTGAGGAAAATCCCGTCGGGATTGAACGCGAGAATTTCCTCCGCTTTCGCGAACGCGGGCACGACCGTCACCTTGCACCCGTAGCTGACCAGTCCCCGCAGGATATTGTACTTGATGCCGCAGTCGAGCGCGACGATGTGATATTTCTCTGTCAGGCGCGGCGCGTCAGGCAGCGGCTCAGTCCATTCATAGGCTTTCGCGCAAGTCACTTCTTTCACCAGGTCGCGTCCGAGCAGGCCGGGCGAGGCTTTCGCTTTTTTCGCCAGCGATTTTTCGTCGAGGTCGGTAGTGGAAATGACTCCGTTCATCGCGCCTGCCTCGCGGATATGCTTGACCAGGCGGCGGGTGTCGATGCCTTCGATGCCGGGGACGCCAGCCTCTTTCAGCCAGTCGCCCAGCATCTTTTGCGAGCGCCAGTTGCTGGCCACGCGCGAATTCTCCTTGACGATGAAACCGCTGAGCCAGATTTTTTCCGACTCGAAGTCTTCCGCCGTGATGCCGTAGTTGCCGATCAGCGGGTAAGTCATGCACACCATCTGGCCGCGATAACTCGGGTCGGTGAGGATTTCGGGATAGCCCATCATGGATGTGTTGAAGACGACCTCGCCGTCGAATTCACCTTCCGCCCCGAAGGAGCGTCCGCGGAAAAAGGTGCCATCTGCCAGGGCGAGCACTGCGGGTTTGAACATTTAACAGGCCTTTCTTGCGCACAAGCGAAATATGAAGATAAAAAGAAACCCTTTCCGAGGAAAGGGTCAAATGCGTTCGCGGCCGCCAACAAGGGCGGTCTTGGATTTTACCGTAATATTAGCGCCACAGATTTCCATACCGCACCATTTCCCGCTAGTAGTCGCGAAAGCATTCGGATAAATTTAAAAGATTATAACGCCGCGCAGTTTATTGGCAACAAGTTTCCCGAAAAAAGTTGAGATAGGCGTTGCCCTCTTGACCCTGCGCGCAGGCAGGCGTATCTTATATTGCAACTCAGAATATTCGAAAGGTACTAACGATGGAATCTCAGCTTGGGCGAATTCTCGACGCCAATCGCAACCGCGCCAACGAAGGCTTGCGCGTGGCGGAGGAATATGCCCGTTTCGTGCTAGATAGCAAACCCCTTACTGAGAAATTGAAATCTCTGCGTCACGGCTTGCGCATGGCTGTCGCAGAACTTGATGGCAAACTCCCGGAGGGGCTGGAAAATTTCCGCGACACTTACGGCGATGTGGGAACTGGCGTAACGTTGCAAACCGAAAGCGCGCGGGAGAACGCCCAGTCTGTCGCTAAGGCTTCGGTCAAGCGTTTGCAGGAAAGTCTGCGGGTGCTGGAAGAGTATGGCAAAACTATTTCGACCGAAGCGGCGGTTAAGTTCGAGCGGCTGCGTTATGACTTGTATGAAATCGAGCCTGCCTTGTTCGCGCGAAATGACGTCAGACAGAAATTGAAGGATGCGTGCCTGTACGTTCTGATAACAGAGTCGCTTTCATCCACCGACGCGTTGACCGTTGCGCGCGAGGCGGTCGCGGGCGGGGCAGACCTGATCCAGATGCGTGAGAAAAATCTGGAAGACAATGATTTTTACCAACAGGCGCTGGCTATGCGGGATATCTGCCATGACGGCGGGACGCTGTTTATTCTGAATGACCGTCCGCATATCGCCGCCCTGGTCAATGCCGACGGCGTGCATCTGGGGCAGGGGGATCTGCCGGTAAACCTGGCACGGCGGATTGTCGGACAGGGTTGCCTGATTGGCAAGTCCACCAGTTGCCCCGAGCGCGCCGAAGCGGCCTGGCGCGATGGCGCGGATTACATCGGCGTGGGGCCGGTTTACGAAACTAACACCAAACAGCATCGCGCGGCGGTGGGGCTGGAATATGTGCGTTACGCCGCGAACGAAGCGAAACTGCCGTATTTTTGTATCGGCTCCATCGACCGCGAAACTCTGCCCGGGGTGCTGGACGCAGGCGCGCGCGCGGTTGCCGTCTGCACTGCTATCATCGGCGCGAAAGACATCGCTGCTGAAACCGCCTGGTTTAAGGAAACGATTTTGCGTAATGTTACGAGATAAAACGTTTAGTACAGTCCCTGAAAGTGGAGGAAATATTATGTGCCCCATTTTCTCTGGGAGTGGTCTCCAGCCGCCAGATGCCAACACTGGAGACTGTAAACTGGTGACTGGAGACTTCGGATTTAGTTCTTTGCCAGCGATTCCATCCTGTTGATGCCGGAGATAATGGCTTTTACCGCCGCCTGGTCGATATTTGTGTCGGTTCCCGCGCCGAAAATTATCCTGCCGTCATCGAGGCGTAGCGGCACGTAGCAGTAAGCGGTGGCGTCGGCGCCCTTCCCGACCGCCTGTTCATCGTAGTCGTCAATGGCGAAGCCGGTAAGACCAAGGCTTTCCCTGAGGCCGTGGACGAATGCGGAAATGGGGCCGTTGCCATTGGCACGGATCGTTTTTCTTTCGCCATTCACTTCGAGCAGAATCTCACCATGCACGAAGGTCGGGTCGTCCTCGTCGGGGCGAGGCCAGTATGAAATCAATTTGTAGGAACCCTGCGGATTCACAAAATTCTTTTCGAAAACGGCAAACACTTCTGCCGAAGTGATTTCACGTCCCACGCTATCGGAATAGGCCTGTACGGCGCGACCGAGTTCCGGGTGCATGGCTTTGGGCAGTTCCAGCCCGTATTCCTGCTCTAATACCCAGGCGACGCCGCCCTTGCCGGACTGGCTGTTGATGCGGATGAGTCGCTCGAATTCGCGCCCGAGATCGGACGGATCGATGTGCAGGTACGGCACTTTCCAGCCCATGCCGAAAGTATTCGCCGCCGAATCGAGTTGCTTGAGGCCTTTGCGGATTGCATCCTGGTGCGAGCCGGAAAAGGCGGTGAAGACGTATTCGCCCGCGTAGGGCTGGCGGTAATAGATCGGCATTCCGGTCAGGCGCTGGACTGTTTCCGATATCCTCTCGAGGATGGAAAAGTCCAGGCCGGTATCAATTCCGCGGGACTGCAAATTATTGGCCAGCGTCACCAGGTCAACGTTGCCAGTGCGTTCGCCGTGTCCGAACAGGGTTCCCTCGACCCGATCCGCGCCGGCCAGCAGCGACAGTTCGGTTGCAGCCACCGCCATGCCCTGGTCATTGTGGCTGTGGAGAGAGATCAATACCTTGTCCCGCCGGGTGAACTTACCGCAGAACCATTCGATCAGGTCGGCGTACTGGTTGGGTGGCCGGCGTTCGACCGTGGCGGGCAGATTGAGGATAAGCGGTTTTTCCGCCGTCGCCTTGCCCCAGGCGTCGAACACGGCTTCGCAGATTTCGAGGGAAAAACCGGGATCGGTGTCGGTGAATTCTTCCGGCGAGAACTGCAGGCGGATGTCGTTGTCCGGCATGGAGTCGGCTAGCGCCCGAACCTGCTTGATGGACTTGACCGCGGCGGCCAGGGTTTTCTTCCTGTCCAGGTTGAAGACCTGGCGCATGTGCAGTTCGGACGTGGCGATGTAGACATGTACGATCGCGCGCGGCGCGCCTTTAAACGCCTCGAAGGTGCGTTCGATCAACTGCTCGCGGCACTGCACCAGTCCCATGATAAAGACGTCTGCCGGAATGTGGTTCTCTTCGATCAGGCGGCGGGTAAAGTCGAAATCGTCCTGCGACGCGGAAGGGAAGGCGACCTCGATTTCCTTGAACCCGATTTCGCACAGCAGTTGGAAATATTCCAGCTTCTTTTCCGGGGAAAGGGGGTTGGGCAAGGCTTGGTTGCCGTCGCGCAGATCCACAGAGCACCAGGTAGGCGACCGGGAAATGATTTTAGACGGCCATTTACGTTCAGGCAGATCGATGCCTGCGGGATAGGCGTATTTAGGGACATTGGTATTACCCACTGTTTTTCCTCCATCAGTAAAACGCAAGCATAAAAAAACCCGCCGATCAGTGCGGCGGGTAAGCATGGCGCAATAATAAAACTTTGCCTAGCCGCACTGCCGCCTTCCCCTGAACAGGGTCAAGCCGGTAAGTCGCAAGCCAAGCAGAAAAGTAATTTTGAACATGATTGAAAACCTTTTATTATATAATACGGTTTCGCATCGGCTCGGTCAAGTACGTTGCGAAAGTTTATTTCGAAACTGTTATCGCGACCTGCACTGAACCGCGCGGATCGCCCTTGCGCTTGTAGGCGGGAAAATGCGCCAGCCGCAGGAACAGGTTGCCTTCGGTCTTGGCGACGAATTCCCATTCCGCGCCGCCCTTGCCGCAGGGAGCGCCACCGATGCCTGCCTGGATATTATAAACGTCGGCGGTTTCCCACTTGATCTTCTTGTCGTCCTGCAGCACGCCGGTACTCCAAGTGCCGGTGGAGACCAGGGTGACCTTAGCTTCCGCAGGGACAAACACGCCGGTATCCTGCCAGTCGCGTTCCGCCCGCAGGTTGAAGGTGGCGGTGGTGTTCAGCGGCTTGGCGTTAGTCGAGTCGGGAGAGGACGTTTTGCCGTCTTTTTTGTTGGCGGAGGATTCGGCGCCGCCGTAGATCAGCTTGCGGATAACGTCCTGGGTGTCATCGACAAATGTTTCGTTGGATATTTTCAGCTTGAGGGAAAGCGCACCTTTGGCGTCGCCACGACGTGCCTGGTTGCCGTAGTTGGCCATTTTGAAAGAAAGCTCGCCTGCTGTTTCAATAGTGAATTCGTTAACTGTGCCGCAACGAGCTATGTCCTTCCCGTCAATGGCGACAACGTAGTTATAGGTATCCGCGTCGCCTTCCAGATATTCCCACTTGTCCTTTCCTAACCACTTGCGCGTGCCCGGCCCCCAGGCGCCTTCGGCTTTGATACTGACGGTGTCGCCGACAGAGACTTCAATGCCGGAATTCTGCCAGTCCTTTTCCGCGTAGACTTTCGCGCTGGCGGTTTTTGAGGAACCGCCTTCCTTGATCGAGGAAAGCTTTTCCACTACATCGTTGACGCGTTCGGCTTCCTCGGTTCCGCCTTCGGTCAGTACTTTCTTGAGGACGCTGGTGAAGTCACGGGCGGTGTTCTTACTCAATCTTTTCAGGGTGGACTCAAACGATTTTCGGGCGCTGTTGGCGGAGGAAGTGGAAAATTCTCCCGTTGGTTCTCCCGCGATGGCTGCGTCGATTTTATTCACTTCCTCCAGGTCGGCGCGACCGGCGGCGGTTTTGCGTGCTGATTCTAGCGCGCGGTGGTAGGTCGCGAGGGCTTTCTGAAAGTCGTCCTCGAAATCCTTGGCCGCTTTTTCGGCTGTGGGATTTTTAAAGGTCAATGTCCGTACGGGATCGGCGGCACACACATTCGCGCCGCATTCCAGAATAATTATTAGCGACAGGGCGGCGATAATTCTGGCCATTATATCTCCTATGACAATGCGTCATTTTTTCTCTTCGATTTTTTTTGCGACCGGCTCGGGTTCAGTTTTTTTATCTTCCGCTTTTGCCGCTGCTTCTTCCGGAGGAGCCGCTTTTTTCGGTTTGGTTTCTTCAGCGGCAGGCTTTGTCTTGGCGGCGTCCGTTGGCGCGGCGTTTTTCCTTGGCTCGGCTTTTTCCTCTTTTGCTTTAGTCGGCTCAGCCTGTTTGTCGGTGACAGGCTTCTGTTCCTTTGTCGCCTCGGCAGCCTTTTCTGGTTCCTTGCCTTCCTCGACCGGAGCTTCCTTTTTCTCGGCGGGCAGCAAATCGTAAATTTTGAAAATAATAGACAGCGGTTCGCCTGAAACTTTCGCGACTACACGAATGACATTATCCTGGTCCGATATTTTCAAATTCTTCCGGTCGAAGCCGGCATTTTCCATGATGGAGCCGTAGTTGTCGATAACATCCTGCTTGAGGGTGTCACCTTCGGCGCGCGCTACGGACGGAGAACTCATGACCATGGCCAGCGCGCAGGTAAAGACCGGCCCCTTCTCCACGCCGCCGCCCATCAGGATGCCGTTGATTTCTCGTCCCTTGAAACTGAAGAATTCAGGAACGAAGCCCTGAACCGTCCCGCGCGATTCGGCCTCGACAGAATAGGCCAGCCAGAACATTTCCTGGTGCGAACCTGGCGCGGCCAGCGACATGAGTTGCGAATTATTAGTAAGCGAGTTTGCATTGGTTTCCTCACCCAGGAGCTTGGAAGCGCTGTAGACCAGCACTTTTTCACCCAGCACCACCATCCCGTCGGGGAAAAGGGCGCAGGTGAAGGAATCGCAGGCGATGCCGGGAATCTTGTTGGCGAGGTTTGCGGCGGAAGGCGAGAGTCCCATCTTGATAAATCCGTCCTCGACGGTCTTAAGATTTACCGGGTTTTTGGTGAACGCAAGCGCGATCCATGGCAACGCACCGGTTTCGCCTTTTTTCAGCAGGGCAAAAGCCTTGCCCGCTTCGGTGGCGAAATAAATCTCATTGATGTTATCCGGAGCAAGGCCGCCTGTTTTGAGGCCTTCCATCATGCGGTCAAACTGCGGGATGCAATGGGACAGGATTTTGGGCATTTCCTCGACTTCGAAAACCTCCGACAGTTTCACTTTCGCCAGCAGTGTGCATTGCGCCGGAATCACGTCCAGCGGCTGCTTGGGCGGGATAGTCGGGGTTAGCAGGTAGGCCGAGAGCGCCACGCCGAGAAGGATGAATAACATCAGGCCGCCCATCAGCATCTGCGCTTTTCGTTTCACCTGATCGGCCTTGGTCAAAGGCTTTTTTTCTTTTGTCTTGCGCTCGCGGACTTTGGCTTCTGGCTTGACCTGTTTCTGTTTACCTGTGCCACTAGCAATCGCCTTATTCTTGCCGGTCTTGCCCTTGACTGGTTGCGTGCTTGGCGGAACTGGTTTGGCCGCCTGCGGAGCAGGAGTGGCCTGCATTTTTTTTTCTGTGCCGACAACCGGGCGCGGCTTGGGGCCAGTGGTGGGCGAGGGGACTTTTAGCGGTTCCTTGCAGGCCGGGCAGTTTACTGTTTTTCCCGCGAACTTGTCCGGAATATTAAGGGTGTTCTCGCAGGCGTTGCATCTGACTGTGATAGGCATGGATTTCTCCCGCTATATGAGGAAAGATATACAATATATAATATAATTATTTTCGCTGATTGTCAAAGATACATTCCTGGCTGGCGAATTGTGGCAGCACGAGTTCGCCGATTTTCAGCTTTTTTACGCTGCCGTCGGCCATGGAAGCGGAACACGCGCTTGAGTGCCTGCCCAGCGCGCGGTAATGCCCGTCCCAGGTAATGCCCCCGAGCGCGACACCGGGGACGGTGTTGCCCCAGTCGTAACCGTGATTGATTGCGCCGAGATTCAGCGCCTCCTGGCTGGTGGTGTCGGTCAGGTTGAAGGCGACATAGGGCTGCCACGGTTGGGAACCGTCCTCGCGCCATTGTTCCGGAGAGAGGGAAAGCGTGTCATCGGAGACATAACCGCTTTCGCAGATCACCACCGTTTGCGAAGGGCGTTGGATTAGCCCCAGCGGACGCGGGCGGTTTTCTCCCGCCGTGAGCAGGTAACCGTAACCGAACATATTGGGGCCGTACAGCCACCGCGCGCCAACCAGCGGATTCATGGCGCAGCCGTAAGCGTCGTCGCCGGTGTTGGCCTGCAAGGGACAACAGAAAATGCCGACATCGCCCGAGTATTTTTCCAGCGTTTCCACCCAGGTCGTGCCGTCGGGTTCCTGGACTTTCGGCAGGCTGAAGCCGCGACTGCCGGTTTTGCTTTCCATGGGCGAGTCCTGCACACATTGCAGCCAGGCCTTGCCGGTCTGCGACATATTGGACAGGCACTGCGCGGCACGGGCGCTGTCCAAGCCGCGCGAGACGCCGACAAAAATCAAACCTGCCAGTACCGCGAGCACCGTCATCACGACCAGCAGTTCCACCATGCTCAGGTTTCGCTTCAAAGTGTTCATGTTACAATCCTCGGTCGCAAAAGGGCGGGGGAGAGGCCGCATTTTTCCAACAGCCGCAGATCGTCGTCAGGACTCAGTCCCGGCGTGGTCAGATAATCGCCAGTCATAAATGCGTTGGCTCCGGCGCGGAACATTTTCTCCTGCTTCGCTCCAAGGGTGGTCGGCCGCCCGCCGCAAATTCGCAGAGTTGCGCGCGGTAGCAGGAAACGCAATACCGCTACGATTCGCAGCCCCTCGTCTGCGCCAAGAGGTTCGATGTTTTCCAGCGGCGTTCCCGGCACCGGCACCAGGAAATTGACCGGCACGTTGTCGACACCGATTTCGCGCAAGGCGAGAGCGAGATCGATCCGGTCGCCCCAGGTTTCGCCCATGCCGAACAAGCCGCCAGCGCAGACGACGGCACCAGCTTCTTTCGCGCGCCGCAACATTTCCACCCGCTCCCGGAAAGTGTGGGTGGTGCATATTCTCCCGAAAAAACTTTCCGAGGTTTCGAGATTGTGGTGGAACCTGTCCAGCCCCGCCGCGACCAGTGTTTTCACCTGTGCAGCCGAAATGTTGCCCAGTGATACGCAGGGCTTGAGCGATGTCTGGTTGCGGATCAATGCGACCGCTTCCGCAATGGCGTCGAATTCCGCGCCGCTGACGCAGGGGCCGCTGGTGACTATGCTGAAATTTTCCGCGCAGCTTGTCTCGAACCTTTTCGCCGCCGCCAGAATTTCCTCCGGCTTCAACAGCGGATATGGTTTTGGCGTTGCGTCATGATGCGAGCTTTGGGCGCAATAGGCGCAATCTTCGGAGCAGGCTCCACACCGCGCATTGACAATGGCGCAGACATGTATTTCGTTTCCGAAAAAATGTCGGCGAATCGCGTCGGTATGTTTCAGTAGAACGTCCAGCGCGCATTCGTTCGCCAGCCACAAAGCTTCGTCGCGTGTGCAGCCTGTCCCTGTGATCGTTTTTTCAAAAATATCTGCAATAGCCATAAATCCGCAGCCCATTATCGGGAATGACAACGCGTAAGTTTTAATTGTTGAACCGAAAGACTTTTTCTAAATCTCAATCAGCCCATGCTGGCGCGCAAGTTCGCGATAAATGTCTCCGATGTTGCGCGCCTGAGCTTCTATGGAAAACCCGGCTATCGCTTTCTTTCCTTCGGTACGCAGGCTGTCAGCGCGTTCCGGCAGCAATGCCTCGGCGATTCCGACCGCGAGCTTTTCGGGGTCGGCGGAATCGACGCCGATATAATGCCGACCCAGTTCCAGCGCCTCCTCCGCGATTCCCACTGGCGTCGTCACCAGCGGCACCCCCGCCGCCAGCGCTTCAAGTTGTACATTGGCAATGCCCTCGGAACTGCTGGCAAGGACAGACACGTCCAGCGCCGCGTAAATTTTTTGCAGGTCTTCACAGAATCCGGCGAAGACCACGCGATCATCAACCTGCATTTCCCTGGACAGTTTTTCCAGCATTTCCCGTTCGCGTCCGTCGCCCACCAGCAGCAGGATCACGTCACGCAATTGAGGTTGCGCCAGCGCGCGGATGACCTGGTCGACGTTCTTGATTTCGTGCAGGCGACCGACGCAGCCGACGACTTTCGCATCCGTCGCGACCTTGAAGAAAGCGCGCGCCTCGTTCCGGTCGGCGAGGCGGGCGAACTTTTCCAGTTCCAGCCCGTTATAGACTGGGCGGAATTTTTCCGCCGGAAGATGCGAGCGCACCCGCTGATGCTCGGCCACCCCCTTGGTTACGGTCAGGATCAGGTCGGTGAAGTGTCCCAGCAGCCGGTCGACAAGATAATGTTTTGTATTCTTTCCCAGGCCTTGGTCGCGTTCGTGCGCCAGCCTGATAGGCACCCCAGCCAGGACGGCGGCGATCCGGCCTGCGGTGTTGGCGCGGCGCATGTGGCAGTGGACAATGTCAGCGGCATGTTGTTTCATGTAACCGCGCAGTCGCCAGAGTGATGCGGGGTCGTAGCGCGTCCGGAGATGCACCAGGTCGACCGGCACCCCCGCCGCTTCCATTTCATCCGCCAGTTCGCCGCGCTCGCGGGTGGTGACGAGGCGCACGTTGAATTGTTCCCGGTCGAGCCGGGGCAACACCCTGAGCAGATTCCGTTCCGCGCCGCCCACCGGCAGCGCGCTGATCACGTGTACCACGTTCAGTTTTCTCATGTTCCTGTTCTTTCCAGCACCCGTTCGTAAAAGGCCAGCACTTCGTCCGTCATCCGTTCGTAAGTGTAGTGGGACGCCACCTCATGAGCCGCTCCTGACATCGCTGCTACACGCTGGGAGTCGGTCAGAAGGTCGATAATCGCATCCGCCATTTTCTGCGGATTCTCCGGCGGAATCAGCAGGCCGGTTACGCCGTCCCGCACAATTTCCGGCAGGCTGCCCACTGTCGTCGCCACGACCGGCTTGCCCATGGACATGAACTCTATCGCCACCCGGCTCCAGCCCTCGGAATCAATGCTGGCAACCAGCCCAATGTCTGACATGGCGATCAGCGGGGAGACGTTGTCCATCTTGCTGACCCAGCGCACGTTCTCGCGTACGCCGTATTTGATGATCGCCTGTTCCACATCGTGGCGGTAATGGCTCTGGCGGGGATAGGCGAAAACAAAATAAGTGTCGGGGCATTTCTCCAGAATCCGGGGCAGGGCTTCGACCGCGTAGAGGTGGCCTTTCACGCGGGAAATGCGCGCCAGCAGCACGACGATCTTGCCATTGTCCGGGATGTGTATGCGCTGGCGCAGTTCCTCTGCCTCGTGGCCGCGCGACAGGCGCGATTGCCTGATCCCGCCGGTAATCAGCGCCCGGGGGCCTTTGTAATAATTCACCGAAGGATCGAAGGCTTTCCTCACCGCTTCCGATACCATGATCACCCCGTCGGTGGCGTGGCGGTATAGCCAACGATTGGCGAAATGGTTGCTGACCGGCTGGATCACGTGGCGAGTGCGGATGATCGGGATTTTTTTTCTTACTCCCAGCAGCGCCCATGCCCCCAGCCAGTGGTCTTTGCCCCGGTGGCAGTGCAGCACGTCGATATCCCGTTCCCGGATAGCATTGCGAATAACGCGGACGTCGTGGTAATCGCTCAGGGGATGGAACCGGCTCAACATCCTGGCATTGATGTAGGGAATGCCCCTGTGCAGCGCCTCCATCACCACGCTCTGCTTTTCTCGGGCGATGACCGCCACGCTGTGACCCAGTTCCAGTTGGCGCTCCGCCAGGTCGATGACGCGGGCAGCCTCGCCCACGTATTGCCTGGCGCTCATCAGGTGCAGAATTCGCAATTGCTTCATCTATTCTCCAGCGCCTGTCGGTAGATGGCTTCGGTCTTCTCCGCCACCGCCGACATTACGTAAAGCTCTTTCACGCGGTTTTCAGCCAGGTTAAGTCGCGTTTCCATCTCTTTGCTGCCGAGAGCGTGTACTATGTCGACAATCGCTTTTGCCAACGCGACATGCTGCCCCGGCTGAATCAGCGCGCCGCAGGTGCCGTCAGCTAAAATCTCCCTGGTGCCGCCGACGTTGGAGCCGATCACCGGCACTCGTAGTTTCATAGCTTCCTTCAGGACTGTACTGGACGCGTCGCAGGCGGTCGCCGCCAGCACCGCGACCGAACACGCCGCCGTCAACCGCGCGATATCCTCCCGGAAGAGGGTGAAATGCACGCAATCGTCCAAACCCAGCTGCGCGCGCAGTTTCAGCAGGCGGTCGTAATCCCCGCCCGTACCCACTAGCAGCACATGCGCTTCCGGCAGGCTTTTGTAAGCTGACACCAGCGCCCGCATAAGCACTTCCTGGCCTTTATCCGGCGCGAGCCTGCCTACCAGTCCGATCAGCGGTGCTTCCGGCCTGATTCCGAATTCCGCGCGAACGGAAAGCGCGGCGTCGACGGGAACGTCGTTGCCGAAATCGTCTGGCAGTCCCGCATGCAGGGTAACGATCCTTTCCTGAGCGGAACCGCTGCTGGATAATATGTCCTGCCTGATGATCTCGGCCACCGCGATGGTGCGGTCGATTTCCCGGGCGAACAGGCGGCGGTTGAACCAGTGCGGCCTGACCGGATAGCTGTTGTGCTTGGTGCGCACCAGGGCGAATTTACGCTTGCCCAGTTTTCGCGCGGCCAGGGTCAGCCAGTTATCCTGTGAGCCGTGCGCATGAACCAGGTCGATCTCGTTTTTCTCAACAAACTCCCTGAGCGACGAAACATCCTTCCATATCCCGAATGGGCGGAATCCGCGCGGAAACGAACATCCGGTAAAGACATTTACTCCGGCTGAGGCGGCGCGCGTCGCCAACTCGCTGTCAGGCGGAGAAGCCACCGTTATTTCGTGCCCGCGTTTGCGCAACGCCAGCGACAGAAGCAAAGCCTGATAAGGTTGTCCGCCCCAGCCATTATGGAAATTTGTCAAAAGGATACGCATATTCTATAAAAAGAAAGACTTTTCCTTATTCCGAATGTTGTGGTTTTTCTTTCGCATATGCAAAACCGCTGTACCTGGCTGCATCGTATTGAGTCTGATTCTCCTGAAGGGGAAGAAAATCATTCCTGATGTTTCGCCGCATTTTTATCTGGGTAGCAAAACGCTAACAATGCGCGCACCGATGCAAAGACATTAATAATACCGATTTGCGTCCTTGGTTTCACGCGAAAAACAAATGTTTGAAAAACACGAGGATTTTTGCTTGAGTTTGTCCGGTTTAGGGTTATACTCACGCCATAAATCATTGCGCCTGTAGCTCAATTGGATAGAGCACCTGACTACGGATCAGGAGGTTTGGGGTTCGAATCCTCTCAGGCGTGCCACGTTCAGCGCCCTTGTCAGATGATGACAGGGGCGTTTTTGTTGTGACTGTATAGGCGTTTTCTGCGATTTTATCTTTCAAAAAATCACACTCACCGAGTTTTTCTACATCGGTAGATATTGTCCTGGCATGACAGGAAACGCCTATTTTAGTACCCTGAAACGGTGCTTTTTCCGGTGCTTTTTTTCCTGCCCCCAAAGTCGCAGTTATATCGTCGGTTCCTGTTGCGGCGTTTACACTGGCAACGGATTCTACCGCAGGTAAGCAGGCAATGGCCTCGGCAGCGGTTTCAAGCGCGGTATGCGTATAACGCCCCAGGGTCAAGTTGATATCAGAATGCCGCGCCAGCTTTTGCGCTACGGAAGGATGTACCCCACTTCGCGCAAGGTTTGTGATAAAGCTATGGCGCAGGCAGTGAAAGTCGGCGGTTCCTTCCGTCGATTCGTATTGAAGAAAGTCGCCTTCCTCTTGTCCGGGATTTTCCACTAGCCAAGAAGACCGCGCCGCAAGGAGGTCGACGCGAAGCATCTTCGCCCCTTTACGACCATACGGCAAGGTAAACACAGTTGCCGTCGGTAGCATCGTCGCCAGATGGCTGCGCAAAAGCTCTACCGTCTCCGGTCGCAGCGGAAGCAAGGCCTCTTCGCCATTCTTTGTCATACCTGCTCGGCAGCGCACCGTCGGCGTTTCGGCGTCAAGCGAGAAGTCAACCCGTGTTAAGCTTCGCAGTTCCGACCAGCGCAGACCGGTTTCCATCGCCAGCCGGTAAAGCAATGCCCGCGCCTGCCCGGTCATACAGTGGTGAGCGTCACCCTGCGCTGTGACTGTCAACAGCCAGCTTATTTCCTGTTGCGACAGCGCCCGGCGCACCCGGCGCACGTCGGCTTTTTCGTTTGCTAGTTTGATTCTGGCACAAGGGTTTTCTGATATAAAACCGGCACTGCATGACCAGTTAAGAAAACCTTTAATGCTTCGTAAAAAGTGATTTCCGGTTGATGCTCCCATACCTTTCTTGCGTTCGCTTACAAGCCAGCTTTCGACCTTGGTGGCAGATACGTCGATATATCCCGCAAATCGGCATTCCACCCAAACGCGGCGCACTTCATTCAAGGACTGCTTGATATATCGCGGCGTCGCCTGCTTCGCTTCCAGATGATTTTT
>JAGUZQ010000083.1 GCA_020060765.1 Planctomycetota bacterium | reverse complement strand
ATCATAGGTGACCCCCTCACCCTAACCCTCTCCCCCTCAGGGGGCGAGGGAACTTGTTTTGCCCTTCAATGAAGCTTTCACGGTAAAGTGTAGATGCCATCTGGGCGTATTAATTCCCGAAACACAGCTATTTTTAATGCGATAGCCCTGGTGAGCAAAGGTTTAACTTGATATATTAGTTTTTCCTATATAATTCTATCTATAGCAGCGAAAAACAGTTGAAGGAAAATCTGCGGTTACGGACAGTAATGACCGACTTGTCATTTGCGGCGGATATTGCCTGCTTTTAAAAAAGGAAAATAGTTTTCATGAGATTATTCATACTTTTTACCACGTTATTTCTGGCCTGCGCTACGGGGTGCGCGGAGGAAACCAAGCCGCAGCTGTGCCACGCCGTCATTGTCCTGGTCAACGGCAAGCAGATTTCCCAGGGAGACCTTAACGATGCCGCCGCGTTTCTGTTGGAAAGACGCTATGGCAAAAACATCCCCTCCCGCTTCACCGAGGATGAGATGGACAAGCTTTCCACCGCCTCCCTGCGGGAACTGATCAAGGCCGAGTTGATCGAGGACGAAGCCAAGGATCTGGAACTCGTAGCCGACGATGAGAGAGTACAACGCTACGCGCAGGGAGAGCAACTCCAGTCCAAGGAAGCCAAATCAGTGGCGCGGCGGCTGGCCAAGGCGGAGGCTCTGTTTGACGAAATACTGAACAAGCAGGAAATTGTCATGCGCAAGCCCAGCCCGGCGGAAATCCGGGAATACTACCAGAAACACAAGGACACCGCCTTCCGCGAGCGGTGCATGGTCAAAGTGCGCAGCATCTACATGGATGCCGGAAACGATCCGGAACGGGTAAAGGTGGCGGAAAGCAAGGCGAAGCTGGTTTACGAGAAAATCGCGGAAAAAAACCCTGAGCAGAAAAATGAGGCTTTCGCCGCCATGGCGAGCGAATTCAGCGATGACGCCTTTGCCCGGCAGGGCGGCCAGATCCGCCTGAGCGACGACCCGGAGGGCTGGTTCGTGCAGGACTTTCCCAACAAACGCCCCGACGGCCAGCCCCTCTTCCCCGACGAGATGTACCGCGGCATCCAGACCCTCGCCAAGAAAGGCGCGATGACCGCCATCTTGCGCAGCCAGCACGGTTTTCATATACTCTACATGGAGGACATCAAGGGCGGGCGGACAGTTCCCTTCGACCAGGCGTACAAGCTGATCGAATACCAGTTGGAGAAGCTCTCGCGCAACGAGCGCCTGTTGCAATGGCTCCAGGACAAGCTCCAGCGCAGCCGGGTAACCTGGCACGACGGCGACCCCTATCCCAAGGAAAACATCCTTCCCCGCGAGGAAAAATGAAGACGTTCCGCAATCGGGCTTGCTGACAAACTATGGATAACCATCTCTTGGGCAGAGAACAGATTCCACAACATTGTCCCGGCGCTGACGACGCCCTATCCGGCAAGGCGGCGGTCAGGTGCCCGCTTTGCGGCCACGCCTTCGACCCCGGCACGGTCGAGGGCAACATGTACTGCCCCAAGTGCGGGCGGCGCTTCAACCCCAACGCGTCGATGGAAGAGACCGTCTCCATGGGAGTGGCGATCTCTCCCGAGGACGGCCTGCCCACCCCCAAACCGGTCGTCGAGGAGGAAGACGACGCCTCCGGCTTCGAGGAACGGTTCGGCGATTATGACATCATTTCCGAAGTCGCCCGCGGCGGAATGGGAGTGGTTTACCGCGCGCGCCAGCGCACGCTCAAACGTATCGTGGCTCTGAAGGTGCTGCGTGGCGGAGACGTGGCCACGGAGGAGGAACTGGAACGCTTCATGCGCGAGGCCAAAGCCGCCGCCAGCCTCACCCATCCCAACATCGTGCCGATCCACGACCTGTCCGCCTACAAGGGCAAGCATTTCTTCACCATGGATTTCATCGAGGGCACCGCGCTCGACCGGATTATCGAAAACGGGCCGCTCACGCCCTACCAGGCCTGCGAATACGCCGAGACCATCGCACGCGCCATCGAATACGCCCACAAGCGCGGCATCATCCACCGCGACCTGAAACCGGCCAACATCATCATCGACAAGGAAAACCGCCCGATGCTGACCGACTTCGGCCTGGCTGTGAACCTCTCTAACGACGTGCAGAGCCAGCGCATGACCCGCACCGGCGCGGTGATGGGGACAATCCCCTACATCCCCCCGGAGCAGGCGGCGGGAAAAATAGAAACCGTCGACGAGCGCAGCGACGTGTATTCCCTAGGCGCGGTGCTGTACGAGATGATTACCGGGCGACCGCCGTTCCAGGGCGACACGCAGTACGAATTGCTGCGCCGGGTCATCCACCAGGAGCCGACGACGCCGCGCACTATCAATCCGAAGATAAGCATGGATGTGGAGACCATCACCCTCAAAT
The DNA here is from genome assembly GCA_020060765.1 of Planctomycetota bacterium. Taxonomy (GTDB): domain Bacteria; phylum Planctomycetota; class SZUA-567; order SZUA-567; family SZUA-567; genus JAGUZQ01. The sequence goes on along the minus strand of JAGUZQ010000083.1, from coordinate 2,797 downwards.
GCCTGGAAAAGGACCCAGACCGGCGTTACTCTTCCGCGGCGGAACTGGCTGACGACTGCCGCGCGTTCCTGCACGGCGAAGTCATCATGGCGCGTCCGGCCACGCGGTTCTACCGCTTTTACCGGCAGGCTACCCGCAACAAGAACCGCCTCGCGCTAGCGGGTACGCTGGCGCTGCTGGTGATCTCCCTGCTGCTGTTCTCAACCCATATGCGCAAGGAGCAGAAAAAGGCGGCCGAGATCAAGACCGAACTCACCACCACCCAGATCGAGAAAAAGGAGGCGCAGAAGGAAGCGCAGAAATATAAAGAGGAAAACGAGCAGAAACTCCGGCGCTACTGGCGGCCGCAGTTCTCCACCACTTTCGAGAAGAATGCCGATTTCAGCTACAAGCTCGACCCGGCCTACAATATTCTCGGCATCGCCCCGTTCGTCCGCCGCGACCCGAACATCGCCGTGGCGAAGCTGAACCCGCTGCCCGAGGGCGCGCCGCTTGCGGGCACGCTGGGAATCACCACGCCTTTTCCCGTGGATTTCAGACTGGTGTGCCGGTTGCGGCTGGATCAGGAAAAGCCCGGCACCCTGGTGCTGCTGGCCAACACCGACCGGGTGTTCCGCAAAAACAACCTGACGCAGGTGGTGACGCTGGGCGCGCCCGGGCATCCGGGGGCGATGATCACCAAGGGCGACGTGCTGCTGGCGGAGAACCCCGCGTTCTCGCTCAATCCCGACCAGTGGTACGAGATCGAATTCATCCGCAAGGACGGCCTTCTCAGCATCTACGTCGACAGCAAGGGCGACGAGCAGAACTGCACCCCGGTACTGCAGACGACCGAAACCTCGCCTCCGGTAGAACAGGAGAATTCCTATCTCTGCGTCGGCGTGACCGGCGGGCAGCTGGAGGTGGACCAGTTGTCGGTTTACGTGCTGGGATTGAGCCGCACCATGGTGCACAGCCTGCTGGAAGTGGCCGACAGCCTCCGGCGGCAAGACCCCTACCTGGCACTGAAACTGTACGAAAGGGTGGCAATCGAAAACACCGCGGAGAAGCACATGCACGTGGCGGCTCTGCGGGGATTCGCCAACTGCCTGTTCCCGATCATCGTCACCCAGCCTTCCCGCCTCAGCGGCGGCAAAAAGCCCGCCAACTCCAAGGAACTGCTGGAAGGGGCGTGCAAGGCGCTGGTCGAGCAGATCGCGGTGGCGCGCCGGAGCGACCCGGCGGAAAGCGATTTCCTTTTTGGGCTGGCGTACGCAGGCTGCCGCTCCGCGCGCGACAACACGGAAGCGGTCAAGTATTTCCAGCTCGCGGCGGAGAAATCGCAGGTGCCGGTCGACGCGATCCTTAAACACGGTTCTCCGCTTTTCATCGGCCCCTTCGAGCCGCGCGACGCCGACGGTTTCTTCATCCAGAATTTCCCGCCGGAATGGGAATTTGACCCTGATACCCGCTACGCGGGCAAGGGCGGGCCGCTCGTGGGCTGGACGCCTTTCAGCCGCGACGCCGTTCCCGGCGACGCCGTCGCCCTGCCCGGCAACCTCGAACACAACGCGATCTATTACGTCCGCGCGCCGATCGTGGTGAACAAGCCGCTCCGCGTCGCGCTGGACGCGAAGGTTTACACCGGCATGGGCGTCTGGGTGAACGGGGAGCAGATTCTGCCCCGGAATTCTCTGGACGAAGAAAGCGCGGCTGAAAGCCCCGTGACCGTGCATTTCCGCAAGGGCGAGAACGTGATCCTGGTCAAACTCTACGCCCGCAAGGACGCGCCGCTGCCGACCATCACCCTGACGCCGGAACTGCGGTACCGCTACGGGATGTACGGATTGCTGTCGCAACTGGAGGAGGCGCTGGTGCGGATCAAGCTTTCCCAATACGAGGAAGCCTGCCGGAAATTTATCGACATGCAGCGCCAGGGTACCGCCGCGGTGCTGGCCGAGAATTACCAGGACGTAATCAGTTCCGGCAACACCCTGGAGTTCGTGCTGAAGCGGATCGACGCGCTGCTGGGCGCCGGCGGGCAGGCGCAGAACCCCGCCAGCAGCGACACCGCCTTTACCCTGCTGGAGGCGATGAACGCGCTCTATCCCGCCAGCGGCAAGGATCTGGCGCTGCGCTACCACCGCCTCGCCCTCGCCTACGCCGAGCACGGCAACGCCGACGCGGCGATCAGCGTGCTGAACAAGACCATCAGCCTCGCCCCCGGCTGGCACATGCCCTGGATCAACAAGGCGGAAATCCTGTACTCCCAGGGCAAAACCGGCGAGTGCTTCGGCGCGCTGGACAGGGCGGGAAAGGATATGCCGGAATCAGTGGAGCTGCACCTGGCTATCGCGCGCTTCTGCCTGACACTGGAGAACGGGCAGCCGCTCAACCTGAGCAAGGCGGAGGAAGCGGCCTCGGTTGCCAACACCGCCGCCGAGCACAAGAATCCGGCGGCACTGGAGCTGCTGGCGCAGGCGCTGTTCCACAAGACGCAATACAAGGAGGCGCTGGACGCGGTGCAGAAAGCCCTCGACCTGGAAGCCACGGAGCCGCGCCGGATGCTGATGGAAAAAATCATCGAACGGCTGGTGAAGGAAGCGCCCCCGAGCGATCCCTACCCCAGGCGCGAGGAACCGGCTTTCGTTCCCACCAATTAACGGGCCTAACCCAGGATGACGGGAAACCAAATAAACTTTCGGCAGTCATTCCCGCGCAGGGCTATCGCATTAAAAATAGCTGTATTTTGTGAATTATACGCCCAAGTGGCATCCATAATTTACCGTGAAAGCTTCACTGAAGGGCAAAATAAGTT
>JAGUZQ010000119.1 GCA_020060765.1 Planctomycetota bacterium | reverse complement strand
GCGTGAACATGCCGTAAAAAACGATGACCAGGATCACCCGGCTCATGATGTTGCCCATGACGAAGGCGATGCCCATCCACAGCCAGTAAACCGGATAGGCCGCAATTGTTGCGCTCAACCCCAATGCTCCCGCAACCACGCCAAACATCCAGCAACCGTATGCGGCGGAATTATTCTGCGGCACGATCTTGCCGAAATAAAACAGCGTACCGATGAGAGCGAAGCCGACAATCATGGCGAGGCCGAACTTGCGCAGATCTTTTTTATCCGGCTGCCAGTTGATTTTTACCAGTGACATGGACGCCCCTAAAACAGTGTATAGATAAACGGCCCCGCGGCGGTGCTGCCGATCACCACTACCGCCACCAGCAGCAGCAAGACGATGATTATCGGCGCCAGCCAATACAGTTTATTCTCTTTCAGGAACAGGAAAAATTCCTGCCAGATGCTCATGCGGTCAGCCATTGTGCCTCCTGTGAAAAATGCAACTAATCCAGCTTGAATTTCTTCTTATGCTCTTCCGCTCCCGGCAGAGGCGGCTGGTCTTCCTTCAGGCACAGGCAGTTCTCCAGCACCAGCGCGTCCAGGTCGGTGAACATGAAACATTTGTAGGCGTCCTCCGGCGTGCAGACAATCGGCTCGCCGCGGATGTTGAACGAAGTGTTCACGATCACGCCATACCCGGTTTTGGCTTCAAACGCCTTGATCATGTTATAATAGCGCGGATGCGTCCGGGCGTTTACGGTTTGTACGCGCGCGGAATAGTCGACGTGGGTGATGGCCGGAATGTCGGAACGGTGGATGTTCAACTTTTCAATGCCGAAGAGTTTTTCCTGTTCCGCCGTCATCTTCTTGCGCCGGTTTTTCCGCACCGGTGCGACCAACAGCATGTAGGGGCTTTCCTCTTCCAACTCGAAATAGTCGCTTACCCTTTCCTCCAGGCAACTGGGCGCGAACGGCCGGAAGGATTCGCGGAACTTGATTTTCAGATTCATGTTTTCCTGCATCTCGGTGTTGCGCGCGTCGCCGATGATGCTGCGGCTCCCGAGCGCCCGGGGGCCGAACTCCATCCGTCCCTGCAGGCAGCCGATCACCTTGCCGTCGTTAAGCAGGTCGGCGACCTTGCTCAGTAAAATATCTTCGTCGTAGGTCTTGTATTTCGCGCCGACGGAATCGAGATACCGGCGGATTTCGTCCATGCCGAATTTCGGTCCGAGATACGAGCCGCTCTGCGAATCGCCGGGGACTGCCTTGCGCGGGTTGTCCAGAATCTGGTGCCACGCAAACAGCGCCGCCCCGAGCGCCCCGCCAGCGTCGCCCGCGGCGGGCTGAATCCAGATGTTATCAAATATATTTTCCCGCAGCAAAACGCCGTTGGCCACGCAGTTAAGCGCCACGCCTCCGGCCAGGCACAGATTTTTCATGCCAGTTTCCTTGCGGACATGCCGGGCGATATTCATCACCGCCATTTCCGTGACTTTCTGGACGCTGGCGGCCAGATCCATTTCGCGTTGCGTAACCAGGCTTTCCGGACTGCGGGGCGCTCCGCCGAAAAGCCGGTGAAACTTTTCGCTGGTCATGGTCAGGCCGCCGCAGTAGTCGAAATAACTCTGGTCGAGCCAGAAGGAACCGTCTGCCTTGAGGTCGATCAGGTTTCCCAGAATCGCGTCGACGTACTTAGGTTCGCCGTAAGGCGCCAGTCCCATGATCTTGTACTCGCCGGAGTTGACCTTGAAACCGGTGTAATAGGTGAAGGCGCTGTAGAGCAACCCCAGCGAATGGGGGAAGCGGATTTCCTTTTTCAGTTCGACCCGGTTGCCGTTGCCTACGCCCCAACTGGTGGTAGTCCACTCGCCCACGCCGTCGAGGGTAATAAACGCGGCTTCGTCGTACGGGGAGGGGAAGAAAGCGCTGGCGGCGTGCGATTCGTGATGTTGGGTAAAATAGATAGGGCCGGTGTAACCGCCGCCCAGGCCTTTGTCGATCTCGCGCGGCAGGAAAAGTTTCTGCCGCAGCCACAGCGGCATCGCCATCAGGAACGAGCGGATTCCGAACGGAGCGGTGGCGAGATAGGTTTCCAGGATTCTTTCGAATTTCACAAACGGCTTGTCGTAAAAAACCACGGCATCGAGTTTGTCGGCAGTGATGCCTGCCTCGCGCAGACAGTATTGCACGGCTTTTTCGGGGAAATTGAAATCCTGCTTGATGCGGGTGAAACGCTCTTCCTGGGCGGCGGCGATGATGTGCCCGTCCTGCACCAGGGCGGCGGCGCTGTCGTGATAGTAGGCTGATAATCCCAGTATTCTTGTCACGGCGCTTCCTCGGTTAAAGTTGCCTTATATATACAGGCGGAGCGAAACAAAGTCAATCAGAGCGATATTTTTTTCCGCAGGAATCGCAGCGCCAGCGAAATATCGGCTTCCGGTTTTTCGCCGACTTCGCGTTCGATCGTGAGGAACCCCTTGAAGCCGATTCTATCCAGCGCGGCTAGATAGGCGTCCCAGTCCACCTGTCCCTCCCCCAGCGGCACTTCGTTAAAGAGCTTGCCCATGTCAAAGCCTTCGATCCCGCCGTCGGCGAAAGCGCCGTAAACCTGCACCGGATCGCAGGGCGCGAGTTTCACCCCGTCCTTGGCGTGGGTATGGACGATGTAATCCTTCAACGTCACGACCGACTTGACCGGATCATCGCCGGTTACCATTACCAGATTGGCCGGGTCTAGATTCACGCCGATGCCGGGCGAGGCGACGTCGTCCAGAAAACTTTTCAGGGTAGTAGCGATTTCCGGGCCGGTTTCGATGGCGAAGGTCACGCCTTTTGTTTCGGCATATGCGCCCAGTTCGCGGCACGCCGCCAGCATGTTGCGATATTTTTCCTCAGTCTTGTTTTCCGGCACGACGCCGATGTGGGTGGTGACGACTTTCGTGCCGAGGTCGCAGGCAAGATCGACGATCAGTTTGGAGCGCCGTACCTTCTCCACATTTTCCCCGGCGCGCTCGAAGCCGTGTCCGCCCAGGTCGCCGCAGAGGGCGGAAATTTCCAGCCCCAGCCCTGCGCAGAACTCGCGGAATTCCTTGCGTCCCGCCGCGTTCAGGTTTTCCGGACTCATTTCACCGGAGACAACATAGATTTGGATTCCCTCGGCTCCAACCTCTTTTGATTTTTTCACTCCTTCGCGCGGCGGCAGCCGGAAGGAATCGCTCATCACTCCGATTTTGAAAGGACGCATGATAGTCTCCAGTCTCCAGTTGCCAGTTTGTGCTTACGCTCGTCATTCCCGCGCAGGCGGGAATCCAGGGGGAAACCGTACGCAACACCGCCTGGATTCCCGCCTGCGCGGGAATGACGGTACAAGTTTTTACCTAAAGCGTACGATTGTCGAAAAATAAACGCCTTTGCGGAAAAAACTCCCAGAAACCAGCACTGGAGACTGTCAACTGGTGACTGGAGACTCATTTATATTAATCCGACTCTTGCACTGCAAGGGTTTTAGGCATAACATTGACATTTTCAAGAATGGACTGGGAAACACCTATGCCGAACTATCGCCACCTGCGCCGCCTGGATAAACTGAAAGCCTTGTTTGAAAAGGTCGGCATCCGTCCTCATTCCAAGATGGGGCAGAACTTTCTGCTGGACAAGAATCAGGTGATGTACATCGCCCGCGTAGGCGCGCTGGAGCCGCGCGATCTGGTGCTGGAAGTCGGCCCCGGCACGGCTTTTCTCACCCAGGAACTTGCCCCGTCAGGCGCGACGGTGCTGTGCGTTGAGCTGGATCACAAACTGCTCGAAATCGCGCGGGAAGAGACGAAACATTTTCCCAACGTCATTATCATGCAGGGCGACATTCTCGAACGCAAGAACGAGATCAATTACGAAGTGGTGGAGAAAATCCGGGAACTGCTGGAACTGCGCGGGCCAGGCACGGTTCTAAAAAGTGTTTCAAACTTGCCCTATTCCGCCGGGACTCCGTTCATGGCGAATATGTTCAGCTCGCCGCTGCCGTGGAGCAGGGCGGTTTTTCTGTTGCAGCATGAAGTCGCCCAGCGCGTCACCGCCTCGCCCGGCACCGCCGCCTACGGCACCCTGTCCATCACCGCCGCGCTGGGAGGCAAGGCGACGATCGAACGCAAGGTGCCGCCTCAGGTGTTCTGGCCGCGGCCGCGCGTGACCAGCGCGGTGCTGGCCATCGATTTCAACTCTGTCGAAGAGCGGATGAAGCTGCCGTGGAAGGAACTGCGGCAGGTCACCAGCGCCATCTTCCGCGCGCGCCGCAAGAACCTGCGTAACGCCTTCAAGGGCATTGTCGAAAAGGAAGAAACCGACGTCATCACCGCCCGCATGAACCTCGACCCCGAAATTCGCGGCGAAATGCTTACGCCGGAACAGATTCTGGCCATTACCCGCGAAGTAGGCGCACGGTTTATCCGCTGAATATGCAGGTTCGAGTTTCGCATTTTCCGGAAACCGCTGCAAGTCGGAAACCAAGTTCCCTCTCCCCCAATTGGGGGGAGAGGGTTAGGGTGAGGGGGTTCCTTATTTCGCTGTTATAATGAGTGAACTTTTGGGAGAAAAAATTGTAACCCCTCACCCCGACCCTCTCCCCTTAGAAGGGGAGAGGGGGATGATTTTCGTGAGTCTCGGATGGCGCAGACGTTATAATGTCTGCGTTATCCCGCGAAATATACACCAGTAAACAGAAAGGCATCTCTTGAACATTTCCACCGCACAGGAATCACTTGTGCTCGAAAATCTGGAACAGGAAAACCTGACCCGCGTCCCTACCGAGTGGCAATCGACGCTGGGAAAATATACCGAAACCGACGTCAGGCGAGAACTGGCGAACCCGCTGGCGCATTTTTCCCGGCGGCGACTGGAAGCCTTGCTGTCGCCCGCCGCAACCGGATTGCTGGAAGAACTGGCGCAGGCGTCGCGCAAAGTCACCCGCCTGCGTTTCGGCAACGCTGTCAATCTCTACGCGCCTCTGTATGTTTCCAATTACTGCGTCAACCAATGCCGCTACTGCGGCTTCAATTGCACCCATCACGACGAAAGACGCCGCCTTACCGTCGACGAGGCGGTGGAGGAAGCCATGCTGATTGCGGCGGAAGGTTTCCGCGACCTGCTGCTGGTTTCCGGCGAGGACGTGAATTATATTCACGTCAACTATCTGGCGGAACTGGCTGGCAGGCTGCGAGGCATGTTTTCGTCTCTCTCCATCGAGGTGCAGGTACTGACCCAGGAAGAATATAAAACCCTGTTCGACGCCGGTATCGACGGAGTCACGATCTATCAGGAAACCTACGACCGCGCCGCCTATGCCTATTACCATCCCGCCGGGCCGAAAGCGGATTACGAAAACCGCCTCCGTTCGCAGGAAGGCGCTGCCCGGGCGGGAATGCGTAAGCTCGGGCTGGGGGCGTTGCTGGGGCTGCGCGACTGGCGGTACGAAACCCTGTGCCTTGCCCTGCACGCGCGTACGCTGATGAAACACTGGTGGCAATCGAAAATATCCTTTTCCTTCCCCCGGATGCGACCGGCGCACGAAGTGCGGGAAGACTTTCCTCATCTGGTCAGCGACCGCGAATTGGTGCAAATGATCTGCGCGCTAAGGCTATGCTTCGCCGATGCGGGGCTGGTGCTGTCCACGCGCGAGTCCGCCGAGTTCCGCAACCAGGCTCTGCACTTCGGCATTACCCAGATGAGCGCCGGTTCCAAAACCAATCCCGGAGGCTACGGCGAGGAGAAGTCTTCGACCCGCCAGTTCGACATCGCCGACAACCGCCTCGTCTCTGAAGTGCACGACTATCTCGAAAATCAGGGCTTCGACCCGGTGTGGAAAGACTGGGACTGCGGCTTTCATAGATGCGAAGGAAACGACCGGTAATCCGACAGTATACAACAGACATCTTGACTATGGGTGTCCGGAAGCATATATTAAAGGTATCTTCCCGAAGTTAACGGCTTGCGCGTGGCGCGCCGGGATCGATTCAAGATAGCGGCATGAGGAGGAAAAAAATGTCTGGAATCATTAAATTCACAGGCGTCGCGGCGTTGGCGTTCTGTATGATAATCAGCAGCGGCTGCATGGAAAGCGACCAGGGCAAAGGCGCATTGATCGGTGGCGCTCTGGGCACCGCCGCTGGCGCGATAATCGGCCACCAGTCCGGCAAAGGCGGACAAGGCGCGCTGATCGGCGGCGCCGCAGGTGCAGTAACCGGCGGCCTCATCGGCGCGCATCGCGATAAGCAGAAACTGCAAGCCGAAAACGAGGAACTCAAAAAAGAACTCCAGCGCTCGGAATATGAAAAGGAACTGGAGCGTCTGCGCGCCGAAAACGAGCGTTTGCGCAACTCGAGATGAGACCTTGCCTGAGCCATAACTTATTGGCATTCAGGATGTTGCGACACAATCCCGCCGCCGCCGTGGCTTTGGCCATGGTGGCGGCGGTTTGTACCGGGGTAATTTGCGGGTCTTTGTGGATCGGCGAGTCGATCAGACAAAGCCTTGAAAGACAAGCACTTAGCAGAATCGGCGGCGTTTCCTGCGTTTTATCCTTGCCTACGTTTATCCCGGCTGATCTGGCGGAAAGAATCTCCCGGCAAGCCGGTTGCGAAGTGGTTCCCGTCATCATTTTACCAGCCAGACTGGCTTCTCCCGCCAATGAAAAGTTGTCAAACTCTGTTCAAATCATCGCGTCGCCTGCTGGTTTCCTGTCGTTGCCTGCTGATTTTTGCATGCCGGATGCTGCCAATTTCTGGATAAATCCGCTATTGTCAGCGGATTTATCCAGCCCGGCTCTTGATGCCCCGTTTGTCCTGAAAATCCCAACTAACCCTGATGCGCCGGTTTACTCTACTTTCGGCAGGCGCAAAATCAGCGACGCAATGACCTCAGTCAGGGTATCGCTGGCCGGAATTTACGCCGGGACTTACGCCGATTTCGCGCTCGGGGCAGGGGGGAGGCAGCGCAATATTTTTGTCAGCCTGGAGTGGTTGCGGCAACGACTGAAAATCGACGGAAAGGCTAATTGCCTGTTGGTGAAAAGCGATAACCTGCCGGAGATGAAACAGCGTCTGGAAGGAATTCTGGCTGTCGTATCGGAGGCGGCGGATTACGGGTTGTCGCTTGAAAAAACGGATGGCGGTTTTATTGTCAGAAGTGATCGGTTTATGTTTCCAGAGGAATATCTCGCGGCGATTGAGAATACGTTGGCTACGGTTTCCCCACTGGATTCCCGCCTGCGCGGGAATGACGGGCGTGAGATGAATGATGAAAGTAAGATTGTTCCTCGCGAAAGTCTGGCGGCTACGCAAATGCGACAGCAAGAAAAGCGCGTGCGGCACGCACCCCGCCTGCGCGGGAATGACGGGCGGGAGATAGCTTTTGCAAAGCATAGCATCTATCTCGCCAATCGCATTGCGTTGACGAAAAATAAAAAAACGATGACGCCGTATTCGCTGGTGGGTGGAGACCGGGAGATTCCCTCCGGGCAGGCCGACATTAACCAGTGGCTGGCCGATGACCTGGGCGCGAAAAGCGGGGACGAACTCACGCTGACTTTTTACCAGTCGGATGAATCCGGAAAACTGTCGGAGGCGGAACAGGTTTTTGTCATCAGGAATATTGTTCCGGTCGATAAATGGCGGAACGCAGATAAATGGCTGCCGCCTTATCCGGGCTTGAACGACAACATGGCGGACTGGAACCCGCCGTTTCCGATCGATCTGAAACTGATCCGGCAGAAAGACGAGGATTACTGGGACCAGTTCCGCGCCACGCCCAAGGTGATGCTGTCGCTGGAAACAGTGAAAGCTTTTTGGCGACCGGAAAGCGGGATTACCGCGATAAACATAAATGTTACCCCTCACCCCGACCATCTACCCTTGGAAGGGGAGTGGGTTTCCCGTCTTCTCGGACGCGCGTTGGCGCTGTCTCCGGCCGGGATGAAGTTTCGCGACATCAGGGCTGAGGCGCTAATCGGCGCGCAGGGGTCAAGCGATTTTGCTTCCTTGTTTCTGGGACTGGGATTTTTCCTGATCGCGGCGGCGGCGTTGTTGCTGTGGCTGCTGAACGCGCTGGCTGCCGAAAGCAGGCTCAAGACCTGGGGCACGCTGGCGGCGGTTGGGTTTTCTCCCCGGCAGATCAAGTCGCTGATTATCAGAACCGGCTTGCTGACTGGCGTCGCGGGCGCGCTGCTGGGGATTGGCCTGGGCGGGGTTTACGCGGCGCTGCTGGCTTACGCGTTAAAGGGAGTCTGGTCGGGCGCGGTGGCGTCGCTGCCGGTGGCGCTGTATTTTTCCTGGAAACCGCTGGCAGGCGCGGCAGCGGGTATCGCGATTGCCTATGGCTCTGCCTGGATGGTCGCACGCGGAATTAACCGGCATTCGCCTCGGGAATTACTTAAAGGGTCAGGCTTCAGTTCTCTGGCTACAGGCTGCAAATTGCAGGCTTGGGAGGGCAGGGGGGTGAGTTTTCCACTTTCGAATTGTCATTCCCGCGCAGGCGGGAATCCAGAGGAGTGGCGTGCGGGTTCCCCACTGGATTCACGCCTGCGCGGGAATGACGGGCGAGAGATTAATGACACGCGCAAGGATACCACGGGTGAAAGTACAGCGGCGACGCGGATACGACTGCGGGACAAGCTTATAAAGTACTTATTATTTTCCCTTGCGGTCGGACTGATCTATTGTGGAAAAATTCACTTGCTTCCGGAAATGGCGGCATTCGTGCTGGCCGGAATTATGCTACTGGCGGGAGGGATGTTGCTGGCGTCGCGAATCTTGTCGACCTACTCCGCCGAACTGACAAACCTGACCTCGCTGGCGCGCCGATATGCCGGTCGTCGGAAAGGGCGAAGTCTGACCGGCGTGTTGCTGCTGGCGTCAGCGACATTTCTCCTCTGCACCGTGACCGTGACCCGCCAGCGGTTTTCGCATCAGGACGTATCGGAACTAAATTCCGGCGCAGGCGGATTTGTCTTGAGCGTGCGCGCCTCGCTGCCGGTTCTGCCGAAAATCGGCACCGACGCAGGCGACGCGGAACTGGCACTGTCCCCGGAGACGCGGCGGATTCTGCGCGACGCGAAAATTTTCCGCCTGCGGGAAAAACGCGGCGAAAACGCAGGCTGTCTCAACCTGAACCAGCCGCAGGCGCCGACCGTGCTGGCGCTTCCGGATGAACTGATCGCACGCGGCGGGTTCTCGTTTGCTGCTCACCTTTCCCTGAAAGGAAATGAATCTCCCTGGAATCTGCTGCAACGACCAGGCGACGACGCAGTCAATGTTTTTGCCGACGAAGCCAGTGCGCAGTGGATTCTGCATAAGAACCTTGGCGACATTATTACTGTTCCCGGTCGCGGCGGCAACCTGGTGAGGCTCCGGCTGGCGGGTCTGTTACAAGGAAGCATCTTTGCGGGTGAACTGCTGGCGGGCGAGCGAAATTTTCAAAAGTTCTTTGACGAAGGGAGCGGGGGCTGGCAGCGGTTGCTGGTCGCCTGTCCTCTTGGAAAAAGAAAAGCGATATCGGCGGCGTTGGTCGAGGCTCTGTCTGATTACGGCGCGGAAAGCGAGGCGACGGAAAGTATTCTGGCGAAATATGCCGAAGTGCAAAACGCTTATCTATCCGCCTTCGCCGCGTTGGGCGGGATGGGTCTGTTGCTGGGGGCGTGCGGGATGGCGGCGGTAATGGCGCGGAATATTTTCGAGCGCAGGCAGGAACTGGCGCTGCTGGCGGCTTTGGGTTTTTCGAAAAAGGAAATAACGCGCCTGCTGCTGCGGGAAAACGGCGGGCTGATCGCGGCGGGAATCGCGCTGGGCACGATGGCGTCGCTGGCCGCCATGTCGCCGCGCATACTGTCTGACCCGCTGGCGGCTGACTGGGCGACATTGGCTGTAACTCTGGCCGTTACGATCATGGCGGGACTTGCCGCCTGCTATCTCGCTGCCCGCTCCAGCATGAAACATCCGCTGCTGGCGGCGCTGCGGTCGGAGTAAAAATGATTGAGAAACATTTTCCCGTCCTGGAAATCCTGGCGGTGCTGGTTGCTTTCCTCGCGGTGTGGCGGCTGTCACTTCCGGAAGAGATACAGCAGGAAACTGTGCCGCCTGTTTCCTCGGAAGCTTCGCCCGGAACCGCCGACAACGACTGGCCGTGTTTTCAAGGGAACAACGCCCGTACTGGTGCGGCGACTGGCGCTTTGCCGCAACCGTTGCGCCTGCTGTGGTCGCGCGAGTTGGGCGGTGAAATCGCAGCGCCTCCGGTCGTGGCGGCGGATACGGTTTTCTGCGCCTCCGGCGGCACGATTCAGGCGCTGACACTGGCGGAAGGAAACCTCGCCTGGAAATGCACGCCAAGCGGAACTTTCGCCGCTCCTCTCTGCTACGACGGGGGAAGACTGTTCTGCGGGAATGACGAAGGTGAGATGCTTTGTCTTTCCGCGACCGATGGGAAAATAATCTGGCGCTTGAAAACCGACGGCGAGATCAAGTCAGGCGCGGCGGCGGCGGGAGGGCTGATTGTTTTCGGTTCGTATGACAATCATCTCTACGCCTGCGACCGCGCCGACGGAAAGTTGCGCTGGAAATTGAAAACCGGCGCGCAGGTGCATGCCCCGGTCTGCGTGAACGGAGATTTCGTTTACTCGGCGGGCTGCGACGGTTTTGTGCGCAAGATCGCGCTGGCTGACGGAAGCCAGGTTGCGGCGGCGGAGTTGCCTGCCAGCATCGCGACTGCGCCAACTTTTTTCAACAACCGCATTGTGCTGGGAACCATGCAGGGGGAAGTCTTTCTGCTCGACGCCGGGAACCTGGACATAATCTGGAAAACCGCCGAGCGTTATCAGGCCGCTTTGCTCGCCTCGCCCGCGATCGGTGATGAGGCCGCGCTGGTTGCCTGGCGCGACGGCAGCGTGCGGGCGCTGAATCTGTCTGGCGGCGGCGAGAAGTGGAGTTTCTCCGCGAAAAGCGATAGCGATTGCGCGCCGGTGACGGCGGGAGATATCTGCTATCACGGCGGCGAGGACGGAAAACTGCTGGCGCTGGAGGCACGCACGGGAAAACCGGCGTGGCGTTACGACTGCGGCGGCAAGATCGCGGGTCTGGTTCCGGCTCGTAACCGGCTGCTGGCGGTGGGCGGGAACGGGAGCGTTTTTTGTTTCGGCAGATAGCGACATTCCGGCAAATTCCCTTAAATCATTTGCAAAATCCAACGCAGTCGGTATAACTGCCAAGATACTGTTTTATTCAATTCGAACGACCGAGACATATTTTTTCCCGGAGGTCATATGGCTAAAATCAGGATAGGAATCATCGGCCTGGGCAACATCGGCAAAGTGCATAAGAACTGTCTGCAAAAACTGGCCGGCGCGAAAATCACCGCCGTCTGCGACGTGAGGGATGAAACCGTCAACACTGTCGCGGGCGAGCTGAAAGCGGAAGGCTTCAACGATTACAAAAAACTCTGCCAAAGCAAACTCTGCGACCTGGCAGTAGTCGCCACCGACCACTTCCGCCATTTTCCCATCACCATGGAAGCGCTGAAAAACAATCTGCACGTCTTCTGCGAAAAGCCGATCACCGTGCGCATAGCCGACGCGAAGCTGATGGTGGCTGCGGCTAAGAAAAAGCGCCGCATGTTGGCGATCAACTACCTCATGCGGCATCGACCGGAATATGTGAAAATCCGCGAGATCGTCAAGAGCGGCAAGATCGGCAATGTTTTGCGCGGCAATTTCACCTGCACCGAATGGTTCCGCAACATGGCGTATTACCGCAGTTCCGACTGGCGCGGCACCTGGAAAGGGGAGGGGGGCGGCCTGCTTCTGAACCAGCTCCCGCATGACCTCGATTTTATCTACTGGCTGCTGGGCGAGCCGAAAACCATCACCGGCATGGCGCGCACCCTTGGTCACGACATTGAGGTCGAGGACGATGTCTCCTGCCGGTTGGATTATGCCAACGGCTGCGAATTTTCCTTCCAGTCCAACACCTGGGAAGCGCCGGGCACGACGTACATGTATCTCACCGGCGACAAGGGCGCGCTCAGCTTTACCGGCGACAAGATCGCCGATACTACGGAAATCAAAATGGTTCAGTACCCCAAGCCGCTCAAGCAATACATTGAAGCGAAGGATATGCAGATGTTCGCGCCCAAGACCGCGCAATGGAAACCGGTCAAGGTCGCCAAGTCGACAAACTGGCTGCCTGACACGTGGAAAGGGGTGCTGGGCTATCTGCAGGGCGGGAAGAACGCCGAGAAACATGCCTTGCAACTCTGCCTGGGCGAGGAGTCGCTCGGGTCTCTCCGTATCGCTAACGGCACTTTGTTCAGCGCGATTGAGGGCAAGACTATTCCGTTCAACTTCTGCACCCGCCGGTTTAACTGCCTGCTGGATGACCTGACCTCGGGAAAGAAAAAACTGCCGCGCGGGAAATTGGCGCTGTAGAGGAGGAACTAGAAATGAAGATTTACATTTTCGTCGACATGGAAGGGATCAGCGGAGTATCCGGCAGCGAGTTCGTAGGCGCGGACGGTTTCTGTTATCAGCTCGGTCGGCAATATTACACCGGGGACATTAACGCCTGCGCGCGGGGCTGCTTCGCGGCTGGCGCGGACGAGGTGATCGTGCGCGACGGCCACGGCTGCGGCAAGCACGCTTTCTGGGATCAGCTCGACCAGCGCATCGAACTGATCCAGGGACAGACCCCGACCCGCCTGCCCGGCATCGAGGAATGCGAGGGGCTGATACTGCTGGGGTACCACGCGCGCGCCGGTACGCGGGGCGCGCTGCTGGAGCATACCTATAGCTCTAAGGCTGTTCAGAACATGTGGCTTAACGGCAAACTCGCGGGCGAATTTGCTTTCGACGCCGGAATCGCGGCAGACAAAAACATCCCAACCATCATGGTTTCCGGGGATGATCTCGTCTGCGCCGAGTCGAAGGAATGGGTGCCAGACATCGTAGCTTGCCAGGTCAAGACCTCGACCCACTGTCAGGGCGCGCGGCTGTTGTCGAAGGAAAAGGCGCACAGGCTGATCGAGGAAAAATCAGCCGAGGCGGTGAAGTCCCGCGGAAAAATCAAACCGTTGCAAATCAAACGCCCCGTCACCATCCGTAAGGAATTGATCGAACGCGGCACCATTCCCAACATGACCGGCGCGCCCGATTGCAAAATCATTGACGGTCGAACCTGGGAAGTAACTGGCGACTCTGTCGAACAGGCTTTTTATCGCTTATAACTGGTAAACAAGGAAACTGACATGGCCAAGCAGACTGACATCACCACGACGAGTTCAAGTTTGTATTTCCTGCCGGTGGAACTGCGCCTGCCGCTCAAATTCGGGGCGGAGGCGGTCAACCACATCGATTTCGGCCGCGCTTCCTTGACGGTATCGGACGCACTCGGCAAAACCGCCACCGGCTGGGGCGAGACGCCGCTCAGCGCGACCTGGGCGTGGCCAAGCAAGCTCACTATCCGCGCGCGCGTCGAGGCGATGCAGGAATTCTGTCGGCGCCTGGCTGCGGAGTGGGCGGAGTACCCGGTCAGCGGGCATCCGATGGAAATCGGACACGCCTTTCTGGAAAACCGCCTGCCGCAACTGCTGGGCGACTTCAACCGCGAACGCGGCGGAGAGGACATGCCGCTGCTGGCGGCTCTGGTCTGCAACTCCCTGTTCGACATCGCGCTGCACGACGCCTATGGGAACTTGCACGGCGTGCCGGTGTATGAAACCTATAACAAAAAATACATGACGCTTGACCTGTCAGAATTCATCGAACCAGCCGAAGGAGCGTCGGTGTCTTTCAAGGGCAAATACCCGCAGGACTTTTTCGCCCCGAACAAGCCGACGAAACTGCCGGCTTGGCATCTGGTGGGCGGCCTCGACCTGCTGGACGAAACGCAACTTACCGGCAAGGAACCGAAAGACGGCTATCCCGTTATCCTGACCGAGTGGATGAAGACCGACGGACTGAAATGCCTGAAAGTGAAACTGCGCGGCAACGACCAGGACTGGGACTATCAGCGCCTGGTGGCGGTGGGAAAAATCGCGCAGTCGTACGGGGACTGCTGGCTTACAAGCGATTTCAACTGCATGGTGACGGAACCGGCCTATGTGAACGAAATTCTCGACCGGCTGGTGCTGGAACAGCCCCGCATTTACGGCATGTTGATGTATGTCGAACAGCCGTTCCCGTATGAACTGGAGGAAAATAAAATCGACGTACACAGCGTCTCGGCGCGTAAACCCCTCTTCATGGACGAAAGCGCGCACGACTGGAAATTCGTCCGCATGGGGCGGGAACTGGGCTGGACCGGCGTCGCGCTCAAGACCTGCAAGACGCAGACCGGGGCGCTCCTCAGCCTGTGCTGGGCAAAGGCGCACGGCATGACGCTGATGGTGCAGGATCTGACTAACGCGATGCTGGCGCAGGTGCCGCACGTGCTGCTCGCCCAACACGCCGGGACAATCATGGGCGTGGAGGTGAACGGGATGCAGTTCTACCCCGCCGCCAGCGCAGCAGAGGCGAAGGTTCACCCCGGCCTCTACAAACGCAACGGCGGTTGCCTCGATCTTTCGACCATCAAGGGCACAGGCTTCGGCTACAGGCTGGATGAGATTGAACGCGAGTTGCCGGAGGCGGCGACAAGGTTCTAAGCACAGCGCCCCATAATAATGGGGGCAATAATTCATCCCCTTCCGGGGAGGTTAGGAGCAATACCGTTTAATTATGGAGAAATCTTTCTGTATTCAGAAAAAACGCACGTTCGTCATTCCCGCGAAGGCGGGAATCCAGTGGAGAAACCGTATGCAACCCCCCTGGATTCCCGCCTTCGCGGGAATGACGGTACAAGTTTTTTCCTTAATTAAACAGTATTAGGTTAGGAGGGGTGAACGCCTTCCCCCCCCCCTCTAACTCCCCCTGGAAGGGGGAGAATATTATACGTTGCGTTAAGCTTTACATATAAGGATTATACCATGGCTAAGCAATGGATGTTTGTGCCTGGTTCGGGCGGCGTGGCAATTCCAAAGCACCAGCAGGAAACTATCCGCCAGCGCATACTGGCTCACGCCAATAAAAACTACGCCGGCAAATTCAATCGGATAGACGTGCGTTTTCGCGGCAAACACTGCTATATTGATGCCTACATCGAACCGGAAGATCCGGGCAAGAAGTTTGTTTCGTTCGCCGGCGAAACCCGCGAGGAATACATGGAGCGCCTGCGGAATAATCCGCTTCATCTCTGCCGCCTGCTGTATTACAGCACTGAGAGATGGGGGCTATCCTTCTATACCTACAGCAACGAGAAGTACGAGGTTTCAATGTATCCCAACGGAACTTTTTACGGCACCTTGGAAGAAGGTTTCGACGTGGGCGCAATTTACCTGGACTAACGGAGTGGCTTTCGGATGAACTACGTCGATATCATTATTATCGCCTCCACGGTATTGTGCTTCTGCCTTGGGCTGATAACGGGGCTGGTGTGGCAGTTGACGGGGATCTTCGCCATGTTCGCGGGCGTGGCCGCCACCTTCGTCTGGGGCGAGCAGGCGACTCTCGCCATCGGCCGCTGGTTCACCGACCCTGCCATCGCCATGCTGGTGGCTTATGTCGGCATTTTCACCGGGGTGGGGATGATCGTGCGGGTGTTGGCGGTGGTCTTCACCAAGTTGCTGGAAAAAATGAAACTGCAAAAGTTCGATCGGCTCCTGGGCGCACTGGTCGGGGCGGTCAAGGCGCTGGCGGTGTGCGCGGTGATTGTCGTCATCATGAGCCAGCGAGGTACTGAGGATTCGCGCGCCGACGTGGAGAAATCCAGACTCGGCATCCATGTCGTCGCACTGGCCGACTGGGTACGGGAAAAGATGGGCGATGTCGACTTCAAGGGTAAGGCCGAACAGTTCCGCGAAAAGCTCGAACGCCTGCGCGGCAACTCAGGCGATACATCATCTATCGACGACGAGACCGGAAGCGATTCAGACACGCCGGAAGAGGCGAAATGAATCCAGTCCCTTCCGGCTATCCCGGCGCACTGGAGCAAAGCGTTTCCTTCCGCCGGAATACCGATGGCGGTGAAATGACGCTTTACGGAACCTTGTGCCTGCCCGAAAATATTCCAGGCTCCGAAACAGGTGTAATCACTCTGCACGGATGGGGCGGAACGCGCTGCGGGCCGCATCGTATTTTCGTCAGGCTGGGCAGAAAACTGGCGGCGCGGGGCGTGCCGACGTTGCGCTTCGACTTTTCCGGACGGGGCGAATCCGACGGCGACCCGGCAAAAATGACTCTCGATGACATGATTGCCGACGCGCTTGCCGCGCGTGAATTCCTGCTCGGTGAAACCGGAGTTAAAGCGGTGCGGTTCTGCGGCATGTGTTCCGGCGGCAACGTGGCTCTGGGCGCGCAGACTTTGCTGCCTGAAACTGTCGGTAATAAAGTAGCGCTGGTCAGCACTTTGCCATTTTCAAAACGCAATGTGGAAATGCGGCGGAATAAGACTTTATTCTACCTGAAACATTACGCGCGCAAGGCTTTCACCCTCAATACATGGAAGCGACTGTTCGGCGGCGAAATCAACCTGAGTGGAGTGGCTCAGACCCTGGCGCAAAAAGAGACCGCCGCCGTGTTCGCGCTTAAAGACAGCAAACGCGATATCATGGCTGACTTTGCGCAAGCCCGGCCTGACTGCCTGTTCGTCTATGGTGAAAAAGACCCCGAAGCACACGCCGCCCGCGAACATTATCGGACATTCTGCAAGGAGAATGAAATTCCTTTTCTCTGTCATAATGTCCTCCAGGCTAATCATAATTTCTATTCGCATTCCTGGAGCGAGGAGGTGGAGGCGAAAATAGCCGCTTATCTGCTTGCGCAAGGCTGAGGAAAGCGCCTTTATTTCGCCTCGTCATACCAGCGCAGGCTTTAATCCAGGCGGCTAAGCCAAGCGGTATACCAGTCGGGTTGGCTATTGGCTCAAGGGGGGCAGGGGGGAGACGGGTATGCCAATCCTGCCTATGGTCAGAGATTGATAAGATGAAAAACCTTCCCCCGGAAATGCGAGGCTGGTATTTTCCTTTCAACTGGAATCTGGAGCGGTTGTGGGCGCTGGACGTTCCGGCTCGGATGTTTTCGTTGGCTGACTTGCGTTGGCATTTCGAGATGCCGATCTGGTCGGTGGCGCCGGGGATGCACTTCGACTTGCGCCCGGCGGAAGTCATCCGGAATCCCGGCCTGCATCCCCGGCATGACCAGCGAATAGAGAAAGCAGATATTTCCTATCCGCTCGATCTGATGCTGACACCCAGAGGCCTGACCGTAATCGACGGAGTACACAGACTGGCGAAATATGAAATCCTGCAACGCGATGAAGTCAGCGCCAGGATCATCCCGGAGGAGATGCTGGCGCTGTTTGTCGAGGACTGATCGACATGAACTGTTTGGCGACAACAGCCTGGGAACATAAGCAATTAGCCCAAAAAGAGATAGAATTATAGCGTCCGATAATGTATGTTATGTTGCGTTCGGGATGTTCATCAAATAACCATAAAGCCATATCTTTCAACACTTTCCAAAAAATCTTAAAAGATACAGAAAACGCGAGTTTGTGTTACAAGCTCGGTATGAAAATGGTATCTTGTGTATTTGTCTAGGCTTGTCATTGTGGCAAGCCTTTTATCATTTTGTGTCAAAAAATCGAAGGGAAAACACAATGGAAAACATCATTCAGGGCAAAGTCATTGCGAAGAACAAGCCTTTAACCGGTTCTGAGATTACGTTGGTAATCGATGAAGAAGTAAAAAAGCATCAGATGGAGCATTTTTTCGATTATAAGAATCGGGTTTCTAAGTCTGTTCCTTACGGCGCGGATTTCTCCGATGTTTCCGAAGATGTCAAGATTACCGAAACGCGCGTAGTTGTTCCCGGCAAGGTAGCCGAAGAAATCCAGATCGGGGAAGTTGTGCGGGTTGTTGAATGCGGTTACACCTATACCAAGCCCAATTGGAACAAGTCAGCGAAGAAGTGGAGCATATTTCCTGAGCGCGAAATGCTGTTTGATCGTTTGGAAAAGGTTCCTTCGAAGAAATAACAACAGCGAGGGGAAGACATGACAAACGATGATTTTAACAGGATATCCGGAAACGTGGTAGATCGTCTTGATTATTGCTCACTTAATTTCCCCGGTGTTATTACTCGTCAAGACCGTATCGACATAATCCGGAATGTGTTAAAGGGTGAATATTTCGAGGAATTGCAGAAAGAACGCCGGAAGGTCTTTTTCTCGCCAAAAAGGGGTTAGCGTGGACATTGAATTTACTTCGCCTTGGGCATTGGCAACTTATATCTGGTGGGCAGGCTTTGTCCTTGCGTTCCTCTGTGCTTTGGTCTGTTGGTTCACTGCGTTAATCTCAAAGCTTCTTAGTTGGTCGTAGATTATCGGGCGCGCCGATATTTCTTTTGTGGTCTCATGTGTAACTTTTTAGGTAACGAAGGAAAAAGGAAAAGAAAATGAATACTGTCAAGAAAGTCAAAAACTGGTTCTTGGGAGTGGCTGCGGTGGCTGCTCTTTCTCTGGGTATTGTCATGCCTGCATGTGCCGAAGATGTGGCTATCACTCCTGCGTCCCTCGGTATTGATCTGGCTGGAACTGCTACGGGGTTCTTCACTGCATGGGGCGTTATCGCTTCTGGCGTGTTCGGCTGTGTTCTCGGCCTGTACATGCTGTACAAGTTGATGACGTTCCTCCGTGGTAATAAGGCTGGCGTCTGAACGAAACCCCTCGGTTCGGGCGGGGGAGGCGGTTTGCTCCCCTGCCCTTTTTATTTCGGATTATGATGAAAAACATACTCGCCATAATATTCATATTCATTATATCTAAATCTATATATGCCGAAGAAAGCGCATTACATGCGTTTTCAATGGAAGAAAATTCCGGAACTGTATTGATAAATTCTGGAACATCAGAAATTAATGGAACAAGGTCAGCGGATTTAATCCGAGTTTCAGGTGTTTTTGAAGGAAGGTATGCAACAAAAGGAAACGGGACTAATATCTTAACCATAACGCAAAGTAGTGACTGGCGCAATTATTGGACGGTTGACTTTTGGGTTAAGTTTACTTCTGCTGAACTATCGGGAACATCAGCCCTTTTCGGTCGTTATACAGCAGGGTATCGAATGTTAAGCACGTGGTGTGCTGATGGTAAGCTGTGGATATATTGCACTGGTTCGGGTGGAGGTGCAATCAATATCGGGACAACAAACGCTGTGATAACAGCGGATACGTGGCACCATGTCCGATATTCTTATGGTTCTGAAAGTTCCGGGCAAGGGACAATGAAAATTTCAGTTGATGGAACTCAGGTATTGTCGGCTCCCGGTGTCGGGAGTTTGCTAGAACCAGATGGAGTCATAACAATATTTGCCGTCATAGACGCTACTCCGGGAAGTGTTTTTCGTGGAACAATGGCAGATTTCCGATTTTATGCTTCTCAATTATCATCGACTTATACTGTCCCGGAATCATACTATGATGGCATTATTCCAGAGCCAGAACCGGAACCAGAGGGAACATATCTTGAAGTAGTTCAGGAATTGCAGGCTATTTCCGGCATTCTTGAAGATTCTAAACTTTCCTCCGCAGACATCGAAAAGAACAGCCTGATATTGAAAAGTCTTTTGATAGTCTGCGGAATTGCAGCAGGCGCGATCACGTTTTTATTGATGTTGATCGCTAAAAATAATCGTTGGTTTATAGGATAGGGGGAGTTATGGAAGGTTGCGATTCTGCTTTGGAATATGCTTTCATATTAACGTTTTCTTTAATCTCTGTTTGCATAGTTTCTATGCTTCTCTTTGATTCGATATATTCATATAAGAGGAACAAGAAAGATGTTGAATAAATTAATGGTAATCAGTTTTCTTTTGATTCTCCCCTGCCCTTTTGCAATAGCTGCATCTGGAGATTATGCTATTTCGGGGGGTGGAGGTGTAGACGGTGATCATATAAATTTTGATTTTTTTGGTTACTATTATACTTCCGATACTGCTTTTAAGGGCGAACGCCAGCAATTTTCTTTAGGAGCATCCATATATAATGAAAAATGGAGCAAACAAGAAACTAATGTCGATTTCGGTACAGGCTCAGGAAATTGGACGAATTTGGTAGGAGGGAAAAGCCCTCATTTTAGTACCATAATGTCAGCATGGAGTAATAAAAGCCCAAATAGTACTTATGAAAGAGTTTTGAAAATGTATTCAGCGGGTAGTTTAGCTTCCCGGTGGAATGCCTGGGGCGGGTTTAGTAATCTAGTAAGTGCAGGTGTAAACGTTCAAAATTTTTGCAATTATATAGATGGTCTTGGTGTTGATTCTGATGGTGATGGTTTTACAAATCAAGAGGAAATAGCAGCCGGAACAGACCCACACAATAAGAATAAAAATCCTGATCATCCTAACGGAATAGATTCGGATTTTGACGGTATTTCCGACGAGCAAGAGGAAGAAGACGAAACCGACCCAAGCGATCCAGACGATTATAAGGAAGAAGAAAATAGCTTTGATTTCGGGGGTTATCCAGATCAGATAAAGCAATTAATAAATGACAAATTTAATTTTGAATTAGATTCATTGAGCGGTCAGCAGGGTATAGATATAAGTATGGATATTCCGATTACATTGGAAGGTGAAACAAGGCATTTTACGGTTAATACAAGTCTTTCAAATGACCCTGTTGTCGGCGAATGGTGTTCTAACATACGGTCTATGTTGTCTTTTTTTTGCCTATTTTGTGGTTCTTTTTGGCTGTTTCGGAAGATTAAGGAAGATATAAAGAGGTTGTAAAATGAAATTGTTAATAATTGTTTTGCTGGTTGATTGGTTTCCTTCGTTAGCCGATATTAAGCAAGCGATAATTAATGCTGTTGTGGCTGTTTTACAGGTGGCATATGATTTGTTGATGGATATAGTTGTGACTATTATTACAGCTTTAGTGAATGCAATTCCTCAGCAAGCGTTACCTGCTTTTCAGTGTATCATACCGTATTTCCAAGCTGCTAATGATTGGGTTCCTCTGTCGGAATTATTGTTAATTCTTGGAACATATATTACATGGGAGTTTGGATTTATCGCTTTTCGTACAGTAAAGCGTTTTCTTCCTACTATGGCATAGCAAAAAACCGGGGGGTTCCATGCTGAACTTTAAGTCTTACATTTCTGTAATGACGGCGCCAAGCGGCACCGGCAAATCATATGCAATAGTCTGTTATCTGGTATCTGAAATCCTTCCTCATACTGATTTGACCGTCTGGCATAACCTTCCATTAAAGCCGAAAGAAATAGCGCAGTTTGTTTTCCCCGGTGACGTGGAAAAGCAGGGCGAAGTCATAAGAAGATTAAAACGTATTCCTACCGAAGAACTTCTAGCTTGGCGTCATTTGCGGTCTTCACCGAATCTGTTTTTTGCAAACCGTATAGAAAACGATATTGAAATAAAACCTCTCGAAAATTCAATTATATTCCTCGATGAGGCGCAAGATTACGTTGGCGTTTCTGTCTGCTCTGATCGTCCGAAGGATGAAAAAGACAATATTGGGATATGGATGGATTTCATTTCCCAGCTTCGGCATTGTTCAAGTCAAATCTGGTTCATTACTCAAAGTATGGCGAATCTTGATTCAAAGATTGTAAATATTTCTAATGTTAGAATTGTTTTGAAAGACCGTGATGTCGAATGTCTTCCCGTCGTTAAAATTCCTATGGCTGATGTTCAGGAGTTGATTGCTTCATTCACTGGGAAATATTGGGGCGCGGTTAAGCTGATGGTTAAGCAGCGTGTGGATGATAAGAGTTTTGACCTGATTGACGAAAGACAATATATTCGGAAAACTTCAATTTATAAACTCTATGATTCTTATAATGCGAGAATTGACGGTTCTGGTGGCGTCAAGAATACTGTTCTAATGGAGCATCAAAAGCGTTCACATATTGGAATGATATGGTGGTTTTTTCGTCGGAATACAGGTCGAATGCTTCCGGGTCTTCTCAAGATTCTTTTTATTGTGACGTTGCCTTGGTCGTTTGGATATGCTCAAACATTACCAGTTAAACTAATGCAATTCACTCCAATCAATAAATTCAATACGAAGGAAAAGATAAATGTGGAAAAGTCTGGGAAGAATAACGGAGTACCTGATAAAGCGGCTGTTGTGGCTCCTGTTGCGAAGGAAGATTTAACGGTAACTGTAAAGCGCCTTGAACAGTCTTTGCAACAATATCAAAAGATAGAAATGGATATGAATTCTCAGTTATCAATAAAAGCAAATGAATTAAAAGTTCAGACTGAACTTGCGGAGAAATATAACAAGGAAATAGAACGTCTTCAAAAAGTGATAAAGGATTCATCGGCTCTAAAGATGATTACTGACAATTCGATTACTTTGCAAAACGGCGAAACATTTTTCATAGGGGAGGTAATAGACGATGAAAAGCGGACACTTAAAGAGGTTAATTTCGAACGTCGTTTTGCTTTGTTGTCTGATGGTTCTGTGCTCAGGATGTCTTACCAGTAAAGCCCTGAAAAACGAGAAACTTACTATGCGGGATTATTACGATCGCTTGAGTGATCTTCCGGAGAATCACTTTATCCGGAGTTCACAAGAAAAGCGAGTGACGATATCCGCAAAGGAAATGAATCTGAACGCCTTCCTTCGTGCTCTTTGCCTGCAAGCTAAAATCTCTGTTATTGCTCAACAAGATTTAGATTCAGCAAAAGTCACGATGGAAGTTTCAAGTGTTCCTGTTGATCAGGTTTTATCTGTTCTTGCTCGGCGTCTTTCAGTTGAACTTTCTCGCCAGGGCGATTTTTATTATATGGGAAAATTGCGCCCGGAAGACTTGGGTTTGCTAGTGTGCCGTGTTGGTTATCTGACTGATGCGGAACTTAAAACAGCGATTGAAACGGTGGCCGGCAAAGAGGGTCGGAATATAACGATCAAGGGCGGCGTGGTTGTTCTGGTTGATCGGGTGGAAGTCATTCAGAATGTACAGGCGATGATTGAACAGGTGGCTTGTGTTGATGTTCCTACGTGGGTAATTCAGGTTTATATCATTGAAACTGATAAAAGCTATATGCGGGAAATCGGGTTGGATTCGACGCAAACAGCAAAGCTTTCTTATACTTTGGGGAAGGGAATACAATCAGGGCTTACTGGGGAAGTTGAGGGTATTTTCAAAAGTTCAATGTCCAGAAGCAAGGGCAAGATTTTGCTGTCTCCGATGATGTTGGTTTCTGACGGTCAGGAAGTGGTTTTGCATTCTGGCGATGAGATCCCTTTTCGGGTTCAGGAAAGCGTTACCGGAGACAATGGCGATAAAACTTACACAACGGGGTATGAAACTATTCCGGTCGGTACGAGTATAAAAGTAACCGCACGTGATTCTGATCGGGAGCGAGTTAGGCTTTCTATTGAAATCGATGTAACGCAGGTTTCCGGCATTATTGATGACCTGCCCCAGACGTTGGCGCGATCTCTCAAGACTGATCTGGTTTGTGCGGTAGGTGGGGTTTATTTGGTGGGTGAAATGCAGGACAAGCGCAAGGAATCCGGCGGCAAGGGGATTCTTCTTCCGTTGCTCCGCAATCGAAATAATTCGGAATCAACTTGGCAAATTTGGGTTCGTTCGTATCGTATATCGGGAGAATATAATGAGCAAAAATGAAATTTATGTTGTTCGTGGTCACGCTTTAACGAAAAGTGAATTTGATTATTATAAAAGATTTTATGATGATGAAGTAGAAGATTTAATAAAAGCTGCTCCTAATGAAAAAGAGCGCAAGAAATTTATTAAAAAGCTAGGAAATAAAAAATTTGTAAAGAGCATGGAGAAAGAATTTATTTTCCCGAATTTTATGCGCGTTCTTACGGCAAAGCGAGCGTATAGAATTTTCAAAACCGTTATCAGTGATATTTGCGGAAAAGATAACGAAAAAAACAAAAACGAAGAAAATATGCCTGCTTGTGATTGTAATTAGTCCTTGAGTCCGGACGAATGGAGCGCCAGCGTAATGAGCTTGGGACATATACAGGCACGGCGCGAGTGATCGTTGCATAGAATGTGCGTTCGTGCTGCCGGGACTATCCTGTAATCGTGGCCGTCCTCCCCTCCCCTCCTATATCCAAAGGTGCAAGACATGCGAAAACTGGAAAACTATCGGCTTTTGTCCGGGCTGGACTATTCAAAGCTTTTCGATACTCCGAAAGAACTTTCAATATTCCTGATGCTTTCGCCAGAGGGTCAGGAACAGGCCATACGTGACCGCCAAGCTCGTCTTGATCTCATGTGTAACCTTGGAGGGCGGGAGAGTGAACGGAGCGCATAAGCGCGAAGTGAGCGAACCCGACCGACAAGGGCAAGGCTAAAAGAAACGGCTGCTCCCCGCCAAGAGAAACAGCCGAATCCCGTCAAGAAAGTACAATCATGAATTATACGGAAATCGAATCTCTCCGCAAGCAATATCCGCTTATAAAGTATTACTCTCAACACAAAAACGAAGTGGCAGATTCCCCCCCCTATCCTAATAGGGGGGTGTCAATTGCCACTTGGCATGAGAAAGGCACGATACAACCACTTGCCGGAATGCCCTTGGCTCATGGTCTAGATAAGCTGGACGTAAACATTTACGGCGAATGGCAAGAGGGAAAACACGATGAAATCTTTAATTATGACCGTCAAGCTCACGAATTGAAGGAAGCAATCTTATTTAACGACGAAGAACGGCTCTTTATTCCTCCATACAAGGGGAAATGCCGGGTTGATTCTGATATCGGGTATTTTCATATTGCGCAAAACCCCGATCACGAAAGAAATACTCCGAATATCGAGTTTAAAGCTCATCAGTCTGCAATCTGGCACCTTGATCGGGAGTTAATCGAAAGCGAAATGTATCGCCTCGGGCAAATAATCGGCTTTGATATCCGAAAATATTCAATCCAGCGTTGTGATTACTGCTCCGATTGGTGGCTTTCCAACCGTCCGGGGTATTATTGGCTCAAACAACACGCCGTAGGGCTTCCTACGCTGCATCCGTTTGGTGACCCGCTGGAAACGGGCACCTATTACATAGGCAAGGCTAAAACGCGCGAAAACAGCGTTCCTTGCCAAGCTAAGATGTACGATAAAAAGCAGCAAATGAAAGACATGCTCGAACAGGGAAAGAAAGACCTCACTTGGCTTGAAGACTTCTGGAAAGATCATCCGAAGGATTGCGGCCATATCTGGCGTTTGGAATTTCAGCTTAACCGTGAAGGTATTAAGAATTTCGAAATAAAAAACATCGATGATGTCTATGAAAAAGCTGCTGAAATCTGGGCGTATAATACGAAATCTTGGTTTTCAGTCCGTGAAAACGACAACAAACGGCAAAACCGTCGGACTGTTCATCCTTGGTGGCAAGAGGTTCAATCATGCTATGGCATAGCAAAGCCAGCCAAGCGGAAAAAGCGAGTTACTCAGGGCATGGCCAATGAAAGTTTTTACCTTGAAAGGATGCTCCCGAAGGTTCTTGACTATCTGGCGGCCTCGGGTGAAGGTCTTAGGGAATGTGGGATAGAATGGAAAACGATTGAATTCAAGCTTGAAGATATGTGCGTCAACAAGTTTAAGAAATCCATGCAAACCTGCATTCAGGAAAGATGCAAGAATCTCGATCTGAAATATGAAAAGCTGCTTGAACGCCGGAAAAAACAGGCCGAAAAAGAAAAGCGGGAAATTCAGCAAAGAATTGAAGATTCAAAGAATCCTGAAAAAATAGCGGAGCAATGGGAAGACTCGCAAGACTTCATTCCGTTCTAAGCCCCCTGCCCTGCCCTGACTGCAATGTTTAGATTTTCAATGATCGTGAAAGAATCGTATTTGTAAGCGGTCGGTATGTGAATGATTGGAATTTCAGACGATTTCAAAGCTGAATCAACAAAGGAATCCCGTTCTTTCCGGTTTGGTTTTGAATGCGAAGAATCATCTAGTTCAATGCAGAAAAGGATATTGAATTCTGCTGAACAGATAACGAAATCAATGTGTTTTGCTGAAATCTTATTGAAAAAGTGCTGCCAGTGTTCTATTCCGTTTTTGGGCTTTATAATATCTGCAAGGCGAACTTTGGAAAGAATGCGTAGGGATGGGTCATAAGAAATCAAGGCAGAATTTAAGGCAACGTAGAAATGCTTTTCAGTATCTGTCAGCAGATATTTCCGAGATTCGTAAGGCAGTATATTTTTAGGAAATAAAGCATTTAGATTATCTATAATTTTACGTAAGAAATCCCGAAAAAAGACGGCTAATTTCATAATCCCAAGAAACAACAACAGGAAAAAAGAAAGTACGAAAATTAATTCGCCAAGCGTTTTCATATAGCTTTTTTCACTTGTTTCATGAAGTATTTTTCGACATATTCAGCGACGGCAAGATTAATATGCCTATTGAAAGAAATTCCGTCAAAAGGATTTGTCGAAGAATTATCCTTAAGGATTTTCCAATGTAACTCTTTATCATCATTGGGGGTTATACCGAAAGTTTTTTTTCTCATAAAAATTCTCCAAATATCATTTGACAATGTTTAATTTCATAGTATGATATACGCATTCTTACACTATGCTTTAACTTCATACTATGCTATTTAAACTTGAAATCAAGATAAAAAATGGTATGATGCAAGAGGGGAACTGAATGACTGAAATAATTCACAAAAACTTTATACCACAAAGACCGGCACTGTATGTTATGTTGCGTTCGGGATCTGTCTATTCTTTCGGTCTGCAAGAGGTTTACTAACATGGAAAGCAACCCTGAAAACTCCGTTCCGAAATTTGGCGTCGGTTCGATTGTGCGGCACGTTTCCTTTGGCGCCGGGCGCGTAGTGGGCTATGAAAACGACTGCCACGTTGTCCTCTTCAAGGGCGGCGAGGTGAAGAAAGTCGCCTACGACTTCGAAGGCATGACGGCGGAGGAAACCGTCGGCGACCCCGAGACCGACCGCATCAAGCAAGCCGTGCGCGAAGTCCTCGGCGACTACGGCTGGATCGACACCAATATCGAACTGGGGAAACGTTGGATCGGCGGCACGATCAAGCTCATTCCCGGCCAGGCCGACACCCAGCCCAAGGACATCCCGCTGGAAGCGTTCTTCAAGAAGATTATCGGCGTCCGCGAGAAGCTGCGCGTGCTGGAACAGAAGATCAACAATCACCCTGCGCTGACCGACGAGGACAAGCTGGAACTGGAAGGCTACATCACCCGCTCCTACGGCAGCCTGACCAGCTTCAACGTCCTCTTCGCCAGCAAGGAAAGCTATTTCAAGGGACAAGGCAAAGGTGAATAACCGCCAAAGGTTCCCCGGACGCGTCTCGACCCTGCGCTGCCGCCGCTTCTGGCGACGCGGCCTGCCGGTGGCTGCGGTGTTTCTTCTTGTCAGTTGCGCCGCCTCCCTGATCGCCGTCCTCTGCTTAGGCAACTGCCAGTGGAATCGGTGGATTTATGTGTTTCAGGATCATATCAGAGGATGTACATGCCCCGGATTTATTTTACGGAATGTTATCCGAATAATACCGGAAAACTCAAGATTGACCTGGAGGCCTGATGATTTTACTGGCACTTGGTTCGAATGGCATGAAAATGGTGCTATAAAATATGAGGTTGAACTTTTGCATGGTAAGTGTCATGGAATTTGCAAGAGTTGGTACGATAACGGGCAATTGTCGTCGGAAGGTGAATATATCCTCGATAAAAAAAGCGGTAAACATTTAGATTGGTACAAAAATGGACAACTACAAGAAGAATGCGAATATCTCAATGGAGAAAAGCACGGGAAAGATATTTCTTGGCACGAGAACGGTCAGAAAGAGGAAGAGTGTGAATACCTGAATGGGGAAGAACAAGGACGGAAACTGTGCTGGGATGATAAGGGACAGGTCGAGGCCGACTGCAACTATAAAAATGGCCAATTCCACGGCAAGTCGATATGGTACAAAAACGGGATAAAGACCGAAGAGAGAGAATATTGGGAACGCGATGGTGTATATCGCTATAAAGGTATCTGTTGGTACGAAAACGGACAAAAAAGTGACGAAGGAGAATATTTAGATTTCTTAAATGTTGACGGAAAACAAACATCTTGGCGCTTTGATGGGACAAAAAGGTTTGAATGTAACTTCAAAGACGGCAGACAGAATGGTAAATTTATTGAATGGTATGAAAACGGTAATAAACAACGTGAGCATGAGTACAAAAATAATATAGAACATGGAAAACATTTTGAATGGTTTGAAAATGGCCAGTTGCGGGAAGAAGGTGAATGTATAAATGGTGAGGCCACCGGTAATTGGCGCTACTGGAACGAAACAGGAGAGTTGCTTCGCACGAAAACCTACGACAACGGGGAGTTGATAAAAGTCGTATTACCAAATGGAGAAGTGATAGAGGGAGACCGCTTAGATGAAGAAAGATTTTAATAAATAATGCGGCAAAAATCCTTCCTCCTCCGAACCTTCGGTTGCAAGGCCAACCAATACGAATCGCAGGGCGTGCGCGAAGCCATGCTTGGTGCGGGTTGGGTTGAAGTCGGCGATGCTGGCTCGGCAACGGTCGCGATCTTCAACACCTGCGCTGTCACGGTGCGCGCCAATACCACCTGCCGGAACGCCGTCAATGCAGCCTGTCGCGCTAATCCGCAAATTCGCGTCGTCATCACCGGTTGTGCGATCGACATTGAGGAAAAGTGGCCGAAGAACCTCCCCGGCGTGGAACTGCTGGTGCCTAATCCCCGTAAGCACCTTATTCCTGAATTACTGGCAGACCTCCCCTGCTCCGCCGCGCCTGACAACAGATTTGCTTTTTCCCTGCATGATTTTGTCGGCCATACCCGCGCCTTTGTCAAAATCCAGGACGGTTGCGACAATTTCTGCAGCTATTGCACTATTCCCCGCGCGCGCGGCAAACCCGTCAGCCGTCCCTTTGATGAAATCGTCGCCGAATGCAGACGGCTGGCCGAAAACGGCTACCAGGAACAGGTGCTGACCGGCATTACCATCGGCCGCTATCATTTTGAAAATAAAGGACTGCCCGAACTGATCGACACGCTGACCGGAATCGACGCCTTGCGCCGCCTGCGCCTCAGCTCGATCGAACCGCCGCATATCAGTGACAGGATATTACAGTCTTTTACAGTGTCCGATAAAATCTGCCCCCATCTGCACCTGCCTCTCCAGAGCGGCGACGCCGAAATACTGCGCCTGATGAATCGGAACTATACCGTCGCTGATTATCTGGATATCGTGCGGCGCGCGCGCGATCTGCTACCGGGAGTGGCGCTGACTACCGACATCATTGTCGGCTTTCCCGGCGAAGGTGAAACCGAATTCGCCAATACTCTGCGCATGGTCGAAGCTGCTAATTTCGCCCGTACGCATATCTTCCTATTCTCACGGCGCCCCGGCACCCCGGCGGCGAAATTCAGACAGACTACTCCTGACCGGGTGATTAAGGAACGGAAAGACCGCCTGCTGGCTGTAGCGGAAAAAGCGGCTTCAGACTATGCCAGATCTTTTGTCGGCAAGGAGGTATCGGTGCTGGTGGAGGGTCGGGCAGGCAAAATGCGGTCGGGCTATACCCCAGAATATCTCCGCGCAAATTTCAAGGGGCCAGAAACCTGGCGGAAACTGGAAGTAAAACTCCTGATCACTGCAACAGACGGCGCGACACTGATTGGCGCTCCCCTCCCCTGTCAGTAAGCAAATTGTCACGGTATAGACTCAGAAAATCAGAGCAACCCGAAGCGGCTGACCCAGGAGACGATTTCCCGCTGCAGCGCCTCGTCTTCCGGCCAGGTAAGTTCATAGATGTCGCTGTCCTGCGGCTTCAGTACGCCCACGCGTTCGAACACCTCGATAGCGTCCTTGAGCATCCGCACGCCTACGCCCAGGGCGCTGGCAATCTGCTGGGTGTTGACGAACTGGCCGCTGTTGGCGTAGCTATAGCGCAGCATCCGGCAGTGCAAGGGCGTGCGCGTCAGCATCCGGAGCGCGTCCACCGGCTTGATCTTCTGGCTCACCACCTGCTGAATCTGCTGGCGCTCCACCACCCGGAGACGCTGGGAGGCGCTGGTCTTGTGTTCGGCGGGCAGGCTGTTGACCTTAAGGAAGGTAATGCCCATGCCGGGGTGCTCGGGCGGCTCGGAAACCCAGCGCACGACGCCGAGACCACGGAAGGTCTCGCCCCTGTTGTGTACGCGAAAACGCATCTCCACCAGGGTGTCGACGGGATAGACCCGGTTGCTTTCGACAAACACGCCTGAGTCGCCCCGGATCATCAGGCGCATTTTTTCGGCGACATCGGCGGAGACGGTGCGCCGGTCAAGCATGATGATCTGGCTGCTTCCGAGTTTCTTGTAGCGCTCGGAGCGGTCGACCGGGGCGGAAGGGATGTGGATCGCGTCGCCAGTGGCGCCGTGCTTGACCTGGTCGCGCAGACTCTCCAGTACCGGCACCAGTTCGCGCGCGGTCTGATAGCGGTCTTCCGGCCGCCGCGCCATCATCTTTACGATGACCTGCCCCATCGCCTGGGGCAGCGAGGGATTGAGCACGCAAGGGTCGGGGCGCTCGGCGGAAATCTGCTTGAGCAGAACCCCGATCACGCTTTCCGCGTCGAAAGGAAGCTGCCCCACGGTCATGTGGTAGAAGCTCACGCCCAGGCTGTAGACGTCGCTGCGGCCGTCCAGTTCCAGCCCTTTGGCCTGCTCCGGGCTCATGTAGAAAGGCGTACCCACGATCATCCCTGACTGGGTGACGGTGGCGTCGTCTTTCACGACCTTGGCCAGGCCGAAGTCGGCGATCTTCACCACCCCCGCCTTGGTCAGCATCAGGTTTTCCGGCTTGATGTCGCGATGGACGACTGACTGCTCCTGCGCCACGGCCAGGCCGCGCGCGGACTGGAGGACGATGTCGATGGCGGTCTCGGGGGGGATGCAGCCCTCGGCGTCGATGATGGACTGGACGTTGCCGCCGTCGACATATTCGTTGACGATATAATACAGGTCGTCGACGCGACCGTAATCGAAAACCTGCACGATGTTGTAATGGGTCAACCGGGCGGCGCTGCGAGCTTCGCGCTCGAAGCGCTCGATATAGGTCAGGTCACGGCTGAACTTGGGGTCGAGCACCTTGACCGCCACGGTGCGGCGCAGGTTGGACTGCTCGGCGAGGTAGACCGCGCCCATAGCCCCCTGCCCCAGCTTATGGCTGATCTTGCATCCTGCGATTTCTTTGCCGGAAAGGTCTTCCTGCTGGAAAGTCAGAGGCGGACGGTCGTTATTTATATCGGTCACGGTCAGCTCGTTATTTAAACGGAGGGGGGTCTTCCCCGATTTTGTCTTTGTATTTCTTATTGCAAAGGTCGAACCACTTGATGTCTTCTTCCGAGCCGGTGGGGAGGAAGCAGTCCCGGGCGCTGAGAATATCCTGCTTGCCCTGGAAAGCGCCGTCGGTCAGAATCTTGTTCAGCCCCTGGTTGAGCAGTTTTCTGCCGATTTCCCAGAATCTTTTTACCTCTTCCTCGACATCCACCCGGCATTTTTCCGAGGCAATGGTCAGTCGCTGCCGACCCAGACGGTACTTGCCGGAGTGGAGAGCCTCCAGCGCGGCGATGCGGTAA
This sequence comes from Planctomycetota bacterium, assembly GCA_020060765.1. Classification (GTDB taxonomy): domain Bacteria; phylum Planctomycetota; class SZUA-567; order SZUA-567; family SZUA-567; genus JAGUZQ01. The sequence continues at coordinate 9,507 of JAGUZQ010000119.1, read as the reverse complement.
AGCTCGCCCAGTTTCTCCAGCGACCATTCGCCCAGCAGGTCGCGCGCCTTCTGGTTGGCGGGATGCCGGTTGAATCCTTCCAGCGCCCTGACTTCGTCCCATAGTTCGCGCGCCTTGAAATATTCCTTATTCTCCAGTTCCTTGTCGGCTTCGTCGAACAGCTTCTTGATCCTGACCGCCTTGTCGATGAGCTGCTGTACCTCTGGGCGGCTGGCCAGGGGATTTTCCTTTTCGTTGAGCAAGGCATCCACAGCCCAAAGATTATACATATTCAGGATTTTTTCAAGATAGAATTGCCTGTCAATTTCTTCAGACCTTCCCAGCAGGCGCGCCTTGGCAGGATCGTCGTCCGGCAAGGAGGCGATCATGCGCTGCGCCTCGCGGAGTTGGGCGGAGTCGTGGGATTGCGACAGATTACCGATTCGCTCCAGCAGCCGTTTACGATCGAGCGATACTTTCCAGCCCCCTACCAGGGTCAGCAACTCCTGGTCGTCACGTCCGTTCATCAATTCCTGCGCGCGGTTGATAGCGTCCTGCAGGTCTCCCCCGGCGGCGAGCGCCAGCACCGCGCGGCGGCTGTTCTGGTAAATTTCCTCGACGCACTCCTCCACCCTCCTGCCAGCGCGGCTGTAAAACATCGTCGCATCGGCGACCTTCATATATTCCGCCTTGGCGGTTTCCAGATCGCCGGAAGCGCGGATTTTCTCCGCCTCCTGGAATTGCCGTTCCGCCCTGCCCTCCTTGAGGCAGCGCGAAACCAGGTCTTGCATGAAATTGTCCAGAGCCGAGTTTTCGCCGGAATCAATATATTCGCGCAGGCTGGCCAGCAGACTGTTCCAGTCGGGCGCGGACTGTTTTCCCGCTTCGTAATCGGCGAATGGCTGCGCCGCTTCCGCCAGTACGCGCGCCGCCTTGACGGTCGAATCAGGCTTGGCCCCCTTCATCGCCTTGTCGATTTCGTCCCAGGTCTGGCGCGCCTTGCTGTATTCTCCCCGCCGGAATGCCTCCACCCCATCTTTTACCGCTGGCCAGTACTGCACATCCGGCTTCTTGACTATCGGCGGCGGCGTTGAAGGCATCAGCAACAGTCCCGCCAGCACCACGCACACCGCGGCGGCAACGGCGATCAGAAGTTTCCGTTTCTTGTCCGAAACTCCGGCGGCGACAGATTGTTTGACCGGCACCAGTTCCGCGGAAGGCCGCACCACCTCCACCGCCCGCTCCCTGGATGCGGGCTCGACTCGGGCGGGAACGAAATTCATTTCCGGCGGAGTCTCCTCATCGACGTTGGTGTGCGGATCGCGGGAAAAATCCAGCGGAATCGGGGCAGGCGCGACGGAGTGGCGCTGGCCAACCTGAAGTTCCACCTTGCCCAGTTTAAGCACATCGCCTTCCCGGAGTTCGCCGCTCTCCCGGCGGACGCCGTTCAGGAAAGTTCCGTTGCGACTGAGCAGATCGCGAAAAAGGACTTTCTCGCCCTCGATGTCGATGCGCACGTGCTGGCTGGAGATGGACGGCTCGCGGATGGAAACGTCGCAGGCTCCGGCGCGCCCGAATATATACGAGCCGTTTTCCAGATGCGCCCGCTTCACGCCGCCGCCGATATTGTATTCAAAATCCGCCATCGCTGGCTTACTCCCAGGGTTATTTCACACTGGCTTGTTTGCGTATTACGTCCTGCCAGGCGGTAAGAATCTGCCACTCCTCGCTTTCCTCGTCCGGCACCAGCCGCTTGGCCTCTTCCAGCAACTCGAAGGCCTGCAGAAATTTAGGTTCCCGCTCAAGCTTATTGTCGGTGAAGGCGGAGTCAAGCGCCGTTTCGAAAATTTTACTCAGTTTTTCCGTAAACGCCTTGCGCGACACCTGAAATTCCTGATAAATCTCCGATGCTTTCAAGCCATCACCAATTACTTCCTTGTAAACTGTCGCTGCCTGCGCACGGTATTTTAATGCAAGAAATATCTCTCCATCCTCCGCCAGCACATCCGCTTCCCTGATCAGGCGGACAGCAAGCTCCGCCGCCTCGTTGTGGGAAATGTCTTCCTGCCAGACCGGAGGTTTCGCCCCCCGCACCAGGAACGGGTAAGTCACCAGCACCCCCCCGTCCCTGCCGCGCAGTCGCAGCAGGGCGTTGCCGCGGTGTTCGCCTTTGACCAACAGGAACTCCAGCGCGGGATTGCCGTTATTGCGGTTGCGGAGGTTGACGGTTTCGATCACGTCCTTGAGCATACCGCTGTAGCCCTCGACCGAAATAATGCTCGCGCCTTCCATTTCCGTCGATTTGCCCTCGACCTCGAATTTGGCGAATTGCGTTGCTATCGGCAGCACCCGCACCTCCCTGATCGAGATGATTTTATATGGCGGCAGAAACAGGCTGACGGAAGACGAGAGCATGGACACTACGTACAGGCCGCCTGAAAGCGCGATGAGCGCGAAAACAATCATGAAGAAAAACGGCCGCGATTTTTTTCCTGCCGCCAGCATCAGAAGTTCCGCATCCAGCGGCGCCAGGCGTTCCTCTTCATCTTCCGGCAGATGCCGCCCCCCCGCAGCGACCGCTTCCGCCCGCGCCTTTTCCGGCAGAGCGCCCGCGCTTTCCTCCAATCCCAGCAGCAAGGTAGTCTGGCCGATTTTCAGCTTGCAACCAAACGGCGCCAGCGCCTGCTCGACTTTCCGGCCGTTGACCAGCGTTCCGTTCTGGCTGCCCAGGTCGCGAACCAGTGCCTTCCCGTCGGGCTGGAGAATGACTTCCGCGTGCTGTCGCGAAACTCCTGCCACGCCTTCGAGGCGGATGTCGCAGTCGGAGCCGCGACCGATTATCGCCTTCGCTCCCAGCAGCCGGAACCTAGTGCCGGCCTGAGGGCCGTCGCAGATTTCGATATACGGTTTATTCATGCCTGTCTTTCTCTGAAACAAAGTCGTCTGCCCGGGACAATCTCTTTCGTCTTCGCGCTCCCGGCGGCGAGTTCCAGCACCGCAGACGCGCCGAAACAGAAGCTGACGCGCCAAGGCTTGAGTCCCTCTACCACCCGCAGCACCTCGCACCGGTGATCCAGATAAACCAGATCGAGCGGAAATCTCATAAACCACATGTGAATGGAAGAACACCCCCTAAGCAGCATTCCGCCTTCGGGTTCCAGGCAGTTGCGTCCCAGCAAACCCACCGTTTTTTCCCATACCGTCTCCGCCACCTCCACCGAGGACAGCAGCGCATCACCTGTTGCCGCGTCCGCGACTTCAACTCCGGACCTCATAAGCTTCTCATCACCGAAATGATGATCGGCGCGGCCAGGATAAGCATAATCGCCGGGAACATGCAAACTACCAGCGGGAACAGAATTTTGACCGGCGCGCGCATGGCGATTTCCTCCGCCCGCTGGCTGCGCCGCTCCCTCTGCTGTGCCGACTGGATGCGCAGGATCGGCCCCAGCGATGCGCCCAGTTCCTCCGCTTGGATCAGGCTCGCCACCACCGTCCCCACTTCCGGCACATCGACGCGGTTGGCGAAGTCGCGCAAGGACTGCGAGCGGCTTTTGCCCAGCTGGATTTCGTGCAGCATCAGCGAGAATTCCTTGCCCAGCGCGGAATTGCCGATCTTCTTCACCATCCGCGCCAGCGCCGAGGTAAAGTCCAGCCCTGCCTCCATCGACAGGGTTAGCAAGTCCAGCGAGAACGGCAAGGCCTTGCGGATGGAATTCTGGTAACTCGCCTTGGCTCTGTTCAGCCAGCTGTGCCAGTACATGAACCCCAGCGCCACCCCGCCGCCGAAATACACGTAAACTGAAAACATCGTGTCCGGCTCCAGGAACAGAAAGAGCATCACCGCGGCCAGCCCTCCCGCCACCGACAGCAGCCCCCAGAAGCCGACATATTCGTCGGCGTTGATTCCCTGCGGATTGCCTGCCGCCGACAGCCGCCGCCCGATGGTTTCACGCAGGCGGTAATACATGGAACTCCGGTCACCCCGCGCCAGCAGCACGCACACCGCTACTCCCAGGCCGCGCGCCATCGGCAGAAAGGAACGCATGAGACCGGACGTGGTATCGGTCACCACCACCTCGTTCTGCGCCGCCCGGTGCAGGGCATATGCCTGTTGCGCCATCTGCACCAGCAGAAACACGACGCAACCCACCGCCCCGCCGCCGCAGGCTATGATAAGAACTTCCAGCCAATACACAGACAGCCTCCGCTCACACGTCGATATTCACGATCTTCCTGATCCACAACCCGCCCAGCGTCATCAGCAGCAGAATGACTCCCATCAACACATAGCCCAAGGCAGTGCCGATCAGCGGCTCCATCAACTGCGGCGCGACCATGTAGAAGCCGCCGCCGATAAACACCGGCACGCAGCAGATCACCACCGCCTGCGCCCTGCCCTGCGAGGTCAGCGCCATGATTTTCCCCTCCATCCGCTGCCGGTCGCGGATGGTGGCGGCGATGTTGTCAAACACTTCCGTCAGGTTGCCGCCCACGTCGCGCACGATGGAAATCGCGGTAATCAGCAAATCCACGTCGGCCAGCGGCATCCGCCGGTAGAGGTTGTCGAAAGCCTCGTCCATCGGCAGCCCCAGGCGCAGTTCCTGGCAGACCAGTCGCATCTCCTGGCTGATGGGGTTGGGCATTTCCTGGTGGATCAACTCCAGCGCCTGCGGCAGGCTGAACCCGGCGCGGAGGCTGTTGCTGATATTCATCAGCGCGTCTACCAGTTGGATGTTGAACAGTTCGTCGCGCTTTTTCTTGAGGATATGCAGTATCACCCGCGGCAGGAAAAACGCCGGCACCCCGAACCCCAGTCCCACTCCCGGGTTCGCGCTGAGATAGCCCATGACCATGGCCGTCAGCACGAACGACAGCAGGCTGAGATACATCACGTTTTGCGCCGGCATGGTGATATACATCGCGTCAAGTGTGGTGGCGGCGCCTTCAACGTAGCGTTTTTCGTAGTCGCGCCACATGGACAACCCCATGCGCACCCCGACGAACACGAAGAGGAACGCTGCCAGACCCGCGCTGACAATCGCTATCCAGTAATGGGGCATATCTGTCCTCTTGTGCTGCTGGCACTTTCCCGCTTCGTCGCGGGGCGGCTATAAATCCCCTCTCCCCCGGTTGGGGGAGAGGGGGAAATCTTACTCCCCGAACATACCCATATCCACCGCGATACCACGCTGGCGCAGCTCCTGCACGAAATCGGGAATCGAGCCCGTCGCCAGGTGTTTGCCGACCACCTTGCCTTCGGAGTCGAACCCTTCCTGCTTATAGACGAAAATGTCCTGCAGTGTGATGATGTCCCCCTCCATCCCCGAAATTCCGGTAATGTGGGTGAGTTTGCGCGAGCCGTCTGGCATCCGGCTGATCTGCACGATGAAATTGATGGCACTGTTGATCTGCTCGCGGATGGCGCGAGAAGGCAATTCCATCCCCGCCATCAGCACCAGCGTCTCCAGGCGCGCCAGGGCGTCCCGGGGAGAATTGGCGTGCAGCGTGGTGAGTGAGCCGTCGTGGCCGGTGTTCATCGCCTGCAGCATGTCCAGCGCCTCGCCGCCGCGACATTCACCCACGACAATGCGGTCGGGGCGCATACGCAGACAGTTCTTCACCAGGTCGCGGATAGGCACCGCGTTCCTGCCCTCGATGTTGGGAGGGCGGCTTTCCAGCCTGACGACGTGATCCTGCTGCAATTGCAGTTCCGCCGCGTCCTCGACCGTGACGATGCGTTCGCCGTCGGGAATGAAGTTGCTGGTGACGTTGAGCAGTGTCGTCTTGCCGCTGCCGGTGCCGCCGGAGATAAGAATATTGGCGCGGTGCTTGACTGCCAGTTGCAGGAAGTCCGCCATTGGGTGCGTAAAGGAATGGAAGCGATCCACCAAGTCGTCGACAGTGAAGGGGGTTTTGGCGAATTTACGGATAGTCAAAGTCGGCCCCGACAGCGCCAGCGGAGAGATGATCGCGTTCACGCGGCTGCCATCGGCGAGGCGGCCGTCGGCCAGCGGCGAGGTCTCGTCGATGCGGCGTCCGATCGGCGCAAGAATGCGGCGGATAATCGCCACCACCTGCGCGTTGTCGGTGAACTGCATGTTGGTCAGCTCCAGTCGGCCGCGGCGTTCGACGTAAATCTTGTCCCACCCGCAGACCATGATTTCGTCGACGTCCTCGTCTTCCAGCAGTTCTTCCAGCAGACCCAGGCCGACCGCCTCGTTCACCACTTCCCGTACCAGCGCCGCGGCGGTCAGCCACGGCGGCAGCTTGGAGGAGTATTCCTGCACGATCTGGGCGCAGACCTGCTCGGTGCGCAGCCGCAGCTCCGCGTCGGTTTGCTTGGACATGTCGGTGTGTTTCAGATCCATCCGGTCGATCAGGGTGGCGTGAACAACCCGCTTAAGCTCCACCGGCGTCACGCGCCGTTTGGGTTTTTCCGCAGCCGGTGGCGGTGCGGGACTGACCGCGCGCTCCGGTTCCGGCATGCGCACCGCTCCGTGTTCCACCGGCGGCCGCTTGGGATTGCGCAGATCCGGCTGCAATTCAAGGGAGTAGGTTCCCATCTGCAGGGTTTGTCCGGGAGAAAAAACGACCCCGCTTTCCGGCGGTAGCCGCTTGCCGTCGAGGTAGGTGCCGTTGCGGCTGCCCAGATCGAACACCACCACCTTGCCTTCGCGCTCCTCCAACTGGCAGTGGCGGCGGCTGATGGCGGACTGCTCCAGCGGCAGGTCGTTGTCAGGGCTCTTGCCGATGCGGAAAATCGCTCCTTCCAGCGGGATTTGCCGCGAAGTCCCTTTCTCCTGATCCTTGAACAATAATACGTATGACATTATCCGGTATTCCGATCAGCTAATCGCGCTTAAATAAGTCCTAATATTTCAGAAATAAATTTACGCGCGTCATTCCCGCGCAGGCGGGAATCCAGGCGGTGTTGCGTACGGTTTCCCCACTGGATTCCCGCCTGCGCGGGAATGACAATTCGTAAGCTTTATTTTTATAACTAACTCCCGCCATCCAAAACTGGAGACTTCACCTGCTCTGAATATTTTCCCAGCGGATGTCGGTATTTTCCGGCAGCGCCTTGGTCACGTCGCGCCGCGCGCGCAGCATCAGATGAAGCTTGCCGTTGTTCTGCGCGTCGATCAGGCAGGCGGCGTTCACGGGATCGACTTCGACGGTGACGGTACGGTAAGGGCGGGAGGCAAGCTGCTTCTGCGAGTAATCCATGGTGCGGTTGTCGATGGCGAGGATTTTCACCGACTCCATCAGGCTGCGGGTGATGGTATCGCGCTGGTCGCCGCCGACCGCCGTGCCTGCCGCGTTTCTTCCGCTCGATCCTTCCTTGCGCACGTCGAAGATACCGATGATGTCCACGTGGTCGCCGGGGCGGATCAGCCCCGCCACGCCGGAAATCTGGTCGACCTTGATCGTCACCGCGCGCTTGCCCTCGGCGATGAGCGAGCGGTTGAGCGTCTCTTTTTCCAGTCCGGTCACCAGGTCATTGCGGGATATCGTCCAGCCCTTTTCCACGTCCTTGTTTAAAATCTTTTTGAGAAAAATCCCGGCTTCTGTCGCGGTGATCATGTCAGCGCGCACCATGTTCTTCGCCACCAGCTTGGTGGTGTAAAGATTCTGGGTAAGGGGCTCGCCTTTCTTGATGGTTTCCGCCGCCGCGATAATGGCGACCGGTTCGGAACGCTTTAGGCGCTCGGTTCTTTCCGTCTCCACCCAGGCGCGCACCGCCACCGCCGCGACGATACCCAGGATTACCGCCATTACCAACGCGATTCTGGTGCTCATTCAATATCCTCCCTTTACGGGCAGGCCGGAGGTTACGCTTATCCTGAAGTCGCAACCGCCCCGCCTCCCTTCCGGCTGGTAAATGTTGATCTGCAAGCTCCTGCCGTCCCGGGCGAAAACCATGCTCCGGCAGCCAGTCGCTCCGGATAAGGCCTTGCCGTAGTCGGCGTTCTCCCGCCAGCCCATTTTTTTCAGGCGCACGGTGTAAAACGTTACAATATTATCGACCGAAATACCGCTGCGATAAAGTCCCATGAACCTGCCGCCGGTTTCGCCAGGTTTCGCCAGGGCGAAATCCTGCGCCGATTTTTCCGGCAGCGGAATGCCGTCCTCCACCGCCTCCAGCGCCACGTACTCGCAGTCTTCCGCGCGCTCGTAGGCCGCTTCGTCAGGAGCTGATTTTGCCGGAGCAGATAGGGGGCGATTATACAGTTTCAAGGCCAGGAATGTAAGTATAAAAGCGCCGAGAAAGCCGCATGCCAGCAAGGCCAGCCCGCGCCATCTGTCCAGGGAAGCGCCGCCCGGGTCGGCGGCTGAGGGATTGTCTGTCGAATTAGGGGTCATTGCCTTTGTCCCAAATCTGCTGTTGATTGGTGTCGGAATCCTTGATGATGGTGTCGCACAGTTCCTGGGACACGGGGTCTACCGTGGTGGAATCGTCCGCCACCACTGTCTTGGCGGAAAAATCGGACATATCCACGCTGTCGGAGCAGTGATAGCCGTGAAAGCCTTCATTATTGGGCGTGGCGCAATAAAACGTGAATTCCGGCTGAATGTCTCCGCCCAGCACGAATTCCTGGCGGAACTGCTGCGCGCCTTCGTCATCGGTCTCTCCCGCCATCAGACCCTGCTTCAACTGGTAGGAAAATTCGGCGTTCGAGGCGGAATAGCCGACCCAGTCGCCCAGTATCTCCGCGATATTTCCCGCCAGTTCCTCGTCTACATCGAAATCCATTTTCACGTCTGCATCCGGATCTATCGTGATTCCGGACAGCAGATCGTCGGGGATATTCACAATGCCGCTGGCGATCATCTCGTTGCCCTCGCGGGTGGCGTTAACATCCACGTCCACCACCAACTTGCCGTCTTCCACGCGAGAGGTGTGGCTGATGTTTACCGCGCTACGGGTAATGGCGGCCGTGATGTCGTCTCCCTCATAAGGCAGCACCGGCTCCTCGGTCGTTTTTTCGGCGTCGGGGGTGTAGGGAATGGTCTCGGTCAGCTTGCCCGTGCCGTTTTCCCGGACAAAGAAGCGCGACGCCACTTCGTCGCCGGTCTGTTCAGCCGGCTTGGGCGAAGTCCACGCCACCGACTTCAGCATCTCCTGCTTACCCATACAGATTTCCGTCAGCAGCACCACCCCCAGCAGCATGATCGTATAGGGAAACAGGCAGATCAGCAACTCCGTCATCGCGTTGCCCCGCCGCGTTAAAAATATATTCATGTGAAGTCTCCTGCTTTCCGAGGGACTAGGGGCAATACGGTTCAGTTAAGGATAAATCGCCCGGTTTTACAGTTAAACTTACAAATCGTCATTCCTGCGGAGGCAGGAATCCAGTGGGGAAACTGTACGCAACACCTCCTGGATTCCTGCCTCCGCAGGAATGACGGTACAAGTTTTTTCCTTAACTCCAGAGCTAAGCCCCCGGCTACGCCGGGGAGAATTACAAAAGCTATGCTGCAGTATTTGACAAAAAAGCTCCTCGCATAAGATGGTTACGAAGG
>JAGUZQ010000021.1 GCA_020060765.1 Planctomycetota bacterium | reverse complement strand
GCCTATTTTACAGGCGTTTTCGGAGCAGCCCAATATTTTGGAAACAACCGATTCCTGCAACCAGTTGACACTATTCGACTAATGTCCGGACAGTAGTGATATACGATATCCAAGCATTTCTTCATGAGATGCTCAAGCGTGTTCAGCCGCTTCCAACACACCAAAATGGCGCAGACGCTCGGGAGTTGATTGTTCGAGGAGGCCGTCTTCCATCAGCAGCAGCCGGTCGAAGACGTCCAGCGCCCGGTGGTCGTGGGTGACCACCATCACCGCCGCGCCCTGATCGTGAGCCACCTTGGCGAAGAGATCCATCACCTGCCTGCCGCGTTCACTGTCGAGAGCAGCGGTCGGCTCGTCCGCGAGGATGAGTTCCGGTTTGTTGGCCAGCGCGCGCGCCACGGCGATGCGCTGCTGCTGGCCACCGGAGAGGGCGGCGGGATAATTGCTTGCCCGTTCGCCGACGCCAAGATACGCCAGCAGTTCCATGGCTCGCGCTCGCGCCTCACGGGAGGAAATATCGTTGATCTCCATGGCGAGTTGGACGTTCTCCACCGCTGTCAGGAAAGGAATCAGGTTCGCCTTCTGGAAGACGAAGCCGATGTATTTGCGACGAAAGGCCTGCACCTCGACCAGCTCGCGTTCTCCTTCCAGCACCACCTTCTCGCCAATCAGGACAGTACCGCTCGTGGGCGGATTGATCAGTCCCACGGCGGTGAGGAGCGTGGACTTGCCCGCCCCGCTGGGACCCAGGAGCGCCACGACCTCGCCCTTGTCGATGGTGAAGGAAACGTCGCGCATGGCATGGACGGCGGTATTGCCGCTGCCATAGGTCTTGGTAAGGCTGCGTCCTTCTATGGCCGTCGTCATGAGAGCACCTCGTTGGGCTTGATCTTGATCGCTTTCCAGATTCCCAGGCCGCTGGCGAGAATGGAAATGAGCAGCACGATACCTGCCAGCGCAAAGAGATCCTCATGCAGAATCACGACCTTGCGGGGAAACTTGGGGAAGACCTCGGTTCCGGCCGCGTAAGCGATGGCATAGCCGAGCGCGCCCATAAGGATGGCTTGCTCCAGAATCATCCGCAGGATCACCCGCGTGCGCGCGCCCATCAGTTTCAGCATGGCGATGTCGTGCATTTTGTCCAGCGTCAGTGTGTAGAGAATGAGCGACATCACCACGGCGGAAATGGCCACCAGCAGGCCGCGAAAGAGACCGATCTGGCGGCGGGATTTATCCACCAGCCCCTTGATGAGAAAGTCGCGCTGATCATGATCCGTATGGGCGGTGACATCGCCCCAGCCGTTGACGAGGCGCTGCACCGCGTCGCGGTCGGCTCCGGGCTCGCGCCAGACCATGACCGCGCTCACCGTCGGCGGGGAGATCACGGCGAGTTCGGACGCGGGGCTGTCGGCGCGCTCCAGCAGAGACGGCTGCTTCCGGGTCATGTCGCTCTGGGAAGCGCGCTTTTCCCGTGCGGCACGTTCCAGGCGCAGGGCAGTTCCCGCTGTGTCGAACTGGATGGCCTGCGCGTCGCGGACGGTGAAGAAAGCCATGCCGTCGCCGGACTGGGCCATCATGCCTTTAGTGATGCCGACCACGGTGTAATCGTCCTTCCCCAGCCGCATGCTCGTGCCAAGAGGCAGGCCGAGGCTGGCGTCCGCGATCATCTCGAAATGCCCGGCCGCCAGGGGACGGCCCGCCACGAGCGGCAGCCATTCCCCCTTGTCTTCCGGCCAGGCAAGGCCCTGCACGACAATGCGCAGCGGCTTGCCTTCGTATTCACGCTGAATGGTATGGGACAGGAAGCGCCGCGCCTTCGCTACGCCCGGCACGGCCAGCAGCCGATCCTCCAGCGTGGACGGCACCCGCGAGACTTCGGCGAAGGGACCGCGCGTATCCCGCTGCACAACCCACAGATCTGCGTCCAAACGGTCGAGCAGAAAGACCGCATCCTCCACCAGTCCCCGGTAAATGCCGCCCATGCCCATGACGACCATCAGCAGCATGCCGATGCCGAAGGTGGTGAGGGCGAAACGTCCGAGATTATGGCGGATGTCGCGAATGGCCAGGTTCATTTCGTCGCGACCCTCCGGCCTTCACGCAGTCCCGATTCCTTGTCTTGTGCGGTGGCGATTACGGCGTCGCCGTCGGAGAGGCCTCGAAGAATCTCAACCGCATCACCGCCACGCAGTCCGGTCTCGACCGGTTGCCAGTGCGCCGCGCCTTCCCGAACCATCCAGACACCCGTCTGATCGTCACGGTGCAAAAGCAGACGCTGCGGCAGAAGCACAGCGTTTTCTCGCCGTTCCGTCTCGATGTAGACCTCCGCGCGCTGACCGATGGCCCAGTTGGCGGGCAACTCCTGCACTCGCACATCCACGACGAATTCGCGCGTTTCCCGATCCACCTGCCGACCGAGTCGGTCAACCGTACCGGCGAACTCCTTGTCGGGATTGCTGCGAAAGACCACGCGCGCGGGTTGGCCGGGCTTGAGCGCGTCCATCTGCGACTCGTCCACCCAGGCAGAAATCCAGAGCACGTCCGTGGCGACAAGCTCGCAGATGGAACTACCAGGCACCACAATGTCGCCCGGATCCCTGTGGCGTAAAATCACCAGTCCATCGAAGGGAGCCTTGACTGTGGCGTATCCCAATCGCGCCTGGTGGTACATGAGCGTCTTTTCGGCAGCAAGAGCCTGGGCTTTCGCTTCGGCCACCGCGCCGACGGTTCGGCCAAAATCCGCCTGGGCGACAGCCATGCGTTCAGCACTCTTCTCTGTCTCCGACTCAGACTGCACATTAGACTTGCGCAAGGCCTGGGCGCGTTCGTGATCGCGCCTGGCCTGTTCGAGCACGGCCTGGGCGCGCTGGCGGTCGGCTTCGAGTCGATCAATACCCGCCTTGGCGGCCTCAAGCGATGCCTGCGCCATTTCGAGTTGCCGCTGCAACTCATCGCTGTCGAGCCTGGCAAGAACTTGTACCGCCTTGACGCGCTCTCCCTGCTGGACGGGTATCTCGCTAATCCGCCCGGAGATCTGCGCACCCAGTACGGCGTGCATCTTTGCCTCCAGCGTGCCGGTGCCGAAGACCTCGGCGACGAGCGTGCCACGCTGAACGGAATGCACTTCTGCCTCGACTGATGCGAAGCGCCAGCGATAGGCCAATACGCCTAACACCACGAAAAATATCGTCCACCCAATATATCGTCTGGCGAAGCTAACATGCGTCAATACTCGTTGGTTCATCAACCGATCTCCAGATTTTCAGGAAGCACTTAGCGCGCATAGAGTAGAAGCCAATATGGATGAATCATACGCACCATAAGAGGATCCCCCATAGTGTATCGTTCCCTATAGCCAACGTCTCGGATAGTGCCGTTGGTGTACAATATTGTTTGTGAAAAGAGACGCGATCAACAAATACATTCCAGAAGTCCTGCTGAGAAAACTCCAGATCGCATACTTAAGCGTCATGGGTGGGTGATCACCGAAAAGAGACTGCCCTTTACACTTTTCGGGAAACACCCCAATATTCCCAAGCGTTCTCTCTCATCCCGGTCGCTAATATCTTCAACTTTCATGCTGCAAAACTCCATTGAAACGACCTCCTCCGCGCAGGCCGTACGGAGGAGGTCATGATTCGGTTGCCACTAAATCAGCCTACTTGCCATGGGATTCGTGACCTTCTTGATTCACCGCCTTGTGAATCCCTTCCACATAGTGCATGAGATCGACATAGGCCTCGACAAAAGCACGCCCCTTTTCGACATCCTCATCAGCGTGCTTCCTGGTTTCCAACACCTTCTCAAACCGCTCTTTGATATTCGCCTTCACTTTGGCCGCCACTTTGTCGGTGACTGAATCCACATTTCCGTTCTCAAGAGCTCCGTCCAGGTGTTTCACCATCAGCTCCACTTGTCCGGCAGGCTTGAGGCCGGTGTACGGCGCGCCTTCACCAGCACGATGCACCCGCACCAGAGTTTCGAAGAAATAGCGATCTGCCAGCTCCTGCGCATCATCACCTTTGATGCGTACTTTCAGAGTCTTTGTAAACGCTTCTTTGATTTCTTTTTCAAACTCAGGCTTGATCCACTTCAGAACCGGCGTTACATCGCCCTTTTCCAGTGCGAGTTTCGCATCCTTCACGACCGGCCCGTCAAGCGTATCGCAGTGGGCGTATACTTGCCCCGCCGATAGAACACTCACCGAAATTACCATCGCCGCAATTACCCAAACATTGTTCCGAATCATAACGATCTCCTTTTATCAAAGTTTTCACCCCTCACTGAACCACAATTGCTTCCACGGGACATTGATCGGCAGCATCCTTGCACTCGGCCTCCGAATCACATGGCACAATGTCGACCTTGGCTACGGCCTTTCCGTCAGCATTGATTTCGAAAACGACGGGGCAGATACCCACGCATAGCCCACAGCCTATGCATATCTCCTGATCTACAATCGCTTTCATTTCTTTCTCCTCGGCCTCTATCGCCACTGTCCATTTCTGCGGCGGGAACTTGTCTTCTCGCTGTGGTTATTGATCCTATTCCTTGTTCTTTCCTGTCGGCAGGCATTCATCCTCGATGTTGTCGCAATCATTATAATACCCTTTTTCGCGCCGCTGCTGGGCCGTCGGACTGAGAACGGTTCCTTCTTCGAATTCCAAGCCGGCTCGCCGAACCAGGGATTTGAGATAATCCATATGCGGGCAAGGCGGACCATGATAGTTGCTTTTATTCACGCATGAGGCAAATTTAACCATGAACCGCTCTTTTTCGAGACTTTCCTTTTTCTTGGCTCTGCGCGTGAGGTGGCTGAGCTTCCGCAATAATGCCCGACCACAGCAGCCTCCGCATGTCAGATACAATACTCGCATAACAAAACATTGTCATTGCTTTCCTCCTCTTCTTCTCTGGTTGGTGGAATTGCTCGACTTCACAGTATTATCTATTTCTGATTTTCTCTCACACATGTTTGAATTCAGGACGATTCTCGCTTCCAGAACACAACCCTTCGCCCCCGCCTCACAAGGACGTTGGCGCTTTCGACAGTGCTCGCCCTCCTGATGGGGACAGATCCAACTCATGCGCGTTCTTCCCCCTTCACGCCGTCTCCACGTTCGGATCAGATTTATGCGCTTCAGCGACAGCCTTGGCCAAATCGTCAAGCTGCGAAAACACTTCCTTGTCCGGAACCCCCTTATGAAGCACCGTGTCCAACACCTCGACCTTGAGATTGGGGATCAGCCGCCGCTCCCAGTGAACCGTGGAATCGCTTCAGTTCCCTTGCGAATTTCGCGTGCTGCATAACTTTCCCTCATCTTCAAACCTTGCCCGACGAATTCTCCGCTTCCTCCGCACGGGGGAAGAGAATGTTGTTTTCCAGAAAAACGTGCTCGTGCAGGTCGGCTTCAAGCGCCTGCAGATCTTTATACAGTCCCGCGAAGGTCGGGCAGGTATCGTCAGGCAGTTCATAGTCCGACGTGCGTTTCCGTATGGCAGAGAGCGCCGCGCCCGCGTTATCGTGTTCATGCATCATCTGGCGAATCGGGTTGGCGACGCTGCCGCAATGCATGGGCGGCAATGGTTTCCCCGCCGCCAGCGCGATCGACATCTCCCGTATATAGGGGAAGAGGATCTGTTCCTCCTTCATCAGATGCGCTTCAATCTCCTCGCGGAGGCCATCGAAGGTTGATTGCACGTCACGCAGCATGTCGCCGTGATTCTCGCCGTGCGCCTTGATCACCTTCCAGAATCGCTCGGAGATGCGTGGAAATATCACGCGCAGAAAGGCGTGGTGGGTATTCTCAATATGGTCGGTCAATTCGGTCAGTGACGCTTGCAGCCAATCCCGTTTCTGCTTTTCCTCGGGTTTTGCTTCAGCCTCCATCGCTGCCTCATTAATACGGGCGCGCACCGTGTCCATTTCCAGCCCCGCCTCGCGGACGGCATCGACCAACGGTTTGCCGCCCCCGCAGCAGGTATCGATGCCAAGCGATTCCAATGCCTTTCGAATGCGGGGATTCGCCAAGGCGAAATCGCGAACGAGTTTGCCTTCATTGATCTTCTTCATTTTCTTCTCCTATCGATAATGCCGATTCCGAACCGGCCTTCCGCGAATCAAACGGCATCACCCAAATTCATTTCCCTGGCGAGCACATCCAGGTGCGTGTTGGCGAAATACCCGTATAACTCCTGATGCAATTTCCCCATCAAACCCTGCATTACGCAATGTTCGCCGTCGCAGGCCGGTTTGCCGAGCAGGCAATGCTGTTCGCGCAACGGGCCGTCGATGGCTTCATAAATCTCAAGCAGGGTTACCTTCTTTGGCTCCCGGATCAGGGAAAAACCTCCGCCTGCTCCGCGTACGGAATCGACGAATCCCGCCTTAACCAAGTCATGCATCACCTTGGCCAGGGTATGTTCCGACGCATTGAACATCTCCGCCATTTTTGTTGCGGATATGCGGGTTTCCCTATGGCGTGCAAGCAATGCCGTGGCGTGAAAAGCCAGAGAGCTCGCATCGCTAAGTTTGATTGCATTCGGCATACCGGCCTCCTTTACTGCAATAGAATACTTCAATACGCCTATAAGTCAAGAACAATTTTCCCCTTTTTTAAGATTCAGGCGCGCAAATGCTAGATTTGGCATACCAGCCGCACCAGAATGGTTACGAAGAGCCTGTAAGCGTTAAGCCTATTCTGTCACACGCAAAGCATCGCGCAAACCGCGCAGAATATCGGGGAAATGCGGTATGGGCACAGTGATATCACAGGGAAGATCCGCTTGCATGAGGGCTTGCTGGGCGGACAAACCGATAGCGACAAACCGAAGCGTCAGGGGCGGGAACAAGGCGGAATCAAGCGCATCTCCCGCCATGATGCGAAAGCCCTCGACGGCGCTTCCGGAAAAGAACAGAATAGCGTCAAGCCGCCAGCGTTCAAGCCATTCCTGCAGTCGGGAATCCGGTTTCTCGGGAAAACACGTTCTATAAGCGACAATATCATCAACCGTATATCCGTTTTCGCGCAAGCCATCCGGCAGAATCGTATCCGCCAGTGAGGAACGAAATAGCACGACGTGCTTTATTGGTGTTTTCGCGGTGTTCATGCTCCGAAAAGCTTCGAGAAGGTCGGCGGATGAAGGCTTTTCGGCGATAAGATCCGGAACCAAGCCGTATCGCGTCAGCGCTTCAGCGGTTTTCGGGCCGATGGCGGCGAGGCGGGGGCCGGCGAAGGCGCGGGCGTCCAAACCGAGTTGCCTGAGGCGCAACCATGTCTGTTCCACGCCATTGGCGCTGGTGAACACGATCCATCCGGGCTTGGCCTCCCGCGCCAGGCAGATCAGGGCACGCGAGAGGGGGTCGTAGTCTGCGGGCTGGATTTCGGCACATGGTTTACGCTGGGAATCAAACGTGGCATTTTCCGGTATTTCAAACGGCACAGGCTCGATCCGTATTGCCGGACACGTCACAACCGCCGCGCCCGCTTCCTCCAGCGCTTCGGCGATATCGCGAGATTGATTCTCGGTACGAAGGAGCAACACGCGCTTACCGAAAAGCGGCCGTTTTTCAAACCATGAGCAGGATTCACGAAGCCCTGCAATTTCACCGACAAGGATAATCGCGGGAGCGCGCATACCCGTTTCGCTGACTGCCTCGAAAAGTGTTTCGAGCGTTGCGACAACGCAACTCTGGGCGGGTAACGAGGCATTCTGGATCACGGCGACGGGGGTGCCGGGCGAGCGTCCTCCCGCTATAAGCTCGTGACGGATTATATCCAGATTCGCCATCCCCATGTAGATACACAGGGAGTGCCCCAGTGCCCCAAGCGCGCGCCAGTCGACATTGGGCGTATCCGCGTCTTCGCTTTCATGTCCGGTGACGAAGGTGACCGCGCCCGCGATTCCCCGATGGGTAAGCGGAATTCCCGCATATGCCGATGCAGCGATCCCTGCCGTAATACCCGGAACGATTTCGAATCGCAAGCCAGCCTGGGCAAGCGCCACGGCCTCCTCCCCGCCGCGACCGAACAGAAACGGATCGCCGCCTTTCAGGCGAACAACCTTTTTGCCGCTCCGGGTGGACTCGATCAGCAAGCGGCAAATCTCTTCCTGGCCGATTCCCGGATTGCCCGGTGTCTTGCCTACGGATACATGTTCGCAACCGGTTTTCGTTTCCCGAAGCAGTTCCGCGTTCGCCAAACGGTCATGGAAGACGATATCGGCCTCGCGCAGGCAGCGTAACCCGCGCCGGGTAATCAGCATCGGGTCGCCCGGCCCGGCGCCCACAAGGTAGCAGATACCTCCGGCATTCATGATGCGCCCTCCGATCCGGCGGATTCCGCCTTGAGAATGCGGTCTCCTCCGTCTTCAAGTATTTTCGCGGCCAGCCTTGCTCCGATGCGTTCAGGATTCTGGACGGTTCCGTCCATCGTTTTCCGTATCTCGATCTGTCCGTCATGAGACCAGACCGCGCCGGTCATGTGCAGAGAATCTCCGCTCATTGAAAAGCGCACGCCGACAGCGGCGTGACAACCCGCGCCGAGGGCGCGCAGAAACGCGCGCTCGGCGGTTACCGCAAGTGAAGCCTGGTCGTCGTGGATAAGCGCGAAAATATCCTGTGTTTCGCGATCCCCTATTCGTGCGGTGACCGCCAGCGCGCCTTGCCCGGCGGCATACAGGAATGTCCCTTTCAGCGGCGCGTACGATACTGAAACACCCAGTCGTTTCAGGCCTGCCTCGGCAAGAACCATCCCGTCCCATTCTCCTTGCATCAGCCGTGCAAGGCGGCTGTCAACATTGCCGCGAAGGGGCGCAATTATAAGGTCGGGACGAATGCGGCGTAGCTGTGCGGCTCTGCGCAGCGAACTCGTGGCAACAACGGAACCGGCAGGCAATTCCTCCAGTCCGGCTCCGTCGCGCGTGACCAGCGCATCGTCCGGGCATGCTCGAGGCGGCACGGCGATTAATTGAAGGCCGTCGGCGGATTGAACCGGAAGATCCTTCAGGCTATGGAGCGCAGCATCCGCTTCCCCGGCAAGCACCGCGCCGTCAACCGCTCGCGTAAAATGGCCGTATCCCGCCATCTTGTGCAAGGGAATGTTCTGCTCCCTGTCTCCATGCGTTTCGACGATGACGGGGGTAATCCTTATGTCCGGCATAGCCCGGCACAGGAGATCGGCAACTTCGCGCACCTGCGCCAAAGCCAAAGCCGATCCCCGCGTGGCAATGCGGATCTCCCGATCTTTTTTGCTCATTCAATACATTTCCTTGCAAACGTGGAGTTAACATATTATACTAATGTATCCCGATTGGGATAATGATGCAAGAGATTTCGGATATATAAACTGACTGGCGATAAGCGACCATGAGTGAATTGACAGATACGGAACAAGCCTTACGGCCGACACTGCCGGTTTTCCTGCTTCTTGATCGGAAGCCGTGCCTTGTCATTGGGGGCGGCGAGGTTGCATGTCGCAAGACGGAATGGTTATTGGAATCCGGCGCGCATGTTCATGTCATCGCCCGCGAGGTTGGCAGTGGCATTCATGCGCTGGAACGTCGACATGGGGTGCGTTTGTCAGTTCAACTTGCGAATTTCCGCGAAACCGGGACGGATCTAGCCAATTACGCCTTGGTCATTTCAGCTTGCGGAGATGAGGATGTCAACCGGATGGTTCATGCGCAGGCAACTGCGGCGGGTGTGCCGGTCAATGTCGCCGACGTTCCGGAACTCTGTTCGTTTTACGTTCCGGCTACGGTTCGACGCGGCTCCGTCTGCCTTGCCGTCGGCACGGGAGGAAAGTGCCCGGGATTGGCGAAATACCTGCGACGGTGCCTGGAGGCGTGGCTGCCGGAGTGGTATGCCCATTTTGCCGAGGCGCTGGCCGACACCCGGTTATGGCTGCTCTCCCTGCCGGATATTTCCGCGGAACAAAGGCATGTGATATTGGCCACGCTCGTGGATGATGAGATTATCGACTCCTGGCGGGAATCCTCTGCGGACGAAATGAAAGCCCGTATGCGCGACATGGTGAAATGCAAACTGAATTCCGGAAAGGCTGAATCATGAGTTTTCCATCCCAGCGTCCCCGTCGGCTTCGCGGCACCGATGCCGTCCGCAGCATGATATGCGAAACCCGGCTTTCACGCGAGCAACTCGTACTGCCGCTGTTCGTCAAGCAAGGGCGGGCGGCTCCGGAACCGGTGGCGAGCATGCCGGGGGTGTTCCGGTGGCCGGTGAGCGGAGCGGTGGAACTGTGCCGTAAAGCAAATGACGCCGGAATTCCGGCGATTCTGCTCTTCGGCATAACAGATGCGAAGGATGAGGAGGGAACCGCCGCATGGGACGACGGCAACGTCGTTACCGAAACCGTACGCGCTATCAAGAAAAACGCGGCGAATTTGTGCGTCATGACCGACGTCTGCCTGTGCGGATATACTTCGCACGGGCATTGCGGAGTGTTGCGCGAGGGAAAGATCGACAACGACGCGACCCTTGACCGATTGTCACGCGTGGCTTTGTGTCACGCCCGCGCCGGAGCGGACTTTGTCGCGCCGTCGGATATGATGGACGGGCGGGTCGGGCACATCCGCGCGGCTATGGACGCGCACGGCTTCGCGGATACCGGCATCCTTTCCTACGCCGTCAAATACGCGTCAGCCTTCTACGGCCCGTTTCGGGACGCGGCGGGAAGCGCACCTGCTTTCGGGGATCGGCGGACGCACCAGATGAACCCGGCCAATGCCCGTGAAGCGATACGCGAAGCCGTTGCCGATGCTGCGGAAGGCGCGGACATGGTCATGGTCAAGCCCGCGCTCGCGTATCTCGACATAATCCGTCGCGTTCGGGAAACCGTCAATCTGCCTGTCGTGGCCTACAACGTAAGCGGCGAATACGCCATGGTCAAGGCCGCCGCCGCCGCGGGGTGGATCGATGAAAAGGCGGTCGTCCTTGAGTCCCTCACCGGAATGGCCAGGGCAGGAGCGGACATCATCATTACCTATCACGCGCTCGACGCGGCTGGATGGATCGGGGAGATGACATGAACAAGCCTGCCCTCCGCCGCCATGACCGTAGCGAAATGCTCCATGCGCGCGCCTGCCTCCATATGCCCGGCGGAGTCAACTCCCCCGTACGCGCGTTCGGCGCGGTCGGCGGTACGCCTCCTTTTATCGTCTCCGGACGCGGCAACGCGATCATCGATGCCGATGGAAACACGTATTGCGATTACGTGGGAAGTTGGGGGCCGCTGATCCTCGGGCACGCCCATCCGCGTGTCGTCGAAGCCGTGGTGAAGGCGGCAGGATCGGGGCTTTCGTTCGGTGCCTGCCATGCTGCGGAAATCGAATTGGCCGAAGCGATTCGTGCCCGCATGCCGCATTTGGAACTGCTTCGCCTGGTGAATTCCGGCACCGAGGCGGCCATGTCCGCCATCCGGCTCGCGCGCGCCGCGACGGGGCGGGACAAGATCGTGAAATTTGCCGGATGTTATCACGGCCACGCGGATTCCTTCCTGGTTCAGGCGGGTTCGGGAGCCCTGACCTTCGGGACGCCGTCAAGCCCTGGCGTCCCTTTGGCGGTCGCCGCCGATACGCTCCTTGCCCGTTACAACGATCTAGATTCCGTCTCCGCCTGTTTTGCCGGAAACACGGATTCCATCGCTTGCGTGATTGTCGAGCCTGTTGCTGGCAACATGGGCGTTATGCCGCCCAGGCCCGGATTTCTGGCGGGACTGCGGCAACTGTGCGACCGCCACGGAGCCCTGCTTGTCTTTGACGAGGTGATTACCGGTTTCCGAGTACATCCGGGAGGTGCCGCCGCATTGTATGGAATCGCACCAGATTTGACGGTTCTCGGCAAGATTATCGGAGGCGGCCTTCCCGTGGGCGCGTTCGGCGGAAGAGCGGAACTGATGCGGGAGCTCGCGCCGCTCGGACCGGTGTACCAGGCTGGAACGCTTTCAGGAAATCCTCTCGCCTGCGCGGCGGGTATCGCCACCCTGCGGGTATTGGAGGAAGAGAATCCGTATGAGCGGATCGACCGTCTCGCCGTACGCTTGGAGAGCGGGCTGCGCAACGCCATCCGCGCGGCAGGGCAGGCTGGGACGGTGAACCGGGTCGGTTCCATGCTTACCCTTTTCTTCGGGCCGGAAGAAGTACGATCTCTGATTGACGCGGTACGAGCCGATACCGCGCGCTTCGCGCGCTGGCACGGCGCTATGCTGAAGGCGGGACATTATCTTCCCCCGGCGCAATTCGAGGCCATGTTCGTTTCGGCCGCACATACGGAAAGCGATATTGACGCCACTATCGAAGCTGCTGGACATGTTCTGAATGCGCTTTCCGGAGATGCAACGTGAATGTTATCACGTATAACCACAAAAATACGCCGCTCCCGCTTCGCGAACGCCTGCATGTGCCGCAGGCGCGGATCAAGAATATGCTCCGTTCTTTGAAGGAAGATGACGGCATACCCGAATGCGTGCTCCTTTCCACCTGCAACCGCTTCGAGTTGTATTTCGAGGGATGCCCGAACGCCTGCGGCGAAAGAGTGCGACGCCGAATCGAATCCTATACGGAAACAGGGGCATTGCCGTTGACGGATTTGCATATTCTACGCGGCAAGGACGCGACACGGCATCTCTTCCGGGTCGCGGCGGGGCTGGAAGCCGAGATCTTAGGCGAAAACGAGATCCTTGGTCAACTCAAACAGGCGTACCGTCTCGCCTGCCAAGCTGACAGCAGCGGTTTCTTTCTCAACGCTTGCTTTCACCGGGCGTTTCGTGTCGGAAAGCGTGTGCGCTCCGAAACGGAATTGAGCGGCGGCGGTATCGGGTACGGAGCCGCCGCAGTCGAGCAGGCACTGTCGGATACGGGCGGCTTCACCGGGAAATCCATTCTCGTTATCGGAACAGGCGCTATGTGCGAAAGTTTGTTGCGCTGCCTTGCGCGATTGGAAATTGCACGACTTGCCGTTGCCGGGCGATCACCGGAAAAAACAAGACAGCTTGCGGAAAAATGGGGCGTACATCCGGAACCGTTCGGGAGTCTACCATCGCTGTTATGTCATTTCGATATAGTTTTCAGCGCTACGGCCTCGCCCGGAATCATTATCGAAAAAGAGATGATGACCGGAAGGAAACCGGACGAGAAGCCGATTTTTCTATATGATCTCGCTTTGCCGCGCGACATCGCCCCGGATTTGTCCGAAGTGCCGGGGATCGTCCTGCGAGAGCTTTCAGATATGAAGAATTCGGTTTATTCCGTCTTGGAACAAAGGGAAAAAGAAATTCCGCACGCCGAGAGCTTAATTGATGAAGCCGTAGTTCAATATGGCAAATGGTTACGGGAACTGCCCGCCGTTCCTTCGATCCGGCGATTGGAGGCCGTTGTGGAAACCATCCGCTTGGCCGAATCCACCAAATTGCGTGGCGCATCGCTTCCAGACGATGTGCGGATGATGCTGGAAAAACAATGCAACGAATTGACCCGGAAAATGTTAAGAGCCATGGTCGGAGAATTGAAACATACGGCGCGGAATGCGGCAGCAGCCTTGGAAGAAGAACCAAAATTTGACGCAATGAAAAAAAATACGCAAGAAAAGTCATTTTGTTGTTGATGTCCTGCAAAATTGTGATATTATTATCTCAATCGACTTAGTGAGGTATATGGGGAATGATGCTCTCTCAACGATGCCAATATGCCCTGCGCGCTGTCTTTGAATTGGCCAAGCAGGCTGGCAGGGGACCAATCAAGATTCATGATATTGCCAAAGAGCAAGCGATACCGCCCCGTTTTTTGGAAATCATTCTGAATCAGATGAAGCAGGCGGGAATCGTAGATTCGCGGCGCGGAAAGGAAGGCGGGTATTTCCTGGTCAAATCAGCCGGCGAGACAACGGTAGGCGATGTGATCAGGCTGATACAGGGTCCGATTTGTATTGTTGATTGTCGTGCAGGTGGAGCTGATTCCGACTGTCCTTTGTGTGGCGATTGCGTTTTCTGGCCACTGTGGGAGGAAGCGCGAGAAGCGCTTCTGCGGGTCTATGACAAGAAGACCTTTTCAGACCTCGTTGCAGAAGACAGTCAACGTATGCGTAATAAGGCTCCTATCTATACCATATAAAAGGGGAATTTTTTTGCGGCAATACTCGACTAGCTCAATTGAGATAAAAGGGTAACGGTTTATGGACACGGCTTCGATAATTTCGTTAAAAGATGAAGCGGCTCAAGCGAAAACCGGTGTGAATAAGCACGATCTATCTGCCATTCTGCGGTGGGCGCAAAACCGATATGCCGGGCGGATCGCCTTTGCCTCGTCCCTGGGATTGGAGGATCAGGTGATTGTGGATGCGCTGGTTCGCCACGACATTGATATCCCCGTATTCACTCTCGATACGGGACGGCTTTTCCCGCAGGCCTACGATCTGCTGGCAAAGACGGAGGCGCGGTACGGAATCAGGATCAAGGTACTTTTTCCGGAGGCGCGCGCGGTCGAGTCCATGGTCGCGAAGCACGGAGTCAACCTTTTCCTGGCAAGCGTCGAGAAAAGGCGAGAATGCTGCCGGGTACGCAAGGTCGAACCGCTTAATCGTGCGCTATCCGGGCTTTCGGCCTGGGTTACGGGACTTCGCCGCGAGCAAGCGGACAGCCGGAGCGGTATGGATCTGGTTGAATGGGATGAAAAGCGCGGGCTTGTGAAGATCAACCCGCTCGCAGATTGGAGCGAAACCGATGTGCGCCGTTATGTGAAAGAGTACGACGTGCCCTACAACCTCCTGCACGACCGGGGTTATCCGAGCATTGGTTGCGCCTGCTGTACGCGAGCAGTCGAACCGGGCGAGGACATCCGTGCCGGGCGCTGGTGGTGGGAGCGCGAAGGCAAAAAGGAGTGCGGGCTGCACGGTTATTGCAACCACATAAATGACAGCAAAGGTGTCGTATGATCGAGTCTCACTCAAGAAGCATTGTCAAAGCGATTTCCTGGCGCTTGATTGCGTCAACCGTAACGGGATTGATCGTCTTGGCGGTCACCGGCCGTAGTGATTTCGCCGGCGGGGCGGGACTCATCGATCTGGTGTTGAAATTCGCGATGTATTACGGTCACGAACGTTTGTGGGATCGCATTCCTTATGGCCGTCTCCAGGAACCCGAGTTCGAAATATAGGAGTTTATAGTGGAACGACTTCAGCAGTTGGAATCCAAAAGCATCCATCTCCTGCGCGAGGCGTACCGGGACTTCAAGAGCCTGTGCATGCTCTGGTCGATCGGCAAGGACAGCACCGTGCTGTTATGGCTGGCGCGCAAGGCGTTTTTCGGGCACGTGCCGTTCCCGATGGTACATATCGACACCTCGTTCAAGATCCCGGAAATGATCGCCTACCGCGACCGACTGGCGCGCGAATGGGGGCTGAACATGATCGTGGGCATGAACAAGGATGCGTTGGCGGTGGGCGAGTCATTCCCGGCGGGGCGCTGCGACCGGATGACCTGCTGCCGCAAGCTCAAGAGCGAGGCGCTGCGGCATACGCTCTCCGGAGAATGGGAGCGCCTGCGGATGAACCACCGGACGGGGCAATACGAACAGGATACGGATCGCGAGCCTTTCACCGGCGTTATCGTGGGCGCGCGCGCCGACGAGGAGGGCAGCCGCTCCAAGGAACGCTACTTCTCGCCGCGCGATCATCGCAGCGACTGGAACGTGGACGACCAGCCTCCGGAAGTATGGCGCTACTACAAGACCGATTTCGCACCCGGTACGCATGTGCGGGTTCACCCGCTTCTGGACTGGACGGAACTGAATATATGGGAATACATCCAGCGCGAAGAGATACCGATCATCCCGCTCTACTTCGACCGGGGCGATGGGAAGCGCTATCGTTCGCTCGGGTGCGCTCCATGCACCCAGCCCGTGGACTCCACGGCTTCTTCAGTAGCGGAAATCGTCGACGAATTGCGCACAGGGAAATTCACCCATGTGGCCGAACGCGCAGGAAGAGCGCAAGACAAAGAGGACGGCGGCGGACTGGAAAGCCTGCGCCGGGAGGGATACATGTAATGACGAACGTTAACGTTTTACAAAAAACAGACGCCGCCTTTTTCGCCGTTCCCACCGGCGAGCACCTGGAGGTGGTCGTGGCGGGACACGTGGATCACGGCAAGAGCACGGTTATCGGGCGGCTCCTGGCCGATGCGGGCGTCCTGCCCGAGGGGAAGATCGAGCGCATCCGTGCTCAGTGCGAACGCAACGCCCGCCCTTTTGAGTACGCGTTTCTTCTCGACGCGCTCAAGAACGAGCAGGCGCAGGGCATTACCATCGACACAGCCCGCTGCTTCTTCAGAACCGAAAAACGCCATTATGTAATTCGCGATGCACCGGGACATATTGAATTCCTGAAGAACATGGTTACGGGCGCCGCTGGCTCGGAGGCGGCGCTGCTGGTCATCGATGCACGCGAGGGCATCCGTGAAAACAGTCGCCGCCACGGTTATCTTCTTTCCCTGCTGGGGCTGCGCCAGTTGGCGGTCGTGGTTAACAAGATGGACCTTGTCGATTTCGATGAAGATGCCTTCCTGGCTATCGAGAAAGAATTCGGAGCGTTTCTGACGCGCCTGGGAATCGCAGAAGCGGTCTTCATCCCTGTCTGCGCCCAGCAGGGAGGCAATCTCGTCAGGCGTGCGCCTGAGACACCCTGGTACAATGGCAATACCGTACTGGAACAACTCGACGCCTTTCGCAAGCCCGAGGACGAGAGCGCGCGGCCCTTCCGCCTGCCGGTACAGGATATCTACAAGTTCACCGAACAGGGGGACGACCGGCGCATCGTGGCCGGTACGGTCGAGACGGGAACTCTTCGCCCCGGTGGCTCGGTGTGTTTCCTGCCCTCCGGGAAGACGGCGCGTATTCGGCGGATCGAGCGATTCGGCGGGGACTCGCCGGAATCCGCCGGGGCGGGCGAGGCCACGGGCGTAACACTTGACCCGGAGATCTACGTCAAACCGGGAGAACTCATGGTTCGGGAGGGCGAAGCCGCCCCTCATGTCGGCAACCTTCTGCGCGTGAACCTGTTCTGGATGGGCATAGCGCCCCTTATCACAGGAAAGCGATACAAACTGAAACTGGGCGCGGCCCGCGTGGCGGCAGAGCTGGTGGAGATCCGCCACGTCCTCGACGCTACGGAACTGACCACGGTGGCGGACAAGGCCCAGGTCGAGCGGCATGACGTGGCCGAGTGCGTGCTGGAGACGTTGCGTCCTGTGGCCTTCGATACGGCGGACGTCAATCCCGCGCTGTCGCGCTTTGTTCTGGTTGATGACTTCGAGATCGCGGGTTGCGGCGTCGTGCTTGCGCCGGACGAGAGCGGCGCATCCGTGCTGCGCGAACGGGTGAAACGCCGGGAGTTTTCCTGGGAGACGGGGGCGATCACGAGGGATCTGCGCATCGCGGGATACGGACATGCCGGGAAGTTTATCATCTTCGTCTGCCCCGGCCCCAGCCGTGACCGGCAGGGAACCGAGACTGCATCTGAATTGGCCAAGGCGCTTGAGCGGAGACTTTTCGCCACGCATAAGCACACATATTACATGTCGATCCGCAACGTTTTCGGCGACTTTGAATCGCCAGGCGCAGATGAGGTCGTCGGCCGGGAGGAGCACCTGCTGCAACTCGGACAACTCGCGCGCGTGATGACGGATTCGGGACTGCTCTTTATTACCGTCCTGCCCGGCGCGGATGACACGGACTTGGCCAAACTCCGGCTGCTGAACGAACCGAACGAACTCTTTGTCGTGGCGGCGGGCGAGTGCGACCTCGCTGAAATCCGTCCCGACGTAACCCTGCGCGACAGTGACAGCGAGGAAGACGCAATCCAACGCATTACGCAGGGCCTGAACGCCCGGAACGTCATTCCGGATTATTCGATCTGAAGGGAGCGCCCATGCAACCGTCAACAGCCGCGATTCATGCGGGATACGACCGCAACCCGGTTACCGGCGCGACGGCGGTGCCTATCTATCAGAGCGCGTCGTATGCCTTCGATTCGGCAGAGGAACTGGCCGATATTTTCGCCGGGCGCGCTCCTGGGCACGTCTACTCCCGCATCTCGAATCCGACTACACATGCCCTCGAACAGCGGCTGAACGCCATGGAGGGCGGCGTCGGTTGCATCGCCACCGCCAGCGGCATGGCAGCCATCGCTTCCGTCTGTCTGGCGCTGCTGCGGCCCGGCGACGAGATTGTCGCGCCGCGCGGCATCTTCGGCGGCACGGTATCGTTCTTTCAGCATGTTCTTGGCAACTTCAGGATCCGCTCCGTTTTTGTCGATGCCGCAGACGCGCAAGCGTTCCGCAATGCCGTAACGACGAACACGCGCATGATCTTCGCGGAGACGATTACCAATCCGTCCATGGATGTTCCGGATGTCGCGGCTTTGTCAGGTATCGCCGGGGAAGCGAATGCGCCGTTCGTGCTCGACGCTACGGTCACGACTCCGGTTCTGGCGCGGGGCGTGGATCTCGGCGCGGACATCTTGGTGCATTCGACGACGAAATTCATCAACGGCCACGGCACCGCCATCGGCGGCGCGATCATCGACACCGGCCGTTACGACTGGTCGGCTTCGCCCTTTACGGAGGTGAACGAATTGGCGCGCAAGGCCGGGCCGATGGCACTTCTGGCGTATCTTCGCAATCGTATCTGCCGGGATCTCGGCGGGTGTCCGGCGCCGCAGAATTCCTTTCTCATGCTGCAGGGACTGGAAACGCTGCACGCTCGCATGCGGATCCACTGCGACAACGCTCTGCGGCTGGCTAGTTACCTGCAACAGCACGCGGCGGTGCGGCGGGTGCGCTATCCAGGGTTGCCGGATTCCCCCTACGCGGAGCGTGTGAAGCGGCAGTTCGGCGGCGCGGGCGGCGCGATTCTGACCTTCGATCTGGCCGACCGCGCGGCGGCGTTCGCGTGTCTTAACCGCTTCCGCCTCGCCAAGCGCATGACCAACCTGGGTGACGCGCGCACGCTGGTGCTCCACCCGGCCTCTACCATCTTCGCCGAGTACGCTGCGGATGAACGCAAAGCCTTGGGCGTCGGCGATGAGACGATTCGCGTCGCGGTCGGCATCGAGGATTTCACGGACTTGCAGGAAGATTTCGAACAGGCATTGACCGGATAAGGAGTGGACGAATGAAAATCACAATCAACGGAGACGCGACCGAGGTGTCCGACGGCTTGACGGTGGCGGGTCTCTTAGTCGAGCGCAAGGTGAAGATGCCGGAGATGGTGTCGGTGGAAGTGAATGGCGAGATCCTGAAACGGGAGGACTTTTCCGCTACCACCATCAATGATGGCGATGCGGTGGAATTTCTCTACTTCATGGGGGGCGGAGCATGAATCTGACCGATGAACAGGTCGAACGCTACAGCCGTCACATTATTTTGGAACAGATCGGCGCGGCGGGGCAGGAGAAGTTGCTGGCGGCGAAGGTGCTGATCGTCGGCGCGGGCGGCCTCGGCTCCCCGGCGGCGCTCTATCTCGCGGCGGCTGGCGTCGGCACACTGGGGATCGCGGACGCGGATGCGGTGGATCTCTCCAATCTCCAACGGCAGGTGATCCATCACACCGCCGACGTGGGAACCGCCAAGGTCGCCTCGGCCGGGGCGCGCATCCGGTCAATCAACCCGGATGTTCGTGTACGCGAGCATCCTGTGCGCGTACAGGCATCCAACGCGCGGGACATCCTTCGGGATTATGACTTTGTCATCGACGGGACTGACAGCTTTGCATCTAAATTCCTGCTGAACGATGCCGCCTGGTTCACCCGCAAACCCCTTTCCCACGCAGGCATTCTCCGCTTTGAGGGGCAATTGATGACGATCCTTCCGGGAAAGAGCGCCTGCTATCGCTGTCTTTTTCGCGAGCCACCGCCACAGGGAGCCGTGCCGTCCTGCTCGCAGGCTGGCGTGCTAGGGGTACTCGCGGGCGTAATCGGCTGCCTGCAGGCGACCGAGGCGATCAAGCACCTGCTCGGCATCGGCCAACTGTTGACCGATGCGTTGCTGACGTATGACGCTCTCACTATGCGCTTTAGGAAAGTGCCGTTTCGGCGGAATCTCGAGTGCCCGTTGTGCGGAGAGAATCCAACCGTCACCGAGTTGGCAGGCGCGCCGGAGCAGGCCTGCGATTTGAGCAAAGGATGCAATTGCGCATGCTGACGCTCCATAAGCCGATTCACGACGAGATGGTGGCCCGGGCTCGAACGGCCACGCCCCTCGAAGCCTGCGGGATTCTCTCCGGCAGCGACGGGGGCGTGCGAACGCACCACCCGATGACAAATGCCGACGCAAGCGCGAAGCATTATTCGTTGATTCCGGAGGAACAGTTCGCCGTGGCCAAAGCCATCCGGGCGGCGGGAGAAACGATGCTGGCCGTCTGGCACAGCCATCCGGCCACGCCCGCCCGGCCTTCGGAAGAGGACATCCGCCTCGCCGTCGCTCCCGGCGTGCTCCACGTCATTCTGTCGCTTGCAGGAAGTGAACCGGAAATGCGCGCTTTTCTCATTGCAGACGGCAAGACCGAATCCGTACCGATTACAATAACCGAAAAGGAACAGGACGATGTGTGAGTTGCGCGAATGCGTATTGCAGATTCCGGAGTCAGTGCGGCAGGATGTGACCGCCTTCCGCGAAACGGTGGCTCGGTATCTTGCCGGGGAGTTGGACGAAACGCGGTTCAAGGCCAAGCGCGTGCCCATGGGTATCTACCAGCAACGCACGGGCGCTTATATGGTGCGGGTGAGGATCGGGGCGGGATTGGCGCTTCCGGCGCAGATTCGCGCCATCGCGGCGGTCAGTCGACGCTTTGGGAGCGCCCACATCACCACCCGGCAGGATATCCAGATTCATGACGTGCCCATCGAGGCGACGCCGGACATCTTCGACGAATTGCTCGCAGCGAACCTGACCTCGCGCGGCGGCGGCGGCAACACGGTGCGCAACATCAGCGCCAGCCCGCGCGCGGGCGTCGATCCGGAGCAGGTTTTCGATGTGCGACCTTACGCCATCGCGGCGACCGAGTATCTGCTGGATTTCCCGACCGCGTACAACCTTCCGCGAAAATTCAAGCTCGCTTTCGCAGACAAGGCGGCGGACGACGCTTTTGCCTCGGTGGCGGATATCGGATTTTTCGCACATATCCGCGAGAGCCGAAAGGGGTTTTCCGTATATGCCGGAGGGGGGTTGGGCGGCAGTCCGCGAACAGGTGTCCTGATTGAAGAGTGGGTTCCGGTCGAATCGGTTCCACTCGTTGCCGAAGCGGTGCGGCGCGTTTTCGATAAGCATGGCGACCGAGGCAACAAGCACGCCGCCCGCCTGCGTTTCGTCCTGGATCGGTTCGGGGAGGAACGCTTCCGTGAGGAATACCGCAATGAAAAGGAAAGTCTGACCCGCGAAGGCGTACCGGGGACGCCGCCTGTACCGCGCATGTTTCCGTCTTCCTGGCAGGACGGACTTTCAGAACAGGCCGAAACATTGCCGCCGGACGCGCTTTCGCCATTCATCGTGCCCGAAGCCATGAACGGGTTCTATTCGATCCGTGTCAATCCCCGGCACGGACTTGTCACCTCCGACGCATTGGAAACGATTGCCCGGTTGGCCGAAGAAAATGGCGAAGGGGTGGTCCGAACCACCCAGCAACAGGAAGTGCTGCTATGCGGGGTTCCCGGGGGCCTTGTTGCAGAAACCCTTGGCGCATTGTGCGGTCTGGGCAAGGAGATTTTCGATGAAGCCCGTCCATCTGTCGTAGCCTGCGCCGGGGCGGCGACCTGCAAACTCGGTCTCTGTCTTTCGCGCGGCCTGGCGGAGGCCATACAGGACTGCCTCGCTGGCGACGCAGCGTCTGCGCCCCCGCCGATCCGCATCAGCGGCTGCCCCAACAGTTGCGGCAACCATCAGATCGCCACACTCGGTTTCGCAGGCAAAGCCCGGCGCGTCGAGGAGCGGCTGATGCCTTTCTACGACGTCATGGTGGAAGGCCTGGTTGCGGAGGGGAAAGCTCGCCTGGCACAGCGGATCGCGTCGATCCCCGCGCGCGTCGTGCCGGATTTCCTGGCCGATGCGAAGCGTACCGGTAAGTACAGCAAAGAATCCCTGCAAACGCTCGCCACGCGCTACGAAACGCTGCCCGACCCCATTCCCGAAGATTATTTCCGCGACTGGGGCAGCGACGAACCGTTCTCGCTGGCCGGGCGCGGTCCCGGGGAGTGCGGAGCCGGAACGCTGGACATTATCCGCGTCGATCTCGAAACGGCGAAAGGACATCTGGCCACCGCCCGCAACGCCACGCCGGATCGCGAGCGCGACGAGGCGCTTCACGGTGCGGTCTTCTCGGTTGCCCGGGCTCTGCTTCCGGTCTTTGGATTGGAGCCGAAAACTCACCGCGAAACCTTCCGTGATTTTTCCGAACGCCTGATAAAACCGGGCTGGGTCGATCCGGCGGCGCAGGCGCTTATCGATGCGGCGCAGGATTGGAAGGTGGGCGACAGAGAAACGCTGGCGGATGCCGAGGCCGACCTGTCTGCGCTTATCGAACGGGTCGAGGCGCTCTTCGTGTCTTTGGACGGCCATCTGCAATTCCGGCTTGCGCCCGTCTCCGAGTCCGACCCTACGTCAGATGCGGCGAAGTCGCCTCAAGACGCGGAAAAGGACCTGCGCGGCGTGGCCTGCCCACTCAATTTCGTCAAGGCGAAGGTTGCGCTCGAAAATGTTCCTGTAGGCGGAACGCTCAACTTCCTTCTCGATCACGGCGATCCGGCGAATAACGTTCCGGCCAGTTTTCGCGAACAGGGGCAGGAAGTCGTGGCGGTCGAGTCCGAAGCGAACCACGTGCGGGTGCGCGTGCGCCGGTCGAAATAGGAGCGGGGTAGCCCCGCAGGCAAACGCGCAAGCGCAGTTGAACGGTTAAGTTGCAGCACGCTCCCGTTGGTCGCGGGAGTCTTGGGGGTGGCGGAGACTTCGCGAAGTTACTGAGAATAGGAACACGAATGGTCAAAGGACTTCTACTCCTCAGCGGCGGACTCGACAGCACGCTGGCGGGCCGTATCCTGCTCGATCTCGGGATCGAGGTTGAAGCGGTCAACTTCACCTCTCCGTTCTGCCGCTGCACGCCGAAAGCCTTCGGCTGTTCGGCTGCCCGGGCGGCGGCGGAGCGGCTGGGCATCCCCGTGCGTGTGTTGGCAAAGGGCGAGGACTATCTGGAATTGGTGAAACGCCCGAAGCACGGGCGCGGCAGCGGGATGAACCCCTGTCTGGATTGCCGGATCTACGCATTCCGGAAAGCAGGTAAACTCATGAACGAAACCGGCGCCGATTTTATCGCAACCGGCGAAGTGCTGGGGCAACGCCCCATGTCGCAGAGGCGGGACGCCATCCGCCTGATCGAACGCGAATCCGGCTTGGAGGGCAGAGTCGTAAGGCCGCTGTCGGCAAAACTGTTGCCGCCATCCCTTCCAGAACAGCAGGGATTGATCGACCGCGAACGGTTACTGGCCATTCAGGGGCGCTCCCGGAAGACGCAGATGAGGATCGCCGAGGAGCGCGATATCAGGGACTATCCGTGCCCGGCAGGCGGATGCCTGCTCACCGATCCGGAATTCGCCGCGCGCTTGCACGAATTGCTGGAACGCGAGCCGGAGTTCGATCTTGCCGATGCGAAGCTCTTGTCTGTGGGGCGGCACTTTCGCCTGCCGGGAGGGACGAAGTGCGCGATCGGTCGCAATGAGGAGGAAAACGCCAAACTCGAACATTCCGTCGGTCGCCCGCATTGCTGCCTCGTACCGACGGAGATTCCCGGTCCGACCGCGCTTCTTCTGGGATCCCCGGAGAGTCCCGACAGGGAACATGCCGCGCGGCTGATCGCGTACCATCTCCGCGAAAAAGCCGCTTGTGTCGCCGTTGGCATTGCGAATCCTGACGGTGATGGCATACCCGAAACAAGCAAAGTGTATTCACCCGCCACCGAGGAAGAGGTGGAAGCCTGGCGGATATCTGCCAGACCTGTGGGAAAGATTCCCAGAAATGACGGCCTGCGTGCGGTCCTGATTCACGCCATGCGGGAACATTTCGGTACGGACTCCCGTCGCATCGCACACGCGGAGCGCGTTCTCGAACTCGCCGAAGCAATTCAGGCGCGGGAGGGCGGTTCGCTTTCCGTTGTCATTGCAGCCGCGATCCTCCATGATATCGGCATCCTGGAGGCGGAACGAAAGCACGGGTCCAACGCGGGGATCTATCAGGAGATGGAGGGGCCACCCATCGCCCGGCGATTTCTGCGGGACATGGATATTTCCGCCGTGGAAGCCGATCACGTCTACGCAATCATCGCAAATCATCACACGGCGCGAAACATCGACACGCTGGAGTTTCGTATTCTGTGGGACGCGGACCGTATCAGGAACATCGAAGAAGATCGCTAGGAAAGCGGCGAGTGCCGCCCCATTTCCGACAGCGTATTCCGCACCGAGTCGGGGCTTGACCTGGCCAGGAGGATTTTGCAGCCGTGACGCTCAATTCTTCATCTCATCCAGCCGAACCCGCCTGGCTCTCCCCGTCTTTCCGGGAATGGCGCGCGGATCATCGCCCCGCCATCGCGGTTCTGATGAGCGGCGGGGTGGACAGCAGCGTCGCCGCGCTTCTGCTCAAGCGCGAAGGATGGAACGTACTCGGCGTCACGTTAAAGATTCCGACGGCCTGCACGGTCGGGCACAAGGGTGTCTGTTGCGGCTCCGAGGCCGCGTTTGTCTGCCAGGCGCTGGACGTGCCGCACTACTTTCTCGACGTAACGGAAGCGTTCCACACGCATGTGATTGAGCCATTCCGTGCCGCGTACAGAAATGGCCGCACCCCCAACCCCTGCGCCGATTGCAACCGCGAAATCAAGTTTTCCTTGGCATGGAACGAGATTGAAAAGCGATTCGGGATCAGCGCGCTTGCGACCGGCCATTATGCACGGATTGACCGGGCGCACGGCGGACAGCTCCTGCGCCGCGCAAAGGACGAAGGAAAGGATCAAAGCTATTTCGTGTACGACATCCCGCGTGACAGGCTGAGGGATCTCTACTTTCCGCTGGGCG
Organism: Planctomycetota bacterium; assembly: GCA_020060765.1. GTDB lineage: Bacteria > Planctomycetota > SZUA-567 > SZUA-567 > SZUA-567 > JAGUZQ01. The sequence continues at coordinate 27,370 of JAGUZQ010000021.1, read as the reverse complement.
ATTGGTGCAAGAGCGAGGTGCGCGCCTTCGCGCGAAAGCACGACTTGCCCGTGGCCGAACGGGAAGAGAGTATGGAACTCTGTTTCGCCGGAGAAGCGGATTACCGCAATGCCCTGAACGAAGGCGTCGCCTCCCCCGGCCCAATCCGGCACATTTCCGGCATGCACCTCGGCACCCACCGGGGATTGGCGCACTATACGGTCGGCCAGAGAAAGGGGTTGGGGGTGCGCTGGGACAGGCCGCTTTATGTTTCCTGCATCGATGTTGTGAATAATGTCCTCCTTGTCGCCGAACGCGAAAACCTTCTGTGCCGGGAGGTGTCTGCCACGCGACTACAGATCCTGCAACCGGAGCGATTGATGGTCGGAGCGCGTTTGATGGGACAGATACGTTCTGGTGGAAGCGCTTCGACATGCGTTGTGCGTGACGTATCTAAAAACTCGTTACTGGTGTGCTTTGCCACCCCGGTTTTTGCTCCGACGGCCGGGCAGCGTCTGGTTCTTTACGATGCTGCGGGCTCTGTGGTCGCAGGGGGAGAAATCGTAATCTCGGTCAACAATCTTTATAAACCTGTATTCATGGAGGCAAATCATGACCCGAATCTATGACGACAACGCCTTGTCCATAGGGCAGACCCCTCTTGTTCGCTTGAATCGCGTGACCCAAGGAGCCAAGGCAACTGTGCTGGCCAAGATCGAAGGGCGAAACCCCTGTTACTCTGTGAAGTGCCGTATCGGCGCGTCCATGGTATGGGACGCGGAAAAACGCGGAGTTCTTCATAAGGGTATGACCGTCGTCGAACCGACGAGCGGCAACACCGGCATCGCCCTGGCTTACGTCTGCGCGACGCGCGGATACAACCTGGTCATTACCATGCCCGAAACCATGAGCATCGAACGGCGCAAAGTCCTAGCCATGATGGGCGCCCAAATCGTATTGACTCCGGGCGAGCAAGGCATGACAGGCGCCATTGAAAAGGCAAGGGAGATTATTGCCGAACAGCCTGACACCTTTTTCATGCCACAGCAATTTGAAAATCCGGCGAATCCCGCCATTCACGAGAAGACCACCGGCCCGGAGATCTGGCACGACACCGGCGGAAATATTGACGTAGTCGTTGCTGGCGTAGGCACAGGCGGAACTATTACAGGTGTATCCAGATACATTAGAGCCAAGAAGAAATCTTTTCTTTCCATTGCAGTAGAACCGGTATCAAGTCCAGTTCTTACACAAGTGCTTGCCGGAGAAACTCCACGATCAGGCCCGCACAAGATACAAGGTATCGGAGCGGGATTTGTTCCTGCCACGCTGGATCTATCACTAATTGATCGAGTTGAAACCGTGTCCGACGAAGACGCACTCGAATTCGCACGTCGTCTTGCGCGGGAGGAAGGAATCCTCTGCGGGATCTCGTCCGGAGCTGCGGCTGCGGTCGCCGTGCGGCTTGCCCGGTTGGACGAGTTTGCAAACAAAACGATTGTGACCATTCTCCCGGATGCGGGCGAGCGATATCTTTCGACGTTTCTTTTTGATGGTGTGGGGGGATGAACATGTCTGATGAAGTCTGCCGTCATCCCACCGTGTTGACGCCACAAATCGTAATTAAGCGCGATATACTTTTAGAATGGTTGCGCTCGCGGAAATCCGTCGTCGTCGCTTATTCCGGCGGTGTAGACAGCACGCTACTCGCCGCAGCCGCGCATAAGGCACTCGGTGACCGTGCGCTCATGGTGACAGCCGTATCCGAAACCTATCCGGAATGGGAACGCGAGGGAGCCGTTCGTCTCTCCCGTCGTTATGGCTGGAATCACCGACTGATCGAGACTTCCGAGCTTGCCATTCCGGGGTTCTCCGAAAATCCTCCGGATCGATGTTACTGGTGTAAATGCGAGCTGTTTTCCGCATTGCTCCGCATCGCGGACGAGATCGGATTCCACGTTGTTGTCGATGGAACCACGACCGATGACCTGAATGACTATCGTCCGGGAAGACGCGCGGCGGAGGAACTTGGTGTCATAAGCCCTCTCCTCAACACAGATTTTTCAAAAAACGACGTGCGTGAACTTTCCCGCGCATGGGAATTGGAAACCGCGTCAAAGGCTCCTTTCGCCTGCCTCGCGTCCCGATTCCCTCACGGGTCATCAATCACCAAAAGCAAACTCCGTGCAGTGGAACAAACGGAGAATGAGTTGCGGACACTCGGATTTCTCCAATACAGAGTCCGGCATCATGGCGATATTGCCCGGATCGAGGTTGCCTGCGGGGAGTTGCCCCTCGCCACTCGAATGGCGGACAAAATTGCTAAAGCAGCGCATGCCGCCGGCTTTCGGTATGTGGCGCTAGACCTAGACGGTTATCGGCAGGGCAACATGAATGCAGGAGCAACGATTGATGATTGAGCGCGACGTGGAAATAATGGCGATGTGTTGCATGGACGGGCACGGCGTAAATCGCTCCGAAGCACAATTGCTTGCATCACCGGAATGCCCGTTGGATTGGTTGCTCGCGTGGGGAGGTCGCATCCGCAACACACGAATAGGGAAAAGCGTCCGGCTCTGCTCTATCGTTAACGCCCGTTCGGGAAACTGTTCGGAGGACTGCGCCTTCTGCGCCCAAAGCGCACGCCACCGAACTTCCGCTCCCATCCATTCACTATTGCCCATCGGAAAGATTGTTGAAACTGCGAAATATGCGGCCGCTCTCGGCACCACGTGTTTCGGCATCGTATCGAGCGGACGTCGGGCAACACCTGCGGATCTTGTCTCAATAGCCATGGCTGTCGAAGCCATTCGGAACGAATGCGGCTCAAAAATGACCATTGGCGCATCTCTTGGATGTCTTGACTATAGTGAATTGTGTTATTTGAAAAACGCAGGTCTTGGTCACTACAACCACAACTTGGAGACTTCCGAATCATTTTACCCGCGCATCTGCACGACGCATACGTGGGAAGAACGTCGAAGAACGGTAGAGAATGCGCGGAGTGCCGGACTGCAAGTCTGTTCGGGCGGTCTTTTCGGATTGGGCGAATCTTGGGAAGATCGGATCAGTCTTGCCCTGTCATTGCGCGATCTGAAAGTCACCAACGTACCGATCAATTTCCTCATGCGGATACCGGGAACGGTGACGGCGCAGCGACCGTCACTGAATCCGGACGAAGCATTGCGGATCATTGCGCTATTCCGATTCATGCTTCCTGACGCGACGATTCGCATATGCGGTGGCCGAGCGGCGATTCTCGGAGAACGTCAGCCCGATATGTTTGCGGCAGGAGCGTCGGCATTGCTGACGGGAAACTATCTGACAACACCGGGTGTTGATGTCGAAACGGATAAGCGCCTTATAACCGACAGCGGATTTGGACTTGACAATTGCGAAATCTTCAAACAGTAATACAATAGATTTTGATTCCTGCGCCTGCTTTGCCCAAGATGAATGCAATGGAGGGAACTGAACCGATGGATGCGTTACGATTCAACGCCGATGAAATCTACCAGATGGCGGAAAATATCGAAGACCATGGGATCCGATTTTATGAAGCCGCACGGGACGCGGCGAGTAAATCGGAGATTCGCGAATTACTCGGTCGACTTGCCGAAATGGAACGAAATCACAAAGCGCGTTTCACGCGCATGCGCGCGGAATTGCCCGAGCGCGACCGGCGAAATGAGATTTCTCTTTCTCTGGAAGAGGCAAGCGAAAACAGCGATTATCTCAAAGCGTTGGCTGAAAGTCGCGTTTTCGGAAAAGCGGAAGCGAAGGCGCTTGCGGATCTTCCGGAAAACGATCTGTTGATTCGCGCGCTGGATTTGGAGAAAGACAGTATTATTTTCTTGCTTGAACTGAAGGAAATGGCGGCTTCCCTATGCGGGAAAGACGACATCGATGCGATTATTCGCGAAGAACTCAATCATATTCGCATGATCAATACCCGACTTGCAGCCTGGAGTAAATCTTGAACAGACAGGACGAATATAGCGATTTAAATGCCTCTTTCAGATTTTCGGTGCTTGAGTTCAATGCGCTTTTCACGTCTCTACTCGAGCACTTTGAAATCTGGGCTCCGCAACGTTATGCCGCTCGCGGCCGATTCAGTGACGCGGACTCTATCGGATACGGTCCGATCCACTCGCCGAATGAAATAGTATTTGACGAAAAATCGCACTTTTCTTCCAAGGAAGCCGTGTTTCCGGTCAGCGAAACCATGTTTGATTTGCTTGGTGACGAGTTCGTTCAGGCCGAAGATGCGCAACGGGATATTCTGGTTTTTGCCCGACCCTGCGACATTAACGGAATCGAAAGGCTGGACGATATATTTCTCCGCAATGGCTCTGTTCCCGATCCGTATTATCAACGGCGGCGGGAGAGAATTCGTTTCGTTTTGATGGAATGCGCGGCAAGTTTTGAAAATTGTTTCTGTGTGTCCATGAGTGCCAACCGAACCGACAATTATATTGCCGCGATCCGCTGGAATTCTGAGCATGTCCTGATGCGGATCCGGGATAAAACACTGCTCTCCCTCGTGCCGGACAATGCCTCGCCAGCCGAATTCATTCCTGAGTTCGTCGAAGAGGATCGCGAACCAATTGGCCTTCCTAATGGAGAAAAACTGGAAGCCGCTATCCGCGATGGCAGCCTCTTCGAGCACGACATGTGGGAGGAGTACACCGCGCGGTGCATTGCGTGCGGTCGTTGCAACACTCATTGCCCGACCTGCTCTTGTTTTTCCATGCTCGATATTGCCCCCGAACCGGAATCCGGTTTCGGCAGGCGAAGGCGCGTTTGGGCGGGATGCCACATCGACGGATTTACCAACATGGCGGGCGGGCATGCGTTCCGCAAGGATAACGGCTCGAGGATGCGTTTCAAAACCATGCACAAGATTCACGATTTCAACGCGCGTTTCGGCAGGCACATGTGCGTGGGTTGCGGTCGATGCGACGACCATTGTCCCGAATACATCCGCTTCGCCCATTGCATTGGCAAGGTAACGCGCTTACTGGAGAGCGGCGATCATGAATAACAATAATCTCTACCGTCCTATTCGGGCGGAAATTCTCGAAATTCGCCAGGAGACAGCCTCCGACCGTACTTTCGTATTGGCATGGAATAGCCGACCGTTGCCGGGACAATTCTTCGAGGTTTCCGTACCGCGACTGGGAGAGGCGCCGGTTTCCATAAGCGCAATAGAGGACGATCGGATTGAAATGACCATCCGAAAGGTAGGACGCGTTACGGATGGCATTTTTACGCTTGGACCTGGTGACGCTCTTTTTTTGCGCGGCCCTTACGGCAATGGCTTCCCCTTGAACCGCTTCGAAAACAAGCATCTTGTCATCGCCGCCGGAGGAACAGGCCTTGCTCCCGTTCGTCCCGTCATCCGGCACTTTACCGCCCGGCGCGACCAGCTTGCCGGACTTGACGTTCTGCTGGGTTTCAAAACGCCGGACGATATTCTCTTTCGCGATGATATCGAGAAATGGAAGTGCGACGCTTCAATTCGCGTTACTGTCGATAAACCCGCAGATGCTTGGAGCGGTGCAGTTGGAGTAATCACGACGCTCGTTCCAGAAGTTGATTTTCGGGACATCAACGAAACCGAAGTGATTGTGGTCGGGCCGCCACTCATGATGAAGTTTACGGTAATGGCGTTTCTTGACCGCGCGATTCCGCCAGAACATATCTGGGTTTCCTATGAACGCCGCATGTCCTGCGGCGTGGGCAAATGCGGGCATTGCAAAATCCATGACCGGTATGTCTGTCTCGACGGGCCGGTGTTCAATTATGCCGAAGCACGCTGGCTTCAGGATTGAGTCCGCGTACAGACCGGAGAAATTGCCTTGTACGACGAAAATATCGCGGCCGTTGCCGAACTTGCTCGGGCAAAATCAGCTAAAACAACTCAAGACCCCCTGGGATATCTTGTTGCGTCCATGCTTGCCGGCATGTATGTCGGCATAGGCATCGCGTTGATTTTTTCCATCGGCGCACCGGTTGCGACAAGCGGATCGCCCTACCTGAAAACGCTCATGGGGGCATCTTTCGGCATTGCGTTGACCTTGGTTATTTTTGCCGGTTCCGAATTATTCACTGGCAATAACCTTGTCATGATCGTGGGATTGGCAAAAGGCAGATCTTCGTTGCGACTTGTGGCTAGAGTATGGCTGTTCTCTTGGATTGGTAATCTTGCGGGATCCATGCTCCTGGCGTGGATGGTAGTTTCGTCAGGCGCTTTGATGCATGCGCGAGAGTTAATCGAATCGGTCTCTGCAGGAAAAATGGCTTTGGAACCGTGGCCGTTGTTTCTCCGTGCGGTCTTGTGCAATTGGCTTGTTTGCCTCGCGGTATGGACATCAGGACGTGCGCATTCCGAAACGGCGAAATGCGTTCTGATCTTCTGGTGCCTCTTCGCGTTCATCGCCTGCGGATTCGAGCATAGCGTCGCCAACATGACGTTGCTTTCCATGGCCTTGTTTGAACAACACGGCTCAGGCGTAACCTGGGGCGGGTTTGCCTATAATATGGGAATCGTAACGCTCGGAAACATTCTTGGAGGCGCCGGATTCGTCGGCGGTGCCTATCTGCTGATATCCCGCAAAACCTATAGCGCAAACGCAGTCAATAATTCAAGGGAATCTTAACCATGTCGATGGATCTGAATGTTAAAAAGGCAACTCGCAACGCATTTCGAATCACAAGCAAACGCGGCATGACTTGCATCCGCATCCGTGTGCCGGGCGGGCACATGGCCGCCGGCTATCTCGATATTGTCAAGCGCATTGCGACTGACTTCGGAAACGGGACCGTCCATTTAACGATTCGGCAGGGATTTGAAATACCCGGCATACCATTCGAGCGCATGGAGGAAGTCAACCGGGTGCTACGAGGACTGCTTGAAGGCATCGAGGCCAAGCTTGGTATCGAAATCCCCGATTGGGAAGGCGGCTATCCCGCCGCAGGCACGCGGAACGTGTCGGCCTGCATCGGCAATCGGGTATGCCCGTTCGCCAACTACGATACGACGGCTTTGGCTGGTCGTATCGAAGCTGCAATCTATCCTAACCATCATCACGTCAAAGTGGCTCTGACCGGGTGCCCGAACGACTGCATCAAGGCGCATACCCAGGATTTCGGCATCATCGGACAGGCGGAAGTAGAGATCGACCCCGACCGCTGTATCGGCTGCGAGGCCTGCGCTGTCAATTGCCGCCGCCGCGTAACTGGAGCGATCGAGATGCGCGACTTCCGGGCCGTGCACGATTCCCGGCGCTGCATCGGCTGCGGCGAATGCGTACTCAAGTGCCCCACCCGCGCATGGACGCGGAACCCGACGAAGTATTATCGTGTCATTATCTTGGGCCGCACAGGCAAGCGGAACCCCCGGTTGGCCGCCACCTTTTTGGAATGGGTAATCGAAGACGTGGTTCTCGGTATGTTGCGAAACGTATACGGATTTATCGATGAACACATCGACAAATCGCTGCCCAAGGAACATCTCGGCTATATTGTAGATCGGGTCGGCTATCCGATTTTTCGCGATACAGTCCTCAAGGATCTCGATCTTGGGCCGAAAGGGCGAATTGCCGAGCGGCTCGACTTTCACGGATACTGGTATGAGCGGGATTGCGCGCTGAAATAAACCCTAGGCTCCGCCTGCGCGAGCGGAACGACGATATTTAAGGGGGGAAATGCGGCGATATTTCCGGAATACGTTTGTAAAATAAGCCTGATCGCGAAATCCCGATTCGAGCGCCACCAAAGCCAGCGATTTCTCGCATTGAACTGATGCAACAGCTTGAGCAGACGTGGGTTAGCAAGGAAAAGCCGATTCGCAGGAAGATCTTGGATTCGGTCTTATTGAACTGCGTCTGGGACGGGCATGCCCTTCATCCAACCTACAAACAACCCTTTGATATTCTTGTGGTTGCGCACACGCTCCCTTTCCCGAAAAAAACGGCTGACTCCGAAGAATCAGCCGTTTCTGTATTATGGTCGGGGAGACAGGATTCGAACCTGCGGCCTGTTGCTCCCAAAGCAACCGCGCTACCAAGCTGCGCCACTCCCCGAATATATACGCCTAGGAAAATATCCGTCCCTGCTGTTTAGCATGCAAATCTGAGGCTAGAATAATACCGCCGGTTATTGACTGGCGCAAGAATTATCTTTGTTTCCTCTAATACGAATTCAAGTCAGATTACTTAACCGCTCCCATCTGATTTTTTCCAGAAGTTTGTACGCGTTGTTATAGAAAAAGTTTTCCGCATGCGCCTTAAGCGGTTCGGTGTCGGCGAGTTTGCGCCAGGTGTCCAACTCACGGGAAAAATCCCCCGCAGTGTCGGTGGCATATAAAAAACGGTCGAAACAAACCCTCTTGGGCGCGATTTTCTGCAGCAGGTTATACCCTTCGACCGCCAGGGGACAGGAAAAATCGACATAGACGTTTTCAAACGCCCAGGACAAATCAAACACCTCCAGCGTCCAGGGATAAGCGGTATGCGCGAAAATAAAGTTGATGTCAGGGAAAAAGCGCGCAGGCTGTTCACACAAAATAGGTTGCCCGAATTTGGAGTTGAACCCGGCGGAACGGATGATCTCCAACTCGCCGGAACGCAGGCGACCCAGTATTCCCGAATGGAAAACAACCGCCATTTTCAGTTTATTGATCACCTCCCATACAGGGTAAATCTGCGGATCGTCTGGAGAAAAACCATGCGCCGGCCACATTTTCACCACCCTTGCCCCGCGGTCGTAAGCCCTGAGAACTGTTGTCTGCGCTTCCATCACGTTTCGCGGGTCTACATAAACGCCGCAGACCACCCGGTCGGGAAACTCCGCCGCAAATTCGGCCACGACCTCGTTGGTACCGGTAAGCCCCTTCAGGCTGTAGCGTACGTGATCCGGACAAGGCAAGGCAAAAATCACTTCGATGCCCTCTTTGTCCATATTCTCCATCACGGTATTCTTGTCAACATGCAGCGGCAGGTAATGGAAATGGGTGTCTATTATTTTCAAGGTTTTCTCCCGCAAATAACAATAACCAATAACGCGACAGCGTCAGGTCATCTCCATCACGATTTTCCAGACCACGGCGCAGAACAGCAGCCCTAGCACCACCACTCCGGCGATCAGCCACCAGAGGACGTTTTTTTTCATGTTCTCCTTCAGCTTGGTCGAGCTGGTTGCGCGGCGCGCTGGAGTCCGTTTGACCTGCGTGCTTTTGCGCTTGCGGACTGTCGTGCTCGAAGATTTCCGGGCGACTCCGACTGCTGACAGGTGGTCGCCCGCCGCCTTGGGGTCGACTCCCAGCTCTATCAGTTTCCGCGACAGTTCCGCCGGCGATTGCGGGCGCTGAGTACGGTCTTTCGCCAGGAGAGAACCGATCAGGCGGGAAAAGTCCGGCGAGATTTCCTTGCGGAGACTTTTCAGTTCCGGTGCGTCCTGCTTCAGCCGCGCCAGCATGATTTCCTTCTTGTTCTCCCCGTTGAAGGGAGTGACGCCGCTGAGGAGATGAAAAAAAGTCGCGCCCAGGGAATACAGGTCGCACCGGCAGTCGAGGTCGTCGGGAGTTTCGATCTGCTCGGGAGAAATGTAATGCGGGGTGCCGCGCACCACCTTTTTTCCTCCCGCCGCCGACTCCACCGCCGTACCCACCTGCGCCAGCCCCAGATCGGTCAGTTTCAGCCTGCCCGCCTCGTTCAGCATCAGGTTGTCCGGTTTCAGATCGCAGTGGATTATCTTCTGCTGCCAGGCGTGGTCGAGAGCCTGCGCGACCTGGTAGAGATACAGTTTCGCTTCGCTTTCCGACATGCAGGCGCCAGCGTCCAGCGATTCGCTCAGGGTGCCGCCGGAGAGGAATTCCATGGCGAAATAATAATAGCCGTCGCAGGCTCCCACATCGATGCCCTGCACGATGTGCGGATGATTCAACTTGGCGACGGCGCGCGCCTCCGAGATATATTTTTTAACCACCGCCATGTTTTGCGACAGTTCCGGATGCAGCACTTTCAGCGCCACGTCCCGCTCCATCGCCATCTGCCGGGCGCGATAGACCGTGCCGTAGGAGCCTGCGCCGACTTTTTCCAGAATCTCGAAGCCCGGGATACGGCACTTCCGCCTCCGCGCTTCCGCGCGCACGGCAGTCATCTGCTCGGGGGTGAGGTAGCCTGCCACGACCATGACTTCGCCGAGATCGCCGCTGCCTTGCTCCTTGCTGATTTCCAAGCAGTGGGCGAGCTGGCGGGAGTTGAGCAACTCCTTTTCGATTACGATCTCGCCGAGTTGGCCGTTTTCCGTCGGTTCGCTGTTTTTCATCAGACGCGTGTCTCCCTTACGGGTTGCGGTTGGTCGGGTTGACGGGTGTTGGCTGATGCGATGGAACAACATGCCGTCAATCAGTCTACCTGTCCACCCGTCCCCCCAATCCAAGAAAAAGCTTGACGAAAACCTCTTTTCCCCATAACTTCACGCACTATGGTAAAAAAACAAAGACGCCAATCGCAGAACAGCCGCCTCATGCGCGACATACTCGACCACTTGCGCGAGTACGATGTGGACGAGATCAAACTGCTGTGCGAACGCTACGTCGCCAAGCACTCCAAGGCGCGTCGCACCAGCAGCAGACGCCGGGTCGTGCAAGACGACTTCTAACGGTTTTCCCTCGCCTTGCTGCTGGCGAGGTTGAGTATCCTGCGCTCCTCCCCCGACAGCGAAGCAATTCCCTGCTCGTGTACCTTAAGCAGGATCGCGTCCACCTTTTCCTGCATAGCCTTGTTCGCGGCCTGTTCCTTCATCTCCCGTTTTGCCCGCCAGTTAAATTTGATTTTTTCCAGCCAGCCAGGTTTTCGCGCCGCGCGCGCTTCCCAGTCGACGGAACCGTACGAGTAATCATCGCGCCAGGGAGCCTTGTCCAGCGCCGCGTAATTTGAGGCATACATCCGCGCCTGCAATTCCTGCTGGCCGGTGGTGTAGAGAAACGAGGCTATCAGCACCAGCGCGGCGCCGTGGTGGAAGGAACCGGTAGCCATCAGCCAGATCCCCACCGCCGCCAGCAACCCCACTCCGACCAGCGCGATTTTCCCCATCGCCTTGACTCCGCGCTCGATCCCCAGGGTCATCACCGCCACCGCCGTCGCCACCCGGCCGCCATCCATAGGAAAAATCGGCAGCAGGTTGAACAGCCCCAGCCCCATGTTGTACATGAATCCCAGCGCCGCGATGGAACCAAGCAGACTGCCGGGCTGGCGAAAGGCATGGATCGGATCAACCCCGCCCAGCAGCAGCATGGGCAGGAAAAAAAGACCTGCCAGCAGGAAATTCACGCATGGCCCGGCCAAGGTGATCATGATATCGGCCAGGGGCCCCGGCACCATTCCCCGCAGTTTCGCCAGACCTCCCAGCGGATGCAACAGGATCGCCTCCACCCGCAGCCCTTCCTTGAGCGCCACCAGGCTGTGCCCCATCTCGTGCAGGAACACGAACAGTGGAAACATCGCGATTGAGGTCAGCAACAGCGTCAAGCCCCGCGCATCGGCTCCTCCCGCGCGGGTGAGAAAGACCACGCCCATGAAAACGTAGAGGATGTACATGATCCGCACTTCTATGCCGAAGACGCTGCCCGCGCGGTGGCTGGCCAGAAGTCTGCTCATTTATCCGCCTCCTTGCGGGGCTTGGCTGCTTCCATTTCTGTCCATTTCCGGAAGACGTCCTCCACGTAACGCCTGTCGCTCTCGAAGCGGCCGGGGGCCAGGGTGAAGTCCAGGCGCAGGCCTTCGGGAGAGGAAAGCTGCTGGGCGACCGCCTGCCTGATCTCGGCGGAAATGAATTTATTCTCGGCGAAAACCGCCTGCGGTGCGCTTTTGAAAGTGAGCGCCAGCTTGATCACGCCGTCGGCGTGCAGCTTTCCCCCGCCCATGAATGTTCCCAGCCGCTCGCCAGTTCCGGAAATGGCGAACCTCCCCTCCCCTTCCGGCAGGCTCTCGTAGCGGATCGAAACGGCATCTAGCTTCAACGGCAACGCCAAGGGCTTGTCCGTCTCCGGCGCGACCGGCTCCCCCTTCGCCTTCCGGCGTAACTGTTCCGCCTGGGACATGAACAGAGGTATCGCCGCCAGTTCCCTCCAGACATCCCCCGCCTTGCCCGGATTCAGTACGACGTCCTTGGCATCGAAGACCACCGTCGTCGGCGTAGCTTCCTCGTCATCGTCTGCGCCCGGCTTGCCGCTGGCAACAGACAGGGCGAAGGAACCGCTTTCGCACTTGAAGCGGATTTTTTCAGGCAGAAATATGTTCAGCTCTTTAGCGGCGGCGAGGCTGGCATTCTCGCAGCGCATTTCGACTTTTTCCAGACCGCCATCTTCGTTCAACCGTCCTTCGGCTGAATATTGTCCTCCCGCGAAAACCGCCTTGATCCCAAATTCCGTAGGCATCCGGTTTTCCAGTTTTGCCGATATTTCCGCCTGCTGGAAAATCACGCCAGCCGCGTCAACCGCGTCGCATTTCAGGTTAAGGCTTTCCGCAGGCAACAGCCCCAACAGACACCACACGCCGCTTTGGGCAAAGTTGAACTTTGACAGATTCAGGACTTTGGCGTCGATAGCCAGCACTCCGCCCCCGGCAGGCAGGGAAAGGGACGCGAGTTTCTCCCCGGCGGCGAAAACCAACAGGGAGAAGCCGGAGCTATCGTGCGCATATTCAAAACGGAGACCTAAGCGCGAGTCCAGTTCCGGCAGGGAAAAATCCGCCCCCGCGTCAAACCGCGCCGACATTTTTTCGCGGCTGTATTCGACTTCTCCCTGCAGGGTATTCAGCCCCGCCACCGGCGGCAGCTCCGGCAGAGCGGTGCGCAAAACGCCGTATGGCAGGGAGGAAAAAGACGCTTCCAACTCCCCGACCTGCAGCGGAAAGGAATGGGGCTGCGGATTTTTTCCCAGCAGAAGTTTTTTTACCGCCAGGGTGGCGGGAGGCAGCGCTGTTTCATTTTTCGTGTAAACTATTGCCAGCGGCCACTGGTCTGCGCTTTGCCCCTCTTCCCTGTCGTCAGGCGCGCGGCAGGAAAACGTTCCGATCGCGCAATCGTAATCGGCGTCGCAGGAAAAAGTAAATATCGCTTTCTGCCCTGTCTCTGCCCGCTCCAGCACGAACTCACCGTCCTGCAATGACAGCAGAAACCGGTCGGCTTTGATTTCCCCCAGCGGAAAAGCGGTTTTTTCCATGCCGCCGTCGACCGGATCGCATAGACCGTCGAGATTAAATTCCCCAAACTCTCCCCATCTCCAGGTGAAGCGGGGTCGTTTGATATAGAACTCCGGACGGCACCGCGCGCCCCACAGCCCCCACAACGGACAGATCGCCTTGATCCTGTCAATTTCAAGACAATAGCCATCGCATTCGGGAGAAGGGTTTTCCAGTTGCAGGTCGTGCAGGGTGATTTTGGCGTCGCCGCGGGAATTGAGGTTGAGGTCAAATTCGCCGAAAAAAACATCGGTGCAGAGACGCGGTTCCGCCCATTCCTTCAGTTCCCTGGCCAGCACCTTCGCGTCCACCATCCGCAACGACACCCACACCAGCGTGCGGTAGCAGACAAAAACCAGCAGCAACGCGAACGCCCACGCCAGGACGCGGCGCAGGCGCGGACGCTTGTGCATTCCGCCTGTTGTCATCGCGCTGCCTCCCCGCCGGAATGGATATTCATGCCTGTTTTATCGCAAAATCTTTATGTCGTCATTCCCGCGAAGGCGGGAATCCAGGGGAGAAACCGCACGCAACACCTCCTGGATTCCCGCCTTCGCGGGAATGACAGTACAAGTTTTTCCTTATGGAAACAGCCTGAACCTCCCCGCCCCGGTAGTCGCCCGCATAACCGCGCGCGGCGGACGGGAACTCCCGGCGGCGGGAAAAGCAGGCAGGCGCTGTTCCGCGCCAACCGCAGCGGCAGTCTCCCGCTTCAATCCAAACAGCACCGGCGGAGCGGAAAAGCCGGCCTGAAAGCTTGGCATAAATTCAATCAACACCGCTTCCGCCGCCTGCTTCATAAGACGCGGCGCAACCTCCCGTGGTTCAGGCAAAACCGGCTCGATCTCAGGCAATAGGGAAATCGCGTCCGGATCGTGGATGAATTTCGCATAAGTCCTGACCGGGTTGAACAGGGCGAGTTTCGGCCTGGGCGAAGCCACCGGCAGCGCCATAAACACTTCGGCGGCCGGGAACACGCCAGACCTTCCCGCGCAGAAATAGGTCTGCCCCGCCGCGAACGGCACTGGCGGAAACAGCGGCGCCAGGCATAATTTGTTGGGAACCGGGGATGATTCCGCATCGTCGGTCGCGGGCAAGGCATAGCGCTCGTCGCCGGACTCGCGTTTTTCAATGATGATGTCGGAGAAGTCGGCGGACTGGCGCGCCCAGATTTTTTTCAGGCGGATGATTTCCAGCATTGCGATGAAAAAGCCGACCATCTCGCCCTTGGTAGGTTCGGAACTGAGCAGCAGCGAGAACCGGGCGGAACCGACCAGGTCAACGGTTTCCATAATCTGCCTGATGCGGGTTTCGGTCGGCACCTCGTCGTAGACGATCTCCTGCGCTTCGCTGGCGAGCATGTTGCGGATCATCTTCTCGAACGCGACGTAGAGGTCGAGCGAGCCTACTTCCTCGATCGTGCCTTCCTCCTGGTCGTCGAAATTCATCTGCGGGGCGAGGCGCGCGAAACGCCCGGCGTGGTATTCGGCCATATCTCCCAGCAACGCGGCGGCTTCCTTGAAGCGCTTGTATTCCAGCAACGCCTGCACCAGTCCCGCACGCGGGTCGAAGTTGTCCTCGTCCTCGTCTTCCTCGCTGGTGGTGGGCGGCAGCAGCATCCGGCTTTTGATTTCCACCAGCATCGACGCCATGCTCATGAATTCGCTCGCCACGTCGACGTCGAGGTCGTCCAGCTTGTCCATCTCCGCCAGATACTCGGTGGTGAGGTGGCTGATGGGAATGTCGTGTATGTCTATCTCGTCGCGCTTGACGAGATAAAGCAGCAGGTCCATCGGCCCGCGAAAAGTATTCTCAACCGCTATGTCGTGCGCCATGCCAACTCCGCCTCAACCGCCCAGTAGAAAAACGGTAATTACCATGCACCAGTGCCCGACGTAAGAGAGCACGGGAAACACATATGAATCAACCATGAACAAGATTACTATGGGCATGAACCCATACCTGTCCAGCGAGGAAATCCAGGCCGCCTTTTCGCGGTCGAAATAGCTGACAATTCCCGCCAGCACCCTGGAACCGTCCAACGGCGGCACCGGCACCATGTTGAATCCGGCCAGAAAAAGATTCAGTATGATGCAATGGCTCAGAATCCCGTCCGCCAGAGACGGTCCCGTGTTGGCAAAGAAAAATCCGTTCACCAAGTGGAGAAAATGGAACATAGCCGCCAGCAGCAGGGCGATAGCAATATTCGCCAGCGGCCCGGCCAGCCCCGTCCACATCATTCCCCGCTGCGGATTGCGAAAGCGGTAGGGGTTAATCATAACCGGTTTCGCTCCGCCGAAAACGAAAGCGCCTTTTGTCATTATCAACAGAAACGCAGGCAGCATGATCGTCATGAACGGATCGATATGCCGCACCGGATTAAGCGAAAGCCGCCCCTGCAGATAGGCGGTATCGTCGCCCAGCAGATAGGCCATGTAACCGTGGGCGACCTCGTGCCAGACGATCGACATGACCATGATCACGGCTACGACGCCCCACAACAGATATAATTCCATATACGCCAATTCCTTCGGTAAATCGGGAAAGCGAAAGAAACAGTTATTTTGAAGCTATAAGTTTAGGGGGAAAACGCCTGCTGTCAAGCAAAAGGTGGGACGCTCGCAAGCGCGGCTACACGGGGAAAGGGAGGACAAACGCGAAACAATGACCTTCTCCCCCTTTTCAGGGAGAGCTGGAGCCAATACAGTTTATTTAATCAAAAAACTTGTACCGTCATTCCTGCGAAGGCGGGAATCCAGTGGGAAAACCGCACGCAACACCGCCTGGATTCCCGCCTTCGCGGGAATGACGGTTTGTAACTCATATTTTCAAAATCGAAAGATTTATCCTCGATTAATCCCCAGCGAGGAACGCGGGACGGGGATGGTAGGCACGACAATTTCCTGGCGATCGAGTTTTTCGGCAGCGCCCCGGCGCAGGATTTCCACCGCTTTTTCGCCGATCAGGTCGCGGGGCGCGCGCACCGTCGCCAATTCCAACTCAGCCGCTTCCGGCATGTCGTCGAAACCGATGACGGAAATCTCTTTGCCGGGAGTCACTCCCTTATCGCGCAAAGCCTGCAAAACCCCTTTGGCGCGCTCGTCGGTGACGGCGAAAATCAGCGTCGTCTCCGGCGATTTCTCCAGCAGTTGCAGCGTCGCCCGGTAGCCGTCCATCGCGGTGCCGCGAGTGGCGATCATCCTCTGCGGGGAGAGGCCGTGTTCCTGCAGAAAATCCACCGCGCAACGATAGCGTTCCAGATGCCCGTATTGCGCAGTCACGTTTACGCCATAGAGAAAGGCGAATTCGCGGTGGCCGTAATCATACGCCTGTTGCAGCAAGGCGAACATGCCGGGGCGATAGTCGAGTTTCACTTCGTTCAGGAAAGTGGGGAAGTCGCCCGGATGCGCGCGCACGACGCGGTGCAGCCCGATCTTTTCCGCGCAGGCGGAGATCAGGGCGTTGCCGAAAACAGAGACCAGGATCAGCCCCAGCGACCGCTCCTCGCGCATCCGGCGGAAAAGCGGATCGTACCCGCCGGAGAAATCGCTGGAGAAACAGGTGGTAAGGGAAATCCGCTCCCGTTCCGCCGCGCGGGAGATGCCGGAGAAAATTTCCGGCAGCAGAAACCAGCTGGGATCGTCGCGTCCCCGACTGAGCGCGCGAGGTTCAGAGACAAGTACGGTGAGAGAGGAACATTTTGAATTTTCGTCGGCGACGAAGGTGCCTCTGCCGTTGACGGTATAGACCAGGTTTTCGCGCGCGAGGATGGCGATAGCCTGGCGCACCGGTTGCGAGGTGAGGTTCAGCGCCTTGGCCATCTCCGCGATCGGCGGCAGTTGCGCGCCGGGAGCGTACTTCCCCGACCCGATCCAGTCGCGTATAGCCTGTGCGGCGGTTTCCTGTTTAGTCATTTATTATCCGTTTCGCACTCCGCAAATAAGGGAGCAACATTATAGATTCTCCCCCTCCCAGGGGGAGTTAGAGGCAATACGGTCGAATTAAGGGGACAAGCTTCCTGTTTTGCAAATAAAGTTACGGTCGTCATTCCCGCGAAGGCGGGAATCCAGGAGGTGTTGCGTACGGTTTCCCCGCCTGGATTCCCGCCTTCGCGGGAATGACGGTACAAGTTTTTCCTTAATTAAACCGTATTGGGGAGAGGGGGATTTTAATGCGATTTAGTCCCTCAGTCCCTACCAAGCACCTTATACGCCTCCCCCCACCAATCCGCCTGCGTATCGAGCATAGCTTCGCGCTCAAAGGATTTCTGCGTCTTCGCCAGTCCGCCCGCGCAACCGTCGCGCCGGTAGAGGCGGTCGGCTCTGGCGTAGAAATCTCCGCCCAGCGCGCGCGGGTCGTTAGCAATTCGCGCCAGCGGCACCGGCAGGAAAACCGATTGCCGCGTGTTGCCGCAACAGACGAAATTCACCGACTCCTCCGGACTGGCGCGGTTAATTATAGCCAACTGCGTGGAGATCGTCATCCAGAAATGTTTCAGATCGTCGTTGCACAGCGAGTGCGGCGCGTGCTTGCGGTCGCGGGAGATGGCAAACACGTCCAGCGGAGAAAGCGACGCCCCGGCTTTTTTAAGCAATTCCTCCATCCGCGTTTTGCGTTTCGTGGTGTTGATATCAGGCGCGGCCGATTGCCACTTTTTCGCTTCGGGCAGGAGAAAATGGTTTGAAACGACGTAAGTGCCTTTTTCGATAAAACGCGTCGCGAAATTTTCGCCCGCGCTTTCGAGCACCAGCCCACGCTCCGGGTCGGCAAACAGCAGGATCATGCCCCGCTCCTTGCCCGCGCCGCCAACAAAACCGGTGGCAAGGAGTTTTTCAAACAGCCCCGGCACCTCGCCGACGTTGCAAGCCCGCTCCGACAGCCAGCGCAGGACGTGGCAGTCGTTCAGGCTGACGCTTTCGCCCACCAGTTTGGTACGCGAACCGGTATCGTTGGCGCCCGCGACGGCGGCGGAGTTGAAGGAATGCGCCACGCCGAGGTTGCCGATATCGACGCCGTATTGCAGCCGCAAGAGTTTGCCGTTCTGCCTGATGCCGAACTGCTGGATGTGGTTACGCTCGTCCCGGATTTTGAAAAGCCAGTTTTCCTTTTTGCCTATCCGGATAAACGAGGTGCAGTTGTTGCCGCCGGGCTGGTAAAAACCGACAGGGAGACAGTTCAAGTAAAGGATGTCTTCCGCCTTCACCTTCGCGCCAGCCGCAAGACCTGCAACTTCCTCCAGCCAGTCAGGCGCGGTCTTTTTCAAAACCTTGGTGAAGTCATTCACGCGCGCAATTTTTTCCGCGTCAGAGATGCGCTTCAGCTTCTGCTGTTTGCGGGTGGCCGCCAGTCGCAGGCGCAGATATTTCGCGCACTGTTTGCCCATGATTTCGCCGTTGGCGCGGGCGGATTTGTTCAGCATGACTGGATCAGTTTTCATGGTTATTTTCCTTTTAAAAAGTTCTCCCCCTTTCAGGGGGATTGGGGGTCAAAGGGGAAAGGCTTCACCCAATACGGTTTAATTGAGGACATAACGTTCTGTTTTGAGAATAAAGTTACGCACGTCATTCCTGCGAAGGCAGGAATCCAGTGGGAGAACCGCACGCAACACCTCCTGGATTCCTGCCTTCGCAGGAATGACGGTACAAGTTTTATCCCTTAATTAAACCGTATTGCCCCTTAACCCCTTTGAAATATCCAAATCCATCACCTCCCTCACCCGCGTTTGAACCTGAACTCAAACTCCGTCCTGCGGCTGCCGTCGAATTCGATTTTAATAATCTCCCGCGCGCGATCGTCAACCAGCATATTTTTCGCATTCGTGTCAGTCTTTGCAAGCGCGAAATTGCGCGGCACGTGCAGCCACAGCGACTTTCCTTTCTGCAGGAAATGCTTGATGCTAACTCGCAGGCAGTTATTCTCATACGCCACTTTTTCAAATTCAACCGCCCCCTGACAGAGGTGCAGGTTGCTGCCGACAATCTGCGGACGGCGCAAATCTTTCCTTATCGCCAGCAACCGGCAGGCGTGGGCGGGAACGTCTGCCAGAACGAAATCCTTATTGAATCTGCCGAGATACTTTTCCGTCCAGAATTCAAACGCGTGCCACGTCCCGCCGCCGGTGATTTTATTCAGGGGGATTTTGAAATTGCGGTGACTGTCGTCCCAGTTGAACACCCCCAGCAGATGCCACTCCTCCCACGACCGCGAAACAGTCGCGTGATAAAGGGCGGGCTGGCTGCCGTCGGGATTGAATGTGTCCAACGGCCGCACGCGCAGGTCTTCCGCGTGGGGCAAAAAGGTTCCCGCCAGTTCCAATCTTTCCGGAGTGCGCGCCAGTTCCGCCAGCGGGTCGGTCAGCAGCAGCGCCCCGCCGCCGAACATCGACGCGGTGAGTTGCAGTTTCAACTCGTTGTCGGTCAGCATCAGGTCTTTCCTGCCGACGCGCGCGTGGAAGGGCGACAGGAAATCGCGCAGAATCACGTTCTCGCGGTGGTTGTGCCACAGCCTCCCGTGCATGAACGCCGACAGCATGTCGTTTTTCATGTTTTCCTTGAGGTCAGGCGTGCCGCGGTCGGGGTTATACCAGGACGGCTTGTTGTCCTGGGTGGTGCGCTGAGTATCGACATAGCCGACCGACGGCGCGTACAGCCCCTCGCCCTCGATCAGAACATCCTCGCCGCATTCCTCGCGGATAACTTTAAGAGTTTCGGTTATCATCGCCACCGTGGTCATGTCGTGATCGTGCAATTTGCCGCCGACGTAATGCGCCGTCGCCGGGCCATCGAGCTTGAGGTATTTCACGCCCCAGTCCTTCACCATCACCCGCACGATGTTACGCATCCACTCCATCGCGCCCGGTACGGTGTAATCGATCATGTGACACTCGCCCACGTTGGAGCCGGGACGATGCAGCCGCTTGCCGTCGTCGTCCAGCATCAGCCATTCCGGATGTTCCTTCACCACCCGCGTGGCGACGTTGGTAATGTAGGGCGCAAACCACAGGCCGAGTTTCAAACCAAGTTTGTCCAACTGACGCGAAAGTTTTTTCAGACCGGAAGGAAATTTCGCGCCCGCCTCCAGCCACTCCGACGCGTACGGGCACCATCCGCCGTCGACTACGACGTATTCCAGCGGGTAGCCTTTCTTCCGTAACTCATTCATTTCTATAGCGTTAAGGAGAATGTCTTTCTCGTTTTTCTCTTCGCGGTAATACTGCCAGTCGATCCAGCCGGTCACGGTTTTCTTCGGGACGCGCGCGTGGTTCTTTTCAGCCAGCAGATCGGCGTAGGTTTCGACCAGATAAGTATAGTCTTTGCTTTCCAGCAGCAGCAGCGGCTCCAACTCCAAACTTTCTCCCGGTTGCAGGGAAATCCCCTCCAGCAAAGTCTGCGCTGAAACTGTAACTCCTTTTCCGGCAGTGTCTAACAGAAATAAGTGCTCGTATTTCCTGCCTTGGGTAAAGCCGCACAAAAGCAGCTTTTCGCTTTTCGGCAGCTCGATTACAGTCATGGTATGACTGGTGATCTGGGTTGCGGTGCAGGGCAACGCTTGCCGATAGTGTATGGCTGGCGCCTCTTTTCCCGCCTCCAGAGTGAAAAATCCACAAGGATCGCCCGGCATGAGAAAACCTTGCCGGAAGACACGTAATTCCTTAGTAATGAAAGACTTGGAAAATAACTCCACGCTGTCGATCCGCGCCGCAGTCTTGCCGTCGTTACGCAAAGTCACCAAAAATTCCTCTCCCTCGCCGCATTTCGACGACGTTACTTTACAGGTAATATTTGCCGGTTTTTTTGTCGCGGTAAGAATTTTCGGGTTAATCGAAATGACACTCATGTCGTTTCCTTCTCAAATTTGAGCGAATAATCAAAATGAAATACTATTAGCAAGCCATTAGCTTGCTTATAAAATATTACACTATGACTTTTGCTGGTCAAGTAGGTATTTGATTTTTTTTGAAGTGACCTGTGGAAAATTCTGTCAGAAGTGGCGTGAAATTATCATGATGATTATCATGATAATTTCACTACCAATCCGCCGCCGTATCCATTTCGTTCTGCATGAGTTTGTGTTTGGCGAACTTTTCGGCGTGCGCAAACATCTGCGAAATTTCCTCCACCCTCAGCCCTGCCCCGCGACAGATCAACTCCGCTTTTGCGCGCGTGGGAAACTGTTCCGGCGCGTGTGAATCGGAACCGAAGACGAGTTGCGCGCCTGTCTCCCGCGCCAGGTTGACGACGTAACCGTTAGTCAGTGAATGTCCGTTTTTGCCGGAGATTTCCAGCATGACGTTATTCGCCGCCGCTTTCTGCGCGTCGGTTTTTGTTATCAATCCGGGATGGGCGAGGATGTCGACGCGCGCTTCGATGGCGGCGGCGTTGGTTCCTTCCAGCACCGGCTCGACGATAGTCTCGCCGTGCACGATCACTATCTGCGCGCCAAGTTCGCGGGCGCGGTTGGCGGCTTCGGCGATATGCTCGGGGCGTACGTGGGTGAGTTCGATGCCGGGAATCACGTGCAGCCGCCCCAGTTCGTTCTCGCGTTTGGCGGCCTCGACCAACACGGGGATGATTCTTTCCAGCAAGGCCAGACCCGCATGGTCGGCTATGCCCAGCACCCGGTAACCGGCTACCTCTGCCCGGCGGATATGTTCGGCGGGGCACAAGGCACCGTCGGAAAGAAAAGTATGGGAATGAAAATCGATCATCTTGGCTCTCCTGAAATCGTCGTTTACGCCAGCGAAACCAGCCACTCGGTAATTTCGCAGGCGTAGGCGGCATGACGGCGCAGCATCTCGGGACAGGGATGCCTTTCGCCCGGAATTTCCAGATTGAACACGCCGTCATAATTGATATCGGCGAAGGCGCGCATGACTTCCTTCCAGTTTATTTTTCCGCCACCGGGGGTTTTGTGCTGGTCGCCGGAACCGTCGTTGTCGGAAATATGCGTCGCCTTCAGACGCGAACCCCATTCACGAATCATTTCCGGAATGTCCAGCCCCTGCAAATTGGCGTGGGAAGTATCCAGAGTCAGCGCCAGCGCCTCGCTTTTAACGCCGTCAAGGATGGCGAATAATTCGTGAGTTTCCGTGCCGTAAACCCGTTTACCGGGAATTCCCGGGCAGTCTGGCATATTTTCAATACATATAGTAAGCGACAGTTCGCCAGCAGCGTCTGCCAGTTCCCGGAAGCCGTCCAGATTCAACCGCTCGATTTCCCTGAATTCCGGGGTATTGCGGTAACCTTTCCCGCGCCCCGGATGCACGACCACGTTTTTTACGCCCAGTTTTGCCGAAAGTTCCAGATGCTTTTTCAAGATAAGAATATCCCTGCTTCTGATCTCCTGATCCGGATGCGCCAAGTTAGCCACCAGATAGGCATGGGATTGCGGCAGCGTCAGGGAAAGCCTGTCGGCAATGGCAAGAGTTTCCTCAACAAGTTTCCCGCCGCCGGCGTCCAGTTGAGCCAGGTGCTCGTCGGAAACCTCGAAATTTTTCCACCCGCAGGCATTAAGCTGCTCCAGTGCCTGCGGTAAAGGCTTCTCTATATACATGGAAGTCCAAATCGAAGGTTTCATCGGAATCCTTTCGCAAAACAGCAAGTTTACGACCGCATAATAACCGCAAATCATATTACCAAAATATCACAACAATGCAACAGCGCGATTTTTTCCAGCAGGGCTATCGCATTAAAATCCCCCTCGCCCCTGACAAGGGGAGAGGGTCGGGGTGAGGGGTTTCCGCAAATTATGCTTCGCGAACCGAAAATCGACGATCATAGGTGACCCCCTAACCCTCTCCCCCTCAGGGGGCGAGGGAACTTATTTTGCCCTTCAGTGAAGCTGTCACGGTAAATTATGGATGCCACTTGGGCGTATAATTCACAAAGTACAGCTATTTTTAATGCGATAGTCCTGTTTTTTCCAGCCCTTGCCGTATTACGGTATTGCTATAAATGCCTGCTGATGTATTATTAAGTTAGAGGAGTTGTGGTTTTACTTATATCAGGAGAATCCCATGTCTTATTTTATCAGATTCATTTGCCTGGCGTCGATAGCAGGCTGCGCGCTGCTGGCCGGTTGCGGCGAACCGGAACCGCTTACCCCCGCCGAACAGGCAGACCTCAACAACCGCACCGACAATTTCGACAACCAGATCAAGGAAGAAATCCGCAAGGGACAGGACGCGGCGCGGATCAAGAGCCTGCAGTAGTGACGCATACGTTCACGCCTGCATACGCCGACACGGGGATGCTCGATTCCAACATGGTCAGCCATGCCCAACACCCTGTATCCGGCTAACTCCGCCCGGCGGATGTGTGTTGGGCGGGACACATGACTCCGTTTTGCAGTCTTGCTATAAATTTCCCCTCAGGTATTATAAAGATAGAGCGAAAGTCACAGGCGGCAGGTTACCATTGCAGTTTTGATTCTGCACGGGAGAATTCATGAAGCGGTCAGAACTCAATTCCATCATCGATTACGCAATCGGTTTTCTCGACCGGATGCAGTTCAAGCTTCCGCCCTTCGCATATTGGACACCGACGGATTGGACTCGGAAAGGCGAGGAGGTTAACGAAATCCGTGATTGCATGCTGGGATGGGACGTAACCGACTTCGGTTCCGGCGACTTTGAGAAAATCGGCCTCACCATCTTCACGATTCGCAACGGGCACAATACAAATCCCATGTACACGCACAAGCCTTATTGCGAGAAAGTCCTGATTACCAACGAAACTCAGCTCACCCCCATGCACTTCCACTGGAACAAGGTTGAAGATATCATTAATAGAGGGGGCGGCAACCTGGTGATTCAACTCTATAACAGCACGGCTGATGACAAGCTGGCTAACACCGAGGTGACGGTATCGATTGATGGCGTACAAACCTTGATTCCGGCGGGAGGAAATGTAACTCTGACGCCAGGAGAGAGCATCTGTATTCCTTCACGACTCTATCACAAGTTCTGGGGCGAGAAGGAAAAAGGAACTGTACTCGTAGGCGAAGTTAGTAAAGTCAACGACGATAATACAGACAACCGGTTTCACGAGAAGATTGGTCGTTTTCCGGCGATTGAGGAAGATACATCCGCAAAGCACTTGCTCTTTTCCGAGTATCCCGGACAGGCTTAGGTTACGCATTTGATGTCAATTACGCTTTTCATAGGAGAACCCATGTCTTATTTTATCAGATTCATTTGCCTGGCGTCGATAGCAGGCTGCGCTTTCCTGGCCGGTTGCGGCGAACCGGAACCGCTTACCCCCGCCGAACAGGCAGACCTCAGCAATCGCACCAACAATTTCGACAACCAGATCAAGGAAGAAATCCGCAAGGGACAAGACGCGGCGCGCATCAAGAGTTTGCAGTAGTGACGCTGGTCACATTCCCTGTATCCCAAGGGTGACATGGCAATCTGTAAAAAGCAAAATCCACATAACGAAAGGCACAGAATATGATCCGTCAGTACAAGCCGGAAGACCTGGAAACCATCGCCGCTATCGGCGACCGGGCGTGGAAGGGGATTTACGACATGTTCCGCGACGCCTACGGCGCGGAGTTGTTCGACATCCTCGTGCCTTCCCCCGCTACGGTGAAGGGAGACCAGATCCGCAACACCTGCCAGAACCGCCCCGAACTGGTGCTGGTCTGCGAACGCGGCGACAAGGTGGTCGGTTTCATTACCATGATGATCGACGAAGAAAAGCGGATCGGCGAAATCGGCAACAACGCCGTCGATCCCCTCGCCGGAGAGCGTGGCGTGGGCCAGGAGATGTATCAGGCGGCGTTCGAGCTCTTCAAAAAGCGCGGCATGAGATTCGCCAAGGTCGGCACCGGCATGGACGACGCCCACGCTCCCGCCCGCCGCGCCTACGAACGCGCCGGTTTTGACATTCACCATGAGATGATTACGTATTTCAAAAAACTTTAGTTTCAAGGGACTAAGGCTCTAAGAGACTAGGGGACTAAGGTTCTTGACTGCGATTTTTCGTATTGCCGGAACTCGGTCGTAATAGGAAATTTTAGCAGAATGCGGAAAAGCATTCACCCCTCCTGACCTCCCCTGGAAGGGGAGGAATTTTGTTTTTCTGGGAAGCGCCGCACTTAGTCCCTTAGAGCCTTAGTCCCCTAGTCCCCCAAGGATAGCTCATGCCCCGCAGTTGCGTCGTGCTTTTTTCCGGAGGACTGGACAGCATCCTGACGCTGGCGCTGCTGGCGAGGGATGGGATCGACTGTTACGCCTTCCACGGCGTTTCCGCCTTTATCGGCAAAAGCGAAACCAGCGAGGATCAGGAGCGTATCCGCGCGCAATGCCTGGCTCTCGGTGCGCGCGGCGTATTTTTCCGGAACATGACCGACGAGATGGTCGCGCTGACCAAAAATCCCTGCCACGGTCGGGGGAAATACTTCAACGCCTGTCTCGACTGTCGCGTGAATACGGTCGGCAACGCGCTAAAGATCATGGCTGAAACCGGTGCCGACTTCCTCGCCTCTGGTGAAGTGATTGGCCAGCGTCCCATGAGCCAGCGCAAGGACGCCATAATCATGACCGACAAGTTTCTCGCCAAGGGCGGCAAAGGCGGGTTGCTGCTCAGGCCTCTATGTGCAAAAAATCTCGACCCCACTGTTCCTGAAAAAGAAGGCTGGGTTTCGCAGGATTGCCTGTTCGGCTTTTCCGGGCGCGACCGTACGCCGCAGGTAGGACTGGCGCAGACGCTGGGCATTGCCGACTATCCCAATCCCGGCGGCGGCTGCCTGCTGACTGACGAAAACTATTCCGCGCGGCTGCGCGACCTGATGGAGCACAAGCCGGACTGGGACGGCGATGACGCGCGGCTGTTGAAGTTGGGCAGACCTCTGCGACTTTCGCCGGAGACGGTCGTCATCGCCTGCCGCAACGACGAGGAAAATGATCTGATCGAAACGTTGGCCAAGCCAGACGAGTTTCTCTACGTCACCGAAACAAACCCCGGCGCGGTTATTCTAGTGCGGGGCAGGCAGACGCAGGAAGCGGAACTGGTCGCGGCGGGGCTGGCGGTATATCATTCCCGCAACCGCAGGGAAGGATCGGCGCCGGTTCTGCGCTGGCACGCCGGTACCTCGCCGGAACAGGCGCACAGCCTGGGAATACGCGGCCTGGTCACGCCAGAATATTTTGCGCAGAAGTATACTGTTCCGGGCGAGAAAATGCCTTGACCGGGACACGCCGGATCAATAGCATATTATTGCGTTTCGGGGACGCTGGTTTGAGATTGGCATATCCGGGGGAGGGACAGGCGTGGCGCTGATCAAGGTTACTTTCAATAACGAGGAAATCATCCGCAAGGAACTGAAGGATGTGTGCGTGATCGGCCGCCAGGAAGGCTGCGACATCCACATCGACAACCTCGGCATCAGCCGCAACCACACCCGCATCCTGCGCGAGGGCGACGGGTTTGTGGTGGAGGACATGAACTCCTCCAACGGCACCTATCTCAACGGCACGCGCGTCGAGCGCCAGACCCTCAACGACGGCGACGAGATCGCTATCGGCAAATACGTCCTCACCTACGTTTCCGGCGGAGCCGCGCGCCCGGCGGCGGAAAAACCCAAAGGCACGCAGATCGTCAGCAGCGCCGCCCTGCCCGGCGGCGGCGCGCTCAACACCATGTCGATGGACGGCGACGAAATGCGCAAACGCATCGAGGAAATGCGCCGCCAGAAAGAGGAAGCCGACAAGCAAAGCCAGACCGCGACCAAGCCGGAAACGCCGTCGGTGAACCTGGCGGAAATCCGCGCGCGCGAGGCGGAGATGAAACAACTGCAAGGCAGCCTCAAGAAAACCAAGCTGATTATCGCACTGGTGACGCTGGCGGCGATTGCGGCGGTGGTGTATTTTCTGTTCTTTCACGGGGCGGCGGCCTGAGGGCTAGTACCCTGTCAGCCCTAAAAGGATGAATGAGAAGGCGGCAATGGGAGACGTTGAAAAAAACGAACTTAAACCGCACCTGCGCAAATGCTGGGTAATCCCGCCGGAGCGGAACGGCGAGTTCGTGGCGGCGATGGAGGATGTGCTGGAAGTCTACAAACGCCCGCGAAATCCGGACTATCCGCTGGTCTGCATGGACGAGCAGCCGACGCAGTTGTTGAAGGAGACGCGAATCCCG
>JAGUZQ010000058.1 GCA_020060765.1 Planctomycetota bacterium | reverse complement strand
GTAAGTTTTTCGTAATCAGAAGTTATCAGTGCCGCGCCGGTAAAGAAATTTCTTAGTCCCCTAGAGCCTTAGTCCCTTAGTCCCAAATCCGATTTGCCCCCTTTATTATGGGGCGCTGTACTTAGCGATTGAACGGGGTCTATATGAAAACCATGCTGAAACTTTCAGTCTTGCTGCTGTTCTGCGCCGGGGCGGTTTACGCCGGTGTCCGCGCCGCAGAATTCAAGGTGCAGGGGCCGGTTCTGACTGTAACCGCCACGCCCGACCACGCCGCGATTTTTGTCGACGGGGATTTCGCCGGTTGCGCCTCGCCGGAGAGAACGTTGAGCAATCTCCAGCCGGGAAAACACGCGGTAAAAGCTATCGCCGACGGCTACGTGACCGGGACAAAAATCGTACAGCTTGATGGCGAAGACAGAACAGTCACCCTGGAGTTAGCGCCGGTCGAAAAAGCTTCGCTCAGTCTTGCTTCCACCCCGCCTGGCGCGACAGTGATTGTCGACGGGCATGACCGGGGACGCACACCGTTGACTCTGCCTGATCTCGCGCCTGGCCGCCACGCCGTGGAATTCATCCTGACCAATTATATTCCGCAACTCCGCCACGTTTCTTCCGCCAGCGGCAAGAACCTGGAACTGACCGCCGATCTGCAGCACCGGCAGGAAATGGCTTACCGCGCGCGGATGAAAAACGACCCCGGCGAAATCGCGGTCTACAATGATCTGGCGGAACTGCTGTTTGTGCTCGGGCGTTTCGACGAAGCAGCCGACATGTACGTGCGCGGCTACATCGCGACCGGGAAATATGAAAAGCGCGACCGCTCCAACGGGAAAAATGCGAAAAAACTGGAGGCTGGCCCCCTCGCCCGCCATCTGGACAGCAAGCGGGTATTTGACAATCTCCACAACCTCGCCATGCTCAAGGCGATCGAAAGCGGCGAGGATTCGCCTCTCCTGCTGAAAAAGGCGAAAAGCATTCCCTGGGCGCAATATAAGGATCAGTATTTCACCGCTTTTGAAAATCTGGCCGAAAAAAACCGCGACAATCCTGAATTGCAACTGGAGCTGCTGGATATCTGCGCCAAGGCGCGTCTTTATGACCGGGTGGGAAAATATGCCGTCTCCTTCACTGGCTACCAGAAAGCCAACCGCCTGCAATGCCTTAAGGTTTTGCGCCTGGTCGAGGCTGCGGCCAAGGTCGCGCCCCAGGATCAGCAGCCGCAATTGCTGGAAAGCTGGCGCAAACTCCTGGCCTTCTCCAAGCCCAAGCTGGAAAAATCCGCCTATGCCGCCGATTATTTCATGATGCAGGCGCGGCTGGCCAAAGCGACCAAAAACCGGCCGGAAGAACTCAAAGCCAGCCGTGCGGCAATCAAGTATCAGAAAAACGCCCGCATCGCCAATTCCTGGCGTCTGGATCTGGCCAACCTCTACCACCAGGACCGACAGCAGGAGGAATACGTCAAACTGTTGCAAGCCATCAGCGAAAGCAAGGTGCGCAACGATCCCTCCGTCATCCGAGCCGACAAGCTGTTGGAGGAAATCAGGAAAGCCGAAAAACCGGCTCCTGAAAAGCCGGCTGTTGAAAAACCCACTCCGGAAAAAGAGAAGCCAACCGCCCCCAAACCATGATTTTTGAAGAATTCGTACGGCAAATGCCGTTTTCGCCCTTGATTTATTCTGGTTTCTTCATAGCCTATTGGTATGCTCCTTTAAACCATGTTGATTTGACGCTGTTTCATAGTATAGTTAAATTGGTTCTGCCTTTGTCATTACAGCTTGGGTGCAAAAAATGTCGTCAGAATATTCCCCACCCCAGGATGACGAATCTCAATATACCGGAGACGGCGACGCTTCCGGCTCTCCCGACGCTATCTGGCCTTATCGCAACGAAGATCAGGTCAGAAAAGCGGCGAAACAGTACGGCAGCCGCAATCTTAAACAATCCCAACGTTCCCAGATTATCCAGCGACTGCGCAAAAGCGGCGCATTGGCTGCGGCTGCGGCGCCTGACTTGCTCGAAGTTTTTATTCGCCAGGATATCAGCGCGCGTCACGAGATACTGGATTTTTTCGATCATATCCTGGAAGCCGACGCCGATCTGAGTGAAAACGCGGAAGAGCTTTCCCGCCATCTGAACGAACCCAATTTCGCCTTGCGGGAAAAGGTGGCGGCAATCCTGATCAAGATGGGCACGGCTGCCGAAAAAGCCGCAACCCGGGCGCTGGGCTGTACCCGCCACGCGGTGCGCGAGGTGCAATTGGTCGGAATAAACGTGCTGGCCGCCATCGGTCCGGTTTGCGCCCAGGCGGCGTTGCCCCGGCTGGAAGGCATGATCAAAACCGTTCGTGCCGAAGACGCGGACATGAAAGACTCTCTCAAGCTCGCCATCAGCAGCATCAGCGGAACAATGGAAACGCGCCTCGCGGTAGCCAAGGCCTCGACCGCCTCGCAACTGCGCCGCATCGAACAGGGCATGGTTGACGAATTCAGGCACGACGAGAAACCCAAAGCCACCAAGCCGGGAGAGAAGCCTCCGACCCAGGTTCTGCGGATGCTCCAGCATATGGCTAAGGCCAACATGACCGGGGAGGAATTCGACCAGCAGCTAAAGCAAATGGGAGCGGTTCCAGACGACGTCAGGGTGCAGGCGATCATGCAGGCGCTGGCGGCGGGCAATTCGGAATTGCGTGGATTGGCGGCCAAGATAATGCAGCTCGATTATATCGCCGCGATTCCCTACCGCAAGGTGATTGAAAAAATCATGGACAAGGAAACCAACCTGCTGTCGCGCGGCCACATCGCCGACCTGCTCACCTGCATCCAGTGCGAGGACGAAGACAAGGAAGATTTGGAAGAGTTTCGACCCTGATGTAACGTTCTCGCTGTCTCAACCCGATTTTCACACACCCGCTCCGCAAGGCCGCGGGTCTTTGCAGGTCATAAAGCTTGTGGTTTCCGCCGATTTGTATTATCATGCTTATGTCGGAGTTACATGGAGGGTGCCAGTGGCTACGGGAGCAGGTTGTGCATAGGATACGGGTATATGTGGATAATTCGGTTTTCGGCGGGGTTTATGATGAGGAATTCGCCGAGGATAGCAAGCGTTTTTTCACCAAGGTCGCGGCTGGCAAATACAAGGTGCTTGTCTCCGACGTTCTGCTCAAGGAAATTTCGGAGGCGCCGGAGAGAGTGCAATCAGTTTTAACAAGTCTGCCCACCGATTCGGTTGAGGAAATCCCTATCACCGCCGAGGCAGAGGAACTAGCAGAGGAGTATCTGCGCAGGGGAGTAGTCGGCAGAAAGTGGCTGGATGATGCCGTTCAGATAGCCGCCGCCACAGCGGCGGGAGCAGTGCTTCTGCTCAGTTGGAATTTCCGGCATATCGTGAATTTTGAAAAAATCCAGCAATTCAATGGAGTAAATCTTGCCAGCGGATACAGGACGATCGATATCCGCAGCCCCAAGGAGATCGGATATGACAGCCAAGACGAAGAACTTTGACTGTGTTCAGATGAAACGGCAGATTCAGGAACGGTTAATGAAAGATTACGAGGCTAACAAAGAAAGCTTCGGTTCCTTTACCGCTTTTATCGCAGCTAGAGCCGGGAAATCAGAGGCAGTGCAGTCCATCCGGAAAAAGCTCGGACTGTCGAATTAATATCCCGCCTTTTCACACACCCGCTCAGAGTTTCTTCCGGTCAAACAGCAACGCCGCCAAAGCCAGCAGCAGCGCGGAATAGGACAGGGAATAGATTACCGCCATGCCGAATTCGCCGTCCACGAAATACCGTCCTTGTTTCAGGCCGGGGCCGTAGACCACGCGGTTGCGCAATTGAAAATGCGTGAGGTTGGGGAGCGCGTGGTACATCACGAAACTGAACGGTTTCAGCAGCCATTGCGCCTTCGCGACGCGGTCGGTCATTTCCTCGCCGGTGATGTGGCTGACGGTGTCGTATTTCGCGGTTTCGGCCAGCAGTTTTCCAAACGCTGACTCGAACAGAAACCGGTTGCGCCGCTGCACCTGGTTATCGGTCAGCTTTTCGGCGTCGAACAATTCCCGCGCGAATTCCGGCACATCCAGCCCGGCACGCATTTCCGGCTGATAGAAATCCTTGCGGTCGATAATCAGATTGAGGGTTTCCTGCAATTTTTCCCGCGTGTCAGGCGGCAAGACGCCTTCAGTCACGCATTGGCCGACCGCTTCCTGTGCCTGCGGTTGCAACAGGGAGCGGACGCGCGCGCAAACCATATTTCCGTTTTTCCCGTCCAGCAGTTTACAGAATTGCGGCCAGTCGGCAATCTCGCCGTGGCGGAGGTGATAGTTCAGCAGCGGTTTCTCGAACTCCACCAGCTGCATCAGGTCAGGCGTGACCTGCCCGATAAGATAGGCGCAGAAAGTAAAAATCGCAGCCAGGATCGGCGAGGAAACAGTGCTGAAAAAAATCGCGATTGCCGTCACCACCACCATCTCGAAAAACACCAGCACCGCCGCCAGCAGAAAAATCGGCGTGACCGCTCCGCCGGAATAGAGCACGAACCCGCAGGAAATCGCCGACATTCCCAGCACGATACAAAACAGCACCGCCACCAGCCCCAGGAATTTGCCCAGGATGAACTGCCAGCGGTGGACGGGTTTGGAAAGGATGGTGTAGATGGTGCGCTTGTCGATTTCCTTGTAGATCAGGCCGGTGCCGACAAAGACCGCGATCAGCGCGCCGAAAAAACTGCACGTCGCCAGCGAAAAGTGCTGCATGATCTGCGTGCGCTCGCCCACCGACACGAACCCCAGCCCCAGACTCGCGCCCATCATCAACACGGCGAAAAAGGCGATCACGTACATGATCTTGTCGCGCGCGGCTTCGCGGAAAGTGTTGAATGCGATGTAACAGGCTTTTTTCATTTGTCGCCCCCCCCGCTCCACGCGCCCACTTCCGCGCGGGTCTTGCCGGTGGAGCGCATGAAATATTCCTCCAGCGTCTCGCCGCTGGGGCGGAACAGGTTCAGCTTTGCTCCGCTTTGCACGATCTCCCGCGCGGCGGCGTCGGCCTTGTCCCGGTCGTCAAAGATGAAAAATTCGCCTTCTCCCCGCCGCGCGGAACTGGCTGCGACGGCGTGCAACTTTAGCGCCAGTTGCGGCGGCAGGTTTTCCGCCGCGACTTCTATGCGCTTGTTTTCCGCCTGCAGCAATTCACTGAGCGGCCCGGCAGCCTGCAATTTTCCATCCAGCAGCAGCCCCGCCCGGTCGCAGATCATTTCCACGTCCTGCAGAACGTGCGAGGAGAAAAACACCGTCATACCCTCGCGCTTGAGCGAAAGAATCGCCTCGCGCACCTGCATCCGCCCCACCGGATCAAGCCCGCTCATCGGCTCGTCCAGCACCACCAGTTTCGGCTTGTGGATCAGCGCCTGCGCGATGCCGATCCGCTGGCGCATTCCCTTGGAAAACTCTTTCATCCGCACGTCGCGCGCGTCTGCGAGGCCGACGAATTCGAGCAACTCCGCACCGCGCTTTTTCCGGTCTGCGCGGGGCATGTCGCAAAGCGAGCCGTAAAAATCCAAAGATTCGGCGGCGGTGAGGTATTCGTAGAAATAGGGATTTTCCGGCATGAAACCGATTTCGCGGCGGCTGTTGACGTCCCGCACGGAGCGACCGAAAACCGTCGCCGTGCCGGAAGTCTGGGAATGCAGCCCGACCAGGATTTTGATAGTCGTGGTTTTGCCGGCACCGTTAGCGCCGAGGTAGCCGAAAATCTCGCCCTCCGCCACCTTCAGGTCAAGCCCGTTTAGAGCGGTCTTGCGCGGCGACCAGAAATGTTTCTGGTAGGCGTGAACGAGATTTTGCGTTTCAATCGCGTTCATGAGGTTCTCCATCAAGTAAATCTTCCCGCACTTTTTTCACCTGATATCTGTCAGGAAAAATCGCTTCCGCCTTCGCGAGTTTTTGCACCCGAGGCAGTCAGAAACCTGCGATTAGGTCATTTGACCTAATGCGATTTTTCCGTCCCGCCTTCTTTTTCCTCCGGGAGAAGGAAACTCCTAAATTTTCGCCGCAAGTGCAAAAAAAAATCGCCAATTTTTCCCGCGCTACCTGGAAAAATGTTTCACGTGAAACATTGATCGGTTGTTAATCATCATTATATGTAAGTCGCGCCGCGGTCTTTTCAACTATTTCCGTACGTATAACTTGTTTGTAGGTAATGCTTAAGTTGATATTATCGCTCACGCAAAATCTGTAACCGGCGTAATGGAGCCCCCCTCACCCTAACCCCAATACGGTTTAATTAAGCAAAAACCTTGTACCGTCATTCCCGCGAAGGCGGGAATCCAGGAGGTGTTGCGTGCGGTTTCCCCACTGGATTCCCGCCTTCGCGGGAATGACGGCCGCAAGTTTTTTCTGAAAACAGAAGGATTTTTCCTTAATTAAACCGTATTGACCCTAACCCTCTCCCCCAACTGGGGGAGAGGAGACTATGTCAGGCGCAGCAGGTTCGGGAACAGGATGATTGTCCAGTTCCGCCAGTTCCGACAGGCGGGTTTGCGCCAGCAGTCCGATCGAGCCTTTTTCCGCCTGCCGGAAAATTCCGGCGAGGTGGCGACGCAGAGGGTCGTCGGGGGTCTCGGGCACGTCGAGTGTGTCGGCGCTGACGCTACGCACCACGTCGGCCAGTGTCAGGCAGGCGATGTCTTTTGCCGGAAGATAAGCCCCTTCCCGATCCTCGATGGCGCACAGGATATTTTCCCGCGCCAGCAGCGACACCATTTCGCGCACCATGTATTGCGGGATTTTCAACTCCTCGGTAATCCGCTCCACCAGCCGCCCCGGGTCTTCACCCCGGTGGAACAGCGCCGAAGCCTTGGCCACGATGCGCGCGGCCAGGTACAGGCGGGTGGAGATGCCGCGTTTTTCCAGTTCCGCGCGAGCGGCGAGGTTGCGGAAGTTCTGCACCGTAAACGCCACCTCCGCCCCGAACAGTACCATCACCCACACCAGCCACACCCACAGCAGGAACAGCGGCAGCGCCAGCAGCGGCCCGTAAATCCTCGTGTAATTGTCCACCAGATGCGCCGCGTAAAAATGAAACAGGTACAGCGCCGCCTCGAAAGAAGCGCCTGCGAAAAAGCCCCCCACCAGCGCCGCGCGCAGCGACACCGGCGTATTGGGCATGAGATAAAACAGCGCCGCCATCGCCAGGCAGATCGTGACCAGCGACATCAGCGCCAGCACGATTTTCCGGAAAACCGACTGCGGCCGCACCTGGGCGTTGGCCTCCGTTTCCGGCTGGGCGGATTGCTCCGGCTTTTCCCCCGGCGCGATGGTCTGCTGCAATTCCTCGACGTTCGCCGCGACGCGGTCGGCGAACTGCGCGGCGCCGCTGGTGACGTAGACCGACAGGCTCATGAACATGGGCACGATAATCATGGTCGCCAGGAACGCGCTGACGCGGGCGAGAAAGGCCCGCCGCTCCCGCACCTGCCAGATCAGGTTGAACGAATCCTCGATCGACATCAGCAGCGAAAACGCCGTGCCGAACAGGAAAATAAACCCCACGCCCGCGATTGCCCCGGCGTTGGCGGCGAAACCCTTGACCGAGTCCAGCAGTTCCTGCCGTCCGGCAAACTGGGGGATGCGATCCTGGATGACGGAAAAAAAGTTGTTGGTGTAAACGGCGTCAGTTCCCGTTTCGGAAGGGTTCATCATCGCGACAATGGAAAGCGAAATTGCCAGCACCGGCACCAGCGCCAGCAGCGATTTGAACGCCAGGGCGCTAGCCATGGTCATGGCCTTGTCCTGGCGGATGGAGCGCACGGTCTCGCGCAACAATAAAACATAATTGCGCAACCGCGCGCCTGCCCGCGACGGGTCGGTGAGTTCCGCGAGGCTCATCTCTTCGCGGAAAATTTCCTTTACTTCGCGCCAGAACGCCATCGGGAGGTTGCCCTTTCCGCTCTGTTGCCTGAAAGCAGGGGACTAAGACTCTAAGGGACTAGGGGACTAAGGTTCCGGTCAAAGATTTTTCTTAATCCTCAAGTTCGAGTTTCGCACTTTTCCAGTAACCGTCGCCAGACGAAAAAAAGTCCCCTCTCCCCCAGTTGGGTGAGAGGGTTAGGGTCAATACGGTTTAAGTAAGGAAAAATCCTTCTGTTTTCACAAAAAAACTTACGGTCGTCATTCCCGCGAAGGCGGGAATCCAGGTGTGCGCCGCACACACATATTTCGCAAGCGCATCCGTCTGTGTGTTACTTCCGCGCTCCCGTTGGTCGCGGGCGAAGAATGCGCATAAGTTTTGTGCGTACTGTAATGCTTGCGTAATATAGCAGCGGGGCTTCCCCGCCTGGATTCCCGCCTTCGCGGGAATGACGGTACAAGTTTTTTCCTAATTAAACCGTATTGCCCCCTGATCCCTCATCCAAACCGGAAGGTTAAAGCATTTGCCCGCCGCCGTCAACAGCCGCCGCGACTATTCCGCTTGTCGTTGCGACCGTCACTTCTGGCGCTTATGCTTACCGTATTTCAGCACGGTGTATTCCAGGCTTTCCACCATCGCCCGGCAGCTCGCTTCGATGATGTTCTCGCTTACGCCCACCGTGCCCCAGACGTCGCCGTGCAACTGGGAGATGATTACGACCCGCACCTTGGCCTCGGCGGCGGCCTGGGCGTTGACTATATGCACCTTGTAATCTACCAACTTCATCTGTTCCAGAATGGGAAATTCCGGCAGCAGCGCCTTTCGTAGCGCCTTGTCCAGCGCGTTGACCGGGCCGCTGTCGCCTTCGCTCACGGTGTGGTGCTCCCGCCCGTCCACCGCCACCTTGACCGTGGCTTCGGAAACTCTCTCGCCCGCGGGATGGTATTCCGACATCACGCGGAAACTTTTCAACTCGAAGGCCGGCACATAGCCGCCGACGATGCGGCTGATCAGCAAATGGAAACTGGCTTCAGCGTTTTCAAAAGCGTAGCCGTCTTTTTCCAGTTCCATCACTTTCGCCAGCACCTCTTTCATCTTTTCCGGCTTGTCGCTCAAGTCTACCTTGGAGCAGGCGAGAATGTTGCTGCGCCCGGAAAGCTCCGACACCAGGATGCGCCGTTCGTTGCCGACCATTTCCGGCTCGACGTGCTCGTAGGTTTTCGAGTTGCGCGCCACCGCCGAAACGTGGATGCCGCCCTTGTGGGCGAAGGCGCTGCGGCCGACGAAGGGCTGGCTGTTAACCAGGGGCAGGGTCGCCAGTTCGTAAACGTAGCGGCTGGTCTCGGTGAGATGGCGCAGGTTCTTTTTGCCGATACAGGTCTTGCCGCCCTTGAGTTCGAGGTTGGGGATGACCTGCGCGAGGTCGGCGTTGCCGCAGCGCTCGCCCAGGCCGTTGATCGTGCCCTGCACGTGTGACGCTCCGGCCTCTACCGCGGCCACGGAATTGGCCACCGCCATGCCGCTGTCGTTGTGGGTGTGGATGCCGATGCTAAGTCCGGAGAACTTTTTCACCACCAGCGCCGTCACTTCCGCGATGCGCGAGGGGAAATTACCGCCGTTGGTGTCGCACAGGATCAGCGCCTCAGCCCCGGCTTCGGCGGCTGCCGCCAGAGCCTGCAGCGCGTATTCCGGGTTGGCGTTATAGCCGTCGAAAAAGTGTTCTCCGTCGAAAAACACCTGCCCGGTTTTTTTCTTCAGATATTTCACCGACGATTCGATCATCGCCAGATTCGTCTCCAGCGGTACGCGCAGGGCGTCGCGCACGTGCAGATCCCAGGTCTTGCCGAAGATGGTGATGACCGGCGTTTTCGCCTTGACCAGTTGTTTCAGATTGGGATCGGCGGCGGGGGTGTTTTTGGCGTGGCGGGTGCTGCCGAAAGCAGCGACGCGGGCGTGCCTCAACTTCAATTTGCGCACCGCCTCGAAATACTCCATATCCTTGGGATTGCTGCCTGGCCAGCCGCCTTCGACATAATGCACGCCCAGTTCGTCCAGCGCGGAAGTGACGTGCAGCTTGTCGGCGAGGGAAAAACTTACGCCCTCCCCCTGCGAACCGTCACGCAGAGTCGTATCGTATATTTCCACCTTGACTGACATTTTTTATTCCTCCGTTTCGTCGATAGTAGCCGGGCAGGGAGGGACTAAGGCTCTAAGGGACTAGGAGACTAAGGCACGGTTCGTTGATTTATCTGATTGCCGTAGGAATTTCGCAATCAGGGATTATCGGCAACGAGCCTTCCGAAGATGCTTCTTGGTCCCTTAGTACAAATACGGTTTAATTAAGAGGAAATCTTTCTGTTTTAATCTAAACTTACGAATCGTCATTCCTGCGGAGGCAGGAATCCAGCGGAGAAACCGTACGCAACACCTCATGGATTCCCGCCTTCGCGGGAATGACGGTACAGGTTTTTTCCTTACTTAACCGTATTGCCCTTAGTTCCGCCCCCCTTTTCCGTAAACGCACAAAAAAAACCGCCCGTATTCACGGGCGGCGTAGGATCGCGTAGTAAATGACAAGATTACGCAAACACCCGCCCGCCCCGTGCAATGCCGGAGCCGATAATAATAATTCGGGCGATGTTGGCTGCAGACCGATTCATGTTTGCCGAAATCCTTATCAGATTTGACCGTAATATACCACCAGTTGGGGCGCCGGTCAAGTTCTTTTTCATTTTCCGTATTGACCGGCGGCGGTTATCGGCAATTCCTCCATTGACAGGAAAAGATTTTGCGGTTTAATTCAAGTCCGGCGAATTTAACGATTGT
Organism: Planctomycetota bacterium; assembly: GCA_020060765.1. Classification (GTDB taxonomy): domain Bacteria; phylum Planctomycetota; class SZUA-567; order SZUA-567; family SZUA-567; genus JAGUZQ01. Next base: position 81,646 of record JAGUZQ010000058.1, on the reverse strand, counting down.
CAAACGCCGGAAAATGTTGATAATGTGGAAGCGTCTGTTCCGGCTCTCCGGAAGAGACGCGGTCAGGATTGCGCTAACCGACAGGCCGCAACTCATGCGGTTCTGCGCTGATTTATCCGAAGCTGCTCCGAAGTCCTGACGCTTCGGTCGCTTTTTCATGATAGGCATTCATGCTTCCTCCTCTCAAGATACTTGACACGACAATCCGTTATCCGATCATCCAGGGCGGCATGGGCATAGGCATCTCGATGGCGAGATTGTCGGGCGAGGTCGGACGTTGCGGCGGCCTGGGGGTTGTGTCCAGCGTCGCGCTCGATTGCATAGTTTCCAAGCGGGTGGGAAAAAAGCTCAACATGCAGGAAGCCACCGCTTACGAGATCGGCCAGGCGCGCGAACTCGGTGGCGCCTGCGGCATCAACGTCATGGTGGCTCTGCCCCGCGACTACGAGAACTCGGTGCGCGGCGCCATCGACGGGGGCGTGGATTTCATTTTCTCCGGCGCGGGGCTGCCGCAGAAGCTGCCCAAGATAGTCAAGGATTACAAGCCCGATGCCAAGACCGGACTGGTGCCGATAATTTCCAGCGGCAAGGCGCTCAACCTGGTCTGCCGCCACTGGGAACGCTACGACGCCCGCCCCGCCGCCGCCGTGCTGGAAGGACCCATGGCGGGAGGACACCTGGGCTGGAAGACGCAAGCGGAAATCGACGACCCCGAAAACCGGCTGGAGATACTGCTGCCGCCGGTGCTGGAGGTGGCGAAAAAATACGGGGAATTCCCCATCCTGGTCGCGGGCGGGGTTTATACTCACGACGACATCAAGAACTGGCTCAAAGCGGGCGCTGCGGGAGTGCAGATGGGCACGCGTTTTCTCGCTACTCACGAATCCGGCGCCACCGATTTTTACAAGGAACACGTCATCAAGGCCACTGCCGACGACATCATGGTGGCGATCAAGCCCGGCAGCCCCTGCGGCTATCCTTTCCGCATCCTCAAGAACGCGCCGATGTGGCAGGATCTGCTCTGCAACCGCCGCAAGCCGTTCTGCGACAAGGGCTACGTGATGATCGGCACGGCCTGCGCCGCCAAGGACGCGCCGGAAACCGCCTTCTGCATCTGTAACGGCCTCTTGGCTTCCAGCGGCTACAACGACGACGTGGAGAACCCCATCTTCACGGTCGGCACCAACGCTTTCCGGGTAGACAAGATCGTGCCGGTCGCCGAATTGATGGCGGAACTGACGGGCGAGCCTGTCGCGTAAAAATAAACGGTCGTCATTCCCGCGGAGGCGGGAATGACAATTTGTATGTTTTATTATTTCGTCGAACACAGTTTTCTTATTAACCGAATTTCCGTTACCCACCTTACCGTATGCCCTGCCGTTCCATTTCGGTGATGCGTCTTTGCCAGGCCAGGCGTTCGTCCTCGCTTACTTCCGGATTCGGCAGCAAACTGCGGCGGGTGCAGTTGACGAGCGCTTGCAAGCTCTGGTATTCGCGCGTGGCGGCGATGTGCGCGGGAAGGCGGTCGCGGATCACCGCCATTACCTCCTCCGGCTGAAGTTGGCGTCCCAGCATCGCGATCCGCGCCTTCAGGTCGCTGCGCAGGCAGGCGAAAGTCGCGGCGCTGCCGTCGCGCAACTCCTGGTCGATCTGCGCCAGCAATTCGTCGGTGGGCGGTTCGGGCATGATCGAAGCAAGCGTCCAGCGCAGGAAGTCGCGCCGGTCGTCGCCTTCGGAATCCAGGACAGGGATAATCAGGTCGCCCACCCGGCCGGGGCGGCGGATGTCGGGGCTGAGGAGGTGGATGCGCGCAGTCATGAGCAGCCACGCGACTTTCCCCCGCAGGCGCGGGTCAGACATCATAGCCTGCACCTTGCCGGTGAGGCGGCGTTCGGTTTCGTGCGCGTCCGCGCCCACGCCGCCGAACTGGGTATCGGCCTCGTCGACGAAAATCAGCACCTTGGCCAAGGCGTCCAGCACCCGGCGCAGTCGCTCGAAAATCACGTCGGTCTGCCCGTACCACTGGCTGCGGATATTTTTCAGCACCAGCACCACCATGTCCAACTCGGCGGCCACCGCTTCGAAAATAAAAGTCTTGCCGCCGCCGATGGGGCCGCAGACCGCCGCGCCGGGCAGCGCTTCCTTGCCCGAGGCGCGCAGGCGCGGAATCAGTTCCTCCCGCAGAAAATTTTTCATCCGGGAAAACCCGACCACCTGGTCAAGCTTGTGGGAGGGTTTCTTGAACTCGACAATGTCCTCGCCCAGTTGACTCTGGATAAATTCCTCCACCTTGCCGATTACGTCGTCAATGGCGAGGGCGCGGTTTTCGTGGGAGGCTCCGGTCAGAAGCTGGCGCAGGGCGTGAATGCTCAACCCCGCCGTCAGGCGCGCCAGTTCCTCCGGCGTGCCCCAAAGACGTAACGGCTTATCCGCAGGCAGGCGCTTGCTGAACCAGTCGACATAGGCTGACCGTTCTTCCGCGCCGGGGGAGGGGATAGCCAGTTCCATCAGTTGCGGCAGGCGCGCCAGCCGGTCGTGCAGGAGACTGCGGCTCTCCGCCAGCAGCACAACGGCGTCGCGCCCGTCCATGAAACCGGGATCGCCAAACCAGTCCTGGCAGATGGCGATGCGCTGGCGGTCGGCGTCGGAGAGATGCGACAGTTCCCCCACCGGCACCAGCATGTCGGCCGCCTCTATCAGAATGATGAGATCGTCCGCGAGCAGGCGCTGGCCGTTCAATACGGTGCGGCTGGCCAGACACATCTGCCGTAGCATTTCCAACGCCTGGGTTGGTTTGCCTACGGCGGCTTGCAGATTGGCGTCGAAGGCCGCGCCCATGCCCTCCATCTGGGCGCGGGTCTGGCGCGAAGCCAGCATCAGTTCGATGTCGAGCTTGTTGCTGTCAAGCCCCGTGCGCCATTGCAGCCAGGCGGAGCGGACTTTCTCCCGGTCGGCGTCGGAGGCGAAACGAATAGGACCGTTCAGTTCATAGGTGACCAGGATGCGCCCCGGCACGCTCCAGCGGCGGAAAAGGTACCAGACCAGGGGAACGTATTCGGTCGAATCCGCGGCGTCGAGGCAGAAGAGATCGTGGATGTTGCCGGTCAGCAGCAGCGTGCGCGTCTGTCCCGCGTTCAGGGCGCGCCCGGCCTGGCGCAGAAATTCGTAATCTCCCATCGCTTCTCCGCAACTTGTAAAACTTGAATTGATATCACTCCGGCAGCGACGTCTCCCGCTTGTCCGCCGCGGCCTGCGGTTTCTCTGTAGCGCCACCAAGGCCGACCAGGGCATCGAACTCGTCGTTGGCGGAAGAGGTTCTGGCGTATTCCAGGAACTCGGCCTCCTGCGCGCGGGTATCGGTGCCGGCCATTTCCTTGCTGATGCGCGCTTCGGCCTTGACTTCGTGGCGCAGGTCGCGCATCCGCTGCAATTCCTGCGCTGCACCGTCTTCGCCGATGCCGGAAAGGGCGTCGGCGATTTCGCGTTCCTCGCGCGCGGTGATGAAATCGGCCACGGCGTCGGCGGCTTCGCTCTTGATTTTGTCCAGTTCCCGAGCCAGATGCTGGAGTTGCACCTTGTGCTCGTTGATGCGGGTGCCGTATTCGTTGATGTCGTTCTCGAGTTCGCCGATGTGTTCCTGTTTTTCCGCCAGGGTGCTGGAAAAATCGTTATAGGCGGCGAGGCATTTCTGGTAATCCCCGTCGCGCTGAACCTCTTCCTTGGATTTGCCGCCGAGAGCGGCGACGCGTTCCTTGGCTTTCGCCAGCGCGCCTGCTTTCAACCGCTCCAGGTTCCGCACCTCGTCGGTCAAAGCCTTGACCTTGGCCATCTTCTTTTCCTGCTGCGCGATCACCTGCGCCACCGCCTGCTTGTAATGCTGGATGCGCCCGGTTTTTTCCCGCACGATCTCGTCGTATTTGGCGCGCACGACATGGGGATTGGTGTCCAGCGTACGCCGCGCCGCATCAAGCTGTCCGGTAATCAGGTACCCAAAGGCTTTCAACCATCGTCCAAAAGCGCCGATCATGAGCGAATCCTTTCATGCAGTTTGAAATATCCCGCCATTCTCCCGAATTGCTGTTGTGCGAATGCTATCGTTTCCAAATAGCTGGCGCAAGAAAAAATGAAACCACAAGGGCGCCGTAACGTAAAGCCAAAAAAGAAGTGGCTAGCAAGGTGGTGCCAGACCTGGTTGTCGCGCTGGGAAAGGTACGAAAAAACTCCGAAGAAAATGGGGGAAATTGCATTGTCACGCCGGGAAAGCGTGATATAATTCTTGTTAGTGGAGAAGGCTGGCTTTCCGGCAGTGGCAAACAGTAAATAATACAAGATTAAGATTCATGTGGGGAAGGGGATGCCATGAAGTGCTGGTTCTGCGATAACGAAGCGCGCGGCGTATGCGCGGCCTGCGGCAGAGGGGTCTGTTATGACCACGCCCATATCCACGACGAAATGACGCTGGCCAAGTCAGACACCTCCACGGGTTACACCAGTTATTACAACGTTCTGCGCAGCTTGAAATGCGCGGATTGCCGCCTGGAATGGCGCTACCACCGCCCGGAAAGGTAATTTCTCCCGGCAGGAGGGTTTTGCATGGAAACACTGGTTCAGACAAATTCGCGCCTCGTCAATGCCGACGCTATGCGCAAGCGCATCAGCGCCCGCAGTCCGTTGTTGACCGACGGGGTGTTGTATTCCCTCGACGGGCGCACCGGCGGGGCAGGCTTTGCCGGCAGCCTGGTCGCGCACGCCCTGTCGTCCCTGCGCGGAGAAACGCAGGAACCGGCGACAAGGAAAAATTCAAACCGCTTCGCCGATCTGACTATCCCCGAAGTCCTTCGAAAAAAACTCGAAATCATTGACCGTACGCCTCTGCGGATTCTCGCCGGGCGGGCGTCACTGGCGGCTCTGGAAGTCACTTCCCGGCGCGTGCATGTCTACTGGCAGACTCCGGATTATCTCGTCCAGAGCGCGCGTGCGCGCCTGGGCGGCAGCGAGGTCAGGCCGGTACTCCGGTTTTACGACATTACCGGCGTGGCTTTCGCCGGCGCCAATTCTTCTTTCGACATCGAGGTGAGCTGGGAGGAAAACCGCCGCTACGTCGAGGTGTGGGAAGCTGATCGCGAGTACGTGATCGAATTCGGCCTGCGCGCGGGCGACGGCAGGTTTACGCCGATTTCCCGTTCCAACCGGGTGCGCTTGCCCCGCGACCGGCAGGGCGAGACGGGGCAGGAGTTTGTCCGCGTCGAGCAAAACACGGATAAAATAATCGCTCCCAGGACGCCGAAAATTTTCCAGATCAAAACCCCGTCCCTGATCGTCGCCCCCGGCGATGCCGACTGGCCGCTGCGCGATCTGGAAGCGGAACGCGACATCAAAAATCTTTACCAGCGTTTTCTCCGCGACGGAACGCGGGTTTTGCGCGACGCCCAGCCGTTGGCTCCCCGCCCGGCGGAAGTGCTGCGCGCGGAATACGAATCCCGCCGCGCCGCCGCCAACCCGGCTTTGCGCCCTGAGAAAGCAGAAGCGCGGAAAAACAAGCCGACAGTCTTCGCCGTCAGGCTGGACAAGCCCGAGCCGAAGGCCGAAACCTTTACTTCCCGGCTGGCACCCACGGTTGGTCGCAAGCAGGCCGAACGCGCGCGCGCGTTCCCCTTCTCCCTCGACCTGCTGGTCAAGGGCGCGGAAAACGAAACCGCGCCCCGCCCCCGCCGGGCGGCGTGGACCGGCAAGCTGCGGACGCTGATCGACCGGCTGGCGAAAGCCGGGGTCGAGATGGAGGCGGAACTGGTGCTGCGCGGCAAGGTGAAACCCGGCAAACGCCTGCGTATCGGCGGGCAACTGGTCGAGACCGCCCCCGACGGCTCCTTCTGCGTGTCCTGCGTGGTGCGCGACGGCAAGCTGCACGTGCCGGTCGAGGTGGTGGAAGGCGACGCCGTGACCCTGCGCGACCGTATCGGGGTCACCCTCGGCGCGTGAGAGACTTTGACTTGATAAAAATTATTCACACGCCCTTTTGCCAACGAGGGCGTGTTTTGTTATCTTAGGAGACATCATGGACAAAAAACTGTTGCTCTCCCCGACCGAGCATCACAATTACGTGATGGATCACACCGCGCAGAAACTGGCCTACTCCGGCGGCGACGTGACGGAGTGGCAGAAAAAGTTGCGCCGCAAGCTGCGCGAGCTGATCGGCTTCATGCCGGAAAAACCGAATAAACTGAATGTAAAAACCTTATGGAAAAAAGAGCACGAACTGGGAACGATTGAAAAAATCACGTTCCGCTCCGAACCCGGTGCCGATGTGATGGGATACATCTGCCTGCCGAAAAACGCAAAGCCGCCGTATCCGCTGATGGTCTGCCTGCAGGGGCATTCCACCGGGATGCACAACTCCATCGGCTATGATCGAGAGACGGAAACGGAAAAAATAAAAATCGACGGCGACCGCGATTACGCGCTGGGCTGCATGAAGAGAGGCTTCGCCGCCCTCTGTATCGAGCAGCGCTCCTTCGGCCTGCGACGCGAGCAGAAACAGAAAGTGGTCTCTCCCCACGGTTGTCACGACGCGGTGTTGCACGCGCTTTTCCTGGGGCGTACGCTGCTAGGCGAACGGGTGTTCGATGTCGATTGCGGTTTGGATTATCTCGCCAGGCGCGGCGATATTGACCTGAAAAAAATCGGCATTATGGGCAACTCCACCGGCGGGACGGTGGCGATCTATTGCGCCGCGCTGCTGCCGCGCATCAGCTATGCCATGCCTTCGTGTTCCTTCTGCACCTACCGCGGCTCCATCATGGCGTATTACCACTGCTCCGACCATTACGTGCCGGGGCTGTACAACTACGCGGAGATGGGCGACGTCATGGGCTTGTTCGCGCCTAAGCCGGTGGTGATTGTCACCGGCAGCGAGGACGAAGGCTTTCCGCTGGGCGAAGTGAAAAAAGCTTTTACAAGTTTGAAGAAAATCTACCGTGCGGCTGGGGCGGAAAAGCATTGCCATCTCATCGTCGGCCAGGGCGGGCACCGTTTTTACGCGGCTGAGTCGTGGCCGAAGATGCTGGCGGAAATTTCCCGCTGATAGGAAGTCGATCATGCCGAAAGGATACCTGTCGCTGGTGCTGCATGCGCACTTGCCTTATGTCCGCCATCCGGAACACAAGTCATTTCTGGAAGAGCAGTGGTTTTTTGAAGCCATCATAGAAACCTACGTGCCGCTGCTCAGGATGCTGGAAGGCCTGGAGGATGACGGCGTCGACTACGCGCTGCTGGTCAGCCTGTCGCCGACTCTGGTAACGATGTTCGAGGACGAACTGCTGCAGGAACGTTTCGTCGACCATCTCCGCAAGCTGATTGCTCTTGCTGACCGGGAGATCGGCCGCACCGCTAGCGAACCGCAGTTCAACCGCCTCGCCCGGCGCTACGCCGACGAGTTCCGCGACGTGCTGTACTGGTTCGAGACACGTTACCAGCGAAGACTGGCGATGGCGTTCCGGAATATCTCGGCACAGGGGCGGCTGGAACTGATGACCTGCGGAGCGACGCACGGCTTTTTACCTATTCTGAAAACCAACCCCGCGGCGGTGCGCGCGCAGGTGCAGACGGCGGTTGAGCATCACCGGGAAGTTTTCGGCGTCCATCCCGGCGGTATCTGGGTGCCGGAATGTGCGTATTACCCCGGCGTGGAGGAGTTCCTGAAAGAAGCCGACATCCGCTATTTCTTCGTCGACTCCCACGGCTTCGATCACGCCACGGTCAAGCCCAAGTTTGGCGTCTTCGCGCCGGTTCATACCCCCAACGGCGTCGCCGTCTTCGCCCGTGACAAGGAAACCAGCCACCAGGTCTGGGCGGCGGAAGTCGGTTATCCGGGGCATCCCGACTACCGCGAGTTCTACCGCGACATCGGTTTCGATCTGCCCGAGGAGATGGTGCGGGACTTCATCGTCGCCGGGCATGTGCGCACCAACACCGGCATCAAGTATTACCGCATCACCAAGAAAGGCGACTCCAAGGAACCTTATGATTGGAACAAAGCTTTGGAACGAGCGGCGGAACACGCAGGCAATTTCCTGTTTAACCGCCAGAAGCAGCTGGAGCACCTCGCGCCGAAAATGGATCGCCCCCCGCTGATCGTCTCGCCCTACGACGCGGAACTGTTCGGGCACTGGTGGTTCGAGGGGCCGCGCTTTCTCGACTACCTGTTCCGGAAAATGTGTTACGACCAGAAAGACCTGAAACCGATCACGCCGCTGAAATATCTGCAACTCTTCCCGGAAAACCAGGTCACGGTTCCCGCCGGGTCGAGCTGGGGAGGCAACGGCACCTACGAATACTGGATCAACAATACCAACGACTCCATCCTCAAGGATCTGCATGAGGCGGGCGACCGGATGAGCGAGATGGCCGAAAAAGACGGCGCGCAGAAAAAGAAGAACCGCCGCGCCCTGAAACAGATGATGCGGGAACTGATGCTGGCGCAGGGCAGCGACTGGCCGTTTATCATGCGCACCAACACCAGCCCGGAATACGCGCTGAAACGGGTGCAGTCGCACCTGGCGCGGTTCTGGCTGTTGGAGTCGATGCTGGTGAGCGACCGCTTCGATGAGGAAGCGCTGGCGGCGATGGAATACGCCGACAACATCTTCCCCGACATCAACCCCGACTGGTATTGTCGGAAGAAATAACCAATTAACTTATGAAAAAGGAAAAACACCATGCCTGAGCCGACGAGGGAAACGACGCTGCGTGTTCTGGAAAAGCTTCATGCCGAAAACCACAACGGTCTGCGCCTGCTCGTGACTGGCGGCCCTACCCGCGAGCCGATCGACGCCGTGCGTTTCATCACCAACCATTCCAGCGGGCGCATGGGCATCGTGATTGCCGAGGAAGCCGCGGCGCTGGGCTGGTCGACGCTGCTGATCCTGGGACCGACCCACCTTTCTCCGCCCGCGCAAGCCGAATGCGTGCGGGTGGAAACCGCCGAGCAGATGCACGAAGCGGTGCTGACCGCCTTTTCCTGGTGCGACGCGATAGTGATGTCGGCGGCGGTGGCGGATTACACTCCCGCCGAACCCTTTACCGGCAAGATGAAAAAACAGGACGGGGAAATGTTCCTGCGTCTGCAGCGCACGCAGGACATTCTGAAAAGCGTCGCCGCGCACACCTCCCGCCCCGGCAAGAAAGTGATCGGCTTCGCGCTGGAGACCAAGCTGAATCTGGACGAAGGCTGGCGCAAGCTGGAGGAGAAAAAGCTGGACGCGATTATCGTCAACACCACCGAGGCTTTCGCCGCCGCCGAATCGACGGCCTGCATCCTGCGCGCGGGCGGCGCCTCGCAAGACCTCGGCACCATCAGCAAGGTCAACCTCGCGCGGCTGATTCTGAAGGAAATCAGGGACTGACCTTACGCACGAATTCCGCACGCGGCTTGGAAAAGCGGGTGAGTCTGCCGACCAGCGCCACGACGATCAGCCCCAGCGCAAATCCCGCCGCGCCCAGCGCGACCAGCCCCGCGTCGCTGCTTGGCAAAAACATATTCCCCAGCGCGCCTCCGCCCAGCAAACCCACCAGCGGCGGCGCGAACACCAACAGCGACATCATGCCTGCGTGCGGCAAAGTCAGTTCCATTTCCACTACATCGCCGACATGCAGTTTCTCGCTGGTTGTCAGCGTCACATCCAGTGTCTGCTCGCCCGCCGCCAGAGCGCAGCCGTGACAACCCTCGCACCCGCCGCCGCAGTCCCGCCCCGTCCTGACCTGGCAGCTGCCAGCTATAACCATAACCACTATTCCCTGTTTAAGCATAATGCCACCTCCTAGTTTCAGTATACCTTCCCGAAGGGGAACGCGACAACGGGATTTTAACTTTCAAATATTGCATACGAGGGTATAATGATTTTGGGCGTTGGGGAGAGACGGATGTTTATCGCGAGGAGAAGAAAAATGTTCGCAGAACTGGTGCGGCGCGCGCGGAGTTTCCGCCGTTTCGACGAGTCCAGCCCGATTCCGTTCGCGGCGATCAGGGAACTGGTCGACATCGCCCGGCTCGTGCCTTCCGGCGGCAACCGCCAGCCCCTGCGCTATAAAATCGTGTCCGGCGCGGAGGAGTGCGGAAAAATGTTTCCGTTGCTGGCCTGGGCCGGGGCGCTGAAAGACTGGCCGGGACCTGCCGCAGGTGAACGTCCGACCGGGTATGTCGTCATCTGCACGGAAAAAGGCGTCGGCCTGTGCGAGGAGATTGATCTGGGTATAGCCGCGCAGACGATCCAGCTTGCGGCCACGCAACTGGGATATGCCGCCTGCCAGCTCGGTTCCGTCCAGCGCCAGCAGTTGCGCGAACTATTCCGGATCGACGAAAAATATGAAATCCGCCTGGTTATCGCGCTCGGACGTCCCGGCGAAACCGTGGTGCTGGACGAACTGCCTGCCGACGGAAAAACCGACTACTGGCGCGCGTCGGATAACGTTCACCACGTCCCCAAACGCAAACTCGCGGACGTGCTACTCTGATGCCAGTCGATCCGGCCAAGCCTTTTGATCTTTCCTTCCGGGTTCACCCCAACTGGGTGGAGATGCGGCTGGATCAATTCGTGAAAGCCATGGTGCCGACCATGAGCCGCGCCAAAATTCAACGCTATATCAAGGACGGGCGGGTCGAGGTGAACGGCAATCCCCGCCCCGCCAACTGGCGCGTGCATCTGGACGACGCGGTGCTGCTGCGTTGCCACGTGCCGGAGGAAGGCGAGGACGCGGGGCGGCATATTCCGCTGGATATCGTTTACGAGGACGACGACGTCATCGCCGTCAACAAGCAGCCCGGCCTCGTCGTCCATCCCGTCGCCCTGCACCGCCACGATACCTTGCTCAACGCCCTGTACTGGCGCTATAAGGACATTATCCCCGCCGATCAGGAAATCAGCATGGCCAACCGCCTCGACCGCAATACCAGCGGCATTGTCCTCGTGAGCAAGCACACCGGATCCAAGCGGATTCTGCAGGACGATTTCGAGGCGCGCGTACCGCGGAAAACCTACGTCGCGCTGTGCGAGGGAATTGTCGAACCGGACAACGGCGAGATTGATGCGCCCATCGGCCCCGGCCTCGGACGCAGCGACCGCTGCAAGATGGGCGTGCGTTACGACGAGGAAGGAAAACCGTCCCTGACCCATTTCGAAGTTCTGGAGCGTTTTCCCCCGCAGAACGACGAAGGCTTCACCCTGGTGAAACTGCAACCGCATACCGGCCGCCAGCACCAACTGCGCGTGCATATGTCGCACCTGGGCAATCCCCTGGTGTGCGACGACCGTTACGGGCGACCGGGCGCGATTGTCTTCGCGACCAGCGGCGGCGAATTCGCTCTGGAAAGATATGCCTTGCACGCGCTGGAACTGACCTTTGTCCATCCCGGCACGAAACAACTGTTGACGCTGACCGCGCCTCTGGCGGAAGACCTGCGGCTGGCGGTGGAAGCATTGCGCAATAACCTGCCCCGTTCCCGGCGGCAGCTCGATATTCCCCCCGAACACATCCGACGAGAGGAAAAGCTGGAAGGTTTTTATCTGTAGATTATGTGAGTCGTATATTCGCACAGGAGGAAAACATGTCGTACTGTTATGGGATTTTCATTTTCGCCGCATTGGTATTATTCGCAATTTCGGGCAGTGCCGCCGACAACCTGCTGGTCAATCCTGAATTCAAGTATTACGAACCAGGAGAAGGCGAGCCTGCCTTGTATGTGGCAGGATGGAACGTTGCCCAACGGGGCGATGCGGAAGCGGAAAAGAAGTGTGCCGCGTTCCCTGACGACGGCAAAGGCAATGTGGTGAAAATCCTGCCCGGGAAAAAGTTCTGGCAGTTCGCTGCGCTTTCCGACTTGGGCGTCACCGAGAAAGACACCTTGCTGAGTTTGTCCTGCCAAGTCGCGCAAGGAGCGCCGAAAGCTGTAGCGATGCGGTTGTGCCTGATGGGAGTGGAAAGCGGGGAAGGAACCTGGGAACCCAAGACTTTTGGTTTGAAGGACGAGCGCACCTTCTCCTGCCACGGGCGCGGGGAACTGATCCGGCTCGACACTATCGAAACCATCTCCGGCGAAGAAAACGCTACGCTGAACGCCGAGGGTTTGAAAGTTGACTGGAATTTCAAATATCAGAAAGAGGCCGATCCGTCTTTCAAAAACGCTGTGGGCATATTGGCCGAATTCGAAAACCTGTCGGACAAGCCGGTCTATATCAAAGCGCCTATCCTGTCAAAAGGCGAAAAAGCGGCGGCGGAATATCAGGCGTCGCGGCCGCTACCGGAATATTACCGGATGCTGCCTCGCACGATGAAAAAGCTGTTGACAGGCGATCCCGTGTATATCCTCACCCTCGGCTCCAGCATCGACCGGGGCAGCGCCAACCCGCCGCTGTATCCTTACGGCGAAAATCCGGCCAGCCCCGATTACAAAAAACCGTTGTGCGACTGCCGCTACGACAAATTCGACCCCGCCCTGGTCGGTCGTCCGGAACTTAAAGGTTATTACGCCTGGGGCCAGCATTATTTCATGTACACCGGACGGATGCGAATGGAACTGATGCGAAAATTTAACTACCCTGTCGATAAAATCCTCTTGAACGTGATGGCCTGCGACGGCTCCAGCATCGGTGAGTCGCATAGCGGTTTCGCCGACTACGCCTCTTTCGCCCTCGCGCCCAACGATAACAACAACGGCCATTCAGCCGGAAAAAAGTGGGAAGAATATTATCCAGCTCTCTTTGCCGACGGCAACAAACCTGCGCCCGATCTCGTGATTTTCGGCCACGGCCATAACGAGCATATCGACGCCCCCGATGAAATCGCTGCATACGAAGGCGCGGTACGGTGGTTCCAGCGCCATTATCCGGCGGTGGAATTCGTCAGTTGCATGTGGATTCGCGACAAGGGCAAACCGAATTCCATGACCGAGCCGATGGAAAAGTTTTGCGCCTATTACAATATCCCGTTCATCGATGCAGGCGAGATGATCAATCAGTTGAAGCAGACAGCCAATTTTTACGCTCTTGCCACAGACGGCGGGCACCCGCAAGCTGGCGCGCATTACCTGTGGTTCAAGCAACTGGAAAAGGCTTTTGAAGTGACATCGCCCGCCGCGGAGCCGATTCCCCAGAAAATTTTGCCGGAACGCATGAATTCCTATTCCTATAACTGGGAAGGGGAAATCGTCAGCTTCACCGCCGAAAGCAAGCGCATCGTCAACAAGCGGATGATGGTGATAGAGGACTCCACTTTAAATCTATGGGCGAAACACGATCTGCCCTGTAAAGACAAAACCGAGTACATGAAGCTGCGCATTGACGGCGTGGAAGCCAAGGACTGCGGGCACGGCAAGAATTCCCCCAATCGCGACCTGCGTAATTCCGCCTTCGTGCACGGGAGGCTTTCGATCGGCGACCGGCATCTCGTCGAGATAGTCGGCACCAACCCCGAAATCACTTTCGCCGACAACAAGGTTTGCCTCAACAAGCATTTTATTCCTGCCGGTGATCCCGCTTGGAAAGACGCTCCCGCCGCCGGGGAATTCACCTCCGCCTGGGGCGCGCCCTACGGCGACAAGGCTTGCGTCCTCAAGGAAGGCGAAAGCATGTCTGTCAACTTCACCGGCAATCTGATTGCCGTCGCTTATGTCGATGCGGAGAACGGCGGCGCGTTCCGGGTAGACGTTGACGGTGAAAACAAACTGGAGCAGAAAGCCGACGCCCCTTACGTGGATAGCGAAGGCGGGAAATATTATCTCGAAAATCGCAAGGCCGTCAGCGGACTGCCGTTTGGCGAACATGCGGTAAAAATTACCTGCGCTTCCGGTGAAGTGAAAATTCTCGGGCTTTATTGCTATGACGCCCGTTGATTGGTAAAATACTTTGCCTTGAATCGACTGCTACGTTTTATGCTGGAGAAAAAATGTCTGAACATGAAACCGCGCCTACCGAAAATCCCGTCGAACCGGAAGGCGTGAAATATTGCACCTTCGAGGATTTCACCAAAGTCGCGCTGAAGGTGGCGGAAATTATCGCGGCGGAAAATCACCCCAACGCCGACAAACTGGTGAAGCTGCAAATCCGCGTAGGCGAACGCACCAAGCAGATCTGCGCCGGCATCAAGGCGTGGTATCCGCCCGAAACGCTGGTAGGGAAAAGAATCGTAATCGTCGACAACCTGGAACCGCGCAAACTCCGCGGCGAGATTTCGGAAGGCATGTTGCTGGCTGCGCGCGACGAAGCGACCGGCGGGTTGACCCTGATCACCACCGACGCGCCAGATTTCCCCAGCGGCCCCGGCGTGGGCTAGGCCTAATACGGTTAAGGAAAAATCTTTCTGTTTTCAGAAAAAACTTACGGTCGTCATTCCCGCGCAGGCGGGAATCCAGGAGTTGTTGGCTTGTATTGGCAGTGACATTATTTTGTAGAACCCTTGCCAGAATTTTCGGATCTACAAGTCGCTTTGTTTGGCGAAGTTATCTCCGCCTGGATTCCCGCCTGCGCGGGAATGACGGTACAAGTTTTCCCCTTAAGTAAACCGCGAACCGTATTGAGGCTAGGCCTATTCCCCAGTTCCTTGAGCATTAGGCATGGAGCCTGCATCAGCCACGCGCCGCGAACCGTGCAACGCCTCCAGCAGCAGCGCCAGCAGAGCGACGATCAGCAGCGGCGTGGCGAAACTTTTGCCGGTGCGCAGGCGGCTGACCTCGGCCTGCAATTCCCCCTGCGAGTCAGTCAGGATGGTTTCGCCGCGCCGCGATAAAAGCGATTGCAACAGTCCCGCATCAATCTGCGTCAGATCGCTTTCCGTCGCGGGCGGGTTGACCGCGAACACGGTCTGCTTCTCTTCATCGACCGTATCTCCGGCCTCGTACAATCCCGCCTGCCAGGTGTGGGCGTAAAAAGGCGATGCTGCGGAAATTTTTACTCTTTCGGTTTTGTCTCCGGGGCAACGCAGTTCCGCTTCCGCTCCGGCATATTCTTTCAATGGCAAAGGCACACCGCAGGAAAAACTTTCCCGACCGTTAAAACCAAGCGCGAGGTACGCGTGCGCATGAATCAGCGGCACAAACACCGGCTTGCCCTGCAGATTCGTCCACGTAGGTTTTGGCGGCGCGGCCCAGAGGATGGCGTGCCCGGAGCCGTAGGTTTTGGTGGCGAGAAAAGTATTGCCGCCATCAAGCGCCAGCGCCACCCGCGCTGGCGAACGTTCGCCGATTTCAATCCCGAAAATTTTATATACCCGTCCCCGGCGAAGATGTTCCGCTGCCGCCGCGAAAGATGCCAGCAGCGGATGTCCCGCTTCGCCTGCCTCCAATCGCGCGCCGTCAGCGGGCAAGGTCACCAGGGAGGAAATTTTCCCCGGCAGCAACCCGCCCTGGTTATCGGTTTTTTCGCCAAACAGTTGTTCCCACTTTTCCGGAGAGACCTCTCCGCCCGGCATGAACACCAGGACTCCGCCGCCGTTGACGTATTGCTTCAGGCGGGAAACGGTTTCATTATCGAGATCGGGAACATCGAGCAGAAAAACGGCGTCGAAGAGGGCGAAATCCCGCGACGACAAATCGCCGGGAATGACTATCACCGGCCTGATAATGCCCCGGCTCAGTGGCGCGAGCGCAGCGGAAAGATAATAGCTTGCCCGTTCCCTGGGCAGCAGTCCCGAGTCGCCCTCTGCCAGCAGGATGTTCACGCTTTTTCTTACTTTAAAAGCGAAATATCGGCGGTTGTCGCGGTCGCACGAATCGGAATCGACCTGCACCAGTCCCCGGCACCAGCCCGACTGTTCCAGGGGAAAGGCAAAGCGCACGCGCGTGACCACCGCTTCTGTCCCGCCGGACGGGGGCAGGGTTACGCTTCTGCGCTCCAGGCATTTTCCGTCGACGTACAGGCTTACGGCGGTGCGCGCCTCGGCGGCGAGGTTGGAGGAGACGTCGGCCTCGACCGTAACGATCTCTCCCGGCAACGGCGCGCGCGCGCGGAGGCTGAGGTCGCTGATCCCCCAATTGTCCTTGCCGCCGCTCTGGAGGGAACAGACAAATATCCGCGCCTGTCCTCTTGCCGGATTTTCGTCATTTTTCACAGCGTCCCAGGAAGAGGCCTGGCGGTCGGTAAGCAGGTACAGTTCCCGTGCGGGAGTTTTTTCGCGCGCCAGTTTTTCCCCGGCGGCAAGCAGCAGCTTGGCCAGATCGGCAGTGCCGTCGGTGGCGACGATCATTTTCTCCGCTGCGGTTTTGGCATCGGCCGGACGCGCGCGGATTTCTCGCCACTGGTCGTCTTCCCCCTGCGCGCAGGCCAACCACAACGCCCAGCGGCTGCCGGAGGGGAACTGGGAGACAAGCTCCAGCGCCGTCTCTTTCGCGCGTTCAAAAGTTTTGCGCCCCGCCGCATCCTGTTGCATCGACATGCTGTTGTCGACGATGACGATCGCGGACAAGCTGTCCCGTCCCGCCAGACTGCTCCAGGAATTCAGCACCGGCCCGGCCAGCGCCAGCGCCACGCAGGCCAGCGCAATCGCCCTGAGCGCCAGCAATAATATTTCCTCAATCCGCCTGCGGCTGGCGGTGCGTTCGGCGGTGAGTTGCAGGAAGCGGATGGTGGGAAAATAAATCTCTCTCGCGCGCTGCCGCGAAAGCAGGTGAATCAGCACAGGCAACCCCGCCGCCAGCACGCCGGGCAGAAAGATCGGATTGGTGAATAGTCCCGATAACAGGGGAAGCATTTTTACGCCCCGCGAGAATGACGTTCGTAAGTTGAATTATTGAACCGAACGATTTTTCCTTAACTGAACAGTGTTGCGTGCCTCAGGATTTCCCCATCGCGCGCTT
This sequence comes from Planctomycetota bacterium, assembly GCA_020060765.1. Lineage (GTDB taxonomy): Bacteria > Planctomycetota > SZUA-567 > SZUA-567 > SZUA-567 > JAGUZQ01. Next base: position 64,806 of record JAGUZQ010000058.1, on the reverse strand, counting down.
GCTGACCCTGGCGCTGTCGGTTTTTTTCAACAGCGGCTTCCGGTTTTCCCAGGCGATTACCCTATTACGCCCGCCTTCCTTCGCCTCGTACAGCACCGCATCCACCCGCGCGATGAGATCCTCGATCCGGCGCATGGCGGGGTCGAAATCAGCCACGCCCAGACTGGCGGTGACCTTGACGGTTTCGCCTTTCTCGCCGGTGAAGGAGGACTCCTCGATTTTTTTCCGCAGGCGCTCGGCCAGATCCCTGGTGCCGGTCAGGCTGCCCTCGGGCAGAATCACCGCCAGTTCCTCCCCGCCGTAGCGGCACGCCAAATCACAGGAGCGGATGTTTTCGCGCATGATTGCGCTTACTTCTCGCAGAATGATATCGCCGGTGAGATGGCCGTAGGTGTCGTTGACTTTCTTGAAGTGGTCGATATCCAGCAGGATCATGGACAGGTGGGTGCCGTGGCGCGCGGCGAGAGTGAAATAGTTTTCCATCTGGCTGACCATGTGGCGCTTGTTGAAGAGGCCAGTCAGGCCGTCCTTGATCGCCTGCTCGTAGATGCGCTCGCTGCGGAGAGCCCGGGCGATGTGGGTGGCCGAATCCCTGAGGAGACGCTGACGTTCGGACAGGGTGCGCTCACGATCCTCGTCGCCGCGGCAGTCGAACCAGACTTTGACCACGCCGAGAATTTCCTCGTCGGCGACCAGGGGACACGCCAACTCCGCCAATTTCGCCTTGTTGTCGTAACGCAGAGGCTTGCGGTTTTCCCTCGCCTCCTTGATGTTCTGCGCGTCCAGCCGCACGTGGCCGAACTCCCCCGCCAGCAGCGCGCGGACGATGTCTCCGGAAGACGCCTGCTCCTGGTCGAGGTTGTAATGAGTAAACTTAACCGTGCCTATTTCGGAATTGCGGTAATACAGCGCGCCGCCGATGATGATCTGCTCGCCGCGCGGAGTGACGCTGATGCGCTTGGCGGAAAGCAGTTCCCCGTCCAACGTTTCCCCGTCTTCCAATTCCCTGCCCAACGTGAGAGATCCGGTTTCGGAAAAGGAAAGGTATAGCTCGGTCGCATCGGAAACGCGGTAAACCGCTTTCGGAAAAAAGGAGCCGCCGGAATCGTTCAGGAAAATCGAAAGGGATTCCGCTCCGGCGGTGTCGTGCACCACGCCCGCAAGTTCGTCCAGCAGATCCTCGAAAGAAGTGTTGGCAGAAGCCGCACGCGACAATTCGCGATGGGCGCTGAGGCTTTCCACCTGCTGCCGGAGAAACCGCCGATCCTGCTCCAGCATCTTCACCTGCGAGCGCAGGCTGGCGGTTTCCTCCTGCAACTCCCCGGCCGCGTCGCGATAACGGTTCACGCGCGCCAGTCCGGAAAAATACAGATACTGAAACAGCAGCACCCCCAGCGCCGACGCCGACGCCAACGCCGCTGCCACTGCCCTGATATCGGGTGCCTCCGGCGTTTCCGGCTTGAACGCAAGATCGCCCGCGACCAGCAAAGTGGCCAGCGCCAGCACCAGGCTCATGCCCTGCAGCAGAATATCTTTCATCGTTTTCCCGGTTGAAAACACAGCGTTAAGCGGTCAACTATGGTCGAAAATGATATCAGGCTGCCGCGCCTATGTCAACGAGTTCGCAAATACCGCCATGAAATGGTTGACATTGCCGGACGGGAAAAGACAATGGCACTTGTCAGGTCAGCTTGGTCTTGCCTGAGGAGAGCGCTTATGAAATTGCTGTTTGTCGCTAACGCCTTCGACCAGAACCATTATGGCGGCGTGGAAAACTATTTGCGGGAGGCAACCGCCGAATTCGTCCGGCAGGGACACGATTGCGTCGTGCTTGCCCGGCAGTGGAGCGACGGCGCCGACCACGTCAACGACTCCGGCGTGCGGGTGAAATATATCGCCTGGCCGCGCCTCGGGAAAGGGGATATTCCTTTCAGGCCGTTTGCCTTGCGCAAGAGGCTGGCGCGGATATTGGAAACCGCAATCGGCGCGGAGAAGCCGGACTTGATCGTGACCAGGCTGGCGGAAATCGCCTCGGCGGTCTGCCTGGCGAAACCGGCAGCCAGACATGTATTCATCTCGCCCGGCATCAGTCACCAGCAGGCCACGGCTTACACTTTCAAGGGAAAGCTCTTCAACTGGTGGTGGACGTGGCAGATGAAAACGGTGGAACGGTTCGCGTTCAAAAACTCGTCGGCCAATATTCTGTTTTCCCGAAACATGCTGGAACAGGTTCGGGAGTTGCACGGCGACGGCATCCGGGCGGAAATCATCCCGCCCGGAGTAGATTTCTTGCGCTTCAAGCCTTGTGTTGAAAAACGCGCGCTGATACGAAAAGAGTACGGCATCGGAAAAGACGATTTTGTTGCGCTTTACCTGGGGCGTTTCGGCTCTGAAAAGGGCGTTCTGCCGCTGGTGGAAAGTTTTTCCCAGGTTAAAGGCGAACATGGCGTCAAGTTGGTTTGCGTCGGCGACGGCGAATTGCGCAAACAGGCGGAAGCGGCGGCCGGCGGCAGAAACGATATCCTTTTCCCCGGCAAAACCAACACTCCCGAAAAATGGTATGCGGCGGCGGATCTTATGCTTTTGCCCTCATGGTACGAATCGTTCGGACAGGTGCTGCTGGAGACGATGGCCTGCGGTTGTCCGCCGCTGGCGTTCAAGTCTTCGCCGCCGCTGGTGCGTACCGCTTCCGGTGAAATTATCGACGAAGACGAAACCGGCTTTTTCGTCCCCGCCGCCAGATTCGACTTGATGGTGGAAAAAGTCGCCCGGCTTGCAACGCAGAAAAAAATGGTGCTGGATACCGGAATAAGAGGCAGGGAAAAAGTTTTCTCGCATAATTCGTGGAAAGAACACTGCTCCGCCGTACTAGCCGCAACCGAAACCGGCAGGCAGTCATAGCTTGAATTTTCAGCGGACTTGCTTTCTGATACTATCCAGATCCAGTTTCACCAGATCGGGAATCAGCGTCTTGCGCCATATTTCGTGAAAGCCGAAACCGCCTTCGGTCATTTCCTTCAGCGCCTCCTCGCGGCTCCAGCCCTGGGCGATTATTCGGTACATCGCGCACATCGATCCCGTCCGGTCGGAGCCGTGCTGGCAATGCACGAAAAATGGACCATCCGTTTTTTTCGAGACAATTTTCAGAAACTTGACCACGTCCTCCTCGTCCAGGTCGAGCGCCGTCATGCGGATGTGCTCCATCCTGATATTTGTTCCCGCCGCTTCGTCGCGGTCGGAATGCAGGCTGCGCAGGTTAATTACCGTCCTGATTCCCAATCGCTGCAATTCGCGCATTCCCGCGCCTGAAGGCTGCGCGCCGCGGTACAGGTTGTTGTCCAGTTTGTAAAAATTCCCAATCCAGGGATTTGCTATTTTCTCTGCCCAGACCCGCTGGGGCGCGGTTTCCGGTTCCAGCGCGACTGGCGAAACGGTTTTGTCGGTCACGACCGGCGCGAGAGGAGCGGTGACCGGCTTGACCGGCGCGGGTTCGAGCCTGACATCGTTCTTGTACGACAGCAGCCCCTGGTAAATCCCCCAGCAGACAACCGGGAACAACACCGCCAGTACGCAGACGTGAATTCGCTTCATCACATATCCCTCTCTGCCCGGAGAAGTTCGCGCTCAGGAAAGGTCTTCGGTCAACCCCAGCTTTTCCATGATGCGGGCAACGTCGCTGGCGGAATAATATTCGATCGTGATCGTGCCCTTGCCCCGTTTGTCGTTGACCAGCACCTTGGTGCCGAGATGATCGCGCAAGCGTTGTTCGATACTGGCGGAATGGACATCGCCTGTCCGGGGGAACGCCGTTTCCCGAGCTTTGGCGCGCGACGGCTTGACCGAGACAAGGCTTTCCACCTCGCGTACGCTCAAGCCTTCCTTCACAACTTTCTGCGCCAGCCTGATCTGGCTGAAGGCGTCGGGCAGCGACAGAATCGCGCGCCCGTGCCCGGCGGAAATTTCCCCGCCTCCCACCAACTGTTTGACTTCTTCCGGCAGATCCAGCAGGCGGAGAGTATTGGTGATCCGCGCGCGGCTGACGCCCAGCCGGACTGCGATCTGCTCGTGGGTCAACGCCGACTCCTCCGCCAGCGCCTGGTAGGCGTAGGCGTTTTCCATCGGGTTCAGGTCTTCGCGTTGGAGGTTTTCCACCAGCGCCAGTTCGCGCATCTTCGCGTCGGAAGTCTCCATCACGACTGCCGGAATTTCCGTCCACTCCAGAATCTGCACCGCGCGCCAGCGGCGTTCGCCCGCGACGAGGTGATACCTGCTGCCGTGTTCGCGGACGACCACGGGCTGGATCAACCCCTGCGCCTTGATGGAATCGGCCAGGTCGTGCAGGTGTTCTTCGTTGAAAACGGTACGCGGCTGCCAGGGAGAGGGGTCGATCAGGTTTACCGCCAGCTTCAGCACGCCGCCGGATGTGCCGGTCTCCCCGCTGGTTTCGGCGGCAATGGAAGCAGAGGGTTTAGGTTTGGAAATGAGAGCGCCGAGCCCTCGTCCGAGCGCGCGTTTCGACATGCGGGTGTTCTCCGGAAAAGATTATCAGTGGCCTTCGAGTTTGAGTTTCTGCGCCGCGATCCCGGCGGCCTTGGCGCGGGGCCACTTCTTTTTGACGTGACGCAGAATATCGGCGCCGAACCTGCGTTCCTCGTTCAGCCGTTCGGCGAAGTGGAAGCCCACGTAGAGATAATCTTCCGCATCGAGAACCTTTTCCGCAAGGAATTTCTTTCGGAAGCCCTTGGGGTCTTCCCGGAGCAGGAAGGCGATGTGTTCCAGGCAATAGTCGGACTGGCGGAAGGTGCGGCTGCGATCCTTCTTGCTGGTCTTGAGCTTGGCGATAGTCAATTCGAGCCTGATATCTGCCGACAACAGTTCGGTGTGGTCGAGCAGCTTCAGATAATCCCGCACCTTGACCCACTCTTTCTGCTTGCCCGCCTTTTCCGCGAGCTTCAGCAGTTCCGCCTGCATCACCTCTCCGCGCAGATGACGCAAAGCCGTGCGGTAAAGCTGGTATCTCTCGTCGTTCTTTTCGTAGAGAGACAACATTTTCTTGACCATGATCCGGGCGCGGTCAGGTTTGATCTTGTTGCCGTGGCTTTCGAGGATCTTCACCATCTCGAAGGCGCGCGCGCGGTTTTCCTCAGTCTCCAGATGCCGGAGCACGATTTCCACCGCCGAGGACATGCCCCGGAGCGCCGTCCCCGCCGCCTCGCGCAACCGCGGGTCGGGATGCCCCAGGAAAGAAAGCACCTTTTCCGCGTTGGTAATGGAATTGAGTTGGCTAAGAGCCTGGATGGCATAAACCTGCACGCCGGAATGACGGTTAGTAAGCAGATCCTGAATCTTGCCGTTGTCGGAGCGGCGCGGCTTGATCTTGAACAGCACCTGCACCACGTGCCGGACAAAGCCTTCGTAATCGTCGTTGTTCAAAAGCGGCAGCAGGGCGTCGAACACGTCGCCGTGCTTGTCGCCGACAAACTCCATTCGCGCCAGACTCATCAACGCGTGTCGCCGGATCTGGGGGGAATGCTCCTCCACCGCCAGCGGCAGCAGCTTGCTCTTGCAGCGGATGTCGGCGAGAATGCCCAAGGCGATAATCACCGCCGAAAGCGCGGCGTCGTTTTTCACCAGACGCCGGTCTTTCAGCGCCACGATCAGCCGGTTATAAAGATCGGTGCGCTCCTTGATATCGTAGCCGGAAATTTCCTCGCGCAGGGCGTGCACCCCGGAGCGGACGATTTCGTGATCCTGCTCGAAAAACGAATCGACCAGAAACGCATGCGCCGGGCTGGTGCGGATTTTAGGCAAGACCTTGACGATTTCGCATTTCGTCGGCGAAGGCACGCGCTCGTAATGCCGCTTGAGTTCGACGACGGCTTTGCCGCCAATTCTGGAGACGGCATTGAGAATGCGTTCCTGATAATCTGTATTGCGTTCGATAACTTTCAAGAGAAAGCGCAAAGCCTGTTCGTGCGGATTCTGTTCGATAGTTTCCAGCAGCGCCACGAAAACAGCGGGGTCGTCTTCGACTATCAGCAATTCGCCCAAGGCTTTATGCACGCCGGGGTCGCGTGCGTGGATCGCGCCCAGCACCTGGATGGCGGCTTTTTTCAGTTCCTGGTCTCCCTGCCGGAGCAAGGCGCAGATAGACTTCAGCGTTGCATTCACTTTCCGACCCGCCGATAAACTTTTCGCCCAATGATAAAAATAGCTATCTCTTTGCAACACAATGCTTTTGCGCATTATCGTGCTGCGAGTTATAATCAGGTTACAGGCTCGTGTCAACCCGAAAACCCGGAGGATTTTCGCCGCTTTCCGATACAAGTGGATTCGTTTGCGCGCAACATCTTGCTGTAAATATATTTACGCAAATAAATCTTTTGCTGCCTGTTTTAATATTATTACCGGTTGCGCCAACAGGGAGGCAATACCTGATTATCTCCAATACCTTGTTTTTAAAGAATATTCTACGGTATTATAGTGATTAAGCAAACCAATGTTGGCATATTTCGAATATTTACAAACAAACCATTGACAAAACCTGATCCGCGCCGCACAATAACGGAATAACCGTTTAACTTCGAAACAGGAAAGGGCTAACCCGTGACCGCCGCGACAGTTCTGGTAATCAATCCCGGTTCCACTTCCACGCGGGTCGCGCTGTTTCAGGGCGAAACCTGTCTGGCGGAAAAATATCTGGCCTGTGAAGCCGCTGAGTTGGCGCGCTGTGAAACCATGAACGACCAGATTCCGTTGCGCGAAAAACATGTCCGTGATTTTCTCCACGAATGCGGCAGGGAAGTTTCCGCTCTTGACGCGATAGCCGCGCGCGGCGGTCCGTTACGCCCGGTTTCCGGCGGCGTCTATCAAATCAACGACGCGCTGCTCGCCGACGCGAAGGGAACTGATTTCATTCAGCACGTCTCGCGCATCGCCTGCGTGATCGCCGACGACCTCGCGCGCGAAGCTGGCATTCCCGCGTTTATCGTCGATCCGGTTTCGACTGACGAATACGAAGACATCTCCCGCATCAGCGGCTGTAAAAATCTTCCGCGCAAAAGCCTGATTCACGCGCTCAACCTCCGCGCCGTCGCCCGGCTTTACGCCAAAGAACTTGGCAGGCCTTATGAAGAAATGAATCTCATCACCGTGCAACTCGGCGGCGGGTGTTCCATCGCCATCCACAAACAAGGACGCATGGTGGATTCGGTCGACGCCAACGGCGAGGGGCCGTTTTCGCCGGAAAGATGCGGGGCGTTGCGCGCCGACGATCTGGCGAAATTCACCCTCAACAGCGGCCTGAACGCCAGCGCCCTGCGTATGGCGCTGTGCCGCGAAGCTGGCCTGAAGGATCACCTCGGCACCACCGACGCGCGCGAAGTCGAAAAAATGATCGACAACGGTGACGCCAACGCGAAACTGGTTTACGAAGCCATGGCATATAATATCGCCAAACACATCTGTGCCTTGTCCGCCGCTGTCAACGGCAAGGTAGACGGCATCCTGTTGGCGGGCGGCATGGCGAAATCGAAAATGTTCGCGCGCTGGATCGAAGAGAGAGTGTCTTTCCTCGCGCCGGTGAAATGTTATCCCGATGAACAGGAAATGTCGGCTCTCCGCGACGGCGTGCTGCGGGTATTGTCCGGCAAAGAAAAAGCCAAGGTCTATCCGACCGGGGAAAGTGTCTGATATGGAGAGAACCACATGAAATCCTTTGACGAAATCCTGGCCAGGGCGGCGACGCTGGGCAAGAAGAAAGTCGCTCTCGCGGGCGAACCGGACGAGGAATTGGATAAGGCCATCGTTATGGCCGAGAAACGCGGCATCGCGGAAGCCGTGCCGTTTGCGACCGCGCCGGAAGCGGTGGCGGCGGTGCGGCGCGGCGAGTGCGATATCCTGATGAAGGGGTCGGCCGCGACCGGCGATTTTCTCAAGGCGATTCTCGACCACGACCACGGCCTGCGCGCGGGGCAGCTAATCAGCCACATCGCAGTGATCGAAGTCAATGGCAAGTTTTTTCTTGTCACCGACAGCGGGATATGCCTTAATCCCACATTGGAGGAGAAGGTCGAAATCATCAAAAACGCCATTCCGCTGGCCGAGGCGTTTGGTATGCCTAATCCCAAGGTCGCAGCTCTGGCGGCGGTGGAAAAGGTGAATCCGAAAATGCCGGAAACGGTCGAAGCGCAGAAACTGGCGGAGATGAATATTCCCGGCTGCGTGGTTCAGGGGCCGCTGGCGGTAGACAACGCTATTTCCGCCCGCGCCGCGGCGGTGAAAGGCATTACCGGCCCCGTAGCCGGCAAGGCCAATATTCTGCTGGTGCCTTCGGTGTTGAGCGGCAACATGTTTGGCAAAGCCATCATGTATTTCGCCGAATGCCGCTTTGGGGGGCTGGTGGCGGGTACGACGAAGCCGGTCTGCTTCCTCTCCCGCGCCGATACGGCTGAAACGAAACTGAACACCATGGCGCTGGGCGTGCTGTTGTGCGATAAAAAATAGGAGAACCTGACATGCCGGAAAAGAAACTGATGATGGGCAACGAAGCGGTCGCGCGCGGTGCGTGGGAGGCAGGCGTGAGAGTCTCCACCGCCTATCCCGGAACCCCCGCCACCGAAATCAACGAATACATGTCCACCTATGAGGACGTCGACACCGAATGGTCGGTCAACGAAAAGGTCTCGCTGGAAGTGGCTATCGGCGCGTCGCTGATGGGCGCGCGTGTACTGTGTTCGATGAAACAGGTCGGCGTCAATGTCGCGGCCGACCCGCTGTTTTCGCTGGTCTATACCGGCATCAACGGCGGTCTGGTAATCGTCACTGCCGACGAGCCGGGGCTGCACTCCTCCCAGAACGAGCAGGACAACCGCTATTACGCCATGTTCGCGCAGGTGCCGATGTTCGAGCCGGCCGACGCGCAAGAGGCCAGGGACATGGTCAAGCGCGCGTTCGAGGTCAGCGAACAGTTCGACACCCCGGTGTTCCTGCGGATGACGACGCGGGTCTGCCACACGCGCACTGTGGTTGAATGCGGCGAGCGCACAGAGGTTCCGCTCCGGCCGTATGAAAAAAATCCGGCGAAATATACCATGGTGCCATCGCACGCCTACCGCCGCCACTTCGACGTGGAAAAGCGGATGACGAAACTGATCGCGCTGTCGGACACCTGCGAGGAAAACCGGATCGAAATGCGGTCGCCCGATTTTGGCGTCGTCACCAGCGGAGTCTGCTACCAGTACGTGCGCGAGGCGCTACCGGATTATTCCGTGCTCAAGATTGGCATGTCCTATCCGATTCCCAATCAGCTTATCCGCACCTTTGCCTCGCAGGTGAAATACCTCTACGTAGTGGAGGAAAACCGGTCGTATCTGGAAAAAGCCATTCTTGTGCTGGGCATTCCGGTGGAAGGCAAGGAACAGCTCTTGCGGGTGGGAGAGTTCAACGCCGGCATTCTGAAAAGAAGGATCATGCACCAGGATTCCGGCCAAAAAGGCCCGGCGCAGAACGTGCCGGTGCGCACGCCCGGCTTCTGCAAGGGTTGCGGCCATAAGTTTATCTTCGAGGTGCTGGCGGAAAACAATATCACCGTCTGCGGCGACATCGGCTGCTACGGGCTGGCGGCGCTGCCCCCCTATAACGCACTCGACACGCTGATCTGCATGGGCGCGTCGGTGGGAATGAACCACGGGGTGCGCAAGGTCGCGCCGAAGGAACTGAAATCGGTCGGGGTTCTGGGCGACTCGACGTTTTTCCACAGCGGCATGACTAACTTGGCGAATATCGTCTTCAACAAGAGCGACGCTACTACGATCATCCTCGACAACCGCATTACCGCCATGACCGGCCACCAGCCCAACCCTTCCACCGGCCACAACGTGAAAGGCCTGGAATCGCCGGCGTTGGATATCGAAACCCTGTGCCGCGCGTTGGGGATCAAGCACGTCTATCGCGTGGACGGTTACAAGAAGGACGAGATCAAGGCGCGGGTACTGGAGGAAGTCGCCCGCCCCGAGGCGTCGGTCATCATTGTCGACGAAAAATGCGTGATGGTGAAAAAGCACGGGTGACGTTTATGGATAAAAAAAACGGAGGCAGATAAATGAGTGACCAGATCATCAACATTCTCGCGGTCGGAGTCGGCGGGCAGGGCATTATCCGCCTGTCGGATATTCTGGCCAACGTCGCGTTCCGCTGCGGCAACGACGCGAAGAAAAGCGAAATCCACGGCCTCGCCCAGCGCGGCGGCAGCGTCACCAGCCATATCCGCTGGGGCAAAAAAGTCTTCTCGCCCATCATCACCGAGGGCGAAGCGGATTACGTGCTGGCGCTGGAGGAGCTGGAGGCGCTGCGTTACGCCCACTTCCTCAAGCCCGGCGGCACTTTCATTGTCAACGATTTCCGGATCGAGCCTTCCTCGGTGCTGGAGGGCAAGGCGGAATATCCGGCTGATATTGATGCACGGCTGGCGGAATACGGCAAGGTCGAGCGCATCCTCGGCAGCGCCATCGCCAAGGACGCGGGCAACATCAAGGCAAGCAACATCGCCATGCTGGGCGCGTTGTCGAAACATTTCGACATTCTGGAAGCGACCTGGCTGGAAGTGATCAAGGAGTCCCTGCCGGAAAAGCTGCACGAACTGAACGAAAAAGCCTTCGCCGCCGGACGCGCGGCAGGCATCAGCTAAACCGCTTCGCCTGAAATCGAGATTTAAAAGAGATGCTATCTCGAATCCGCTTTCAGATGTTTCACATTAACGCGCGGATGTTGCGCAGGCTGGCTTCGATCCCTTCCCGGACATCGCCCTGTCCCTCGAATTCAACCGCCGCGTATCCACCGTATCCTCCCTCGCGTAACGCGGCCAGGCAACCGGCGAGATCAAGGTCTCCCTCTCCGATAGTTTCTCCGCGAAGGTTATGTCCGGCACGCGGTCGGAACACCCCCTGATCGGAACCCTGGGGAAAGATACTGAAATCCTTCAGATGAACGTAGGCGCAGTGTTTCCGAACTTTCCTGATACTGCTTACCGGGTCTTCCCCAACCTGCAGATAATTGCCGATATCGATCAGCGCCTTGAGGTGCGGCGAGTTGAAGGCTTCGATATCCCTGAGTTGGGCGGAAGCGGAACTGGAAAAACCGCCATGATTTTCCAGGGCTATAATCAGGCCATGTTTTTCCGCCACCGGCAGACATTTGTCCATGCACTCGCGCCAGACGCGGGGATTGTCTTCGCAGCCGAAAAAACGGATGATTTTCGCGCCCAGGTCGGCGCCGAATTCCATGCCTTGCACCGCCTTGGCAAGCTGCTGCCGGTGCGCTTCCGGGTTTTCCAGGCCGAAGTTATTGGAAAGGGAAAATCCGCTGATGGCCAGGCCGTTTTCCTTCAGTGCGGAAAGAATGACCCTGGCCTTGGCCGCGTCGGGCGTGCCCACCAGGCGCTGGTGAAAATCGCAGGCCGGAAGCCCCAGGGCGGCGCACTCAGTCACGAATTTCGGAATATCCCAGTTCTCGCCTTCGATCAACCGCACGAATGAATACTGGCACATGCTGAGTTTCATTTTGCATCCTCGCTTATCAGGTCGCGGAGCATTTTCCCGCTGGTGGAGAGTCCGCCGGGGCGGTTACGCGCCAGCCACAGTTCCTCGTGTTCGCCCAGGATCGCCGCCAGGTCGGCGCGGCGCTCGCGCGCGGAATAGGGCGCGTCTCCCAGTTCCGCCAGGCCGTAACGGATTCCCGACAGAGCCATGGCGAGATTGTTGGCCAGCTCCCGTTTTATCAGCGAACCGTCCGGCGCGGCCGGGCGCGTGGCGGGGAGTTCCTCGGCCAGTTCCCGCAGGCGTTTTTCCGTCGCGCGCAGAGGCTCGGCCTTGAGAAAATCCAGGCAATGTTTCTTGCGGAAAAACAGGTTGTTGCAGCGGGTGGAATTGTGAATGACGGGGTCGTTAGCCAGCAGATATACGTTGCCTGCGTCGCGGAAAATCCCGCCCAGCCGCCCGGTCTGGTCGCGGAAGCAGAGCTGCTCCAGCGCGGCGGCGATATCCAGATTTTCGTTAGCCGCTTGCGACCAGGAAAAACATGCGCCCGAAATAATTCCCGCGTAGCTGACCGGCAGATACTGGTGGTGGCCGTTGTCGCCCCAGTCGGTGTTAAGCACGCCGCCCGCTCCGGCAGCCTTGCCGTTTTTGCAGGCGCTACGGATATTTCCCAACATGTTGTCGGTGCGCCCCAGCAGCGAATTCCAGGAAGAAGTGCCGGGCGCGACGCGGAAGGGAATGCCGGAATCGGCGAACGCGGCACATTGCTCCGCGAACGGGTGGGTATGTTCGTAACCCCACACCAGCCCGATCAAATCCTTCGGCAGTTCCTTGATGTATTGCGGCTCGTGCAGGATAATGTCGCCCCAGAACATCATCTGCCGCCCGCGCGCAGTAACCAGCCGGTAAATCTCCAACAGGTAATCCACGTAAACGCGCGTCTTGCCCTTCTTCTTGCACAACTCTTTGCTCGCGCCCAGCCCCAGATCGACGGTCTCGTCGCAGCCGACGTTGAAATACGGCGAAGTGAAATTCGGCAGCATTTCGTCGTAAAGCGAGGCGACAAAAGCGAGGCTGGCGGCGTCCGGCTTGAGCGTGAAGCCGGTGGTTTCCACGCGAGTTTCGTAAGTATAGCCGTCGGGGCATTCCGCCAGGTGTCGGTATTCCGGATGCTCCAGCCAGCGGCGCAGATGCCCGAACGAATTCAGATTCGGCACGAGATCGACATAGCGTTCGCGGCAATAAGCGTCGAGGCGCAGGATTTCGGCGGCGGTGAAAGGCGACGACCCCTGCCAGACCACGCCGTGGTCGCGGAAGGCGAAGGTGTGCTCCATGTACAGTTCCAGATAATTGAGTTTGAGTACCGCCAGCAGGTCGACCAGCCTGAACATCGTTTCCATCGTCGGCACCTTGTCGCGGCTGATGTCCAGCATGTAGCCGCGCGCCGGGAAATCCGGCTCGTCGTCGATAGACAGAGGTTTGTCCAGCCCATTTTCAAATAACTGTTTCAGCGTCATCAACCCGTAAAACGCGCCTGCCTCGTCGCGCGAGGCGAGAGTGATGCCTCCGTCCATGCGGATACGGTAGCCTTGCGGCGCGATGTTCTCGTCGCCGAGAACAATGGTCAGCAGGTCGCGCGACGAGGCACTTTTGCCGACTTCCGGTTTTACCGGCAGCGCGCATTCGTCGGCAAAACGCAGAACGTGCGCGGCCAGCCGATCGGTTGCCTTAGGATCGAGTGCGATGCGGTCGCGCCCGGAAAGATTCAGCGACCCCTGCGAACGCAAAGCTTTCGGTTGCGGGAAAAGGGCGTTTGTCATTTCGATTTCTTTCTAATAAAACAAGTATCCGTCAAGCCGACTACCGATCATTAACGGCTAAGGTATTGTACGAATTTTTCATGGTATAATCCACAGGCTATGGTTTCCGTTCCAGTTGGTGCCGTAGGCGTTCATGGTCTGATTGTCCCGCAGGGTAGAGACGTGGCTGTCGAACCAGAGGGTGTTGCTGGTGGAGTCGTGGCGGCTGGAATAGATCCAGTTATAATCGATAGCGACCTGTGAAATGACGTTGGCGGAATCGTCGCGGGTGTCCATCAGGAAAATCTTGGTGGAGGGCGAATTGACCTGGCTGAGCCGGCGCGGGTCATAGCCGTAAGAGTACGGAGGAAAATAAGTGCCGGTGATGCGCTCGTTCAAGGCGTAGCCGCCGTACCAGAACTGGGTGGCGGTGGCGGTTTTTTCATCACCCTTGGCGGCGCAGCGGAAAATGCCTTTGCCCCAGTTGACGGGGTTGCTGTAGTTGCCGCCAGCGACGGAATATTCCGGTTCGCTGCCGGTCAACACCAGCAACTTATTGATCCAGTTGTTGGCGAGCGGATAATAATACCAGCCGGGTTCGACGGCGGTGCCGGTATGCGGCGTAACGCCGCCTTTATAGACAATCCAGCCGCCGTAGCTGTCGGTATACGACACCGACGCGAGGCCGATCTGTTTCTGGTTGCTGGCGCAGGCCAGGCGGTTAGCCACCATCCGCGCGCGGCTCAGGGTGGGTAGCAGCAACGCCGCCAGGATGGAGAGGATGGTAATCACCACCAGCAGTTCCACCAGCGTGAAGCCTTTATGTTTTTTCGCCGCGCGTTTCATATTACTCTCCCTCAAGGAAAAACTTGTACCATCATTGCGCCAGCTTCAACCGGCAGTTGGAAATCATCATCCAGCCCCAGTTATAGTCCTGCTGCGGCGCTTCGGCTTCCTCGAAAGTGGGCAGCGGGATTTTGTCTGGCGTGATGTTTTCGATCAGCAAAGTGTTTTCGCCCGCCACGAACAATCCCGCCGGAACCGGGATTTCGCGCACGCTCCAATCCTCGCCCGCATAGCCGTTGACGCCCTCATACACCACCTTGCCGTTGATACTGACCCGCACCGAGGCGACGCCTTCCTTCTCGTCGTCCAGTCCCTCCAGATATAATACCCCATCTTTTTCCGGAATGGCAACCAATTCAAACCCGGTGTTTATTTTCGAGTAAGGCGAGCTGACCCGGCGCAAGACCTTGGAGAAGGGGCGCACGGATTTGGGCAATCCTTCGTATTGATAGCTCTTGGTGTTTTCTCCGCCCGCGAACCGTTCCAGGTTGAACACCAGTTCGCCGTCTCTTTCCTCGTAGCTGGCGATTTTTCTCAGCATCATCGCGACGGGGTTTTGCCAGAACTCCTGGATGACAGGGGAATTGTACCACGGGTTCGTGGCGCCGATATCTATCTGGGCGTCGCGCACCAGCAGGTCGCGCACCGTCACCCGGTATTCCGCCGATGTCCGCTTGAATTTCTGGAACAACTTGAGCATCTCCGCCAGATTGACGGCGTATTCCTCCAGCGCCGCGCCTTTCAGACCGGAAGTTTTGTTGTGTTGCCTGAGATAATCCTGCAACAGATACATCCGCTGCCGGTCTATGCCTAGCAGACCTTCAGGCAAGGTCTTTTCCGCCGCCTCGTTCAGCAGCGCAAGACCGGTGCGGAAAAACTGTTCGTCGACCATGCTGGCGGGCTGGTCGTAGCGGTGCAGGCTGAGGGCGCGCTCGCGTTCCTGCACCAGGTTGAAATACTTGCGCATCGGATCCGCCGCTTCCGCGCCGTAGCGGAATTTCATGAAGGCGTCGATATCTCCCTCGATATCGGTGCGTTCATTCCACAGCAGCCGGCCGGCGACGTAGTCGAATTCCTCCAGGAAGGCGTCTTGTCCGCAGAAAGATATCTGGGTAATTCCAAAATCCTCGTAGGTCTGGATTTTCCGCGTCATGGCGTAGAAGCCGCCGGTGGGGGATTTCCAACCGGTAGGATAGTCGAAGATGCCGATCCGGCCAGGCTGTTGCTGGAGCCAGCGGGCGAATTCCTCCCGACCGCGCCGGTTTTTGGGACAGTCGGCATGCAGCCAGCAGTTCCAGACCGGCGGGTAGGGGCAGTAGACAAACTGCACGTTGGACTCTGGCTTGACCAGTAACGGCGCGCGGCGGCAACCGCAATAGGCGATGGCGACGACGATTTTGTCGGGATGTTTTTTCGCCGCCTCCCGCGCCAGCAGGTTGACGAAGCGGAGGTTGCGGTCGGTCATCTGGCCGTCCGCCGGGTCGCTGCCAGCCGTGTCCCAGGATTTGCAATAGTCGCACTGGCACCAGCCGTGCCCGTCGCCGCAGGAGACGAAAAAGATTTTCGCCCAGGGCTCGGCATCCATCCAGTTGAGCAGGGTCTCGGTCGCGATCTTCTGCACTTCCGGATTGGACAGGCAGAGATGGAAATCGATCAGGCCGCGCGCAGGCCAGGAGCGTTTGCCGTTCTTGTCCAGCGCGTAATACTCCGGATGGGTCTTGAAATACTTGTGCGGATCGACCAGGAACGGCGCGGTGTGTTCGGTTGACATCCACCTGCCCAGGCGGTTGTAGGAATCGGCCCATAACCGGTAGTCGGAATAACCCAACATCTCAAACGAGGTTCGCCGCGCCCCCGAGGCGAAGCGGTAGCCGATAGCGGGATTTTTCGTGACGCTGAATTCAGGCACGCACAGCGTTTCGTCTGTCGGCAGGGTGTGCTGATAGGGCGTAAAGTATTCTATCCCCAGCGACTTCAGCAGCATGAACGCGCCGTGGATCGCGCCGTCGTCGCTGCCGCCGATAGCGACTGAACCACCCTCGCTTCTGGCTGCATAACCGCCTTCACGTAACGACGCCTTTTCCTCCGCGGAGAGAAAAGCATTGCCGATCCGGATCATGCCGGGAACAGGCGTAGCTTGTCCGTTTTCCAACATCATGATGTCGAGATATTTTCCTCCGGCGGAATACAGGGATTTCTGGAGATATTTGGCTGCCCGAGACTCGTAATAGCTGGCATCGGGAGCCAGATAAATCCCGGTCGCGGGATACATATTTTCCGCATCCTCTATACAGACATTTTTCGCCTCCGCGCGCACAGCGGGAGCGACCGGCAAGAGCTTGACCTCGTCCACTTCCGCGCAGCCGCCTTCCTCCTTGGCGTATAGGCTGATGATGAATTTGCCGGGAGCGGCGTCGACGGGAAGGGTAAATTCCAATTGCAGCTCCTGCCATCCTTCGGCTGCGGGACAGTTTTTACTAATTACGTTGCTGTCTTTCTGGTCGCGAAGGTCGCGCAAGTTTACGCTGCATGACAAGCTCCCGGCAAGAACGCGCGCTCGAATTACCAGCGTATAAGACGTCGCCGCCTCCTGCGCGATATCGACTTCCTGGATAATCTGCATCGGCGTCTTCAGTTGCAGCACGCCGTCTTTCAGCAGATATAGTTCCCGTAACTCCGGCTTGTCCTGCCCGTAGCCGTGTTTCCAGTGCAGCGGCAGGGGGATGCTGAAACTCTCCCGCGACAGGTCGCCGTTCATCAGCAGATTTTTTTCCTCATACACCACCGCCGCGCCGACCGCCTCGCTTTCCTTTAGCGGCTTGTACTGCTTCGCCATGGTTTCCACCGGCTGCAATATTTCCTCCGGCGGCCTCTGGTCGTTTCCCGCCAGCAGCGTGAACTGCGCCAGCGACACGCTGCCGTCGATTTCCTCCGGCGGGAAAAACTGGAAGCAGATCATGGTGGAATTTTCAGGAACGGTAAAATTCAATTCCGCGTTGCCCCAGACATTGCTGACCCCTATTTCCCGCTCCTGCAAAATATCAATTCCCTCCTGCTTGAAGGAAATCACCCTCATGCTCCCGACGCCTGCGCCAACTTTTCTGGTCTTGCACAAAAACCGGTAAGGTTCTTTTTTAGCCAGCGAATTCAATCCCAGGTAAAGCTTGAAGTCTCCCCCGGTTCTATTCCGCTTCAAAGTCAGTACTCGGTTGGCCAGCGTGACCGTTCCGGTGTTTTCCGGTTTGTTCGGTATCGCGCCCCAGCCCTTTACTATGCCGAAATCACGCTCGGCCAGCAGGTTTTCCCCTCCCCGAAGCGGCAAAGACAGCAAGCACAATTGGAATATAACAACAATACCGGTTTTCATGAAATAGCCCTCCAAAACCTGCAAAAGTCGGCAAAGCTCAACCTGGTTTAATCCTTTTAACTGACAATAGAAGGAGACAGCACGACTTCTTTCGAAATGAATCCGGGGTCGCGCATTTTGTGGAAAAGATTCAGAGCCGCGATTTCAGGCACGCGAGACGAAAACATCTGAATCTTGGCGGCAGGAGTGATATATGCTTCAAAAGTGGCGAAATAATTCTCGTCCAGTATCACCGGCACCGCGTCAGGCGCCAGTTTCAGCTCGGAAAAAACCAGGTCAATCGCCGCGAATTCCGAACCAAAGACGAAAATACCGTCAATTTCGCCTGTTTTTAATAGTTTTTTTGCTCTTTTCCGAATATCGGTATCTGAGTCCAAACGAAGATTCTCATCATGTTGCCAGCCGTGTGCGGAATATTCTTCTGTCCAGCCCGCAAATACCTCGCTCCTGACGTGATGCGAGTTGAGATTTCCGACAAACATCAGTCTTTTCCCGCCGTTTTCCAGCAGCCACGAGGCCGCCAGCCGCCCGGCGGCGCGATAATCCATGGTGATGTTACAGGGATCGCCGATCGCCGCTTCGCCAACCGTATATACCGGAACATGTTGCCGCAAATCCGCGATTGCGCCTGCCACGCTTTCCGGCGGATGCACCCACAACACGCCATCAGGCATATGCATCATAATTTCCGACAGCATCGCGTCGGTCTCGAACAGAAATTCGATAAATTTCACCCTTGTCGGCAGGCATTTTAACTGGTCGTAAATCCTGGCCATGATATTGAGGAAAAAGCCATCGTAATCGACGTGCCGACCGTAACCTATTATCACCAACACTTTATAGGAGTTGCGCAAGAAAAAATGGCGGTTGTTCAGCTTTTCGGGATTGATATAAACCCCGCTGCCGGGCTTGACGATAATCAGTTCGCTGTCGACCAGGTCACGCAGGGCGCGGCGCACGGTGATGCGATTGACGCCGAACTTGGCGCACAACTCCCGCTCCGACATCAGCCGCCTGGCGGGGTCGGCATGAACCGAAACTGCGTGCAACAGAAACTGCCTGATCTGCAGATATATCGGCACATTTTCCAACAAAATCCCTGAATCAGCCGCTTTTCGCGTTGCCATGCTTTATCCTGTTACTTGTCGGTAAGTTATAACCGGTATGGTTAGTATACACCACTGATGCTGATTGTCAAATTGCTTGCGGAAAAGGCTGGAAAAAAGCGGCTGGGAAATTTATGTACGTGTAGCGCCCTTATCCGCAAGCCAATCAGATACTATCGCGATGAATTATTTTCCTCGTTGAGCCAGAAGAAAAAGGTGGTGCCGACGCCGACGCGGCTTTCGGCCCAGATTTGGCCGCCATGTCGCTCGATGATGCGCTGCACGGTGGAAAGGCCGATGCCGGTGCCTGCGTATTCCTTTTCCGTGTGCAGCCGCCGGAACGGCTCGAACAGTTGCTCGGCATAGAGCATGTCGAAGCCGACGCCATTGTCCGAGATGCGGAAGACCCGCTTTCCGTCCCGCGTGATTTCTCCGAACTCGATGCGCGCCGCCTTGATGCGGGAAGTATATTTCCAGGCATTGCCGAGGAGGTTCTGTAAGGCGATGTGCATCAGCCCGGAATCGGCGTAGGCCAGCAAATTTTCCGGTATATCTATCTGCACGTTACGGGAGGTGTCCTGCACGTGCAATTCGGCCATGATCTCGTTAGCGATAGCTGACAGGTTGACCTGCTCGCGGTGCGGTTCGATCTTGCCCGCACGGGCGTAATCCAGCAGCGCGTCGATCAGGCGGTTGGCGCGGGAAGCGCCGTTTACGATCCTGGTGAGCGCGTCCTTGGTTTCGGGGTCTTTTTCGCCGAACTCCGACAGCAGCAACAGTTCGGCAAAGCCCTTGATGCTGACCAGGGGGGTGCGCAGGTCGTGGGCGGCGGTGCGGGTAAAGGCGTCCAGTTCCTCGTTGACTGCCTTGACCTGTTTGGTCAGGCGCAGCAGTTGTTCCCGCTCCCGTCGCAGATCCTCGGTACGCTGCAAAATCTGTCGCTCCATGTCCTGGGTACGGATGATGAGCTTGCCCGCCAGCGGGCGCAGCAACAACACCATGCCAGCGATTCCCGCCAGCAGGATAATCGCCACCAGGAAAATCAGGTTGTCGATCAGGCGATGCAATTCGTCCAGCAGCGCGTTTTCGGTTTCGTTAATGCACAGCGCCCAGCCGGTTCCCGGCACCGGAGCATAGGCGAGAACGAAGGGGGCTTTCGTGGTCGGGATACGGAGCATTCCCCGCTGACCGGCGTTGGCCAGTTGCAGGCAATGGTCTATCTGCGAGGCTTCGGCGGTCTGCGACAGCCCCGAATCGCCTACGCGGAAAAACACCTCTGCTTTATCGTCGGGAAACCAGCCCAGGATTGTCTCCTCCGATTCGCCGATGTCGATGCCTTCATCGAATTTCGCGCGCAATTCGTTGATGCCGTGAATGACGACTTGCCATCCGACCAACTGGTTTTCCCCGCCGCGAACCGGCACACGCATAAGCAGATATACCGTATTTGCCAGGCGCAGGGGAAGAGCGGATATCTGGTGGAATTCCTTTCCCGAAGGGGCGGAAGCGACCACCTCTTCCGGCACCTCCACACCCGCACGCGCCAGAGGACGGCCTTGCGCGTCCAGACACAGCACGCCCTTGATGCCGGGGGAATTGGCTACGGCGTCGTACAGGCTGAGTTGCACGTAGTGCGCGATTTCCTCGCGCGAACAATCTCCCTTGCCGTATTCCTCCAGTTTCAACCGCAGGCCGGTTCGCCCCGCCAATTGCCGGGCCGACTCCTCCGCGTCCAGCAGGAAAATCCGCGCGGTCGCCGCGCGCGCGCGGGTCAGTGAAAGGATTTTGTCCTCGTTGGCGCTACGCAGTTGCCGGTACAGGGGAAAAATGCCTGACACCGCCACAGCGACAGTCGCCACCAGCAGCATGACGATTGAATAAACCAGAATCGAACGCCTGACGCTGTCGCTGGGTATGGTCATTGGAGGTACTCCTGATGCCAAGCCTGAAAAGCAATATTGCAGTATATGGATTGTCCGCAGGGGCAAAGAATTTGTCAAGCAAAAGCGAAAAAGGCTGACCTCAGCCCAACGTGGGCAAAGCGCACATCAGTATCCCGAAGTATGGCTTGACGAAGCCTTTGATCTATACTGCTATAATTATAATGGGAACCTTTTCCGTTCTTTTTGTCGCAGGGAGTTTCCTCTTCGCAAAGAAACTGACAAAAGAGAAAACAGTTTTTTTTGCAGGATTATTTCCTCCTGACAACGGAAACCCGGAAAACCTTTTGCCATGCGCAGGCGTTTATACATATAATATGCGCCGGGGTTGGATTCCAGAGACGATGAGGGATTGCAAGACTATTGGATTGAGGAGTTGAGAAAATACTTGCAAAATAGAAGTTCCTCCCCTGCCAGGGGAGGTCAGGAGGGGTGAATGTATTTACTTTTTACCCCCTCTAACTCCCCCGGAAGGGGGAGGATATGCCATCTTGCAGGTGCTCGTTTATTTGCGTAAGGCGATACTTAGAGCCTTAGTCCCCTAGTCCCTCAGTCCTTGCAAATAGTTCTATTGCAACACCTGATTTTTTACGGGAGAAAAAATATGGCGGTCGATATGAAGGCAAAGGCGGAGGAATTCCGCACCCAGTTTAAAAACCTGCGCGACGAAATCGGGCGCGTCATTGTCGGCCACGACGAAATTGTCGAAGGCGTGCTGACCTGTCTCTTTGTCGGCGGCAACTGCCTGCTGGAAGGAGTCCCCGGCCTGGGCAAGACCATGCTGGTGCGGACGCTGGCGGAAACTCTCGACCTGGAGTTCTCCCGCGTGCAGTTCACTCCCGACCTGATGCCGGCCGACATCATCGGCACCAACATCATCCGCGAGGACGAACGCGGCAACCGCGCGCTGGTGTTCCAGCCCGGGCCGCTGTTCGCCCAGATCATCCTGGCCGACGAAATCAACCGCGCCACTCCCAAGACCCAGTCCGCCATGCTCGAAGCCATGCAGGAGCACTCCATCACCGTCGGCGGCACCACGCATAAAATGAAAGAGCCGTTCTTCGTCCTCGCCACCCAGAACCCGCTGGAAATGGACGGCACCTACCCGCTGCCCGAGGCCCAGCTCGACCGCTTCATGATGAAGCTGGAAGTCAATTATTCCAACCGTGAGCAGCTGACCGAAGTAGTCACCCGCACCACCGAAGGGATAAAAGTCGAAGCGAAAAAAGTGATGGACGGTACTCTTATCAATGAATGGCGGCTTCTCGTGCGGGAAGTCATTGTCGCTCCACAGGTTAAGGACTTCGCCGTGCGCCTGGTGCTGGCCAGCCATCCGGGAGGCGAATACGCCGCGCCTGTCGCCAACCAGTTCGTGCGTTATGGCGCCAGCCCGCGCGCGGCGCAGGCGCTGATTCTGTGCGCCAAGGTAAGGGCTTTGCTGTCAGGGCGTTACAATGTCGCGTTCGAGGATATCGAAGCAGTCGCCCACGCCTGCCTGCGCCACCGGCTGATTCTCAACTTCGAGGGCGAAGCAGAGGGAATTTCCACTGATCTGGTGGTGGATGAGATGCTGAAACATGCTCCCAGAGTGCTGGAAGCTGTCGGCGCATAGCTGCTCATTGTCATTTTCCGCTTTGCATGAAATGCAAGAACAGACAGGATTCTTGCCTGCCAGTAAATAATAATCGCCATATCTCCGGTTTTTTCTTGACAGTTGTGAATTCTCAGGGTAATTTCTAGCCTTTTCGCGTCAGCCATTTTCGGCAGTCTGCAAGACGGCAGCCGTGTGAGGTGTGTTTCGGTTTGTGCAAATGTTATGCCGGTTTTTTGGAGCCGGGGCGGAGAATGTCCTGCGCCGGATTTTTTTGTTATTGTCCCTGGAGAGTGAAAGAAAATGGCTGTACCACGCCACAAGACTTCCAAGTCGAAAAAAGGTCAACGTCGCGCACATCAAGCACTTACGGCGGTAAATACCTCCGCGTGCCCGCGCTGCAGCGCCGCCAAACAACCCCACCGCATCTGTGGCAACTGCGGGTACTACAAGGGCGAAGCCAAGCTCAAGGTCGAGGGCTTCTAAATGCGGCTGGCAATCGACGCCATGGGCAACGACCGCGGGCCGTTGCCTATCCTGCAAGGCGTTGGCAATTTCCTCCAAAAAGACCGGGAGACTGCTGTCACTCTGGTCGGGAATCGCCAGAGCCTTGAGGAGATTATGCCCCAGGTCGGGCTGCAAGAATCGGATCGGCTGAACATAGTACACGCCACGCAGGTGATGGAAATGCACGAAAAGGTGCAGAATCTGCGGGAAAAACGAGATAGTTCCATCGTTCGGCTGGTGACGGAAGTCAAGGAAGGCCGTGCCGACGGCATGGTGGCGCTGGGCAACACCGCCGCCGCTGTGGGCGCGACCTGCATGGGCTTGCGCAACCTCGAAGGCGTGCGCCGCCCCGGCATCGCCCTGCCTCTGCCGACCAAGCCCGGCGGAGTGTGCGTACTCATGGACATGGGTGCCAATACTGTCGCAAAAGCCGAGCACTTAATGAGTTACGGCATTATGGCCTCGATCTACAGCGAACAGGTGCTGCATGTAAAAAACCCGCGCGTCGGTTTGCTGAACGTGGGTGAGGAGCGGGGAAAAGGCAACGACATCCTGCGTGACGCCTTCGCGCTACTGGAAAAGTCGCCGGTAAATTTCGTCGGCAACGTCGAGGGCGGAGACGTCTTTTCCGGCTCCTGCGACGTGGTGGTCTGCGACGGCTTTATCGGTAACGTGGTGCTGAAGGTGAGCGAGGAACTCGGACTTACCGTGGCGACCTGGATGAAAGAGGGTTTTCGTTCCAACTGGCTCAGTAAAATCGGCGCCCTGCTCAGCAAGGGCGCGTTCAACTTTATCCGCAAGCGGATGAGCTACGACGAATACGGCGGCGCGCCGCTGCTGGGAGTGAACGGCATCTGCGTGATCGGCCACGGCCGGAGTAACGCCACGGCGGTGCAGAACGCCTTGCGGGTGGCGCGGGAAAGCGTGGAAGGCAATATTAACGGGAAAATCAGTTCCCGGCTGACAGCCATGAAGGAAGAGGCGGCGCAGATTCTGGCGGCGGCGGGAACAGAGAATATATAGAATGTATTAGGAGGTGGAGTTTGGGACTCAAGGGTTTTCTGCTGTTTCCGGGACAAGGCGCGCAGGAAGTTGGGATGGCGCGCGACGCTTACGAGGCGGGGGGACACGCCCAGGCGCTGTTCGAGGAAGCTTCCGAGATTCTCGGGTTTGACCTGCCGGAACTGGTTTTCAGCGGCACGGCAGAAACCCTGGCGCAGACGGAAAACTGTCAGCCCGCGTTGCTGGTGGCTAGTATCGCGCTGCTGGAAACCCTGCGGGAAAGAAGAAAATTGGCTATCACCGGCGCGGCGGGGCTGTCGCTGGGTGAGTATACCGCCCTGGTGGCGCTGGACGCTATCGATTTCGCCGACGCGGTTCGGCTGGTGCGCAGGCGCGGGGAGCTGATGGAAAATTCCGGCCGGGGCAAGGACACCGGCATGAGCAGCGTGCTGGGGCTGGACGCAGCTCAGGTTGAGGCGATCTGCCGGGAAGCGTCTGCCGCCGGAATGGTGGTGGCGGCTAACTTCAACTCTCCGGGACAGGTGGTAATCAGCGGCGACCAGAACGGTCTGGCGAAAGCGGCGGAACTGGCGAAAGCGGCGGGTGCCAAGCGGGTGTTGCCGCTGAAGGTGAGCGCGGCGTTCCATTCTCCGGTCATGAACGAGGCGCGCGACGGCTTACGGCAGGCGCTGGCAGACGTTTCCATCCGGGAGCCGAACGGATTGTTTATTAACAACGCCGACGCGAAAGCAATGTCTGATCCCGAGGAAATCCGGGATTCGTTGGCGCGGCAGGTGGTCAGCACTGTCCGTTGGGAGGAAAGCTGTCGGTTGCTTTCGGCCAAGGGCGAGAAATTTTGTTATGAAATCGGCCCGGGCAGCGTCTGCAAGGGATTGCTGAAGCGGATCGACAGTACGGTGGAAGTGACTGGCATCAGCTCGGTGGACGATATTGAAAAATTGCAATAAGGGGTTGAAATGCAAGGCAAGGTTGCCATAATTACCGGCGGAGCGCGCGGCATCGGCGAAGCGATTGCGAAAAAGCTGGCGGCGGCAGGCGCGAACCTGATTCTGTGGGACGTGCTGGAAGACGCGGCGACGGAAACCGCTTCCCGGCTGGCAGGCGAATACGGCGTGAAATGCAAGGGCGTGGCGGTGGATGTGACCGACGCCGATGCGGTCGAAAACGCGGTCAAGGCGGCGGTCGATGAGTTTGGCTGTGTCGACGTTTTCGTCAACAACGCCGGTATCACCCGCGACGGCCTGCTCCTGCGGATGAAAGAGGAAGACTGGGATCTGGTATTGAAGATCAATCTGAAAGGCACTTTCCTCTGCACCAAGGCGGTCGGTCGCTTTATGTGCAAGGCGCGCAAAGGTTCGATCGTAAATATTGCGAGCGTGGTTGGGATTATGGGCAACGCCGGGCAGGCCAACTATTCGGCTTCGAAGGCAGGCGTGATCGGCCTGACTAAAACCAGCGCCAAGGAATTCGCCTCCCGCGGCGTGCGGGTGAATGCGGTAGCGCCGGGATATATCCGTACCGCCATGACCGACAAGCTGTCGGAGGAAGTGCGTACGACCATGCTGGGCTTTATTCCGCTGGGCGAATTCGGTTCTCCCGACGACGTGGCCGACGCGGTGGCGTTTCTGGCGGGGGACGCTTCCCGCTATATCACCGGCCAGGTGTTGAAGGTCGACGGCGGGATGGTGATGTGAATATTAGGGACTAGGGGACTAGGGGACTAAGGGACTGAGATTTTTTTTGCGCGAGCGCAGGCTGTATTTGAAAGCTGTCCTTGTGCGAAGTTATTTGGCAGATACTCGGCCAGTAAATCTTAGTCCCCTAGTCCCTCAGTCCCCTAGTCCCTGCTGATGCGAAAGATTATGTGGCTGCGAGCCGCTTAAACAGACAAAAAAGACAGGAAAGGATCAGCGCCATGACCAAGGACGAAATTTTAGGCAAGGTTATCGACATCACTTGTGAGCAGCTGCAGGTCTCCCGCGACCAGGTCAAGCCCGAAACCTCTTTCGTGGACGACCTCGGCGCCGACAGCCTCGACATCGCCGAACTCGTGATGGAGTTCGAGGACGAATTCGACCTCAACATTCCGGAAGACGAGGAAGGCATCAAGACCGTCCAGGACGCCGTGAATTTCATTGAAAAGGAAATAAGCTGATCGATGAGCAAGATTAAATACCCCCGCAGGGTGGTGGTTACCGGCCTGGGTGCGATTACGCCGGTTGGCACAACCCTGGCGGAAACCTGGGACAGCCTGCTGGCCGGGCGCTCCGGCGCGGCGGAACTGACACTGATCGATCACCACGATTTCGACGTCCACTTCGGCTGCGAGGTCAAGAACTTCGAACCCGCGCAATGGATGGACGCGCGCGAAGCCAAGCGCGTTGACCGGTTCACGCAACTGGCGATGGCTTCCGCCGTACAGGCGATGGCAGACAGCGGCCTGGATATGGAAAAGGAAGACCGGCGGCGCTGTGGCATCGTCTACGGCAGCGGCATCGGCGGCGTGCTTTCCATGGAGGAGCAGTTCCGGCGCTATAACGACAAGGGCGCGCGGCGGGTCTCTCCCTTCACCATTCCGCTGCTGATGGTCAACTGCGCTCCGGGAATGCTGGCGATCCGCTACGGTTTCCAGGGAGTGAATTACGCCCCCGTCACCGCCTGCGCCACCGGCACCCACGCGCTGGGTCTGGCTCTGCGGCACATCCAGTGGGACGAGATCGACGTGGCGATGGCTGGCGGTTCGGAAGCGGGAATCTCGATTCTCGGCTTGGGCGGCTTCAGCAACATGGGCGCGCTCTCAACCAGAAACGACGACCCGACCAAGGCCAGCCGCCCGTTTGACAAGAACCGCGACGGCTTTGTGCTGGCCGAAGGCGCGGGCGCGATCATTCTGGAAGAACTGGAACACGCCAAGGCGCGCGGCGCGAAGATTTACGCCGAGTTCCTGGGCTACGGCATGACCGACGACGCCTACCACATTACCGCCCCCTGCGAGGGCGGCGAAGGCGGCGCGCGCGGCATGATGCAGGCGATGGAAGATTCCGGGATTACACCCGACCAGGTCGACTACATCAACGCGCACGGCACCTCGACCCCGTTCAACGACAAAAATGAAACCGCCGCCATCAAGCTGGCCATGGGAGACGCGGCGAAAAAGGTTTCGGTAAGCTCCACCAAGGGCTGCACCGGGCACATGCTCGGAGCCACCGGCGCGGCGGAATTCGCGTTCATGACCCTGGCGATGCAGCAGGGAATTATTCCGCCCACGATCAATTACGAAACTCCCGATCCGGAGTGCGATCTGGATTACACTCCCAACCAGGCGAAGAAAAGGGAAATCCGTTACGCCCTGTCCAACTCGCTCGGGTTCGGCGGGCATAACTGCACGGTCTGCATTGGCCGTTACGAAGACTAGCGCAGGGAGGGGCTGTGCGCCAGATCGGGGAGCGGGTCTGGCGCGCTACCTCCTTAATATTATCCGAAATTTACCCGTCCGGGACAGGAGGCTTAACAGGTGCTGGATTACATTCTGACCGAAGAACAGAAAATGATGGTCGATCTGGCCGCGCAGATCGCGGAGGAAAAGATCAGGCCGGTTCGAGCCGAACTCGACGAGAAACAGGAATTCCCGCACGACCTGCTGGCAGTCTTTGCCGAAAGCGGACTGTGCGGCGTCTATATCGACGACGCCTACGGCGGCATGGCGGGCGGCACGCCGATCATGAACATGGTGCTGGTGGCAGAGCAGATTTCCAAGGGCTGCGCGGGTATCGCGCTCGCGTTCGCCGGTTCCGCTCTGGGCGCGCTGCCGATCATCATCAGCGGCACGGAAGAACAGAAGAAGAAATATCTCTCGCGCGTGGCGGAAGGGGAAATAGCCGCCTTCGCCATCACCGAACCCAACGCCGGTTCCGACGCGGGCGGCATCCAGACTACCGCCGTATTGGACGGGGATTCGTATATCCTCAACGGCACCAAGCAGTGGATCACTAACGGCGGCGAGGCCGGCATTTATACCGTCTTCGCCATGACCGACCGGAGCAAGGGCGCGCGCGGCGCGTCGTGCTTTATCGTCGAGAAAGACACTCCCGGTTTTTCCGCAGGCAAGAAGGAAGACAAACTCGGCATCCGCGCCAGCGCCACCCGCGAGCTGATTTTCCAGGACTGCCGCGTTCCCGCCGAAAACCTGCTGGGCAAGCCCGGCAGCGGTTTCATGACGGCGATGAAGACTTTCGACGCCTCCCGCCCCGGCATCGGCGCGCAGGCGCTGGGCATCGCCACCGAGGCGCTGGAACTGTCGGTGCAGTATGCCCGCGAGCGCAAGCAGTTCGGGAAACCGATTATCGCCAACCAGGGCTTGCAATGGATGCTGGCGGATATGGCCATGCAGATCGAGGCTTCCCGCGCGCTGATCTACGCCGTCGCCCGGCACATCGACAGCGGCGCCGGTCGCCCGACTGCGTACAGCGCCATGTCCAAGACCTTCGCCTCCGACGTGGCGATGAAGGTGACGGTTGACGCGGTGCAGGTATTCGGCGGGTATGGCTACATGAAGGAATACCCGGTCGAGAAGCTGATGCGCGACGCCAAGATTACCCAGATTTACGAAGGCACCAACCAGATTCAGCGCGATGAGATTGCGCGCGCCCTGATCAAGGAAGCCGCCAGCAAAAAGAAGTAAGCCATGGACGAAGAGCCGAAGCAAAAGCCTCTTTCCGCGCAGTCCGGGTTCTGGCGCCGCGCCGCCGACCACGGCAAGCTGGGCAAGACCGATATTTTCCACCTGCGCGACGCCTTGCTGAAACTGGAAAAAGCGGTGGCTGAGGCGGCCTGCTGCGACGCGGACGAACTGATGGGAAAGCTGCGGGAAGTACAGGAGCAGTTGACCAAGGATTACGCCACCCAGGCGCTGGTGATGCAGACCATGATGGAAATCCTGATCGAGAAAAAAATCATGACCGAAGACGAATTCGTCGACAAGCTGGACGAAATCGATTTGCGCGACGGCGTCAGGGACGGCACCCTGCACGGCCCGGGGCAGGGGAAGTGACAGTCTGACGCAATAATGCGCAGCTTGACAAAAAAAATTTATAAAGCATAATAACTGACCGCCTCCTCCTTTCACGGGGGGAGGCGGGTTTGTGGCTAGAGGTTTTTTTGCCCGACTGGGCGTCCAGAAACAGGAGCGACGACAGGTGAACATACTGGTATGTATCAAGCAGGTTCCCGACACCACCGAGGTGCGGATCAATCCAGAGACCAACACCCTGATCCGCGACGGCGTGGATTCCATCATCAACCCCTTCGACACCTACGCCATCGAGGAAGCGGTGCGCATCCGCGAGCGGGTGGGAGCGGGCAAGGTGACGGTGATTTCGATGGGCCCGCCGCAGGTCGAAAGCGCCTTGCGCGAAGCCTTGAGCGTGGGCGTGGACGAGGCGATTCTCCTGAGCGACCGCGCGTTCGCCGGTGCCGACACCTGGGCAACCAGTTTGACTCTCGCTACCGCACTGAAGACGCTGGAGTTCGATCTCGTGCTCTGCGGCAAGCAGGCTATCGACGGCGACACCGCGCAGGTAGGTCCCGGCATCG
The DNA here is from genome assembly GCA_020060765.1 of Planctomycetota bacterium. Taxonomy (GTDB): domain Bacteria; phylum Planctomycetota; class SZUA-567; order SZUA-567; family SZUA-567; genus JAGUZQ01. The sequence goes on along the minus strand of JAGUZQ010000058.1, from coordinate 35,501 downwards.
CCTGCCACCTCGATTTGCCGCAGGTCTGCTATGTCTCCAAGGTGCGCGAAATCTCGAAGGAAAAGGCTGTGGTCGAACGGATGATGGAGGACGGCACGGAAGTGGTGGAAGTGCAGATGCCTGCCGTATTCACCGTGGTCAAGGACATCAACGAACCGCGCCTGCCCAGCCTTAAGGGAAAGATGAAGGCGAAGAAAGCCGAAATAAAAACCTTGTCGGCGGCTGATATCAAGGCCAATGTCGAGGAGATCGGGCTGAAGGGTTCACCCACCTCGGTGAATAAAATCTTTTCTCCTCCCCGTCGTAGCGGCGGCGAGATGCTGGAATACGAGACCGCGCCGGAAGTGGCGAAAAACCTCGTCGGCAAGTTGAAGGAAATGCAGTTATTTTAAACCGGAGACTAAGACCGTCGTTTTCATGGCACTGTAAGGAACAGCCGATTAACTTTGCAACAGGTAAAAAAAATGTCCGAGAATAAACTGATTATCAGCAAGGAAAAGTGCGTGGGCTGCGGAGTCTGCGTCAAGACCTGTCCCTTCGGCGCGTTGCAGATGGAAGCCAGACTCGCCGTCGTCACCGACAGCTGCACCTTCTGCGGGGCGTGCGTGGACTCGTGCAAGTTCGGCGCGATCACGCTCCAGCGCGCGGAAAAAGGCGCGAAGAAAGACCTCTCGCAATACAAGGGCGTGTGGGTCTTCGGCGAGCAGATCGACGGCAAGATTCAATCCGTCGTGATCGAGCTGATCGGCAAGGGGCGGGAACTCGCGGACAAACTGGGCGAACCCCTGACCGTGGCCGTGCTCGGGCATAATATGGACGACGCCTGCCGGGAACTGCTGCAATATCCGGTAGACAAGGTCATCCAGGTCGATACTCCGGAGCTGGCGGATTACGCCTCCGAACCCTACGCGGCGGTGGTGTCTGACCTGGTGGAAAAAAGAAAACCGTCGATCGTGCTGGCGGGAGCGACTTCGATCGGGCGCAGTTTCCTCGCGCGCGTGGCGGTGGCGGTGCAGACCGGCCTGACCGCTGACTGCACGGGGCTGGACATTACCGAAGGCCGGTTGTTGCTCCAGACCCGCCCCGCTTTCGGCGGCAATATCATGGCCTCGATTCTCTGCCAGTATCATCGCCCGCAGATGGCTACCGTCAGGCACAAGGTCATGACCGAAGCCCAGAAAGACGGCGGACGCGGCGGCGCAGTAGAAAAGATCGGCGCTGACGCCAGCCTGCTCAAGAGCCGTACGAAACGCGTCGACTTCCTCAAGGAAGTCGGTGAGAAGATCAATATCGTGGAAGCCGATATCATTGTCTCCGGCGGACGCGGCGTGGGTCGCCCGGAAGGTTTCGAGATGATCGGGAAACTGGCCAAGGCTCTCGGCGGCGCGGTCGGCGCCAGCCGCGCGGCGGTGGACGCGGGCTGGATCCCTTACAGCCATCAGGTGGGGCAGACCGGCAAGACGGTGAAGCCGAAACTCTATATCGCCTGCGGCATCAGCGGCGCGGTGCAGCATCTGGTCGGCATGAACAGCTCCGACGTGATCGTCGCCATCAACAAGGACAAGGACGCGCCGATCTTCGAGGTGGCGACTTTTGGCATTGTCGGCGATCTGTTCGAGATTATTCCGGCACTCATCAAGGAAATCGAAGGCTGAGTGCGGTGCGTGCCGCACGGGCATATTACGCAGGCGGTTTCGTTCGCGCAGAATATCCGCGCTCCCGCTGGTCGCGGGTGGAGAACGCGCGAAAGGTTTGCGTATCAGAAGGCCAGTGCGGCTCAGTTAAGGAGCAACAGTTCGCCTTGGCAATTAAACTCATGAATCGTCATTCCCGCGCAGGCAGGAATCCAGGAGGTGTTGCGCACGATTTTCCCCACTGGATTTCCGCCTGCGCGGGAATGACGTTCGCATATTTAATGGCAAAACGACTGCTTTTTCCTTAACCGAACCGTAACGTGACAAAAGGCGAAGAATCGACAGCAAGCAGATGCCGCATCCAGCCGGGACACCGAATGCGCGACTCGTTAAAAAAAACCGTTAGCCACGCATTGCACGCATTTTTTCAGGGCGCGGTCAAACACGTGGTCAAGCCTGCCGCGAAAGAAGTTGAATACGCGTTTGGGGCGAGCGACGGCGCGGAGCTGCCGGGAGAAAGCGCCGAGGAATATGCCGTTTACTGGCACAATATTCCCGCGGTTAAACGGCGGCATGAAAGCCTGATGTGCGGGGGAGAGCCGCAGCGGTATAATAATTTCGTCGAGTACGCGATGGAACGCTGGGGCGGCAAGCTGCCGAAAAAAGGCATGAGCGCCCTGGTGCTGGGTTGCAACGATTCCTCACCGCTGCTGCATTATCTGCTGCTGAGCGGCAAGGTGGACAGGATTGTCGTGGTCGACGGCGACCGGGAAGTTCTGAATGAATACGCCGCCCACGTGCCTAAAACAGTGGAATGCAAATGCCTCGACCTGAACGGGGAGGAGCTGCCGCAGGGACCTTATCACTTGGTGCTGGCTTACGAAACCTTGCACCGGGTGGCGGAACTGGAAAGCCTGTTCGACCGGGTGGCGCGGGAGATGGATTTCAGCGCGGTGTTCGTGATGCGCGACTATACCGGCCCCAACCGGTTGCAGATGGAACCGGAACAGATTCGGCTGGCCAGCGCATTTTTGCCGCTGCTGCCGGAGAGGCTGAGAACAGACGTGACTGGCGCTGTCCGGGAAGAACAGCTTGCGCCTGACCTGGGAAAACTGATGAACATCGCGCCCGATCTGGCTGTGCGCTCGGAAGACCTGTTGGGAGTGATAAAGGCCAAGCTGAAAATCGTGGAAAGTATGCAACTGGGTGGCGCGCTGCTGGCACCGCTGTTTTCCGGCATTGCTCGGAATTTTCTCGACGAAAACGACGCGGAGGCAACTGCCATCGCCGACGCGATGATTGAAACCGAAGCGGCGCTTACCGGCAGCGGTATGTTGCCGAATAATTTTTCTTACGTTATCGCCAGGAAACAGGGTTAGGAGAAGATATGACGGTCTCGGCGGTGGTTGGTCTGCAGTGGGGCGACGAGGGCAAGGGCAAGATCGTGGACATGATCGGCGAGAGCGCGGGCGTGGTGGTGCGCTGCCAGGGCGGTTCCAACGCCGGGCATACCGTCGTCCTCGGCGACCAGATATTCAAGCTCCACCTGATTCCTTCCGGCATCCTGCGCGACGAGGTAGTCTGCGTGGTCGGTAACGGCGTGGTCGTCGATCCGGTGAAGGTCTGCCAGGAACTGAAGGGGCTGGAGGAGCGCGGCATCGCGGCGACGAAAAAACTGCTGGTGTCGGAACGCGCCCACCTGAATCTGCCCTACCACAAAGTTATTGACGGCCTGCGGGAAATCGCCCGGGGCAAGGACGCGGTCGGCACTACCAAGCAGGGCATCGGCCCCTGCTACACCGACAAGGTTTCGCGCGTGGGGCTGCGCTGCCACCAGATGAAAAACGCGACCACGTTCCCCGGCGTTCTGCGGGAAGCGGTCAGGCGCGCCAACGAGCTTGTCGCCTATCTGGGCGGGGAAAAACTGGACGAGGAAGCGGTGCTGGCCGAAGTCCTTCCCGCCGTGGACACCTTGCGCCCTTGCGTCACCGACACCGTCGCCTATCTGCACAACGCTTACGATGCGGGGAAAAACATTCTGCTGGAAGGCGCGCAGGGGGCGATGCTGGATGTCGATTTCGGGACTTATCCCTATCTCACCAGTTCCAATACCACTACCGGCGGTTGCGCGACCGGTTCGGGTCTGCCTCCGACCGCGATCAAGGAAGTACACGGCGTGTTGAAGGCGTTCACCACCCGCGTGGGCGCGGGGCCTTTCCCCACCGAGGAAACCGGGGAAATCGCCAACATCCTGCGCGGCACCGGTGCTAACCAGTGGGACGAATATGGCACCACTACCGGTCGTCCGCGCCGGTGCGGCTGGCTCGACTTGGTGGTCGGGCGTTATGCGGCGAAAATCAACGGTGTTACGCAACTGCACATTACGAAGATGGATGTGTTGTCCGGTTTCGCCGAACTGAAACTTTGCGCCGCCTACGAGCTGAACGGGAAAAAGATCAACACCTATCCCGCTTCGCTGGAGGAGTTGGCCGCGTGTCAGCCGGTCTACGAAACCCTGCCGGGCTGGAACTGCGACATCAGCGGTTGCCGGTCACTGGCGGAATTGCCGGAAAAGGCGAAAAGCTACCTCAAGAGAATTTCCGACGCCTTAGGCGCACCGGTGGTGTCGGTCGGAATCGGCCCGGGCAGGGCGCAGACAATCCGGGGTTAGACCGCTTTTTCTGTTGCGAAGTACGGCAATATCCCGCAAAATTGGGATATTGCCTTTTTTTAGGCGTTGCATTACTGTGTTTCATCCGCGAGGAACGCATGGAAGACGGCGCAGCCGACAGTAACGAGGAACTCCCTTTCCAACCGACGCCCCTCCCCCGGCACATCGCTATCGTCATGGACGGCAACGGGCGGTGGGCGCGCGCCCGGGGCAAGCCCAGGACTTTTGGTCATCGCGCCGGTGCCGACGCGGTGCGGCGCACGGTAGATGCTTGCCGTCGCTGGGATATCGGATATCTCACCCTCTACGCTTTTTCCACGGAAAACTGGGAGCGCCCGAAAACCGAGGTGACGGCGCTGATGACATTATTGGGCAGATATCTCAAGGCGGAAGAGAAGAACCTGCACAAGAATAATGTTGCCTTGCGCGCTATCGGCGATCTCGAACGGCTGCCGGCGAAACTGCGCAAGCAACTGGCGCAAACAGTCAATAATCTCTCCGGTAACGACGCCCTCACCCTCACCATCGCGCTCAGTTATGGCGGACGGGACGAAATTGTCCGGGCGGCGGGAAAAATCGCGGCAGAGGTGAAAAGCGGCCTGTTGCGCCCGGAGGATGTGAACGAGGAAACCTTTGAAGCCAGACTGGACACCGCTGGTCTGCCCGATCCGGAGCTGCTGATCCGCACGGCGGGGGAGATGCGTATCAGCAACTTCCTGCTCTGGCAGGCTTCTTACGCGGAATATTACACCACGGAAATCTGTTGGCCGGACTTTGGCAAGGAAGCGCTGGGTGAGGCTATCGCCGCCTACCAGCGACGTACCAGAAAGTTTGGCAAAGTAGCGAAAGAATAGCTTATGAAATATCGCATCATGAGCGCGCTTGTGGTTATTCTCTGTACCTATGCGGCGATGTGGTACGACGCGGCGCACGGGATCGGCTGGGCGTTTTCATCGGTCATGGCGCTGCTGGTGCTGGCGGGGTTGCGCGAATTCTACCGGATGGCGAAGACGCAGGGCTGGCGGCCTTTCACCTGTTTTGGCATGGTGATGTCGGTGTTACTGGTCTTTCTGCACGAGCGTTGGTGCCTGGAAAAATGGCACGGGGCGTCGCGGCTTTCGCCCGACCTGATGAGTACCTTGATTGCCGCGATTACGATCGGCTGTTTCCTGTTGCAGCTTACGCGCGAAACCACCAAAGGCGCGATCGGCAATGTCGCGACCACGCTGCTGGGGCTGATCTATGTCTGGTTTCTGCCGAGTTTCCTGGTGAAGATTCGCCATCTGGGCATCCCCGGCGGCTGGGGCTGGCAGTACGACGGGGTGGAAATGATTTTCGTCGCCATCACTGTTGCGAAGACCTCAGACGTGGGTGCGCTGCTGGTGGGAAGCAAACTGGGCAAACATAAAATGTGCCCCACGCTCAGTCCCAAGAAAACCTGGGAAGGGGCGGCGGGGGGAATTTTCTTCAGCGTGGCGCTGATTTGCGCGTTCGTATTGTTTGAGCCTAGCATGGCGCTGGCGAAAATCGGTTGGGGCAAACTCGTTGGGCTGGGCGTGCTGCTGGCGGTTTCGGCGATGCTGGGCGACCTGGTGGAATCGGCGTTCAAACGCGACAGCGAAATCAAGGACGCGGGCGGAGGGGTGCCAGGCTTCGGCGGGGTGCTCGACCTGATCGACAGTCTCATGATCAGTTCGCCCGCGATGTATTTCTACCTGATAGTCTGCTGCGGCGCGAAGGCGGGCTGGGGATAAGCCATGCGCACGGAAATCAAGCTGCCCACCAGCCCCGACGAACTGCGCACCTTGTTCGGGCCTAACGACGCCAACCTGCGGATGCTTCGTTCGGAGCTGGACGTTACGTTGGTTGCCCGCAATAACCGCCTGCTTATCGAGGGAACAGAGGCCAATGTCGAACGGGCGGTGAATGTGGCGGAAAGAATGATCGACGCTATCACCCAGGGCCAGGCCTATCTTGAGGACGAACTCAGCGTGCTGGTGGAAATGGGGCGGGAGACGGAAGACGATCAGGCCGTAATCCATACCGAACGGAAAAAGATCGCTGTGAAAACCTCGGGGCAGGGAGAGTACGTCAGCGCCATCCGCAACCATTCGTTGGTATTCGGCATTGGTCCAGCGGGAACCGGCAAGACTTATCTGGCGGTGGCCTGCGCGGTCGAGGCGCTACGGCACGGTAAGGTGAAAAAATTGGTGCTGACCCGCCCGGCGGTGGAGGCGGGCGAGCGCCTGGGCTTTCTCCCCGGCGACATGCGGGAAAAGGTCGATCCTTACCTGCGCCCGATCTACGATGCGCTGGACGAGATGCTGTCGCGGCGGCAGCTTTCCCATTACACCGAAACCGGAGTGATCGAGGTCGCGCCCCTGGCGTTCATGCGCGGGCGGACGCTGCACCGCAGTTTCGTGATTCTGGATGAGGCGCAGAACACCACGCCGGGGCAGATGAAGATGCTGCTGACGAGGCTGGGTCCCCACGCCCGGTGTGTCGTCACCGGCGACCTCACGCAGATCGATCTGCAGGACTGCAATCCCTCGGGGCTGTTGCACGCTTCCACCATTCTCGCCGATCTGGCCGACGTGAAAACTGTCAGGCTTACCGGCAAGGATATCGTCAGGCACAGGCTGGTCAAGGACATTGTCGAAGCCTACGACCAGGACGCCAGCCAGCCCGAACATGCCGGGGAGTTTTAATGGCCAAGAGTCTGCGAAAAGACAGGATATCCAACGGTCGCACCGCTGCGATTGAACACCGCAGCCATCGCGCTCATCAGAACATAAGCCTGCTCTCCGGCCTGCCGCGCCGTTATATTCTCGGTTCGCTGCTGTTTGCGATCCTGGCGCTGCTGCCGACTATCTGGGGCATCTACCCCCTGCCTTATCATCTGGGCTTTGTCAGCGACGCGGAGATCCGCAGCCGCGTAAATTTCCACTGGCAGGATCCCGCTGCCAAGGAAATGCTGGAGCGGATCGAAGCGCAGTTTGCTCGCCGCTATATGCAGATTCCGCGCTGGGAATGGATCAACGACATCAGCGGCCCGGTGTGGTACGTAATCGAGGAGGCGGCCAAAACCGATGACAAGGGCGGCAAGCCCGCGCCGGAAAATCTGGCCAAATACGCAGAGAAGAAACAGGTCTCCCTCTCCCCGGCTCAGGCCGCGATCCTGATCGATACCCTGCACGAAAGCCGCGGGCAGATTCAGCCCTTCAGTCACATCGTCGCCCCGCTGCAGAAAGTTCTGCGGGAATACGTCTATCGGCGCGGGCTTCTTCCCGCCGAGCGCTACCAGGCGGAGATGGGGAGGCAGATCCGCATCGTCAGCAACGACGACGAAATCCGAACCACCGCGGTCGGCATTGATTCCGAATCAGGCCCCATCGACCCGGTGGAATGCGGCTCTATCCTGGACAGCCGCCTGGCGATGGAGATGGGCAACATAGGCATTGACTGCCGCGCCACCCTGCGCGAGATTATCCAGAGCCGCCTGAAGCCTTCGCTGAAATTCGACGTCGACGGCTCCCGGCTCGATCTGCAGGAAAAGTTGAACGATGTGCGTCGCCAGATTCAGAACGTGCTCAAGGGTGACGTCCTGCTCGGGCGCGGGGAAAAGGTGACGCCGGTCATACTGGACAAGCTGCGCACGGAGGAGCAGGTCTACCGCCTGTCTCTGAACCGGTTGTCTCAATCCTCGCGACTGGGAGGAAAGACGCTGCTGGCGTTGCTGCTGGCGCTGGTGTGCGCAAAGCTGCTGCACGCGGGTAACTCCCGGCCCCAAATGACCGGGCGTAACGCTTCCGGATTCGCGACGCTGTGCCTGTCCACTCTCGCGGGCAGCTATCTGCTTATCTTACTGGGATTGCCCGCCACGTTGCTGCCGGTCGGAATCCTGGCGGGGCTGGCGGGATTGGCGGCGGGCAAGCGTAACGCCTTTATTCTGCTGGCGGGACTGTGCGGTTTGTTAATCGTAATCCGGGAAGGAGACGCCGGGACTGCGCTCGCGTTCTTCGCTTCAGGCTCGTTGTATTTCTGCCGCGTCAGCCTGATCCGGAACAAGATCGGCCTGATCACCCAGGCCATGGCCTGCGGGTTGGCCTGCGCGGCGGTGGTGGTAGCCTGGGCTTTCATGACGGGAGAAGACCCGGTCGCGTCCTTTCTTCCTGGACAGTCGTATTCCGGTTGGCAGTTGCCGTTGGCCTATCTGCCGGGTCGGGTGATGGGAGCGCTGGTTGGCTGGATTATTTCCGGCATCGCGGTGGTGATCCTGTTGCCCCTGACCGAAAAGCTGTTTCGCGCCACCACCAACATCCGCCTGCACGAATTGCAGGATCAGGATCAACCCTGTCTGCGCCAGCTTGTGATTGAGGCGCCAGGCACTTTTCACCACAGCATCATCGTTGGCAGCCTGGCGGAAACGGCGGCGGAAGCGGTCGGCGCCAATCCCCTGCTGGCGAAGGTGGGAAGCTATTATCACGATATCGGCAAGCTGATGAAGCCGGTTTACTTCACCGAAAACGAAATGGGAGAAAGCAGGCATGACCATCTCGCCCCGACGATGAGCGCGCTGATCATCATCGCCCACGTCAAGGACGGCGCGGAGATGGCGCGCGAATACGGTCTGCCGCCGGCGATCGTGGACATCGTCTCGCAACATCATGGCACCACTATCATGAACTTCTTCTATCACCGCGCGCTCAAACAGGCCGTTGATAAGGCTGACGTCAGGGACAGCAGTTTCCGCTACTCCGGGCCGATCCCGCAATTCCCGGAGGCTGCGCTGGTGATGATGGCCGACGCCGTGGAAGCCGCCAGCCGCTCGATGGAAAGCCCTACCCCCGCGCACATCCGCAAGCGGGTGCATGATATTCTGATGGAAAAGCTGCTTGACCGGCAGATGGAGCAATCCGGTCTGACCCTGACCGACATCGGCAAAACCGAGGATGCTTTCGTGCGCATCCTGACCAGCATGTTCCACTCGCGGGTCAAGTATCCCGGCCAGGACAAGGAGGACGCAAAACGGGCAAGAAGACGCTGACTCTCCGCCTCATCAACGAATGCGCGGGCTATCCCTGTCCGCGCGCGCAACTGACCGCAGTGCTGCGTGACGCCTGGAGCGAGCTGGGCGGGGACGCGGTCACGGTCAACGTGCTGCTGGTGGGAGACGACAGAATCAGGCAGCTTAACCGCAGCCATACCGGTCGCGACAACCCCACCGACGTCCTCGCCTTCGACGACGGCGACCCCGATCCGGAAACCGGCGTCGTGCATCTGGGCGACATTGCCTTGAGCGTAGACACTGCTCGGCGCGAGGCAGTTTCGCGCAAGCTCCGCGTCCGCGACGAGGTGACGCTGTACGCCCTGCACGGACTGTTGCATCTCTGCGGTATGCGGGACGGAGACGACGACGCACGCGCGGAAATGATCCGGACGCAGGAAAAGTATTTCAAAAAACATGGTTTGGTTTTCGATATGAAGGAGGAATAAAAACAGTGGACGTGTCCACCTACCACTTTCTGGGAGCGGGCGGAATCGCTGTCCTGAGCTGCTTCTGCGGCGCATTCAATATCGCCTTGCAGAATCTCAGCCGCTCCAGGCTGGAGGACTTGTTGAAGAACAGGAACGGCGACGGCAGCGTCTGCCGCTTCATGCGAAACATTCTCCAAGGTGACGACTCGGCCTATCTCTCTTCCGCGTTGCTGCACTCCGCCGCCAGCAGCGCCTTCCTGATCTACACCCTGCTGGCCATCGTCATGCCGCTGGCGGAAATCTCCGGCGCTCCGGAAAGAACCGCTATCTGGGCGGTGGCAGTCGTGGTCGTGATCCAGATGCTGATCCGTTCGGTCGCGACGCTGCTGGGGGACGCCAACAGCGAAAAGCTGGTGCTGAATACCTGGTGGCTGGCGTGGCTGCTTTCCCGGCCGCTGCATTATCCCACCCTCTTTATCCTGAAAATGCAGGAGGTGGTTTTCCGCAGCATCGGCAAGAAGCCGGAAAACGAGGACGACAAGCGCGAGGAGGAAGTTATCGCCGCCGTCTCCGACGGTACGCTGGACGGGGTGGTGGAGGAAGATCAGCGGGCGATGATCGAAAGCATTTTCGAGTTCAAGGATTCCGACGTCGCCGACATCATCACGCCGCGGACGGAGATGGTTTCGGTTGAGGCCGACGAGGATCTGGGCGACGTGATCAAGCTGGCGCTGGAAAAAGGACACTCCCGCCTGCCTGTGCACGAGGAAACCCGCGACAACGTTATAGGCGTGTTCTACGTCAGGGACGCTCTCAAATACTGGGACGAGGAAGACGATAAAATTCCCCGTCTGCGGGAACTGCTGCGAAAACCCCTCTTCGTGCCGGAGACTAAAAAAGTCCACGAGATGCTGCAGGAAATGCAGAAAAATAAAATTCACTTCGCTATCGTCCTGGACGAGTACGGCGGCACGGCGGGGCTGGTCACCATCGAAGACGTGCTGGAGGAGATTGTGGGCGAAATCCAGGACGAGTTCGACACCGAGGATGACGGCGATGAAATCACCGTAATCGACAAGCACCGGATCGTCGCCGAGGGTTGGGCTCACGTCAGCAGTGTCAACGAGGCGCTGGACGTGGACATTATCCCCGAGCAGGCGGATTACGAAACCATCGGCGGCTTCGTCCTCGATAACCTGGGACACATCCCCGCGCCTGGGGAGAGCTTCGACTTCAAATCGCTCAACATCAAGGTGTTGGCCGCCGATGAGCGCAAGGTGGAGAAAGTGGAGATTGTCTTCAACCCCGAGCATGAGGAAAACACGTGACTGCTGATTTCACCCCTATCGATGAATGCCACCTGCGTCTGGCGATTTCCCTTGCCGAGAAAGGGCTGGGGCATGTCTCGCCCAATCCACCGGTGGGATGCGTGCTTGCGCACGGGAAAAATGTCGTCGGCGAAGGCTGGCATCAACAACACGGCGCGGCGCACGCCGAAGTGAACGCCCTGGCTGCCGCCGGAGAAAATGCGCGCGGCGCGACCGCGTACGTGACCCTGATGCCGTGCGCGCACCACGGCAAAACCCCGCCCTGTACCGACGCATTGATCCGGGCCGGGGTGGCGCGGGTGGTGGTGGCGCTGGACGATCCTAACCCGGCCAGTCTCGACGGGCGCGCCGTGCTGGAAGAGGCGGGAATAGCGGTTTCCGTCGGCTTGCTGGCGGAGGAGGCGGGCTACGTCATGCGCGGATTCCTGAAAAATCTCGCCACCCGCCTGCCGTTCCTCACCTTGAAATGGGCGATGACCCTGGACGGAAAAATCGCCACCAGTTCCGGCAACAGCAAATGGATCAGTTGCGAGGAAAGCCGCCGGTATGTGCAGAAGATGCGCTCCCAGCACGACGCGGTCATGGTTGGCATCGGTACCGCGCTGGCAGACGACCCGCGGCTTAACGTGCGCGAGCCTGGCCTGCCGCAGCCCAGGCGGGTGATTGTCGATTCCTCCGGGAGGCTTGACCCCAAGGCGCGCCTGTTCCGGGAACGGGGCGGAGAGGTAATCGTGCTTATGACCAGGAAGGTGGATTCAGCCAAGGTGAAATCGCTGGAAACTGCTGGAGCCACGGTAATCAGGTTGGGCGGCGGGGAGCGGGTCGATCTGCGGGAAGGGCTGGAGATGCTTGCCGACCTGGGCGTACGCATGGTGTTATGCGAAGGCGGTTCGAAAATCGCCGGCAGCCTGCTGGAATACAGCCTGGTGGACGAGGTGGTGGCTTTTGTGGCGCCGAAACTCGCCGGAGGCAAAGACGCCTATTCCCCCATCGGCGGCAAGGGATTGCAACTGATGGAAGACGCTATTCCCGTCAACAATTTTGTCTTTGAAAAAACCGGCTATGATTTCTGTCTGCGCGGCCGCGTGGGGCAATGGTCGTGGCTTACGCCGAGTCTGCAATAGCGGTTCAGCCCGGGGTGGAAAATCCCAGCAAATCCCCGACTTGCCGCAGCTCATGCCAGATTTGCGGGTCGCCTGCTTCCGGCATGTTCGGCAGCAGGTCGCGGGTGAAACGCCAGTATTCCCGCCTGAGCGCAGCGGACGAGGTTTTCAATAAATCCAGCCGCTGCAAAGCTTCCAGCCGTGCGGCGAACAGAGAGATGTTTTCGCGGGACAGATTTTTCGGGAAAGACCGTACTCGTTCCAGTAACCCGACACCGGCCAGATGCGCTGCCCGGGTCTTATCCAAGAATAGACCCATCCTTGCGGCGCGAGAGGAAACATCATCGGCTTTTCCCCGTAATGTCGACAGCGATTCCGAATCAGCGGAAAGAATTGTTTTCGTCGCCGTGCGGAATTCCTCCTCCAGTGCGTGCTCGGCATTTTGCCGCAACAGTCCCGGTGCGTCGGCACAGCTGGCGACCAGTTTTTCCAGCAGCGGTAGAAACTCGTGGTTAATTTCCGCCGCGCGCTTCTCGAACAGAGCCAGTCCTTCCCGCAGCAGATGTTGTGCGATCCGCTTGCGCGCGTCGACTGGCACGTCGGCCAGGCCGATGCCTTCCTTCTCGAAAATTTCCCCCAACTCCTCCCGGTTCGATCCGGTAAGAATATCGGGCAGGTCGTCTGCGCCAGGCAAGACGATCGCGCGCGTGCCGTCAGGTTCGCCCGGCAGAACGCACCAGGAAAAAACGTGCTCTCTGCCGATGACGCGATCGCGCAGGCGCGCGGAGCCGTGCGGCAGCGACAAGCCGTCCAGCAGCAATCTCCCCTCCCGGACGAGTTCGATATCCCAGTCGTAGCGGGGCAGGGGCAAGCCGTTGGCCTCACACAAGGCGCAGGCTGCCGCGATCTGGCGCGGGCTGTAGCGGGTCGGCAGAACCATTTCCCTGAACACCTGCGCGCCGGTTCTCCGGTCGTGCGCGCGGGCTTCCGTAAGCCAGTTTTCCAGCAGACCGGCGAGATCGTCCTCCGCATACGGCTGGGCGAGTTCGGCAGCGCGCAGGGCATAGCGCAGATTCTGCACCGGCTCGATTCCCGCCAGGTCGGAGAAAAACCAGCCGCAGGAAGTGTACATCAGCATGGCGTGGCGAGCCGCTTCCAGCAGTTCCCACGCGCGCGTTTTTCCTTCCGGCGAAAGCGGCGCGAGCAGATGGCGGTTCAGAAAAATTCCGCGGCTGTTTTCCGTCGGGGTAAAAATAACAGAGGCATAATCTTCCAGCGCCTCCCATACATCGACGAACAGCGCCGCGCCTTCGCGTTGGAAAATCTCCCGCACGCGGTGGCGCAGCCCATTCAACGCGTCGCGCAGATGGGTGCGCCATTTCTGGTCAAGCCCTTGCGTTTCGTTCCGTTCGCAGCCGCAGTCGCGGAACCACCTGCCTACGCCGTGGGCGCAGCTCCAGGAACTGCCGCATCCGTCCGGGCCGGCCCACAGTCTGACTTCCTGCGCGGGCGGGTTTTCCGCCAGGAAGCGGGAGAGGTTGCTTACCAGCCATTCCTCTTCCGCCCCCGACAGCAGCCGCGCCAGGGTTTCCTCGCCGCCTTTTTCGTGATGTCCGTAAATCTCACCGTCGGTGGCGACCAGCAGTATCTGTGGCAAAGTAGCGTCGGTGGCGAAACACGACCGGATCTGTTTTTTCAGTTTTTCGCAGTCGTGCAGGAGGTGTTCGAAACTAACCTTGAGCGAAGTTCCGGACTCGTAAAAAAACACGTCAAGATAGCGGGTGAAATGGGTGACGCCTGCCCCGTCCACCTCGAACACGCGGTAAGGGGAGCAGGTGTTGATCTTGCCGCCGAAAACGCCTTTCCATTCCGTCTGCCCGAATTCGCGCACCGCCTCGGCCTGGGAAGGCGAGAGGATGACGAATTTCACGCCGTGGTCGATCAGCGCGCGCACGGTGTTCATGTCGATGGCGCACTCCGGCAGCCACATCCCCTCCGCGTCGCAGCCGTAGCGGTGGCGGTATTCGCGCAAGCCCCAGACGATCTGGGTGTGGCGGTCGCGCGCGTCGGCCAGCGGCATGATCATGTGGTTATAAGGTTGCGCGAGCGCACCCGGATGGCTGTTGCGGCTGGCGCGGTGCAGACTGTTGCCACCGGTGACGAACGGGAGAATGTCAGGCGTATGTTTTTCCAGCCAGTCGAACAGAGTGGGGCCGACGTTGAACGAGATGTGGGCGAAACAGTTGAACAGGTCGCGCACCTTGCCCGCGCCGTCAAACAACTGCCCGCGCGCCACCGCCTCGTAGCATTCCCGCGCGATGCGCTCGTTCCAGTCGTGGAAAGGCCAGGCCGAAGGCTGTTCCTCCACCGCGCCCAGCCAGGGATTCTCGCGCGGGGGCTGGTAGAAATGCCCGTGAATGCAGAGGTGGTGGTTGGGATTGGCCATGCAAACCCTCTCAGTCTTTCGCCGGTTTCTGCGCCACGAATTCCAGGTGCGCGGCATTGCCCAGCATTGCCTCGACCTTGTTCAGACTTTCCTCCAATTTTAGCAGTTCCAGCCGCTGGTTGCGGTCGACCAGCATCTCCTGGAACCGCCTGAGCGGCAGGACGGTTTTGCCGATCAGGCTAAGCAGTTTCAGCCCCCGCTGCTCGCACAGCGCGCGGATGTTGTCAGCCGTGAACATGGTGATGTCATACTGCTCGGACGGGTCGTCGGTGACCCACTTGGTCTTGCCGTTCTTGATAAACGCAGCCAGTCCCGCTACGTCGCCTGCGCGGAAGTAATGGAAAATTCCCGCATGGCGGTTGTCGACCGACATGAGAATAATCCCGCCCGGCCGCAACACCCGGCACAATTCCTTCAGCGCCTTTTCCGGACGGTCGGCGCAGTTGAGCGGGTCGCCCTGGCCGATGATGAAGTCGTAGGTTTCGTTCTGGATCATCGACAGGTCGTCGATGCCGGTATGGATCAGTTCCGGCCTCTTGTCCGGCGCGAGTTTGTCGATTTTCTTGCCGACCTGGTCCAGCATTTTCCAGGAGATGTCGAGAAAATCGGTGGGATAGCCGGTCTTGAAAAGTTTCATCCCCCAGCGCCCCGTGCCGCAGCCCACATCCAGGCAGCGGGTGGAGAGGTCTTTGGGCAGAAATTTCAGCACGTGCCGCCAGGTGATTTCAAACACCGCCTCCCAATAGGGATTGTTGTCGTAAATGGTATCGTAGATTCCCGCTACGCGGTCGTGGTAATTTTCTACCGGCGACTTTTTGTTCTTTGCCATTGCTCCCCTTGCTATTTATGCCGCGCCACTTTCACCACCTCGGAAGGAGTGTGGCGGGGCGCGATGCAGACCTGTATTTTTTTGTCCAATTGGCATTGCGCCAGCTTTTCCTTGAGGGTGCACTGGGCGATGCGCGGATGGTTGTTGGTTTCGGAAAGATGCGACAGCACCGCGACCTTCAGCCGCTGGTTGCCTGGCGCGCAGATCAGGCTGGTCGCCTCGCTGTTGGAAATGTGCCCGTGCGGCGAGCGGATACGCTCTTTCAGGGATTCGTGGTACGGGCCGTGCGCCAGCATTTCCGGATCGTAATTGCTTTCCAGGAACACCGCGTCCAGTGAGCCGATGATTTCCTCCAGTCCCGGGAAAGGATGCCCCAAGTCGGTTAGCACGCCGCAGCGCGCGCCGTTTCTCTCCACCACCAGCGCCACCGAATCGGCGGCGTCGTGCGGCGTGGGATAAGTGTGAATCCGGAGTCCCGCTGCGGTTATCACGCCTCCCGGGCGAAAAAGTCGGCAACCAGCCAGTTTGCCGAGTTTCTGCTTTGACGTGGCATAGGCACCCTCGGTCATGAACAGGGGAATGCCGTAGCGCCGGGAGACGACGCCCGCGCCCTGGATGTGGTCGCCGTGGCCGTGGGTGATGACCAGCCCGTCTACCTGATCCATGTTGCCTCCGACCGCCGTCACGTTTTCCGCGATTTTTTTCGCGCTGACCCCGGCGTCGATCAGCAACGCACCTTCCGAGCATTCCACATAAAAGGAATTACCGGAAGAGCCGCTGACCAGGCTGCAGATGCTGAATTCAACCGACATTTTTGTTTTCCGCATTTCCCGGATTCGCCAGCTTTCGGCGCATCTGATGAAAAAAAGCGTCGTATTTACCCGAGGCGTAATCGGGAAACGTCCATTCCAGCGCAACGAATTTACCGCCGCGATACACCAGCGTCACCTCGGCGTGAATCCCCTGGCCAAGATAGATGCGATGATAAAACTTTTTCGCGCTGGCCAGCACCACCTGATATAGCGTCAGGTAACCGGGATCGAGATTGACCGGTCGCGAAAACGGCAGTTTCAACTCCGACGCCAGTTCTTTCTCCAACTCGTTGGTGCGCACCTTGCGCGACGCCAGTTCGATCGGCGGCAGCAGGTCGGCAAAACCGAAAAACTGCCGGACGATATGGTCGCCGGTTTCCTTCCGGTAATAGTCGGTCAAGTCGAAGGGTAAGACTGCGCTTTCAAAGCCGATTTCGCCAAACTCACCGCGCAGGCGTTCCCGCACCACTGGCAGCAGCTCCGCGTCAGCCGCCAGCACGCCGACGAAGAAAGCAACCGGGTCAGCCTCTTTTTCCTCAGCCATGGCGCAACCCCGCTTCCCGGCAGGAATAAACCGTATCCATCGTCAACCGGATTTTCATTTTATGGGTCGGCATGTTCCCCGTCCACAACAATCCAAAAAGGCGAAACAGAATAAAATTCAGTCTAGTCATTTTCGCGCAAATACATATAATGTGCGGAAGGCGCGGCGGATTTCCAGCCGCGTCGTTTGCTGGAACCGTATTTATAGGAGCAACAATGAAACGCACCCACACCTGCGGCGAACTTCGCCCGGAAAGCATTGGCCAGACTGTCACTCTCGCAGGCTGGGCGCAGAATATCCGCGACCACGGCGGCGTCCTCTTCATCGATCTGCGTGACCGCTATGGCCTGACCCAGATCAATATGGACATGGATAGTCCCGATGTGCTCGCGCTGATGAAGGACGTCCGTGCGGAATGGGTTCTGCAGGTTACCGGCGTGGTCAAGGGTCGCGGCGAGGAAAACGTCAATCCTAAGCTCGCCACTGGCGAAATCGAAATCCGGGTAGACACCTTCAAGGTGTTTTCCGAAAGCCTGGTTGTGCCTTTCGAGATCGACGAATACAGCAAGGTCGGCGAGGAACACCGCATGAAATACCGCTATCTTGATATGCGCCGCCCCCAGATGCAGAAGAATCTTGCCGCCCGCCACCGCATTACCCACGCCATTCGCGAGGTGATGAATGCTGAAGGCTTCATTGATATCGAGACGCCGATTCTGGCCAAGTCCACTCCCGAAGGCGCGCGCGACTACCTAGTGCCCAGCCGCGTTCATCACGGACATTATTACGCCCTGCCGCAGAGCCCGCAGATTTTCAAGCAGTTGTGCATGGTCGGCGGTTGCGACCGGTATTACCAGATCGCCCGTTGTTTCCGCGACGAGGATCTGCGCGCCGACCGCCAGCCGGAATTCACCCAACTTGATCTGGAAATGTCTTTCGCCGACCAGGAAGACGTTTTCGCCGTTACGGAAAAGTGCATGGTCGCCGCCTTCAAGGCAGGCATCGGTAAGGACATCACCCCACCTTTCCCGCGCATGACCCACGCCGACGCCATGAACCGCTTCGGCTGCGACAAGCCTGATCTGCGCTTCGGCATTGAACTGCACGAAGTCTGCGACCTCGCGGCCAAAAGCGAGTTCAAGGTATTCAAAACCGTTCTGGAAAGCGGCGGCATGGTCAAGGGTCTGGCTATTCCCGGCGGGGCGGAATTCAGCCGCCGCGTAATGGACACGGAACTGCTTGACGTTGCCAAGCCCTACGGTGCCAAGGGGCTGGCCTGGGTCAAAATTACCGACGAAGGCTATGCGGGCGCGCCGGTGAAATTCTTCGACCAGGCCACGCTTGACGCCCTGGCCGCGCGCCTCGGCGCGAAAAAAGGCGATGTCATGGCTTTTGTCGCCGACAAGAAGAGCGTGGTCAACGCCTCGCTGGCCGCTATCCGCAACGATCTTGGCCACCGCCTCAACCTGATCGACAACAACGAATTCAATTTAGTCTGGATCACCGAGTTTCCCTTGTTCGAGTGGGATGCGGAAGACAACCGCTGGGCCAGCAGCCACCACCCGTTTACCAACGTAAACCCGGAAGATGAAAAAACTCTTTTCACCGCCGAACTTGGCGCAGACAGCGAACTGGGCAATATCCGTTCGTCCAGTTACGACCTGGTGCTGAACGGCGTGGAACTCGCCAGCGGGTCGGTGCGAATCCACGACCCGAAGATGCAGACCCGCGTCTTCGAGATTCTCGGCATTTCCGGGGAAGAGGCCAAGGAGCGCTTCGGCTTTTTCATCGACGCGCTGAAGTACGGCACGCCGCCGCACGCGGGAATCGCTCCCGGCATCGACCGGCTGACGGCGATGATGCTGGGTTACGACAACATCCGCGAGGTTATCGCCTTCCCCAAGAACACCCGGGCGATCTGCCCCATGAGCGAGGCGCCAGGCACGGTCTCTCCCCGGCAACTCCGCGACCTTGGAATTCGCGAGGTGGAAGAGAAATAGACTGACCAGGGTAGCCGGATAGCAAGCTGTCCGGCTACCCTGGTCTTGTGATAGTTAATACAAACGTCAACGTCTGTGCCACTATCCCCATCAATCCATCCCACCATTAATAAATTCATAGAATGAACGCAGGCAGACAAAAGGATATCCCGGCTGTTTTGACAGTATTAAGAGACGATTGGTAAAAAAATAAGATAAAATATTGCTAATTTATCGGCTTGGATTACTATTTTCAGTAACAAACTGTCCCCGGCATGGCGTAAACCGCCTCAGCAAAAGGATTTGATACATGAAAATTGCCTGTCCCAACACCGACCGCCCTCTTAATATCCCCGACGCGCTGGCCGGAAAAAAATTCCGCTGCCCCGCCTGCAAGGAAGTGCATCAGGCGCCAGCACTGGAGCAGGAACCGCCGGAGCCGGAAATTGAAGAGACTGTTTCCCAGGCAGAGGAATCGACCGAATCTCCGGTTTTTCAAAATAACCAAGAAAACTTCCAAGACGATGACAGCGACGGAAGCACCGGCGACGACTGGGACATGCCTCCTCCCGCACCCGCTCATACTGAAGAGCCTGGGCGACCCTTTCCACGCCCTGGCGTCGGTGCCGCGAAAGCCGCTGCTCCTGCGCGCACTCGTTCGGCGACTGCGTCACGAACCAGAGGCAAGGGTGGGGAAGAAGAAACGACCGAACTGCCGACGCGCGGTCGCGGGCGGGCGAAAACCACCGACAAGGGCAAGAAAAAACCGTGGTTGTTGATCGGCGGGGTCGCGGCGGCGGTGCTGGCGATCGGAGGCTATTTCATCAATCTGCAAATGCACTATGCCGATGTGCGCAAAAAAGCCGCCGCCTATCTCGCCGGTGCCGAGGATTTGCACGAAAAGCGCGATTTCAAACAGGCTGAGGAGCAAACCGTTTTTGTCGCAAAACTCATGAAAGAAGAGCCCTCCGCTTTCGGTGGCGAACTGGCGGCGCAGAACAAGGCGGCTATCGAAAAATACCAGAAGTCGCTGGATAACTATGACAAAGCATCCGGCCTCTGTCAATTGAAGGACTTTGAAAAGGCGGTTTCTCTGCTGGAAAAGATAATGGCGCAGGATGACGTCAAGCCTTACAAAGCGCTGGTTGAATCGATTGAAGAGCTACGCGAAAACACGATTATAGGCCACGCAAAAACGATTACCAAAAAAGCCGCGGAACTGGACGAAGTCGTTTCCGCACTGAAATCCCTGGCGGAAATCGACGAAAAATACGCGCCCAGTCTCAGTTCCGACGCGAAAACCAGGTTGCAAGCGATACAGAAGGATTTTCTCAAGGCCGGTCAGAAGCAGGTCAAGTTTTTGGCCGAGCGCATGTTCCGCCAGATTCCTGATTATCTTGGCCAAGGCAGAATTGAAGACGCCTTCGCTTTGCCGGAGACGTTTGTGTCCAGCCTGGGCGAGCTGCCGGAAGCGTTGGCCGGAAACACTCCCGGTGAAGTCAAGAAGCTGGTTGTCGCGCTGGAAGACGGCAATATCTCGGCTCCGGACGGGCAATTGAAACTGAAAGACGAGAATCTCGCGGCGTTGAAACAGGTTTTCGGTTTGCGCAATCTCCTGCGCGAAGCGGACAAGAAGGCTGGTTCCGGTTTCGCCGACCTCGACCGGACGATGATCGAGTTCAAGGAATTGCAGGATAAAGCTAAAGCCTTGCGCATGCCGAGTCTGGCGGCGTCGGGTTATATCAACGATCAGATCGGCAAAAAGATGAAAGTGTTTGCCGATTTCGATCAGGCTAACGATACGGCGCGCGAACTGATCCGGGGCGGCAATCCGGCGGAAGGATATGCGCGCCTGATTATTCTCCGGGCGGCGATGGCTTCGACAGACGTGAATTTCGATCTGGCCAACCTCAAGGGCGGCGATACCGTAAGCGCCGAATTCGAACTGCAAGGCGACAGGATTACGGTCACTATTCCCAAAAACGACTATCGGAAATTCGTCTACCTCCAGACTGGCGGCTACAAGTTCCGTGCGCCCTGGTCATTTTCCATATTCAAGTATCTGGTCAACGCCGCCAGCTTGGGCAAGCAGATGGCGACGGTGGCGGCTGACAAAAGCGTCACGCAATGGGATCTGCACGAAACCCCGATGGGTTCACTCGCTTCCGGGGAAAAGGACGGCAAGCTGCTGTGCTTCTTCGGTGGCGAACTGCTGGACGGGGAAAAGGCGGCTAACGGAGACGCCAGCGATCTTGCCGCCTTCAAGGCCGCTGCCAGCGAACTGCACCAGTCAATCACCAAGGATCCGGAAATCCAGGAAGACCTGCGCGCGGCGTTCGACGCGGTTCTGCGCAGCACCTATGGCAAGCTTGATCCCCGCGACCATATCGATGGCGATTTCATCCGGGGCGTGGTGCGCGGCGACTACGTGGAGCGGAACATCCCCAACCTCTCGGCGAAAAACAAGGAGCTGCTGGATAAATACCGCCAGGCTTTGGCTAGGCTGGACGCGGGCAAGCTGGTGTTTTCCTTTACCCGCAAGAACGGGGACAAGGTTACCGCTATCCGCAATCTCGCCGGGGAACTCGACCAGATGGATGCGGGCGTGGGCGATTTCAGTGTTGGCAGCGACGACGAGAGCTCCTTTTCCTGGCGCATCGAGGGTAAAGACGAAACTACTTTCGCCATGCCCCTGCCGCACCGCGACCTGTACATGCTCTATCTCTGCACCACCTATCCGGGCAGGCACGAAGTCGCGCCCAGGGACGCGGAGCCGATCAGGGTGACGATGAACCACGGCGTGATGGGCGAAGTGGCGTCCTACCGCACGGGGATGGACAAGGTGCAGACCGACGAGAAAAAATGGAACCAGGCCATGGCGCTGGATCTGAAAGGCATCAGCCGCGAAAGCCTCGGACCCGGCGGCTGGGCCATGCCTCCCAACGTTCCCATCTTCGGCGGTGACGGCAAACCTCAGGCGATCGTCACCCGCAACGGCGTACTGCGGATGCCAGACTTTTCCGGCATTACCGACCAGGCGGAATTGAAAAAGAAACAGGACGCGTTTCTGGACGAAACGGCAAAGGTGCTTAACTCCGCTGGAGACCTGGGACTGTTCCTGGTCTATTTCGGCCAGTACTGCCACGACTCGCCGCTGCCGACCAACATCGAACTGATCGGCAGCGCCGCCGCTTCCGGCGACAACCACCAGACCGTATACCAGTTGCTCGACCGCAAGATTGGCGGGCGATTCGTCGGCGACTGTGACGACTGGGCGGAAGCGTTCCAGGTGCTGTCCCGCAGGCAGGGCAAGATCAGCCATGTCCTCAGCCTGCCCAAGCACGCGGCTTGCGGTTACGTGGACAAAATTTCCGATACGGACTACAACTTCATTATCCTGCAGACCGGGCCGACCATGCTTTATACCGGCACCACGCTGGACGAGGTGGTGACCAAGGCCTACAGCGATTTCGGCGAGGCGGGCGAAAGTCATTTCTCCGTCGCGGCGCTGCCGTTCCTGTTCCGCTTCGCCAACGAGCAGACCCGCACCGGTTACCAGCTGTCGGCGCGCATTTTCGTCGACCGCGAGTATGCCGAAAACATGATTAACGTCCAGAGCTACTGGCACTATCATTATTATTCCACCGCCATCGACACCATGGAGAAAATGATCGCGGGCGGCGACCGCGACATCAGCAACTACAGCGAACTGGCTGGCCTGTACCGTTCCGTCGGCCTTTTCAACAAGGCGATCGACATGTGCAAGAAAGAGCTGGAGGAGATAGACCGCATTAAGAAAGACGATCTGACGGTCAGGCTCAGCGCCATCATGCGCATCGGCCAGTTCCATGCTAAACTGGACGAAAACGACCAGGCGATTCAGTCGGTGGCCGCCGTTCTGCAGGCGATGGCTCCATACTGGAAAAAATTCGATGACGCTCTGGCCGTCTTTCGCTCTGCTCCGGAAAATGACAAAAAAGGCAAGATGGACGAACTCAACAAGGTGTTCGGCGAATGTATGCAATACCTGCCTACCCGGCTGGAAGCGGCCTATACCGCGGTCGAGGCCAAGCGCCCGGAAGTCGCGTTCCAGGTTCTGTTCAAGGATCTGACCTCCACAAATCGCCTCAGCCCGCCGGTGCGCAATTACCTGATGCTGGTGTTCGAGCGGCTGCAGAAAATGATCCACGCAGGCCACGCCTTCCCGCAGCAGGTGCAGCAGGTGCAGAAAATCATAGTCACCGTTTTCGTGCAGGCGTTCGGGCAGTATGTCTTCACCAAGGAAGATGACTTCCGTCAGACCCTGATGAATTACGCCAATCTTGCGCGCTTCGCCATCGCGCTCAACCCAGACCAGAAAGCAGCCATCGCCCAGCTAATCGCCGACGGTTCTTTCCCCGACAAGGATCGCGACCACACCGCCCGTACCCCCGTGTTGCCCACCGAGGAGGACTGGAAGTGGTTCCGAGTATGTCCTTGGACTTACTCGCAGGTGGTCAGCGATCTGCTCGACCCGGACGAAAAGGAAAAGAATGATCCCGAGACGGCGTTGAAGGTTATCGACGCGATGCTGAAGGCGGTCGAGCAAGGCAAGAAATTCGGCTCCATGAGCATGTTCGAGCAGAACCTGCTGCAGGCGCGGATTATCAAAGCCATCCTGACCAAGGATATCGAAGCATTGAAAAGCGCTTTCGCCGACATGCGCAAACAGGATTTCAGCGAGTACTACGACTCCGCGGCCACTACTTTTGGCCAGCAGGCGGGACGGATTCCGTTGGCTGATTTCCCGCAGTGGATGGATGTATTCCATGAGCATTTCCCCGGCAAGCAGCATTATTTCAAGGTCGCCTATCGCGCCGCCGACAGCAAGTATTACGACCACTCGCTGGCTGCGGCCAAGGCGGCGGTGAAATATTTCCCGCAGGAAAAAGCGATGCAACGCGAGGCGGAATACATGGGGAAATTGCTGGAGGAAGTGAAGAAACTACAAAAAGACAAACAGCCTGCGGCGGCGCAACAGCAGGAAGAAACAAAGCCGGAGGAAAAACGCCCGGCTGCCTGAAAAAAAGCCTGCCGCGAGGCAGGCTTTTTTATGCCCGGGTCATCATGCCGCTCAACGCGGTTTCCGGCTGGAATATTTGCCTTCCGAGCGGGTCGTTTTTCGGTGCGTGTTTTCCAGTTGCTTGCGGATGACGTTCCAGTATTCCTCCCGGACGTTTTCGTCGATTTCGATAGAGTCGGGATATAGCGTGTCCTGTCCGTCTTTCTTGCAGCCTGATATCCAATAAGTTTCGCCTGTGCCGACATCGTAATAATTGGCCTTATATCCTCCCCGGAGTGATTGGAGGGAACACCCCCGGTAGTACAGGGTTTTTCCAGTTTTGAAAAAAAACCACTCGGTCTATTCTGCCGGTTCCGACGATACTGCCTCCCTTATGTTCGATATACATGATCTTGCTTTTCATGGGTACCCCTATCCGAGAAACCCCGTCAACGGGCTGGATGCTTCGGCCGTTTTTCGCACTGCGCCGGGTCCCGATTCATATGCCAGCCTTCCCGCTTCAACTCCCAGTCGGAACGCGGCGGCCATTTGCTCCGGGTCGGCGGCGACAGCGATGGCGGTGTTTACCAGCACCGCGTCGGCGCCCATCTCCATCGCTTCGGAGGCATGACTAGGCAGACCCAGCCCTGCGTCGATCACGACCGGGACGGTCGCCTGGGCGATAATGATTTCGAGATTGGCGCGTGTCCGGATGCCCTGGTTGCTGCCGATAGGGCTGCCCAGCGGCATCACCGTCGCGGTGCCGACGTCCTGCAAGCGCTTGGCGAGGACGGGATCGGCATTGATGTAGGGCAGAACGATGAAGCCTTCCTTTACCAGAATTTCAGCCGCTTTCAGCGTCTCCACCGGATCGGGCAGCAGGTAATGCGGGTCGGGAGTGACTTCCAGCTTGATCCAGTCCACGCCTGACGCCGCGCGCGCGAGGCGGGCGACCCGCACCGCCTCATCCGCGTCGCGCGCGCCGGAGGTGTTAGGCAGAAGCTGGACGTGCGCGCGGTCTATAGGCGCGAGCATGTTGTCCTGCGGGTTGGAGATATCGACCCGGCGTAGCGCGACCGTGACCATTTCCGTGCCGCTGGCGTCGATGGCGCGCCGCATGATTTCGGGGCTGGAGAATTTGCCGGTGCCGATAAAAAGCCGAGAACGGAATTCCCGTCCGGCGATAATCAGTGATTGAGTCATGAGTGGTCTTTCCAGGTTATCATCCGCCGCCGACGAAGCGGACGAGTTCGATTTTATTGCCGGGTTCGAGTTTCCGCATAGTCGCCGCCGCGCGGGAGACAATCTCGCCGTCGACTTCCGCCAGCGTCGCGTCGGGGTCGAGTCCGATTGCTTTCATCAGTGCCAGCACGGACTCCGGCAGGGGGTCAAAACTTTCGGTCTTGCCATTAATGATAAGTTCAGGCATTTTTCACCTCGTCCAAGATGATCCTCAGCGCCAGCAGCGCCTGTTGTCCGGCGGCGACCATCACCCGCGGCGCAAGCAGGCCGCGCGGGGAGGACGCGGCGGATTCACCGTCGCCGACCAGGAAAAACCGGTCGCGGATTTTGCGTGCGACAATCGCGTTGCCGTCGCCTGTTCCGGCCAGTCCGCTGGCCGCGATCACGGTCGCGCGCGGCAGTTCCCGTAAAACGGTTTCCACCAGCATCCGCTTCTGGTCTGGCTTGTCGAAACATTCCAGCACGATATCGCAATCCGCGAATATTACGGGAATATTTTCCCCGGTCAGCCGCAGGCAATGATAGTCTACGCGCACCGCCGGATTGACCGCCGCCAGGTCGGAGGCGAGAGACTCGGCCTTGGGGCAGGCAATCTGGCAGAGGCGGTATGCCTGCCGGTTGAGGTTGCTCGGTTCGATCACGTCGAGGTCGGCGACAATCAGCCGCCCCACTCCGGCTCGCGCCAGGGCATACGCCGCATGTGACCCCAGGCCGCCGCAACCGGCGATGCCGACCACGGCCTGAGCCAGCGGTCGTGCCACTTCCGGCGTATGACGTTCTTCCAGCAGAAACCGGAAATCCTCGGCGGTCGGCCCCTCACCCTGGCGCAGAAGCGTAACCGTATCTTCGCACCCGACCGGAGTTTTGTCCCAATCCTCTGGCAGCAGGGGAAAACCGTTCAGTACCGCGATTTCGGCATCGGGTTTTATCTCCCTGGCCAAGTCGGCCAGAGTGAGTTGCTCACGCCACGGAGTTTCTTTTTCATTGACCAGCACCGGCGCACCTTATTTCAATGTTGGCAGAATTTACGAAAGTGATATACTAGCATTCCAGATCAGGCGACTGCAACCAAAAATCCGCATCCGGTGTTTTTTTGAAAGGAAAACCATGCGCGGAAGGAAGCTAATATTTTTAGCGGCGCTTATGCTTTTTCACTCGGTAGGCTGCGAGTTGGCGAAATATGACGCTTGCGGCGAAATAAAAGAAGTTTATCGATTGGACGCGCAGTTTTATCTGGTGGAGGATTTCGAACACGATCCCCGCTGGGGGCTGGACAGCGCCGACAATTATGGCACGCTGGCATATGCGGAAACTTTTGCCACTGTCGGCGAGTCCTGCCTGCGCGTAACTTTCACCGACAACGGACGCGGCAAAACTTCCTTCCGCAAGGAAGTGAAGTACGATCTTTCCGACACCCGCCGGTTTCTGCTGGACGTTTTTAATCCCCAGGCCGCGACCGGCGTTTCCGTCTCGCTTCAGTTTGTCACGACCAAGGGCGGCTATTTCCAGGCAAAACCCCGCGCGCTTGCGCCCGGCTGGAATCGCGACCTGTGTTTTTCTCTCAACGAAAAAGGTTTCACCGCCGGGGTTGATCTGAAAAAGTGGCAAGCCGAAAACGCGGAGATTTCGCGCGTGATGCTGCTAGTTTATCCTGGCGAGTTGAAAAACGGCGAACTGTTTTTAGACAATCTGCGCAGCGACTCGCCGACTGCCGACGCCGCACGCGTGGCTCATATCGAAAAGTTTTTTCCTGCCAATAAAACCGTGAACCAATTCGCTCGAGCCGAGGCGCGACTATTAGTGTCTTTCCCCTCGTTGCATCTGGCCGCGTATCAGCCGGAGGGAACGACGACTGTCGATTTCGGAATGCCGCTGCCGGAGGACATCGGCGTCATGGGGCGCTTTATCGGGCCGGACAATGTCGAAATCAAGGCGCCGGGATTTTTTTATGACTGGGAAGACTGCGGCGCGAGGATGGATGTGCGCGTACGGTTCGCGCCCAAGCTCGCCGGATTGTGGCGCTACCAGATCGGCGTCTGCTCGAATGGCGATTGGGTCTGGACTCAGCCCGCGTCTTTTATTTGCCAGCCTGCGACTGACAGGCGCGGCTTGGTGACGATAGACGAAAACGACCCGCGCTATTTTGCGTACGAAAACGGCGAGTTCTTTTATCCCATCGGCCAGAATATCGCCTGGGCGGCTGATTACGAACCTTATCTGAAGGAAGTGAAAAATTACGGCGGCAATTTCATGCGCACCTGGATCTGCCCCTGGAACAACCGCCTGGAAAAAATCGATCTCAAGGGGCAATACGACTGCGCGGCGGCGCGAGCGATTGATCGCATGTTCGAGTTGGCGGAAACTTACGACGTGCAGGTGCAGCTTACGGTTTTCGTGCACGGCATGTTGCTGTGGGAATGGGACAACACGGTTTACTCCGCCAAAAACGGCGGCCCCTGCCGCGACCCGCGCGAGTTCTGGCGCAACGCCGAGGCGAAAAAAATGTTCCGCCAACGCCTGGATTACATCGTCGCGCGCTGGGGCTATTCCCGCCACCTGCTGGCGTGGGAGCTGTTCAACGAGGCGGAGCTGGCGCCGCATTTTTGCGAGGAAGACATTGTCAACTGGCATCGCGAGATGAGCCGCTATCTGAAAAAAATCGATCCGCATCAGCACCTCGTCACCACCAGCACCATCGGCCCCGACCGCGTTTTCAGCCTGTGGAAAGTTGAGGACATCGACTATATTCAGAGCCATATCTATTCGATTGAAATCGGCGATAGATTGCGCGCCACCAGCGACCAGTACCTGAAATTCCGCAAGCCGTATTTCGTTGGCGAATTCGGGCGCGGCTGGAAACCGGAAACGGATCCGGAAGACGAGACCGGCCATCATCTCCATCAGGGCTTGTGGCTGGCGTGGATGATGAACGCTTCGGGCAGCGTCATGCCGTGGTGGTGGGACACCTATATCCAGCCCAACAAACTGGAGCACAACTGGCGCGGTCTGTGCCTGTTCAGCCGGGGGGAAGACCGCCGGGGTAAAAATTATGCCGAAATCTCCCGTCGACTGATCAATCGCAACGGTTCGGATACTCTGGTGGCGGGGCTGGTATCTCCGCAGGAGGCTTTCGGTTACATCTATACCGAAGCGCGCCTGCGCACGCCCCGCGCGGAAGTGCTTACCGACCTGCTGGCGGAAACCGACGCGGTGACTGTCAGCGGCCTGGCCGACGGGGAATACCGGCTGGAAATCTGGGACACGCATTCCGGCGCGATTGCCTGCACGGAAAAAGTGAAGGTGACCGCAGGCGCGGTGGTCTTGCCTCTCGGCGCGGTGAAAAACGATTTCGCGTTCAAGCTGAAAAAATCCGTGCCACTGACGCCTAATGTTTCTGTCGGGAAAACCGAGTCGCATGGCGAATGACATTTCCGAAATAAAAAATCCCGGTTCAGTTGGAATCCCGCGCGATGCGTATACCGGAGCGTTTGTCTTTACCGCGTTGGTTTACGCTTTCCTGGTCTATTCTTTTATTCTCTTCGGCGGAATCCGTTTCGTCGGCATGGGATCAACTGGCTGTTATCAACCGGAGGGCGCGCGGATTTTCGTTCCTGCCGTGATCGCGTTTTTTTCGGCAATGGGGTTTGGCCTGTGGCGGTGGACGGTAGCGGCGAGATGGGCAGCGTTTATGTTCTTTCTGTTCTTCCCCGCCGCGCGCTGGGCATATCTTTTTTCGGAGCAGTTTCCCAGCTATGTTTTTTTCTCCCAGGCCTCGCGCCTGAACATTTCCCTGGACTTGCTGTTTGCTGTAGACACGCTCGCGCCGCTGGCGTGCGCGTATCTGGGTGGCGCGGCGGGGGAGTATTTTTGCACCCGCGCGGAGGATAAGTTGCTCGCGAAACTGGGAGACTGGCAACAGGCCGTAATTCCCCGGACTGACGCTGAAAAAAACTTGACTGCCGGGCAGTGGAAACGCAATCGCGCCGAAAAGATGGCGGGGGAGGAAGAGTCGGTGCCATGAAACATCTTTGCATATATCTAACGATGGCGCTTCTCGCAACGTTTTCCCTTCGCGCCGGGGAGATGGTTGAACATGGTTCGCATTCCGGCGATAAGACAACCATCTCTTATGCCATGTGGGGCGGGAAAACAGAAATCGAAAACAGCCGCCGGATTCTCGCGCGCTTCGTCGAGGAATTCCCGCACCTCCGCGTTTCGGTCGCGGTCTATCCCTGGGGGCAGTACTGGGCGAAATTGCAGACCCAGGCGGCGTCCGGCCTCGCGCCCGATGTCATCAGCCTTTATTCGAAAAACCAGGGCGTCTGGATTTCGCGCGGCGCGCTGTTGCCTATGGACGAATTGGTCAAGTCGTCGCGGCTGGACTTGTCGGCCTATCACGAGGCGGCGATCGAAAATTGCACCTGGCAGGGAAAGCTATTTTGTTTCCCGATCGAAATCGCGCTGCGCACGCTGGTTTTCTCGACCGATCGCCTGGAGGAAAGCGGCATCCCCCGCGAGGAATGGCCGCGCGCGGACAAGGCGCTGAACTGGGAGGAATTTTTAAAACTCTGCCGGCGGCTGACGCTGCGCAATCCCGACGGCACTTTCCGGCAATACGGGTTCGCCGTCGGTTACGACTTTAACCAGACCCTGCTGCGGATGCGCGGCGGTGAAATTTTCGACCGGCTGGTCGATCCCTCGTGTCCGAATATTGTCGGTAACGCCGCGCTGGAGGAAGGCCTGCGCGATCTGTTCCTGCCGCAATACGGCGAGCGTTGCATGTTGGGAGAGGTTCCCCTGTCCTCCGGCGCGTTCATGAGCGCGGACTCGATCCTGCTCTCCAGCCGCGTGGCGCTGGGCACGACCGGCCCTTGGGCGTTGGTGCAGTTAACGCAATCCGGTGTGCGCTTCGGCTTGTCACCGATGCCGCGCAACACTCATCCTTCGCAACTGATCGGCGTGAATTCGCTGGGGATTTTTTCCGCGTCGAAACATCCGCATGAGGCGTGGGAATTGATCCGCTTCATGGCGTCGGGGAAAATCCAGCCCCTGTTCGGCAAAAGCCTCAAGGGCGTTCCCGCCTTGAAAGCGGCGCGGGACTCTATCGTCAAAAACGATCTCGGCATCAAAGGTTGCGAGGCGTTTCTGCACGACTTGCCTATCGCCAAACCTAATCTGTCGTGCGCCAACAGTTATGTCCCGGCGGCGCTGGACAAGTGGCTGGCGCAACTGGAGCGGAGGCTGGACGAGGAATACGATTCGCGTCTGTCGGCACTACCGCGCGAAAACGGAAATATCGCTCCCGGGGAGCATGAAGAATTTTCGCAAGGCATGAACGATTTCGTCGGCGCGGAAGTATCCCGCCGCCTGCCGCGACTTGACGCGGAATTGCGCATCGCTTTCGCGCGCAGCGTAAAGCCAAACCTTGGCTTGTTCGAGCTTTACGTCCTGCCTGTTCTGCTGGTATTGCTGCTGGCGGCGCTGGCGGCGGCTTATCTGAACTGGGTCAAAAAGCAGGAACGGAAAAAGCATTACGGGCGTCCGGCGCGCGACTGGATCGGTTACGCGTTTCTCGCGCCGTGGCTGGCGGGGTTTGCGCTGTTCGTGGCGGGCCCGGTGCTGTGCGCGGGCGTGCTGTCCTTCACCGACTGGAACATGATCCGCCCGCCGGAATGGGTAGGCGTCTCGAATTATCGCGAATTACTGGGCGACGAACGGTTCTGGCTGGGCATCAAGACCACCACCTTGTACGCGCTGTGCGTGATTCCGCTTTCTCTTGGCGGCGGCTTGTTCACGGCGGGGTTGCTGACATGCAACATCCGCGGGCGCGACGCCCTCAAGGCAATTTTCTATTTCCCCTCGCTCTTCACCGGCGCGGCGGCGGCGGCGCTGTGGGTCAACCTCTTCCACCGCGAGTACGGCGTTGTCAATTACGCGCTTTCGTTTCTGGGTATCAATCCGGTGAACTGGCTGGGCGAATCGCACGCGTTCCTGACTGTAATATTGATGAACCTGTTCTGGGTAGGCGGCGCGATGATCGTCTATTACGCCGGGATGAAGCAGGTGCCGCAGTCGTTGTACGAGGCGGCGGAAATCGACGGCGCGGGGGCGCTGAAAAAATTCACCGCCATCACCATCCCCCTGCTCAGTCCGGTGATTCTGTTCATGGTGGTGATGACCACCATCGGTGCGTTCCAGATTTTCACGCCCGCGCTTTTTTTCGCCACCGACTCGACTAAAATCGGTTCGCCCGGCGACTCGCTCCGGTTTTACTCGGTGAATATTTATGACGAGGCGTTCAACAACCTGCGCATGGGGCGCGCGTGCGGTTATGCGATAATCCTGTTCCTGATTATTTTCGCGATCACGATGGCGCAGATGAAACTGTCGCGCCTGTTTGTCCACTCGGAAATCGATTCGCGCGAGGATTGAGATCAGCCAAACAGCACCGGCCCCAATTGAAAAATCGTCACTGCAAACAGGAAGCCCAGCACGATTGGGTAGAAAGTCGCGAATAACGCCCAGCGCCACGACCGGGTTTCGGTGCCGATCACGATGATCGTCGCCAGGCACGGCGGGAACAGCGCGATAAACACCAGCATCGCCAGCTTGTGCCAGACCGTCCAGCCGTGTTCCGCCCGTGCGATCGACGCGGCCAGCGCGTCGTCTTCTTCCTCCACGCTGTAGATCGTCCCCAGCGTTCCGACCAGGCTTTCCTTGGCGGCGAAAGAGGCGATGATCGCGATATTCATGCGCCACTCGAACCCCGCCAGCTTGCTGACCGGCTCCAGCGCCTGCCCCAGCTGCCCGGCGTAGCTGGTGACGATGCGTTCGCGGTTATGCTCGCGCCGGAGTTCGCCGATTTTCTTTTCGTACAGCTCCGGCGCCGTTTCGTCATCCCGGGCGGCGGCTAATTCGGTTTTCGCCTCGGCCAGCAGCCGGTCATAATGCGCCTCGCGTGCAGGGCTGACGCCGGGGAACGTGACAAAAAACCAGACCCCGATCTGCACCACCGCCACTACGGTGATAATCTTTTTGAGGAACAGCCACACCTGCTCGGAGGAGCGGCGCAGCACCCCGCGCACGGTCGGCAGATGATAGGTCGGCAATTCCATCACGAACGGCACGTTCTCGCCCTTCACCAGCGTGGCGCTGAAAACTTTCGCTACTAGCAGCGCTATGATGAAACTGAACGTCGAGACTCCCAGCAGCGCCAGGCCGCGGTAGGTCAGTCCGACCTGGGTGAAACCGAGATTGAGCGCGAAGCCGCCGACATTGCCCTCGCCGATCATCAGCCCCACCAGCAGCGCGTAGAACGGCAGTTTCGCCAGGCAATTCATCAGCGGCATGATGAGAATCGTCACCAGCCGCGCTTTCTCGTCCTTCATGGCGCGCGTCGCCAGCACTCCCGGCACGCAGCAGCCGCCCACTACCACCCCGCCCAGGATCAGCGGCAGGGTAGACTGTCCGTGCAGCCCAAACCAGCGCAGCGCCCGGTCAAGGATAAACGCGACCCGCGCCATGTAGCCGGTGTCTTCCAGAATCGCCAGCAGCGTGAAGATCACGAAAAACAGCGGCACGTAATACAGGATCGAGACAATGCCGCCCACGAGTCCGTCGACGACCAGCGATTGCAGCAACCCCGTGCGCAATGGATCGGGCGAGGTAAACAGGTTCGCCGCCGCGAGTTTTATCGGATGAAACAGCAGCGGATATAACGTGTCGGCCCACCACGTCCCGCCAATATACGGCGTTTCGCCGATGGCGATTTGGTAGAAGGTAAACAACACCGCCGCCAGTATCACCGGCGCCCAGAACCGATGCAGAACCACCGCGTCGATGCGGTCGGTCAGGGTGCGTCCGGCCTGAGCCGGACGTTTCACGCAGGCGGTTGCGATGCGGGCTGCGGCACGATACCGGGAAGTGGCGATAACTTTTTCCGGCGGACTTTTGTGTTCATCCAGCAAGGTTTGGCGCTGTTCGTCGGCGCAGTCAAGGATATCCTCGCCGCTGCCGTCGTGGGTGTGATGCAGCACGATTCTTCTTGCTTCGCCGTCGTTTTCCAGCAGTTTCACCGCCAGCCAGCGCGGGGGGAAGTCCTCCACCAGGCGTGGGTGCGCTGCCATTTTTCCGGTCAGCACTTCCAGTACGGGCTCAAGCAGTTCGCCGTAATCGATCCGCCAGACGCCGGGGTCGTGCTGATGTTTTCCAAGCGCCGTCCCGATTACCTCGCGCAACTCTTTTCCGCCTCGTCCGCTCCTGGCGTTGGTGGCGACGACCGGCATGCCGAGTTCGCGCGACAAGGCGGCGATGTCGATAGCAATGCCGCGCCGTTCGGCCACGTCGATCATGTTGAGGCACAGCACCATCGGCACCCGCATTTCCCGGAGTTGAAACGCCAGATACAGGTGTCGCTCCAGATTCGAGGCGTCGACGATGCAGGCCACTACCTCCGGCTTTTCCAGCAGGAGAAAATCCCGCGCCACCCTCTCTTCCTGCGTATAGGAAGTAAGGCTGTAGGTGCCGGGCAGGTCGACTACCTCGATTTTGCGATCGCCGTCGCGGTAGACGCCCTGCTTTTTCTCCACCGTCACGCCGGGAAAGTTCGCCACGTGCTGTCGCGAGCCGGTGAGCAGATTGAAAATGGAGGATTTACCGCAGTTAGGCTGTCCCGTCAGGGCGACGAGAACGTTGGCGTGCGAGTGAGTCATACGGGATCTACCGCCACCAGCACTTTGTCGGCCATGCCATGCCCCAGGGCGATGCGGGTGTCGCCCACCGCCAGCAGCATCCGGCTGCCGTTGCCGCCGCCCAGCACCACCACCTCGCAGCCTACGAATAGTCCCATGCTGGTCGCCCGTTCCTGAAAGCTGTGGCCGCCTTGCAAGGCAATCACCACTCCTTTGTCGCCAGAGCGTAAAGCCAGGAGCGATATCGCATGCTCATTCATGATTCTTCCCGCTTTCGGAACAGTCTCCGCACTCGGCGGCGGCATGGCAGTCGCGACTGGGACACCCTGCGCAACCCTTTTCCGCACCGGTCACAATCCGGTACACATATCGCACCGCCAACAACCCGGCGCCGACCAGCACCGCCGCGACAATCAGATTCTCGGTCATGACCGCACTCCATTCCTTATTGAGACTTTGTTTCAATAAGTACATTGTTACAATACCCCCTCTGTCGCCGCTTGTCAAATCATTTTCCCGGAAGATTTTAAGCGCCAAGGCTTATTGGCTGAATGGGTTAATGGCTATTATGGACATGCAGGGAATCTGCCAAGCCCAATACGGTTCTAAAAGTGTGAGGCTAAAAAGCCACCGTCAGTGCGACAGATAATGTTCCGCCGCCATCGCCGCGGTCGCTCCCTCGCCCACGGCGGTTGCCACCTGCCGGTAACTGCCTTCCCGCACGTCTCCCACCGCGAACAGACCCGGCACCGCCGTCATCATGTCTTCGCCGGTCTTGACGTGTTCGCCGCAGTATTCGGGCAATATGTCTTGCAGCAGTTGCGTATTGGGTTTGGTGCCGACGAAAATAAACACCCCGTCGGCGGCCTGTTCCGACTTCGCGTCGGTCTTGACATTTTCCAGCGCCAGGGTCTCCACTTTCTTGTCGCCCCGGATTTCGGTTAAGACCGAATCCCAGATAATGCCGATTTTTTCATGCGCCAGCACCTGGTGCTGGTAGATTTTTTCGCCGCGCAATTCGTCGCGCCGGTGGACGATAGTGACGCTGCTGGCGAATTTGGCCAGATGCAAACCTTCCTTCAAGGCCGTGTCGCCGCCGCCGATGACAAAGACTTTTTTATTGCGGAAAAAAGGCGCGTCGCAGGTGCCGCAATAGCTCACGCCGCGGCCGCGCAATTCCCTTTCACCGGGAACGCCCAGTTCGCGCGGGTCGCTGCCGGTGGAAAGCACCACGCACCGGGCTTCGATTTCTCCGTCGGAAGTTACGACCCGGAACAGGCTGCCGTCCTTTGTCAGCGATTGCGCTTCGGCCATGACGAATTCCGCGCCGAATTTTTCCGCCTGCGCCTTCATCTTATCCGCCAGGGTCGGCCCGTCGATGCTGTCGGGAAAACCGGGGTAATTGGCGATATCCATGGTATTGGCCACCTGTCCGCCGACCATCATTTTTTCCAGCACCAGGGTTTTCAGGTCAGCCCGCCCGGCATAAATCGCTGCCGCCATCCCCGCTGGCCCCGCGCCGATAATCAGGAAGTCAGTTTTTGTCACGTCAGTCATTTTTTTCTCCCGCATTTGTTTTAACATGTCAAAGGTAATTATCTCTCCTAACTCCAGAGCTAAGCCCCCGGCTACGCCGGGGAGAATTACAAAAGCTATGCTGCAGGATGTGACAAAAAAGCTCCTCGCATAAGATGGTTACGAAGG